>CALROI020000035.1:0-10222 GCA_943369765.1 Phycisphaera mikurensis NBRC 102666 | reverse complement strand
GTGGGCGGTGTGTCTGGTGCCGTTTGTCGTGCTGGGGGGGATCGGGGCGTGGTCGTCGTGGCGGGCGGTTCGTCAGGTTGATCGCGGGCGTGTGGAGGCGATCGGTTCGCTCGAGGCGACGCTGGTGATTGTGCGGGTGATGGGTGTGGTGTTTCACGGGGTGAATTGCCTGGTGCTCGGGTGGCCTGGGCTGGTGAACCGGGCGACGGGCGGGATCGTGCTGGTTGATTCGCTGATCGCGGCGGCGCCGGCGCTCACGCTCATCGTGGCGGGGTGGTGGTGGATGGAGCCTGTGGAGCGGCGGGTGCGTCAGGCTTCGATTGCGCGTCGATTGCAGACGACGGGTCTTGACGCGACTACAGCGGCGCGGTCGTTTCCATCGCGGGCGGGGTATGTGTGGTTCTGGTCGAGGCAGTCGGTGCTGCCGGTGCTGTTGCCTTTGATTCTGATTTCGCTCTGGACGCAGAGTGCCGGATACTTCCTCGGCGAGCGTGCCGGGGAGGTGTGGGTCTTTGTGGCGCAGTTTCTCGGGGTGGTGGCGCTTCTGGGGATGGGGCCGATCCTGCTCCGGCGTGTGTGGACGACGGAGCGTTTGGGTGAGTCTTCGGTGCGGGAGTTGTTGGCGGCGGTGTGTGAGCGGAGCGGGGTTCGTGTGCGGGAGTTTCTCCTGTGGCGGACGGGGGGCACGATGCACAATGCGGCGGTGCTCGGGTTCTTTGCCCCTGCGCGGTACATCCTGGTGACGGACGCGATGGTCGAATCGATGCCCGCGGGTTCGCTTGAAGCGGTGGCGTCGCACGAGGTGGGGCATGTCCGTTGCAGGCATCTGATGTGGCTTGGGCTGTCGACGCTTTCGGCGGTGCTGCTGCTGGGGACGGCGGCGCAGTGGGCGGCGTGGTACGTGTTTATCGGCGTCGCGAACTCATGGGAACTCTCAGAGGAGGCGGGGCGGGGGGCGTCGCACTGGTTCTCGATGGGTGGCATGGTGTTGACGCTGGCGTGCGTGTTCGTCTGGTTCGGGTGGGTGAGCCGGCGACTCGAATGGCAGGCGGACGCGTTTGCGGTCAAGGACCTGACGAAGGCTGGAGCTGGGGGGGATCGCGTCGGATCCGCTGCGGCGGGGCAGGTGTCCGAGGCGCTCGGGCTCGTGGCGATGTTCAACGGGCTGAACCCGCGGCGATTCTCTTGGCGGCACGGGTCGATTCGGACGAGGCAAAGACGTGTCGAAGGCCTCGTCGGTGCGCCGCTCGGGGCGCTCCCGATTGATCGTGACGTTCGCCGGATCAAGGTTTTGACGGTCCTGGGGCTGATCGTGTTTGCGTTTCTGGCCGCGTATGAGGCTTTGACGTATGCCGGGGTGCCGGCTGATCATGTGGACGGCCCGCACGCGTTTGCGGTTGGGCGGGAACTTTGCAGCGAGGGATGAACGTGGTGATCGATCGCATCGAGTCCGAACTGTGCTCTCATCTTGCTCCGCGCGCGGCTGAGATGTTCGACGATCTGGCGCGGTTTGTCGCGATCCCGACGGGCGGCGGGCACACGGCGGGGCTTGACGAGTGTCGCGGGGTGCTGACCAGCCGGCTTGCTCGGCTTGGCGCGACGGTGACGCTCGAGCCGGGCGACGCGAGGCCCGCGTGGATCTTGGGAGACGGGCCCGGGCTCGGCGTGCCGCCGGTGGCGGTCTGTCGTGTGCGAGGCAGTGGGGGGCCTCGCGTGCTTTTGTGCGGTCACATTGACACCGTGCACGATCCGAAGGGGTCTTTCCAGCGACTGGAACGTTCGGCGGACGGGACGAAGGCCACGGGCCCGGGCGCGGCGGATATGAAGGGTGGGATTCTGGTTGCGGTGTTCGCGCTGGAAGCCCTTGCGGCGGCGGGCGTTCGGTTTGACTGGACGTTTGTGCTCAATAGCGATGAGGAGACGGGGAGTTATTGTTCGGACCGAGTGCTGCGGCGTGTGGCGGGGGAGGATGGGGGGCACGTCGCGGGGCTTGTGTTTGAGCCTGCGCTCCCCGATGGTTCGCTTGTGGTCGAGCGCCCCGGGAGTGGGCAGTTTGCCATCAGCGTCACCGGCCGAGCGGCGCATGTCGGTCGCGATTTCGCTCAGGGCGTTTCGGCGATCACCGCTCTCTCACGCAAGGTAATCGAGATTTCATCGCACGCGGACCCGGCGCGGGGCAAGATCGTCAACGTCGGCGTGGTGAGGGGCGGTGCCGCGACCAACGTCGTGCCGGACGAGGCGATGGCGTGGGGGAATGTCCGGTACGGCGGCGCGGACGCGGCCAAGAACGAGAAGGAACTGGCGGATGCACTTTCGGGGCTCGGAGGCACGACGGCGGAGGGTGCGCGGGTCGAGGTGATGTCGAGCTTTGCAAGGCCGGCCAAGCCGAAGACGGCTGGGGTGGAGCGGCTCGCGCTCATGGCTCGCGGAGCGGCGGAGAGTCTGGGGCAGACGCTGCCCTTTGGCGTGACCGGGGGGGTGTGCGACGGGAACAACCTGCAAGCGGCGGGGATTCCGGTGATCGACACGCTGGGCGTTCGCGGGGGTGGGCTTCACACCGGGCAGGAGTGGATCGAGACGGCGAGCCTGGTGGAGCGGGCCCAGCTTGCGGCGGTGCTGATCAAGCGGCTCTGCACCGGCGGGGCGTGAGCGAGAAACGCAGGGAAAGTGCTGGCATCGAAGGACTTTGGTTCGAGCTATGGGTGATGCGCGCTAGGTGGCGTGGGTGCTTCATTGTGATTCGGAGGCATTCCTCAGGAATGTCAACGGAATGGTTGGAAGAAGATCGCGTCGATCCGATGCCACAAACTCCAGAGGATGATCCCCATGGCGGCTGCAATCATGAGAATGAAGACGCCGATCATCATGCCGGTGCTCGGCACGCCGATTCGTACGGCGGCGTGGCTGACGAGGTCGCGGAAGCGTGGCGAGGGTCGTTGGCGTCGGGGTCGATCGAACCAGTACGTCCGGCCGCACTCGGGACAATGGCCTCGGAGTGGGAGACCTCTGAGCGAGTAGCCGCATCCAGGCTCGTCCGTGCTGCCGCAGGTTTCGGAGCTGAGGGCGGTGCGACGGAAGAGGAAGACGAAGGCGTAGCGTGTGCCGCATTCCGGGCAGCGGCCTTTCATGGGCAGCCCTTGGAGCGGAAAGGCGCACGCCTCGCAGCGTTCATCGCATCCATGGGGCAGCATGTCGACCGGTTTGGCCATCGTTGAGATGTACGACGGGTGGGGCGGGTGGTTCCAGGAACGTAAGGCCGTCGGACATCGGGACGTGTATTCTGCGAGCGGCCTGGCCGTACGGGGACTTGGCGTCGTGAGCTCTCGGGCGCGTTGTGTGTCCGCGTAGACCGAAGTGTGATGCGCCGGGTCGAATCGTGCTGGGGAGTAGCCATCCACGATCACTCCCTGAAGTGGTGTTCATGGTGGATCGAGTCGTCAACACGGGGAGATCTCGGATGCCCCCGGCCGTTCCTTGCGTACAAGACGCGAGGTGCGAGACCAACACAGGCTTTGGCCGCGGACGCAACACGGTTCTTGGCTTGGTCGTGTCGCGCTCAGTGGATCTCGCCCGATGGCTCACGCACTGTCGCACGTTGGGTTCCCCATCGTGGCTGAGGCTCCGTGGAGCGGCATTGTCTGGTTCTACGTCGGTTTCATCGCGATGGTGCTGGTGTTCCTCGCGCTGATTGTGGTGGAGTTCACGGATCTGGTCTTCGCGGCTGATTCGGTGCCGGCGATCTTTGCGATCACGGGCGACCCGTTCATCGTGCTGAGGTCCAACGTGTTCGCGATCATGGGGCTGAGGTCGCTGTGCTTCCTCCTGGCCAACATGCCGGGCAAGTTCCGGTTCCTCAAGCCCGCGCTCGTGTCGATTCTGGTGTTTGTCGGGTCAAGATGCTGCTTGTGCACAGCGGGTACAAGATCGACACGCTGACTTCTCTGCTCGTGGTGGTCGGGCTGCTGGTGTCGGGCGTGGGCGCGTCTCTGCTGTTTCAGAAAGAGGTCGTGCCGGAGGAGCCAAAGTCGGACGAGGGGCTGGGCGAGCAGCCGGTCGAGAAGTAGGTATGCTACCGGCTGTGTGAAGCCGCACAGGAGCACCGATGAAGTACGACAGCCCGATCCTTTACGAGAAGTCCCGAATTCACGCGGCTGCGCTGTACTGCTCGGACGGGCGTATGGGCGAGCACTTTGACGATTTTTTGCAGAACGGGCTGTCGCTGCCGCGGTACGACCGGGTGTCGCTTCCGGGCGGGCCGGCGTGTCTGGCGGGGCACCCGCAGGCTTCCCTTGAAGAGAAGGGGGTCGTCGACGAATTGCAGTTCCTCGTTGAGGTGCACCAGTTGCGGCGTGTCGTGCTGATCGCCCATCAGGGGTGCGCGTTCTACTCGTCTCGGCTTGAGCTGAAGGAGCCTCGGCTTGAGCTGATGCAACGGGCGGACCTGGTCCGGGCGGCGGCGATCGTGCACCGCGTGACGGGTCTTGACGCGATTGACGCGTATTACGCGCGGATGGTGGACAACAAGGTGACGTTCGAGCGGGTGGAGGCGTAAAGAGACGATCGCGCGCGCGATCGGTACGCTTTCGGGAATCCGCCTCTTCCTAGACCCGCCGACCGCTTGCGCGGTCGTCTCTTTGGCGTTTATCGCGGTTGTTGCTGGCTTGCGCAGTGGATCGCGCCCAGGCCCCAGATCAGATGCCAGCAGTCGACGCCGATGACCTTGTGCTTCGGCAGCGCTTCACGCAGCAACTCCATCGCGAGAGCGTCGTTCTTCTTGTCGCGGAATGTCGGCACCAGCACCGCTCCGTTCACGAACGAGAAGTTCAGGTACGTCGCGGGGAGCCGCTGACCGTCGCGGACCAGCCTCTTGGGCATCGGCAGTACGCACAGGTCGAACGCTTTGCCGTCCTGATCCCGTAGCAGCTGGCACCGGCGGATGTTGTCCTTGAGGATCTTGTAGTTTTCGTCCTTGTGGTCAAACTCGACCGCGACCGCGAGCGTCGTTGGGTTGATGAACCGGGCGAGGTCGTCGATGTGCCCGTCGGTGTCATCGCCGTCGATGCCGTCGCCGAGCCAGAGGATGTTCGTCTGCCCGTAGTAGTCCTTCAGGTACTTCTCGATCTGCTTTTTCGAAAGGTGCGGGTTGCGGTTTTTGTGGAGGAGGCACGATTCGGTCGTCAGCAGCGTGCCGCGGCCGTTGACGTCGATCGCGCCGCCCTCCATCACGACGCCCTGCAACTCGCCGTCCTTGCGTGCTTTGGGATAGAAGACGGGCAGCCCGAGTTCCTCCGCGATCCGCGTCGGCACCGCGTCGTCATCGCTGTAAGGCGGGTACTTTCCGCCCCACGCGTTGAACCCCCAGTCGACGATCGCCATCTCCTTCTTGCCACGGTTCTTCCGCACGACAAACGCCGGCCCATGATCACGGCACCAATTCTCGTTGGTCTTGATGTGGTGGAACTTCACCCGCTTGAGATTGACCTTGTGTTCCCTGAGCGTCGCGGTCACGATCTTCTCGTAGTTCACGTTCGGCACGTTCACATGCACCAACTCCCGAGGCGTGATCTCGCGGAAAATCGCCGCGAAGTTCGCCGGGATCTCCTCGTAGTGCTCAGGGAAAGAGATGCCCTCGGGGCGAGGCCACGAGAACCAGGTGCCGGAGTGAGGCGCCCATTCGGCGGGGAAGGTGAAGCCGAGTTCTCTTGGAGTTTGCTTCAGAACGGTGAGTTTGGGCATGGATGTCACTCGGGGGTGATGGAGAAGAAGGCAGGGGGCATCAAGGCATGAGTGTCGGAATCAGTCGATGAAGCGTTTGGTGATGTCGCCGTACGCGTCGATCCGACGATCGCGTAGGAAAGGCCAATGCGTCCGGCTGAATTCCACCTTGTCGAGGTCGCACGGCACGATCAGCACCTGCTCTTTGTCGCTCGAAGCGCGGGCCGCGACCTGGCCGTTCGGCTGCGTCACGAACGATTGCCCCCAGAACTCGATCCCCGCGTCGCTGAATGGCTTGCCCGACGCGTCCAGCACATGCTCGTGTCCGATGCGGTTGGGGGCGCACACATAGCACCCGTTCGCGATGGCGTGGGCCCGCTGGATCGTCTCCCACGAGTCGTGCTGGGCGACGCCGTATTCCTTCTTCTCCGCTGGGTGCCACCCGATGGCGGTCGGGTAGAACAGGATCTGAGCCCCCTGCAGGGCGGTGAGTCGGGCCCCTTCCGGGAACCACTGGTCCCAGCAGATGAGCACGCCGATCTTGCCGTAGGCGGTGTCCCACGTGCGGAACCCGGTGTCGCCGGGCGTGAAGTAGAACTTCTCGTAATAGTGCGGGTCGTCGGGGATGTGCATCTTGCGGTAGATGCCCAGCAGCGAGCCGTCGGCGTCGATGACGACCGCAGTGTTGTGGTACAGGCCCGCCGCCCGCCGCTCGAAGAGACTGCCGATGATCACGATCTTGTGCTTCTTCGCCAGTTTCTGCAGCGCCTGGGTCGACGGGCCCGGGATCGGCTCGGCGTAGTTAAAGAACCGATGGTCCTCGCCCTGGCAGAAGTAGAGCGACGTGAACAGTTCCTGGGTGCAGACGATCTGGGCGCCGCTCTTGGCGGCGGCCTCGATCAGCTTGAGCTGATGGGCCAGATTTGCCTTCGGCGACTCGACACAGGCGAACTGCGTGAGGCCGACATGAACGATGTTGGGCTTGCGGTTGGACATGGGCGAAGAATATGCGATGCCGGGTGGGGAAACCGACAGTGGGCTTTCGGGATTTGCCCGAATGCCTGATGCCCGATGCCTCACGCCTTCCCCCTCACCCGTCCTTGGCCCCGATGTCCTTGCGGAACTGCATCCCGGGGAACTTGATCTTCGCGACGCCCTCGTATGCGCGTTGGCGTGCGAGGCCGAGCCCGTCGCCAAGACCCGTCACGCCGAGCACGCGTCCGCCCGCGGTCACGATCTGGCTGTCCAGGTCCCGCTTGGTCCCCGCGTGGTACACCGTCACGCCGGGCACGTGCATTGCCGCGTCGATGCCCTCGATCACGACGCCCGACCGAGGCTTCTCGGGGTATCCCTCCGCCGCAACGACGACGCAGCAGGCTGCCCGCTCGTCCCATTCGACGTTGATCTGATCGAGCTTGCCCTCGCAGGTCGCGATCATGAGTTCCAAGAGGTCGCTCTTGAGGCGTGCCATCAGCGGCTGACACTCGGGGTCGCCGAAGCGGCAGTTGAACTCGAGAACCTTGGGGCCGGCGGGGGTCAGCATGAGCCCCGCGAAGAGCACGCCCTTGTAGTCGATCCCCTCGCGGCGGAGCGCATCGACGGTCGGGACCAAGATTTCCGACTCGACGACAGCCATCACCTCGTCGGAGATCGAGCGGCTCGGGCAGAACGCGCCCATACCGCCCGTGTTGGGGCCGATGTCGTTGTCCTTGAGGCGCTTGTGATCCTGGCAGGGAGGGAGCATCAGGATGTTGCTGCCATCGGTGATGCAGAGCACCGAGACCTCGGGGCCTTCGAGACGCTCTTCGATGAGGATCTGCCGTCCGGCGTCGCCGAAGGACTTCTTGAGGAGGATCGTGTCGATGGCGTCGAACGCTTCGACGAGGGAGTCGGGAACGAAAACGCCTTTGCCCTTGGCGAGTCCGGTCGCCTTGATCACGGGGAGGTCTGCGCGTTTGGCCTGCCACAGACGTGCGAGGTTCATCGCTTCGGCAAAGATCGGGGCGTTGGTTCCATCGGGCGTTCGTACGAGCCCGGTGTCCTTGACGATCGTCAGGTCCGCGTTCGTGACGCCTTGCTTGGCCAGGCTCGCGACGCCGATGCGCATGAGCGCGTCGATGGCGTACCTGCGCCGGCCCGGGTCGCGGACATTTGTCGCCTTGGCCATGAACATGGAGATGGCCTCGTCGTCCTGCACGCGGCTCTCGATGTACTGCTTGGCGGCCTCGGGGTCGGTAAAGGTCCGACCGTCCGCGGTGGGAACGCTCGCGGCGCGGAGCAACTGCTTGGACCACGCCTTGTCGGACTCGATCTGGGCACCCTCTTTGGTCGGGCCGAAGACGAGGCGTCCGGGGGCGGCGAGTTTGTCGGCGTATCCCTCGGCGAGGGGTTCCTCGGGGCCGATGACGACCAGGCCGATCTTTTTCTTTTCGCAGAATTGAACAAGGCGGTAGATCTCGCGGATGCTGACGGGGACATCCACGGGGTGTCCGAGTCGCGACAGCCCGGGATTCTCCGGGTGCGTGACCCAGAGGTCACCGAGGCGGGGGGACTGGTGAAGTTTGACGGCGATCGCGTGTTCGCGTCCGCCGCCGCCGATCAGAAGGACGTTGACCTTGTCGCTCATTCGGCGCGATGATAGGGAGGGCGGCGGTGAGCGACCCGCTATTCGCATGATCAAGCCCAGAAAGGGACCCGGGAACCCGATTGGTGCAAGCGGCGTGGTAATCCTGCCCCGTCAATCGTTGACCGTGGGGCGCTTCCGGCCTATCCTGCAGCCTAGATTGCGGGGTAGAGCAGCCTGGTAGCTCGTCGGGCTCATAACCCGGAGGTCAGTGGTTCAAATCCACTCCCCGCTATTTGACAAGCCCCCGGGTCGCAAGATCCGGGGGTTGTCGTTTTTGGGGCGTCCGTCTGGCCACTGAACAGGGTAAACGGGAGCACCAGGTGTCCGGTTCACCGAGAGCGTCGGTGTTTGCGAGCGGGTTACTTGTTCACCTGCAGCAGATCGTTGGCGGGGGCGTAGTGCACGCCTTCCGTGACGGGTTTGCCGAAGGCCTCGGGGTGGAGGTACTTGCCCTTCTCCGCTGGGGTCTTGTCGACGCTGCCGGGGATCCGGTTCTTTTCCGCCCAGGCGTCTTGGCGAACGCCGGTAACTTGCCAGGAGACCTTGAGGTGTCCGTGGCTGGAGCGGAGCGTGAACTGGTTGTCCTTGACCTCGCGGACGACTTTGGCCCAGAGGAAGATGTCGGTGTCGTCGGCCTCGTCGATGATGGTGAGCTGGTAGCGGAAGTCGCGGTTGAGGGCTTCGAAGTACTCCGGCAAGGTGATAGTGGCGTAGCCGCGGTCGTCGGTGGTGATGACGCCGTCGTAGATGTTCTTCATGTCGGGGCTCTCGACGCAGGAGTGCCAGAGTTCGCGGTTCTGGGGGTCAAGCGGGTGATCAATCCGGAAGGCCTTGCTCGCCGCCGAGAAGGTCACGGGCACGTTGACGCTGCCGGCTCCGTCGCGGTCGAAGGTGGCGAGCGTCAACTCCACCCCCGAGGTCACACCAATGATCTGAAACTGGTTGACCGAGCCGTTGTAGCGCAGGATGGAGCCCAGCGAGTTGCTGAGGTTCTCGTAGAGCCCGATCTCGCTATCCAGGTTGGCCGCGCCCGGGTCGATCACGACGCGACCGCCGGTACCGTCGCCGCGGACGTGGAGGCGGGACGTTGGTGTGGCGATGCCGATGCCGACATCGCCGGCGAACGTGTTGGTGAAGTTGCCGAAGGTGTTGGCGGTATCTTCGCGGGCGACGGTGGTTGGGAGGCGGGCCTCGGCGAGGGTGCCGGTGGTGATGGCCGAGGCGCTGAGCGACAGCAGGCCGGCACCGCTGACGCCGGCGAGCGCCGCGGCTGGGAGCGTGCCGGTGAGGTTGGCGGCGCTCGTGTAGAACGACGCGGCCTGGCCGTTGAGGCTGGCGGCGTTGACACCCGTCAACCCCGAGCCGTTGACGCCGGCAAGGCTCGACGCGGCCAGCGGTGTGCCAAAGCCGACACCAAGGGTGTTGAAAACCTGCAGCGTGTGCGAGTTGAGGTTCACCACGTAGGCCAGCGAGCCCGACACCGCGACGGAGATGGGCTGGGCTCCGGTCGCGACGCTCCCCGCCAGCGTGGGCGCAGCGGTATTGACGATGTTAAAGACCTGCAGCGTATTTGAGGCGTCGTACACCACGTACGCGAACGAGCCCGATACCGCGAGGAAGCGCGGCTGGATCCCGGTCGCGACGCTCCCCGCCAGCGTGGGTGCCCCGGGGTTGCTGATGTTGAAGACCTGCAGCGTGTTTGAGCTGCGGTTCACCACATACGCGAACGAGCCCGACACCGCCACGGCAACTGGGTTGACCCCGGTCGCGACGCTCCCCGCCAGCGTGGGTGCCCCGGGGTTGCTGATGTTGAAGACCTGCAGCGTGTTTGAGCTGCGGTTCACCACATACGCGAACGAGCCCGACACCGCCACGGCAACC
>CALROI020000034.1:0-11059 GCA_943369765.1 Phycisphaera mikurensis NBRC 102666 | reverse complement strand
CACCTCCCATACCCATCCCGCCGCCCGCGCCACGGCGCTTCTTGCGACGCTTGTTCCCGAATCGACGATCGTCAAACCCACCCTGGCCGCCACCACCCTGCCCACCGGGCCCATTGCCCGGCCCATTCTGCCCACCCTGATTGTTGTGACGATTCTGGTTCTGCGATCCGCCGTCCTGCGGGTTGCGTTGGAAGTCCTGACGCTGCCCGCCACCCTGGCCTTGCCCGGAACCCTGATTCTGGCCTTGATTCTGCCCCTGATTCTGGCCGCCGCCGCTCGAGTCGTTCGAGCCTTCCGCGGGCCTGCCCTGGTGCTGTGGGGCAGGGTTGAAATTCTGCGCCGGCCGCGGCGGGTTGTTCAAAGGTGACGGCGTTGGCACCGCTCCCGAAGCAGGCCCCACATTCGGAGGACGCGTCGGGCTCGGCATCGCCGGAGCGGGTGTCGCGACCGGCGCGGGCCGCGGTGCGGCGGGTGCCGGTGCCACCGGTGCCGGGGCAGCAGCGGGGGGGGGAGACGCCGCCGCCTTCGGAGCCTTGGCCCCGTCCGCGTCGGTCTTCGTGCCCGCTTTCATCTTCGCGATGATCGCGTTCTTGTCGGTGTTGCTGCGGCGTGGTTTGGCGGCCTGTGGTTCTTTCGGCATGGATCGTCCAGTGCTGCTCGTCCGACGAGCGAGGCGTGTGATGTGCTTTGGGAAGGCTTCAAAGACCGGGAGCAAATGTCCGACCAAAGACCCTTCGTGGGCCCGAGCCGTCGTCTGCTTTAGAAAGAATGAACCCGCGGCATGCTGTGCGAATCGCTTGCCCAATCACCTTGTCCGGATCACGCCGACCAACATCGGCTGCGTGCAATCAAGCCTCGGCTACTGGGGGAAGTGCGGCGGCTCCACGTCCGAAGAGGACTCGCAGGACCGGCTCGCACACGAGTATAGCAGGTTCTCCGGGTCGGGCCACGGGGTCAAGTTCAACCCCGCCCGCCGCTTGGACGCCTCGGCCGAGCCTTGATCCGCTCCGCAGCCTCCGTCACCGCTCGACGCAACTCCTCCACGCTCCCGCCGTTCTCGATCCGCTCGTCCGCCCGCCTCTTCTTGTCCTCAACCGCCCACTGCGCCGCTTCTCGCCTCGCCAACTCAGCCTCGTCCCACCCGCGCCCGGCCACCCGGGCCAGCCTCACCTCGCGCGGAGCATCCACAAAGATCACCGCGTCGCACTCTGCATCCACCCCCGCCTCGTAGAGCAACGGCACATCCACCACCACCATCGACGCCCCCTCCGCCGCCGCACGCTCGATCATCCCCTCGCGACTCTTCCGTACCAGCGGATGAACAAGCCGCTCGAGCCGATCTCTCTCTTCAGGCTTGGCGAACACAATCGATGCCACCGCCTTGCGATCAACCTTCCCCGCCGCGTCCACAATCCCCGCGCCCCACCATGCGACGAGCGACGCCTTGACCTCCGGCCGATCCAGCGCCGCCTTCGCTTCCGCGTCCGAATCAATCACCAGACACCCCAGCGATTGCAGAATCCCAGCCGCCGTCGATTTCCCCCCGCCAATCGATCCCGTAAGCCCCACGACAATCGGCCGAGCCGACAAACGAGCCCCGAGCGTGAGCGAGTGGGTCTCTCCCGGCGGCGTTCGCGCCGGCGGCGTTCGCGCATGCGTCCTCATCGCCTCCCGCACCTTCCCCGCAACCTCCTCCGCATCCGCCACCCGCACCCACCACACCTCCGTCCCGCCCGAACCCGCCGAATCGATCCCCACGCTCCCAACACCCACCACGCGGTCACGCAGCAG
This sequence comes from Phycisphaera mikurensis NBRC 102666, assembly GCA_943369765.1. GTDB lineage: Bacteria > Planctomycetota > Phycisphaerae > Phycisphaerales > UBA1924 > UBA2396. Next base: position 9,268 of record CALROI020000034.1, on the reverse strand, counting down.
CCGCACCACGCTCACATGCTGAATCTGATGCAGCGGAATCTCAACCTCCACCCGCGACAGCACCCCGAACCGCGCCACCACCCGGCGATCCGTCAGCGTGTACCGCGTCGCGAACCAACCCGCCACCTCCCACGACAGCCGCGTGAACGCGAACACCACAATCGCCCCCGCCGCCAGAGGCCACAACACCGGGTTCCCAAGACGATCATGCACCGCCGCCCCAAGCAGCGCCGCCACCAGAAGCGTGATCCAAAAGAACAACGGCCCCACCGCGACACTCACCGGCGCAGGCCGCGAAGTCCACAGCACGCGTTCACCATCACCCACTTGGTCATCGGGCGCACGCATCTACTTGATCACCTCAAGCCGAAGCGTCGCGATCTCCGGGTGGTTTCGGTAGTACCCGTCGTAATCAAGCCCATACCCCACCACAAACGCATCGGGAATCTCAAACCCCACATACTCCACGTCCACATGCCGCTTCCGCGCCGATTCCGGCTTCTTCAGCAGCACGCAACACCGCACGCTCGCCGGATGCTGCCGCTCGATCAACTCCCGCACCACGCCAAGCGTCTGCCCGCTGTCCAAGATGTCATCCACAATGACCACATGCTTCCCCGCCAGATCATGCGGCAGCTCGCTGGCGATCTTGACCCCCTTGGACTCCATGCTCTTCCCCGGATAACTGCTGATCGCGACCAGCCGCAAACTCAGCTTGATCGGAAGCTGCCGGATCAAGTCCGCCGTAAACACCAACGCCCCCGTGAGCACCGGAATGATGACAATCCCCCCGTCCCCATCCTCCCCTTGATCCTGCTCCTTCCCCAAATCCACAGCCAGATCCTGCGCAAGCTGCCGCCCAATCTCTGCCACCCGCGCAGCAATCTGCTCCCGAGAAACCAGCGTCCGTTCAAGGTCTGCGTGCATGGCGAGAGCGTAGGAACGCAAATGGCCAAGCGGCCAAATGGCCAAGTGAAGAGGGGCTCCGGCGCGAACCAGAGCCCTATCGTTATTGAAGCCTTTCTTTGGCCATTTCTCCCACGCTCCAACCTCGATCTAAACGCCCCCCCCAAAAAAACTATTTGCAATCGGGCTGCAATCCAGCCTTCCCCCACGCGTTTCGCGTGCGGAGGTTCCCCATGCTTACCCAGACACTCGCGCACCACCGGCCATTCGTCCGTCTCAGCTCCCTCGTTTTCGCTATCGGCGGCGTCGGCCTCAACACATGCTTCGCCCAGGCCCCGACGTTCTCCAACCTCGCCTACGGCTCCGACCATGAACGGCAGGTCCTGGACGTCTGGGTTCCCGCCATCCCCGCGGGCCCCAAACCACTGGTGATCTGGATCCATGGCGGCGGTTGGACGAGCGGCGACAAGTCCTCGGCCATCAACGGCAACAAAGTCAGCGACCTGCTCAGTCGCGGCTTTGTCGTCGCCTCCATCAACTACCGACTCAGCCAGCACGCCATCTTCCCCGCCCAGATCCACGATTGCAAGGGAGCCATCCGCTTCCTCCGCTCCCGCCCCGCGCAGTTCGAAATTGACACGCGTCGCGTGGGCGTCTGGGGTTCGTCCGCCGGCGGCCATCTCGTCGCGCTCCTGGGCACCTCCGCGGGCGTCGAAGACGCCGAAGGCACCGTGGGCGGCAACCTCGCCGCTTCAAGCCGCGTCAACGCCGTCGCCGACTTCTTCGGGCCTGCCGATTTCTTCGGCGTCGAGGGGTGGCACACGCGGTGCGTCCCCGAAACCGCCGAAGCCAAGCTCCTCGGAGCCTGCCTGGGCGAGATTCAGTCCAATCAGGACAACCCCGCAGCCCCGTGGCCCGAGAAAGTCGCCCTCGCCCATCTCGCCGGCCCCATCACCCACGTCACCGCCGACGATCCGCCCTTCCACATCGCCCACGGCACCGTCGACACCACCGTCTGGCCCGAGCACAGCGAGAACCTTCACGCCGCCCTCGTCGCCGCCGGCGTCGAGTCCACCCTGCGCCTCGTGGACGGTGCCGGGCACGGGTTGCCAGCCAGCGAGACGACCGCCGCCATCGAGTTCTTCGACCGCGTCCTCGAGCCGTTGCCCCCCTGCCCGGCGGACTTCAACCGCGACGGGTTCGTCGACTTCTTCGACTACGACACCTTCGTCGCCTCCTTCGAAATCGGGCTGCCGCGCGCCGACATCAACCGCGACCGGTTCCTGGATTTCTTCGACTACGACGCCTTCGTCACGATCTTCGAGCGAGGGTGCTGAGACCGGCAGAAGGCGGCGGGCATCGGGCATCAGGGAGAAAGTAAAAGGCACTGGGCAGCAACACGCAGCCGATGCCTCAGGTCTTCTTTCGAATTTGAAATTTCAAATGTGAAATCTGAAATCCACCCTCCCCTCTTCTCCGTGCCGCTCCTCCTACCGTCTCCCATTCCCCGACGCACACCCCCATCGCGGTGATCGGTGCAGGCCTGACCGGCATGGCCACCGCCGCGCGTCTCGCCGTCCGGGGCAAACAAGTCACCGTCTTTGAAGCCCACCGCACCGTCGGTGGCTGCTCCGGCTACTACCGCCGCCAAGGGTTCGCCTTCGACGTCGGCTCGACAACACTCGTCGACTACAGCCCCTCCGGCGTCGGCGGGCGACTCCTCAAGGAAATCGGACTCTCCGACTCCCTCCTCGAACACCTCCCCGGCTACCTCGGCTGGATCGCTCACAAAACTATCGTCCTCAGCTCCGACCCGGCCCAATGGCGTGCCGAACGCGCACGCACGCTCGGCAACACTCCGAACCACCAACGCCTCTGGTCCCTCCTCGACGAACTCGCCCGCATCTACTGGCGTGCAGGCCAGAGCAGGCCCCGCCTCCCGATCCAATGCGCGAGAGACCTCTTGGCCGCCGCCCGCGTGCTCCCCCTCCGAGACTGGCCCGCGCTCCGCTACCTCCGCTGGACCCTCGACGACGCGCTCGCCTGGGCAGGCCTCCAGCACGATGCCCCGCTCCGCGCCCTCATGTCCATGGTCGTGCAAGACACCGTCCATAGCGACCCCTCCGTCGCACCGCTCGTCAACGCCGCTCTGGGCCTCTCGATCCGCGGAGCCATCGCCCGCCCCCTCGGCGGCATGTTCGGCTTCTGGAACGCCTTCGAAGCCCGCGCCGCCGAACTCAACGTCACCATCCACCGCTCGACGCCCGTCCAGTCCGTCGCCCCGACGACACGCCACGAGCGCGGACGCTTCCGCCTCACCACCCCGCGCGGCGAGTTCACCGCCGACGCCGTCGTCTGCACGCTCCCGATCTGGGACGCCGCCCGCATCGGGCCGCCTTCGGTCGCGACAGCACTCGCCCCGTGGTGCCGACGCGACGAATCCGCCCTCGGCGGCGCAGCGATGCTCTCCATGGGCGTCCCCGACGGGGAAGTCTCCGGCCACCCCTTCACGCACCACCAGTTCCTCCCCGAGCCCAGCCGCCCACTCGGCCGCGGCAACAACTGCTTCCTCTCCGTTTCCTCGCCCGGCGACACCCTCTCCGCCCCGCCCGGCCACCGCGCCGTGATGCTCACCACCCACGTCGACCTCGACGGATGGCTCGAGATGGACGACGCCGCCCACGCCGCCGCAAAGCAAGCCCTCGGCGACCGCTTGCTGCAGATCGCCCGCATCGCCTACCCCGACCTAGGCCGCCGCGCCCGTTGGCTCGCGTGCGCCTCCCCCAAGACCTACGCCCGCTTCACCCGCCGCCACAAAGGCTCCGTCGGCGGCACACGCCTCACCCTCCGCAACAGCAACCAGCTCGCCGTCCCGCACGACCTGGGCATCCAAGGCTGGATCCAAGCCGGCGACACCACCTGGCCCGGCCTAGGCACCACGGCTTGTGCCATCTGCAGCGAAATCGCCGCTGATGACGCGTGCCGCGTGGCGTAGTCGGCAACAAACGAAAGAGGCCCCGGTGATTGCCGGGGCCCCTCATGCTTCATGCCATTCTTTGGCCATTTGGCCCTTTGACCATTTGGCCATTTCCTCAAGCCACCAACCGCACGCTGGTGAACATCTGCCCGCCCGCGCCGTAGGTGACGGTCACGATCGAGCTGGGCGGGCCGATGGCGGTCTGCCGCTGGGCCCGCACCAGATACTCGACCACGCGCGCGGTGGCGGTAGGGGGGGGTGGGGCGGGGTCGACGAACTGTTTGCTGGCCACGGTGGCGATCTGCGTGAATCCTGTCTCGCCGGGGCCCTTGCGGAAGATCGAGAAGAAGGTCGAGTACTTGATCGACCCTTTCCACGTGAGCGAGATGGTGCCGTCCGCCGAGGGGTCGGCGACCAGATTCTCCGGCGCGGTGAGCGCGGGGGGTGGCGTGGGGGCCGCGGGCGGCGGGATCTGGGCCAGGTCGTACACGGCGGGGTTGTTGGTGGTGTCGGCGAAGGCCTTGATCGTCGCGATGAGATCCGCCCCGACCTCGCGCATGGTGCCGACGGAGTTGTTCAGCGCGTTGGTGGCGGTCTTGGACGCTTCTCGCGCGGCGATCGCCGCCGTGAGTTTCGCTCTTGCTGCTTTGACCTGGGTGTCAAATCCCGAGACGAGCAAGGCAGTCAGGCCTATCGAAGGAGGCGAGGTGGTCCACACAGGAATGTGGGCCTCAAAGAACGTGATCGCTTCTGCGTCTTTCGTCGGAACAATGGGCATGTGAAACCTCCTGTGCCCGCTGTGAACGCACGAGGGCACGCCTGTGGGTGCGGGGCCCCGGCACACGCCGCGACCCCATCGAACGCAGAAACGATCGGCCAGAGCACAGGCAACAACCTGAGATTTCGGGGGGGCCGTGGGGATCTTGGAACAAATATTTCGCAGGTCCGAGAATCGCAACACTCGCCAAGGCGATGCGAAGGAGCGTCAACACGCGTCGAAGCTCCATCAACACGCGTCGAAACTCCTCCCTCGCGCGTCGAAACTCCATCAAAGCGTCTCGACAGAGCATCAAAGCGGTTCGAAGCTCCATCAACGCGCGTCGAAGCTCCATCAAAGCGTCTCGACAGAGCATCAAAGCGGTTCGACACTCCGTCAACACGCCTCAAAACCCCGTCGAGAGGCGACCGAACCCCGCAATCCCGCCCCCAACCAACATCCGACCACATCTCTATAGTGGACGGACGATCGCCCATACCGGAAACCATTCATGGAATCGCCAAGCGGCACTGCGCCATCCTACTCCGACCTTCTCAAACTCCCCCGCTGGGCCCGCGTCGCCTTCGCCGCCCGCTGCGCCCTCCTAGTGGACGGTTTAAGTGACCAATCTGACGCGCTCGAGAAATCTCGTATGCCGAGCATTTCGTTGCCGATCGCTCCTCATGCCGAAGATGCGTTGAGTGAAGCTCTTGAGTACGCCGAATTCGCCGCCGATAGAATTTCAGAAGCACTCGCAGCGTCGGCGGCTGCTTCGCATGCCACCTCGCACGCCGCAGCCCATACTGCCGCCTACGCAGAGGCCGCTCGTGAAGCAGCATGCGTCGCCTTCGCTTCGGCGTCTGCTGCTGATGCGGCCTACGACGAAGTAACCGCTACCCACGCTTGCGACGCGGCATATGTCGACGGGGAAGCATTCAGGGACTCGGAAGCTGCCGCTCGCGCTGATGCCGCCGAAGTTGCTGCAATCGCGGCTGGCGCAGCCCGCATCGCCTGCCGCGAAGCCGAAGCAAGGGCAGACGCAGCGGACGAAGTGGCCAAAGAAGCCGCTCGACTGGCCTCTCGGTGCTATGCGGCATTCGCGGCATCGCTGAAGAGCACGGCGGAGTCAGATCGCATGCGTGTCGACTACCATCGACTCCTCACCCTCGCCACCGCCGAAGCGTGGGACGACGACACCCCCGTCGATGTCAACCGCCTCGGCCCGCTCTGACGTGTCGGATGTTCAAAGAGGCACGCTCCCCCTTCCTCCTCTGTGCCTCTGTGTCTCTGTGGTGAACCCTGCCTTTCCCCTCCGCGACTCTGCGGTGAGCCCCGCCCCCGCCTTTCGCCCGGTAACTACCACTGGCCGTCCAATTGTCTTGGCGATCCCCGCCCCATCCTCTAGAATGCGGCTCGCTAAAGGAGCCCCCCATGCGTTACGCCCCCATTCTCTCCCTCCTCCTCGCCACCCCCGCCCTCGCCCAGGTCATCACAGGCCGCGAGTCCTCCCTCAACTACAACTACGTCTACGGCGCGGGCGGCGACACCCGCACCGGCGGCGACCAACGCTCACGCTCCAACCTCCTGGCCTCCGACAGTGACTCCTTGGACTACTTCGGCTCAACCTCCGGCACGCTCCCCGGCGGGCAGCCGTACAGCGCGAGTGTCTTCAGCGCCGTCCAGCACCTGTACACCGTCGCCGGGCGATACTGGGAGATCGACTCCATCACCGGCATGGGGTACTCCTCGCTCTCCGCCGCCGCCTCAGGGTTGGGCTCCGCCGGTGTGTTTGCCGCCAACCCCGGTAACGATGTCCTCCTCACCTTCACCGTCGAGCAAGCCGTCGCCTACCGACTCTCGGGCTCGCTCGTCCAGCCCGACAGCGGCCGCACCGCCTCCGTCGCCCTCCAACGCTACGACGGCTTCACATGGGGCTACGTCTTCTACTCCCTCTTCCTTCCCGCAGGCCAAGAGACCTTCGACGTCTCGGGAACGCTCACTCCAGGCCAGTACCGCGTCCGCGGCAACATCTCGATGACCGTCCCCGCCAACACAACCCGCACCGCGTCGTACACCTACACCCTCGACACCCCCGGCCTCGGCGGCGGCTTCTGCCCTGCAGACTTCAACCGCGACGGCTTCCTCGACTTCTTCGACTACTCCGATTACGTCACCTGCTTCGAAACCGGCGTCTGCGGCGAGAGTGACGCCGATTTCAACAACGACAACTTTGTCGATTTCTTCGACTACCTCGACTATGTCGAAGCTTTCGAAACCGGCTGCTGAATGTGTCACGGTCGACGCACGGGAGTTCCAAACGATGAACGCGTTCAAACACGGGTTGGTTGCTGTCGGATTGTTCGCGGTTTCGGTCAACGCCCAGCCGCTCTTCATCGACTTTGAGTCAATCCCCGCGATGTCCAACTCCCCCGGGGCCCTCATCCCCGCTTCTTCACAGTTGCGCGATCAGTTTCTCGCGTCCCATGGCGTTCGCTTCACCTCCGGCGCCGCGTTCGCCGCGGTCGTCAATCACGGCCCCAACACCCCCAGCGGCCTCAACATCGTCGGCGGGGCCACGCCCGATGGGCGTCTGACCTACAACCAGGCCTTCCCGATCGACGCCGCTTTCTTCGACCCCACAGGAACCGCGCCGCGGGTCGTCAGCGTCGTCTCGGTCCGCGGCGATCTCCAGCCCATCCCCGGCACCAAGACGCTTCAGGTGTTCGATGTCGCGGGAATCTTGCTCGGCTCACAGACGCTCCAGGACTCGGACAGAGATCCTCTCAGAATCGCCGCCCCCGGCATCCACCGCGCCCGCTTCTTTAGCAGCAGCGCGACGATCGGCTTCGACGACCTCCGCTTCGACACACCCGTCGATCCGTGCTCCGCCGACTTCAACCGTGACGGCTTCCTCGATTTCTTCGACTACGACGCCTTCGTCCAGTGCTTCGAGACCGAGGCCTGCGGCGACGGCTCCGCCGATTTCAACCGCGACGGCTTCGTGGACTTCTTCGACTACGACGATTTCGTGCAAGCGTTCGAAACCGGATGCTGAGCACGCACCGCCAGATCCTTGCACGCACAGCAAAACCGGTTACATCGTGATTCACCTTCGCGACGCTGGAAGTGATGCTCAACACCCATCGCGGCTGCGGCACACCGCTATCGTTCCCTCGTGAAGAAGCCAACCAACGCCGCCAGTTCCGCTGCCCCTTCCCCCGCCGGCGAGGCACTGCCTCAATCGCCCGCGGAACTGGCCACCGGTGGCAACGGCGGGAGTGGTAGCGGCAACGTCTCCATTCGCGACGTCGCCGCCGCCGCCAATGTCTCCATCGCCACCGTGAGTCGCGTCGTCAACAAACCCACCACCGTCGCCCCCGGCACCCTTGCCAAGGTCCGCAAGGTCATCGCCCAGATGGGCTACATCCCAAACCCGCTCGCCCAGGTACTCAGCTCCCGCGAGAGCCACGTCATCGGCCTGGCCCTCCCGCGCTTCCACGGCGAGTTCATGACCTGGCTCCTCCACGGCGCCGACGAAGAAGCCGCACGCCTTGGCTACCACCTCATGATGACCACCATCGCCACCAGCGACGATGGCCACGCCCGCCGCCACATCGTCGGCTCCAATCTCATCGACGCTCTCCTCGTCGTCATCACCGAGACCGAAGACCACCTCGCTCAGGACGTCCTCTCCACCGGCCTGCCCACCGTCGTCATCGACACCGACCTCTCCGGCAAAGGCCTCGACAGCGTCATCCTCGACAACGACCGCGGCACCCGCGAAGCCGTCGAGCACCTCCTCCGCTGGGTCGACCCCGCCAACCTCTATTTCGTCGGCGGCCCCAAAGGCAACTTCGACACCATCGAACGCGCCCGCGCCTTCACCGCCGCTCTCCTCTCAGTCTCGGGCGGCGCGCCCATCGCCGAACAGGTCACCCTCGGCGACTACTCCATCGCCTGGGGCAAGGAGTGGGGCATCCGCATGATCGGCAAGAAGAAGCTCGGCGGCACGAATGGCTGCGTCGGCGTCCTCGCCGCCAACGACAAGATCGCCGTCGGCATCATGCAAGCCGCTGAAGACGCCGGAATCAAAATCCCCGACCAACTCCGCATCGTCGGCTTCAACGACTCCCAGCTCTCGAGAATCGTCCGCCCCAACATGTCCACCGTCTCCCTCCCGATGAAAGACATGGGCGCGATGGCTGTCAGGCTCCTCGTCCGCCGCATCGAAGACAAAACCGGCGAAACCATCTGCACCAGACTCGCGACGAGGCTTGTGGTCCGCGAGAGCAGCACGGCGCGGAACTTCTAAAGCACAAACCGGCAAAGCACCGAGCACAAAGAAAAGGCACGCACCGGGGTGCCTTCATGTGTGCTTTGTGCTTTATCCATTTGTGCTCTCTTCAAAACAGCTTCTGCTGTTCCTTCACGTCCTTGACCCGCTGATCCAGCAGTGCCAATTCCGCCCGCAGCTCATCCGTGTTCTTGAACTGGTAATACTCGCTCGCAAACCGGATGTACGCCACCTCGTCAAGGTCCCGCAGCTTCGCCGCCACGCGCTCCCCGATCTGCCGGCTTTCAACCTCGCGCTCAAACTCGCGGTGCAGCTCCTCGTCCACCGCCGCCGC
>CALROI020000033.1:0-14448 GCA_943369765.1 Phycisphaera mikurensis NBRC 102666 | reverse complement strand
CCCATCCCAACCCCAACCTCCCCCACGTATTCACCCAGCGGGCCATGGAGCGGCGGCCCCCGCACATCAGAAGTTGGTGCCGCCCTCGCCCGCCTTGAACTCGGCTTCTCGCGGCGGCGCGAAAACTTGGGCGGGTGGTCATGGTCAGGAACGTGAGCGCGGCGGGGTCGGTCGGCGCGGGGCTGTCCGCATCGACCAGTTTCACCCGCACCTCGGCCCCGAGCACGACCGCGGACCGCGCGGCTCGCGTGATCTCATCGAGCCGCGATTCGGGTTATGCTGTTCTCATGATGATCCCACGCATACATCAATGCCGCTTTGCGGTGCTGCCCGTTCTGCTTTGCCTGCTTGCCGGATGTGCCGGACAGCACCACTCCGCGCCCGCCGTGACCGCGCGCCCCGATGGCTGGCGCGCCGAGGCCACGCTCGCGGGCCGGGGCGGTGCGGGTGGAGTTCCCGCGCAGTGGTGGTTCGCGCCCAAGGCCGACGGCACGCCTGATGAGGCCGCGCCGCACATCACCGTCATCCCGCTCCCGCAGGATCAGACGTACAACATCTTCTGGAAGAGCGAGCCGCGCCTCGCCGACGTTGCCATCACCGTCCGCGTGCAGGCGCGGTCGGGCGTGGTCGATCAGGGCGGCGGCCCGATGTGGCGCGTGCAGGACCGCGACAACTATTACATCTGCCGCGCAAACCCGCTGGAGAGCAACTTCCGCGTGTACAAGGTCGTTGGCGGCGTGCGCACGCAGCTTGGCTCGGTCAAGGTAGACATGCCCGCTGCGAAGGACGGTCAGCCCGGCGTGTGGCACACGATCACCGTCCGCCATGTCGGCGAGCGCATCGTTTGCGCCGTCGATGGAGCGGCGGTGCTCGACGTGGCCGATGCGGCGATCATCCAACCCGGCGGCGTGGGTGTGTGGACCAAGGCCGATGCCGTCACTTGGTTTGAAAAGGTGACCGTCTCGCCCGCAACCTTGCCGGGCAAGTCCGAGTAAAAGGACGAACGCTCGGAGAACGCCATGCCAAGACTTCCCGTACCGACCCTTCCCGTCGTCCTGCTGGTCCTGCTGGGCCTGTTCATGCTCATCGCGATGTTCGGGACGCTGGTCCCCAGCTTCGTGACCGACCGCGTGCCCAAGCAGTTCATCCCGGTCTCGACGTGGTTCTTCGGCTTCTTCGGGGCCGACCTTTCCACGCCCGAGGGCCAGGAACGCTGGGCGGGCCCGATCAAGCTCAAGGCCCACATCAGCCAGATCATCATCGCCGCCACCGAGGGGCTCATCGCGGTGACGGCCTTCGCCGCCGCGTTCATGCCGCGCTGGCGCGTGCAGCTCACGCACCTGTCCATCGGTCTCGCCACGGGCCTCTTCGGCGCGTTCATGCTGACCATGTTCGCCATCCACAGCAAGGACCTGCCCGCGTGGAACCAGTATCCGGCGATCTTCGCGTGGCTGGGCATCACCTGGCTGATCGTGATCGCGTGGGAGAAGGGCCTCACGAACTCCCCCAAGCCCGCCTGAAGACGCGCGGCCACCGCCCAGGTGATGGCCGCTGTGCTCAGTAGCAACGCACGCACCGGCGATGGTGCGCCACGGCCTTAAGCCGCCACCGTCGCCGTCGTGACTTCCGACCACGGCCCCTTTTCGCCGCGTGTGTTGATCCAGCGGGCCATGGAGACGGCGGCCCCCCCATTTTGCCGCCCTCGCCCGCCTTGAACTCGGCGCGGAAACTTGGGCGGGTCGTCATGGTCAGGAACGTGAGCGCGGCGGGGTCGTATGCAGCCGATGTGTACCCTCTTGGCGTCATGCCCACGACCGAGTCATCCGACAAGAAGGTCTTTCCGCCGGTGATGCGGCGCGGGCTGTGGTGGCTCTTTGGGCTGTCCGCGTTCCTTGTGCTCGCCGCCGTCGCGTGGGCGATTCTTCGGAGGCCGCTGGGCGTGCCGCGCGGGTTCGCGTATCGCTACGGCGCGATGGTGCCGGGCCTGTTGCCGATCCTGGTGGTCTGGCCGTGGTGGTTCTTTCGCACGCGGTCCATCCGAAAGGCGCTGCTCGAGTCCCAGGGTCGTCTGTGCACGCACTGCGCGTACAACGTTTCCACGCTCGACCCGGCGGGCACATGCCCCGAATGCGGCAAGCCCTACGACATTGAGAAGGACAAAGTGCTGTGGGAAGCCGTGGGCGCGCGGTACGGAGATGACCGCGACACCAAGGCCCCGTAGCGCCCCCGGTTGCGGCATCAGTTGCTCGCTGGGTACGATTCGTTCATGCTCTCGCGCCTGCACGTGCTGTTTGCTCCCGGCCCGCCGATGCTGATGCGGGGGCGGAAGTGGCTGCTCTTCGCGACCCTCGCGTGCTTTGTGATCGCGGGAACATACATGGTCCTGGATGACCCGCTCAACCTCCCGCACCGGCGTTGGTGGAAGCGCGCAGCGGTCGGCGTCGCCTTGTTTCCCATCGTCGTCCTGCAACCGCTGTGGGTGTATCGCACGCGGCATCTCAGCCGCCTCGCGCGTGAGCGACAAGGACGCCTCTGTCCCCACTGCGCGTACGACGTTTCGACGCTCGAACCCACCGGTACGTGCCCCGAGTGCGGCAAGGCCTACGACATCGCGCGCGATGCGCCGCTGTGGAACTCGTTTGTCGAGAGCGGCCCGTGGGGCCCGGCCCGCAAGCCGCGTCCATTGCAGTAAGTCCGTCAGGTGGCCGTCGTGCTCGTACACTCCGTGATGCCGCCTGCTTTGTCACGCCGCGAACTCATCGCCGAGATCGACGCCGAGCACGCACGGCTCCTCGGGTTTATCGCTCGCGTGCCGCGCGGAGCGTGGGCAACGTCACGCGTGAACTCTGCCGGGTGGTCGCTCAAGGACGTCGTGGCGCACGTGACCGATTGGGCGCAGCGATGCGAGGGGTGGTGCGCCCTGGGCGATTCGCTCGCCAAAGTGACGCCCCCCGCGCCGGGCTTCAAGTGGACCGAGACGCGCGAACTGAACCACGCGATCTACCTCAAACGCCGCTCGCACACGCTCGCACGCGTGCTCAAGGACTTTGAGGCCGCGCATCAGGCCCTGCGGGCGCGGGCCCTCGCCATGGCCGAGGCCGATCTGCTCGCGGTCGGACGCTTCGCGTGGTGCGGCAAGACGTGGAGCGTGGCCAAGCACATCCGGGCCAACACCGCGTCCCACGATCGCTGGGCGTCCAAGCACTTTCAACGCACGCTGCGGGCCCTCGCCAAGGCCACGCCCGCACCCAGGAAGGCCTCTGTTCCATCCGGCGCGGTCACCAACCCGCGCCGCCCACGCAAGACCAAACGCTCACCACGCGGCTCGGAATGACTCGCTCGCGGCGAGGTCGGTCGGCGCGGGGCCTTCGGTATCCGCCGGATTCACCCGTGCCTCGGCCCCGAACACGCCCGCGGGCCGGGCGCGGCCTTTCGGCGTGGACTCCTCGGGCTCACCTCTCGGCACTGGGCTGGGGCGACGTTGGTCCGTGAGCCGTGCTGCCCGCGCGAGCCTACGTCGCGAGAAGGTGTGCGAGGGCGTGCCTACTCCTTCTTGGCTTCAGACTGGACATGATCGAAGATCAAGGTGCGATCCTTGCCTTGGGTGCTCCACGCTCGAAAGCGCACGCTGCCGAGCGGCTCAAAGTCGATCCGGGCTTCGATCGTCGAGACGCCGCTCGATCGGTGCGCCCGGAGGTCGATACGGAGCGAGCGTCCGTTCTCTTCCGGCGTGATATCACCCTCGTAGACAATCCCCTCGCCGTCGTTGCTGTTCGCGAGCGCGAGGCAGCGCAGCACCCCTGCGCCGGTGTGGTGGTAGAGGTACAGGTCCATCGCGTGCGAAGGCGTGCCGTCGGGATCGAGCGTTTGCACGCGGCCGTAGATCGCGTCGGCGTCCGGCACGTACTCGAAGGTGGTGCGCGTCCGCAGCGTATCGGCGGTCGGTCCGGCAGCGACCCCGGGCACGGCCTTGCCCTCCCATGTGTGGCCGAAGAGCCGCTCGATGGGCTTGATGAACTCGGAGGGCTTCGCCGTGGCCACCTGTGTGCGCTCCGCAGCGAGCTCGTCCTCGCTGGCCACCTCGACGCGGAAGCGGCGCCACTCGTTCTGGAGCGAAAAGCCCTCGGGAACCTTGTCCAGCAATTCATCGTGGTAGCTGTCCGGGCCCTCAAAGGTCCAGCGTCGGCCGAACACACGGTGGCCGATGGTCTGGTGCATATCGACGAGGCCGTTGGCTTTCTCGCCGTCAAATGTGAACGTGCCCTCGCTGACGCCGCGAGCGAAGGGGCTCACGCCGAGTGTGCGCACCTCTTTGCGGCCTGGGTGCCAGAAGTACACGGAAATGCCGTGCCACGGCTCGCCGCTGGCCGCGGTGCCTGCAGTCATCTTTCGGATCGAGTTCCGCTCCGGTCCCCAGCGCCAGGTGTCGTAGGTGTCCGTGCCCGCCAGCGCGGTCATCTTCCAGCGACCACCGATGAGGCCAGAGAACGGCTCCATCCGGACCGAGGTCTTCACGACTGGCTGAACTTTCGCGGGCACAGTCACCGGCTCAGTGTCCGGTGGGCTCGAACAGCCCGCAATCAGCGCGAAGGGAAACAAGGCGTACCACGAGAGATTGCGATGCATGGCTGGTGTACTTCTATGCCCATTCGAGAGTTCGTTCTTCAATCTGATACTCCAAGGCATCAGTCATTTGAGGCGAACGCGGCCGGCGCCAAGACCATCTGTCGATCGTGCGGCAACCGTGGCCGACGTTGTCTCCGTTGACGGCCCCGTGGCCCCGCTCGTGCTCACTCAGCGAGAGGTCGTGGGACTGCGTCGGGAACGCGCACGCGTCGAAGCAGTGGGCCTAGGCGTGGTTCCGGAACACACGGATGAGTGCCCCTCCCCCCCACCCCCCCACCCCCCCCCGGGCGGGGTCGTTCCGACGGGCTATCTCTTGACGGGGACCAGCCTCAGCGCCCGGATGTTGACGACGGCCTCGCCGGGTTTGGTCTTCGCGCGGAGGTGGAGTGTGCCCTCGTCGGCGGCGAGGGTAACCGTGCCCAAGTCGACGGTCTTGTAAGTTCCCCAGCCGCCGGTGGCGGGGACGGTGAATGCGAGAGTGTGCGAGAAGACATCGAGCACGACGCTCGCGCCCGCGGCGGCGTCGGCGCACGCGAGGTCAGCCTCAACCGTGTACCGCCCCTCCTGTCCGTTAAGGATGACGAGCGGCCAGGACGCGGCGGCGGTGGTGTCGTTCCAGTAGCCGATGTTGGGGGTGTTGGGCTTGAGGTCGTCCTTTCCGCCGGTCTGTTCGATGCGGAGCGAGGGGCCGGTGAGGGTGGCGAGGGACGCGGAGAGCGTGAGGATGCCGTCGGCGTCGGCGTAGATCGCGAAGGGAGACGGCAGCACCGCGTCCGCGCCTTCGCTCGCGAGGTCGAGCTTGATGACGGTGCAGTGGGGGTTGATGGGGTGGGGGGGCTTGGAGGGGAGGCGGAGTTCGAGGCGGTTCTTGGCGCGTGCGATCGTGACGGGCTCGGCGGAGCCGAGGATCGAGGCGGCCTTGACCGCGCCGCGCATGGGGACGATGAGGGTGCCGTCGCTTGGCCAGTCAAAGACCATGAGGTAGAGAGCGCCCTTGCGCTGCGTGGCCCGTCCCCACGGGAGGCGCTCGAAGGGGCTTGATGTCGTGCCGTAGATCGCCTCGCTGTTGGAGCGCATCCACGCGCCGACGCCGCGGAGGGTTTGCTGGGCGGGCTCGGGGACGTTGCCCGCGGCGTCGGGCCCGATGTTGAGGAGGAGGTTGCCCCCTTTGGAGACGATGTCGCAGAGGAGGCGGACGACGGTGGTGGTGTCCTTCCATCCGTTGTCGTGCGTGCTGAAGCCGTAACTCTCGTTGAGCGTGTGGTTGACCTCCCAGTCCATGCCGGGGAGCCCTGTGGGCGGGACGTACTTCTCGGGGGTGCCGTAGTCGCCCTTCTTGTTCTCGAGGCCGTCGTACAGGCGGTTGTTGACGAGGATCAGGGGCTGCCTGGTGCGCATGTCGGCCATGAGCTCGGCCGCGCCCCAGGCGGCGCCCTGGCGGTCTTTGTCGGAGAAATCAAACCAGAGGGTGCAGAGCGGGCCGTAGTTGGTGAGCAGTTCGTGGACGTGGGCCTTGACGTAGGCGATGTAGGCGGCGTGTTCGCGACCGGCGGGCGACCTGGGATACGCGGGGAGGCAGAGGTCGTACGCGCCGGGGTGCTGCCAATCGAGGAGAGAGTAGTAGAACCCGGCACGGAGCCCCTTGGCCCGCATGGCGTCGGCGAACTCTCGGGCGAGGTCGCGGCCCACCGGCGAGATGTTCGTGCCGCCGGTGATGTCGTTGTTGAGCGAGTACGGCTCGCGCGAGTTGAAGAGTGTGAATCCCTCGTGGTGCTTGACGGTGAGGACGGCGTATCGCATCCCGGCGTCCTTGGCGAGGTCGGCCCATTGATCGGCGTATCCCTTCGCGGGCTTGAAGAGGGGTTTCATCTGGCGGGCGTACTCGTCGCAAGGGACGGCGGCCCAGTTCTGGATCCACTCGGCGTAGTGCTGCTTGTAGACGGTGCCGTTCCAGTTGCCGCCGGCGGGTGAGTAGAGCCCCCAGTGGACGAACATCCCAAAGCGAGCCTCGCGCCACCAGCCGAGCCGCGCGTCGCGGTCGGCGGCCCAGAGTTGCTGCTGCTGTGCTTCGGAGGTGGGGGGTTCGGGGGTGGTGGAGGGCGGTTGAGGATTGGCGGCGGGGATGGCGAGGAAAGCACACAGCATGGAGGTCAGCATGCGCCCATGCTATCCCCCTCCCCGCCCATCGCCACTTCCCTCCTCACGCGACCATTTCCGCCTCCCTGCGGGCGGCAGCCTGAATGGGACCGCCACCACCTTCGCCGTCGTGATCTCCGATTGCCGCCCCCTTTCTCTGCGCGTGTTGGCCCAACGGGCCATGGAGACGGCGGCCCCCCCCTCGCCCGCCTTGAACTCAGCGCGGAAACTCGGCTTGGTCGTCATGTTCGGGAACGTGAGCGCGGCGGGGTCGGTCGGCGCGGGCTGATCCGCGTCAACCAACTTCACCCACACCTCGGCCCCGAGCACGCCCGCGGGTCGGGCGCGGCGGGTCGGCGTGGATTTGCTTCAAACGAGTGTGGTTGTGGCGGACGCTATACTACGGCGGACTCGTTGGTCTTCTATTCTCGCCCAAGCCTCAGCGTGCCGGGTTGACGAGGATGACTGGGGTCGTGGTTGTCGGGACGCATGGTGTGGCACTCGGGCGTGTTTGCGTCCCGAGCGGCATCACATTTGCGGCTCCGCATCGGGGCTGCCCAAGGAGCCTCCCATGAACCGCGTCCTCATCTGGGATCTTCCCACCCGCTTCTTCCACTGGCTGCTCTCGGGCGGCTTCATCGCTGCCGCCATCATCGCGCTCGCGCTTGGCGAAGATAGCCCGCTCTTTCCGTACCACGCGATCATCGGGCTGACCATCGCTCTCATGGTCTGCCTCCGCGTCATCTGGGGCATCGCCGGTACGCGCTACGCCCGGTTCGGCACCTTTCTCTTCGGGCCCGCCGCGGTGATCGAGTACATGAAGGGCACGCTCGTCGGCGGCGGCAAGCGCTACATCGGGCACAACCCCGGCTCGGCGCTGGCGATCTTCGCGCTGCTCGTGCTGGTGCTGGCGATGGCCGTCACCGGCATCATGTTGGGCCAAGGGAACGAAAGCGTGAAGGACCTCCACGAGATCCTCGCGTGGGTCACGGTGGGATTCATCGTCGTGCACGTGCTGGGCGTGGCGCTGCACACCATCCGCCACCGCGAGAACATCACGCTGAGCATGATCCACGGCAAGAAGCGCGCCGAGCCCTCCGATGCGATCACGTCCACCAAGCCGATCATCGCGCTGGTCTTTCTCGTCATTGCCGGGGCCTGGGCTGCGGGCATGGTGCGCAACTACAACCCCACGACACAGACCACCACGCTCCCACTCATCGGCACCGTGCTGCAACTGGGCGAGAACGAGGGCGGCAAGGAGTCCGGCGGCGACCAGGGCAAGAAAGCCGACGACGATGATTGACGCCGCGCTACCCGGCACTCTGCGGCCCGACGATCCGCACGGTAGTTGAGGCCCTACGCCGCCACCGTCGCGCTCGCCGTCGCGCTCCACGGCCCGATCGCTCCGCTCGTGCTCACCCAGCGCGAGAGGTAGTGGGCCTGCATCCCGCCCTTGTCCGATTCGAAGCTCAGCGTCGGCTCGCCGCGCGTGACGCTGCCGATGGAGCGGCACGCGGCCGTGTCGCTGCCTGCTTTGCTCGGAGGTGGTGGAGCCGGCCGGCGGTGCGTACAAAGAAGACCTCGGCACGCTGCACCCCGCGCGAGCACGCGGTTCGTTTGGGGTCGGGGCTGGGGCGGAGTACAATTCGTTCATGAGAACCGCTTGGGCGATGCTGGCCGCATGCGCTGTTGGGTGTGGGTGTATGCCGTCAGCTCCAGTTTCCGTGGCCATCCCGCGCAACGCCGCGCCGCAGGCAGCCGCGATCTCCGCCGAGGAACGTTTGGTGATTGAAGCCAGGGTCCGCGAGCACCTCAAGCTTCCTGCGGACGCCGCGCTCGGCCCCGCCGAGTTCGCCCGCGTCACTGAACTGAACTTCAGCAGCGAGCCCATCACCGACACCGGCGCGGCGTGGCTCGCCGACCCCGCCACGGGGCTCACGCGGCTGACCTTGCTGAGCCTATTCCGCACGCAGGTCACGGATGCGGGAATGAAGGCGCTCTCCCGCACCGACACTGGGCTCAGTGCCCTGACCACGCTTGACCTGAGTTTCACGCGGGTGACCGACGCCGGCGTGGTGGAGATCGCTCGCACGGAGACCGGCCTGCGGAACCTCGTCACGCTCGGTCTGGCCAGCACGCCCGTGGCCGATGTGGCGGCGGCGGCGCTGACGCACAAAGAGACCGGCCTCACGAATCTGACCACGCTCAATCTCGCGTTCACGCGGGTGACCGATGCGGGCGCTGCGGCCATGGCCCGGACGGACATGGGGCTGCGACAACTGACGGCGCTTTTCCTTTACGGCACGAAACTCACCGATGCTGGTGCCGCGTCGATCGCCCGTGCGGAGACGGGGCTCAAGGCGCTCGCCACGCTCGACTTGGGCCAGACACAGGTGACGGATACCGGGCTGTCGGCATTGGCTCGCAAGGACACGGGCCTCACAAGCCTGACCACGCTGTACCTCGTCCAGGCTGCGGTGACGGACGCGGGGCTGCGCGAGATCGCCCGGGACGGAACTGGACTCAGTCGCCTGACCAAGCTTAACGTGAACAGCACGTCCGTGACCGACGCCGGGCTGCGCGAACTGGCGCGGGTGGGGGCGGGCCTGGCGTCGTTGACGGCGCTCAACGTCGGCGGCACGAAAGTGACCGACGCCGGGCTTGCCGACCTCGCGCGGGCCGGCACGGGCCTGGGCGCTCTGACCATCCTGGACATCGGCGGCACGAACGTGACGGATGCGGGGCTCTTTGATCTGGCCCGCGCGGACACCGGGCTCAAGCACATCTCCGAACTCTACCTCTACAAGCTGCCGATCACAGACGCGGGACTCGGACACATCGCGGGCGCGGGCACCGGCCTGACGGGTTTGACCGCGCTCATGCTCTGGGATACGCCGGTGACGGACGCCTGGCTACAACAGCTGACCCGCACGGGCACGGGCGTGCGAGCCCTCACCTCGCTGCACCTCCGCGGCACGCGCGTGACCGACGCCGGGGCCGCTGCGGCGAAGAATCTCTGGCCGGGCGTCGAAGTCCGCCGCTAAGCCGCGACCGCTGCGACACTGGTCCTGCTCGAAGGCGCATCGTCGTTGCAACGCGGCGGCGGACATTCGCTCGCCCTCCGTTCGGCGATGTGCTTTCCCAGCGTTGGCGCGAGCATTGCCGCCCCACCTCGACATGCACACGCGGGAGCAGGGTCGCCCGGCGCAATCACATCATGCGGGTTGTGCTTCGGGTGGCGCGGATAGTCCACCATGTCGCGATGGTGATGGTCGCGCCGCGCAGCAGGTTCTCGATCCACCCGCCACCGCCAGCTCCGCCGCCCGTCGCGGCCAGCATCCACCCAAGGTTCATCCCCGCGTGCAGCACCATCGGCACCCACAGCGATCCCCATCGCGACAGCAGCCACGCGTACCACACGCCGCCCGCGCCGGTCACGAGAAGCGTTGGCCAGCCGTTCGCGAACCCCTGAGCGTTCCAGGACACATGAGTCACGGCAAAGAGCAGTGCGGCGGCGAGGGCATTGCCCCAGAATCGCGTGCCTCGCCACCCGATCGCCGCGGCGCACACGCCCACGAGCAAACCACGAAAGAGCAGTTCCTCGCTGACGGCAGCGCGCAGAACGCCGCCGACGAATCTCGCGACCACCCCGTCAAATGTTGTCTCCGGCTTCCACCGCTGCCACCCCAGAACGAGGCCGCCAACGAGCATTGGCAGCAGCGAGATGAGCGTCATCGATACCCACCCGCGGCGTCCGCGTCGCAACCCCAGCAGCCCGACCACCGAGCCGCCCGCCCACTTCGCGACGAGCCAGCCACCAAGGAACGCTGCAGCGACAAGGAGAATCAGACTATCGAGGTTGCGGATAAAGTCAGAAACGCCGCGTTCGGCGAGCCACTGGTGCAGACCCCGATACACCTCCCAGTCACTTCGGAATCGGACCGCCACCACCGCACACAGACCCAGCCCCCACGCGATCGCCATGATCCCGGCCGGATGGGGTACTCCCTGTGCGTGCGGAGCGGGAGCTGTCGGCTCGGCCGTCGCTTCGGAAATCCCTGTGTTTCTCATGAAAGAAGAGTAGGAACTCTCCCATTCGAGCGATCGTGGCACGGCTACAGCATGAGCTGCGATCGTGCGACATCGGAACTTGTCTCACGCTGGTCAAGGTCTCTCGCTCCACAAGGTCTGGCGCACCTCCGCGAACGATAAAGGCCCGGGCGTCTTCGCGCCCGGGCCCTTGTCATTGAGCATTCGTGCGATCAGGCCGCGCGGGCGACCGTGCCGATCACGTAGCTGTTCATCGCAGCCACACCCGACCCGCCGCCGATGGCGAAGAAGATCGGCTGGGCCCAGGCCGAGTTGTCCGCCCCGCGCACCGCTTTGACGCGGTACGACACGGTGCCGGACGCGGCCCGGGGGTCGGGGTCGATGAAGCTGCGTTCGGAGGTCGCGCCGAGGGTGGGCGTCTGATCCAGATCCGACGTTGCTCGTGCCGTGTGGGGTGGGGTAAGGGCTCGACCCATGGCCAGCCGAAGCGGCGGGTTGTGGCACCCCCGCCTTCGATCTTGGCGTGCCCAACGCTGCCGAAGGAGACCAACGAACCCCGAGAGGAGAGCGACAGTCGTGCCACCCGCCCGAAAGTCCCAACCAAGCACACTTCCCCTATTTGAACGGCGACCCTGCGCCCTTCATCGCCGGAACGGGGGAAGTATCTATGCTGCTTTTGAGTTCTCCCGGCCTGCGCGGTCGGGGTGCGCCGGTGCTGGGTGCCGGCGCGGGACAACCCTCGATGAATGAGTAAAGACCCTTGCCAATCCGACCCAAGCCAGCCGCCGCGGGGATGACGACCGCGTTCAAGCTGTGGCTGGGCTTCGGGACGCTGACGCTCCTGCTCGTGCTGGCCTGCACGATGGTCCTCGTGCGGGTGCGGTCGGTCGAAGGGCTCGTGCAGGAGCAGTCGAGCGTCGCCCGGCCCCGCAGCGCGGCGGCGAGGGAGCTGGAAATCAACGTGATCGGCTTTGGTCTGGCCGTGCGGACGTTCGCCCAGATCGACGACCCGAAGTTCAGCACGGAGGCCCAGAAGCACGCCGCCGAAGTCGAACGCCATCTGTCCGAGTACGAACGGCTCGCCAGCACCGACCGCCAGCGCGAACTTGCGGCCCGCTTTACGGCCCTCTGGCGGGAGTTCAGGGACTTTGGCGCGCACGTTCTGAACTCCAAAGACCGCCCGCTCAAGCAAGAGGACTGGCAACATCTGGCCGAACTCCGCCTCGGGGTGCAGAATTTCCTGAATGCCGAATTGCAGGTGGACGCGACGCAGGGCCACGACGCCAGCCTGGATTCGACCTTGCGCGATGTGGAGGCCATCGAGGCCTTCACCCTGATCCTGCTCGTCGTGGGCGGCCTCCTCGCCGTGGTGATCAGCGTGGCGGTCAGCGGGGCCATCATCCGGCACCAGCGGACCATGGCCGAGCAGAGCGAACTCCTGCACACCACGCTCGCCAGCATCGGGGATGGGGTCATCGTCACCGACACCGTGGGCCGCATCACGAGCATGAACCCCGTGGCCGAGTCGCTGTGCGGCTGGACGAGCGCCGAGGCGCTGGGCAAGCCGCTCGACGCCGTGCTCCGCATCGTGAACGAGGATACCCGCCTGACAGTCGAGAACCCGGTGACGAGGGCGTTGAAGGAACACGTCATCGTCGGGCTGGCGAATCACACGATTCTCATCGCCAAGGACGGCACGGAGCGGCCCATCGACGACAGCGCCGCCCCGATCCGAAGCAAGGATGGCCAGATCGTCGGCGGCGTGCTGGTGTTCCGGGACGTGACCGAACGCAAGCAAGCCGCTGAGGCGCTTCACGCTTCGTTCAAGGAGGTCGCCCAATTGAAGACCGCACTCGACGTGCACGCGATCGTGACCATCACCGATGCGCAGGGCCGGATCACGTTCGTGAGCGACAAGTTCTGTACGATCTCGAAGTACTCGCGAGAAGAGCTGCTGGGAGAGGACCACCGCATCATGAACTCCGGCTTCCATGCAAAGGAGTTCATCCGCGACCTGTGGACGACGATCTCGCACGGCCGCGCGTGGCAAGGGGAAATCAAGAACCTTGCCAAGGACGGCTCCTTCTACTGGGTGGACACCACCATCGTGCCGTTCCTCAATGAGGAGGGAAAGCCGTACCAGTATGTGACCATCCGCGCTGACATCACCGAGCACAAGCAGGCCGAGGCGGCATTGAGAGAGACCGACCGCCGCAAGAGCGAGTTTCTGGCGACGCTCGCCCACGAACTCCGCAACCCGCTGGCCCCGGTGCGGGCCGCCGTGGAGTTCCTGCGCATCAAAGGCCCGGTCGACCCGGAGTTGCAATGGGCGCGGGATGTCATCGACCGGCAGACGCAGGCGATGACCCGGCTCATCGACGACCTGATGGACGTCAGCCGCATCAACCAGGGAAAGATCGAGCTGAAGCGCGAGCACGTCGAACTGGCGAAGATCGTTCAGGGGGCTGTCGAGACCAGCCGCCCGCTGATCGAGGAGATGGGCCACCAACTGACGGTGAAGCTGCGGCCCGCCCCCGTGATCGTGGACGCCGACCTGATACGGCTGGCGCAGGTCTTCATGAACCTGCTCAACAACGCCGCCAAGTACACCGATCGAGGCGGCCGCATCGAGCTGCGGGCCGAGGTACAAGGCAGCGACGTGGTGGTGTCGGTGAAGGACACGGGCATCGGCATCCACGCCGACAAACTGCCGACCATCTTCGAGATGTTCTCGCAGGTCGAGGGGGCGTTGTCGCGGTCGCAGGGCGGGCTGGGCATCGGCCTGTGCCTGGCGAAGCGGCTGGTGGAGATGCACGGCGGGAGCGTCGAGGCGAGGAGCGAAGGGCCGGGCAAGGGGAGCGAGTTCCTGGTGCGCCTGCCGATCGTCGTGGAGAAGACCTATGCGCGCCCGGCCCGCGACGATGGCGACGGGGGGCGACAGGGGGCCACGCCGACCTCCGACCTGCGCATCCTGGTGGTGGACGACAACAAGGACGCCGCCGAGACGTTGGCGATGCTCCTGAAGGTGATGGGCAACACGGTTCGCACAGCCCACGACGGCGAAGAGGCCGTGGCCGCGGCAAGGGAGTTCCGGCCGCATGTGGTGCTGTGCGACATCGGGATGCCCAAACTCAACGGCTACGAGGCGTGCCGCCGGATGAAAGCCCAGGCGTGGGACACGAAGATGATCTTGATCGCCGTGACAGGCTGGGGTCAGGACGACGACAAACGCAAGGCCCAGGAGGCGGGGTTTGATCACCACTTGGCCAAGCCGGCGGACCCGTACGTGCTGATGAACCTGCTGGCGGGGTTTGAGAAGGTGAAGCCGTAGAGCGGCGCGGGGGGGGGGCGGGGGATCGGCGTTCTCCTCTGATCGTCCGGTGCACCACGGAGGAGCAACGTCGTTGAACCATGCTCCTCCGAGGCACCACGGGGAATGTTCGGCGGTGGGGTTCGGAGGTCCGGCGGTGTGCTTCTGCGCTTGGGAGGTGTGCCTCGGAGGTCCGGCGGTGTGCTGCGGAGGGGCGGAGGGGTGCAACTTTGCTCCATAAGTGTTGAGCGGAGGAGCAAAACCTTCGCAGGAAGCTCCTTCGTTGCACAACGAAGGACCTTTTTCTGCGCACGAAGCTCCTT
>CALROI020000032.1:0-24296 GCA_943369765.1 Phycisphaera mikurensis NBRC 102666 | reverse complement strand
GGGGGAAATGGTGGCTGTCAGGGGTGGGGGGTGGGAGCGCGGGGCTGCCAGATTGACAGGAGGAGCGATCAGGGCAGCGGGACTTCGCGTTCGTGTTGTTGCCAGTCGGGCGGGAGTTCGCCGAGTTCGATGAGGGCTTGTTCGACTTTGGCGCGGACTTCGGGGCCTGTGGTGCCTTTGGTTTGGTCGTTGGCGGCGAAGATGAGGGTGTGGCCGCCCTTCTCGATCCAGCCGACGAACCAGCCGAGGTCGGCGTTGATGCCGTCGACGGGGCCGCTGTAGGTGCCGGTTTTTCCGCGGTAGGTCCAGGTGGGGGCTTGGGCGAGGATCATGCAGTCTTTGACGATTGCGGTGGTGCGCGGGGTCACTGGGAGCGTGCCTTCGTGGAGTTTGCGGAGGAAGGCGACTTGTTCGTTCGCGGAGATGCGGATGGAGCCACGGAGCCAGAAGGTGGTGAGGCCTGAGGAGATGTCTTTGTTGCCGTAGTCCAGGGCGTTGATGGCGGCTTGCATGCGCGACTCGCCGACGCGACGGGCGAGTTCCTGGAAGTACCAGACGACGGAGACGCGGATGGCGGAGCGGAGCGAGTGGTCGTGGTTGTTGGCTTCGCGTTCGTGCTGGGTGCCGTTCCACTTGATGACGTGGTCAGCGTCGGGAATGACGCCGGTGTCGACGCCGATGAGGGCGTTTGGGATCTTGAAGGTTGAGGCGGGGGAGAACCGCTGACTTGCACGCTCGGGGTTCATCACGCGCGAGCGGCCTGTCTGCGGGTCGAGCAGGACGAGGCAGGCGTCGGCGGGGGAGTCGAAGGCGTGGGTGGCGGCGGCGGTGAAGGTGGCGTCGGGCGTGCGCGGCGTGCTGGAACAGCCGGCGAGCAGGGCGATGACGAAGGACAACGCGAGAGAATGAACGAAGGTGCGCAAGGGTGTGCTCCGCGGAGGGAGCGGAGTTTTCGGCGATTGCGGTGTGGGGGCTGCACATTCGCGGGCACACTTTGCCCGGTGCACGAAAGGTGTGTCGCCCCGTTGGGGTTTATGCATCGTTGCGGCGGAAACCCAGGCCTTACGGCCTGGGCTTTCTTGTTGGGCCCCGTTGGGGCCAGAGCATCGTTGGGGCTGGCGGATTCGGAGTTGCGGTGCGGGGCCGCCTAATCTCCGACCAGTGTTGAGCGGCGTGAAGCGATTCCGAGTGGCGCGGGGGTGGGTGCCGGGGGTTTTGCTCGCGCTGATGGTTTTCGTGTGTGTGGGGACGCTGCCTTGGGGGGTTGGCGGTGGTGGCGAGGGGCGGTATGCAGCCGGGGAGACGGGTTTTGCGCGGATGGGGCCTGTGTGGTGGGGCGAGCGGGCCTTGAGTGATGTGACGGCTCGGCAGCGGGATCGGGCTCTCTCGGAAGCGGTGCGGAAAGAGATCGCGGCGGAACATGGGGTGAGCGTGGGGGCGCTTGAGTCGACGGAGGTGCCGGAGATGCGGGCGGCGATGCGGGCGCGGTGGCCTTCGTTTGGGCTGGGGTCGGATGTGCTGGGGCGGAGTCTGCTGTGGCGACTCTTGGTCGGGGGGGCGATCTCGCTGCTCGTGGGGCTTGGGGCGTCGGCGGTGGCGGTGTTCATCGGCGTGACGTACGGGGCGGTGGCGGGGTATGTCGGGGGGCGGGTGGATTCGGTAATGATGCGGATCGTCGATGTGATGTACGGGTTGCCGACGGTGCTGCTGGTGGTGCTGCTGGCGGTGGCGAGCGATGCGATGGTGGACAACTACGTGAACCGCAACAGCGAGCGGCGTGCGTGGGTGGTGGCGCAGGGTGTGGATGGAGGGCGTGAGGCTCGGGTGGAGCTTGAGAAGAAAGCGTCGGAGTTGCATCCGCCGCGGGAACTGCCGCTGCCGCGGACGGCGATTGATCTGACGCTCCTGTTTGCGGCGATCGGCGGGGTGAGTTGGCTGACGATGGCGCGGGTGATCCGTGGGCAGGTGATTTCGCTGAAGGCGAGGCCGTTTGTGGATGCGGCGCGGGCGGTGGGGGCGTCGCCGACGCGGATCTTCGTGAGGCACCTGTTGCCGAACTTGGTGGGGCCGATTGTCGTGTACGCGACGCTGATGGTGCCTCAGGCGATTTTGCAGGAGTCGTTTCTGAGTTTCCTCGGGATGGGTGTGAAGCCGCCGCTGCCGAGTTGGGGGACGCTGTGCGCGGACGCGTTGCCGGAGCTCAACCCGTACCGGTCGCACTGGTGGCTTTTGGTGTTTCCGTGCGTGATGCTGGCGGTGACGCTGCTCTCGCTGAACTTTGTAGGTGAGGCGTTGAGGGAGAGGCTGGATCCGAAAGGGCGGGGGCGGTGAGAAATGGCCAAATGTTCAAATGGCCAAATGGCCAAATGAAGAGGGAAATCAGAAATGGGACCTATTCCGCATGTTCGACCTGGGGTTTGGCCTGAGGGGATTTCGTCGTCGCGGTTTGCGTCGCGGATTCGGCGGGATTCGATGGCGGGGTGTCGTGTGGGGCTGATTGGATTGCCGGATGATCTGGGCGTGCGGATGAACGGTGGGAGGCCCGGGGCTGCGGAGGGGCCGACGGCGTTTCGGGGGGCGTTGGCGAAGTATGGGGTGGCGGAGCCGCATGGGTTTGATTGGCCCGTGGTGTTTGATGCGGGGGATGTGGTGCCGGCGGAGGGGGAGGGAGAGGCTGCGCTGAACGAGACGCATCGGCGGGTGACGGAGGCGGCGCTGGCGTTGCATCGGGCGGGGCTATTTCCGATCGCGGTGGGGGGCGGGCATGATCTGACGTATCCGTTTGTGCGGGCGGCGGTGGTGCATGTGCGGGAGAAGAGGCCGGGCGCGGTGTTTGGCGGGGTTTACTTTGACGCGCACCTGGATGTGCGGAGCGAGGCGGGGAGCGGGATGCCGTTCCGGCGACTGATGGAGGACTGTTTGATCGGGCCTCTGAATTGCGTGGGGGCGTCGTCGTTTGTGAATAGCCGGGAGCATGTGGAGTATTTCGCGAGCAAGGGGGGGGCGATCAATGGGAAGCCGCTGCGGGGCGGTCCCTCGGCGCGGGTGGATGCGGCGTTTGTGAGCTTGGATCTGGATGTGTTCGACCAGTCGAGTGCTCCGGGGGTTTCAGCGATGAACCCGACGGGAGTGCCGACGCAGCAGGTGGCGGGGACGCTGACGCAGCTTGCAGCGTCGGGGGAGGCGGTGTGCTTTGACATCATGGAGCTTTGCCCGAGGCATGATGAGGGCGGGCGGACGGCGCGGCTTGCGGCTCACATGTTTTTGTGCTTTGTGATGGGGCTGAAGCGGGTGTGATCATGACGCGCCGGAAGAGTCGTGGCATCAGGGGGGTGATAGTGGCGGCGTTGGCGGGGTTGATTGCGGTGTGGGCGTGGTCGATCGTTGGCGTGGCGGGGTGGAAGAGCGACAAGACGGTGGTGATGGTGTCGAATGGCGGGGCGATGTACGCGGAGCGGCATCAGCGGGCGGCGCGGCTGCCGATTCGGTGGCAGGGGGAGTTGTCGCGGGTGGATGTGTGGTGGTGGCCTCGGGTGATCTGGGACTCGACGCGGACTCTGGTGTTTGTGCCGCTGTGGATGGTGGCGGGGTTGGGGGGCGCGGTGGTGGTGTTGGTGTGGCGGAAGACTCGACTTGGGGCGACGGTGTGCTGGGCGTGCGGGTATGACAAGCGTGGGCTGACGGGAGCGCGGTGTCCGGAGTGTGGGGTAGAGTGAACAGGAGCACGGACCGCCGATGCGGACGGGCCGTGGCACCCCGGTTGATCCGACCTGAAGCGTCGTTATACTTGCATAATGACGCAAGTGAGCAAAGACAAGGCGAGGCCTTCGACGCCGCGGCAGGCGGGGCGGAGGAAGGGGAAGATCGACACGCTGCTGGACCCGGAGTTGTTCAGAGCACTGAGCGATCCGACGCGGGTGCGGCTTTTGGCGTGCATGATCAAGTGCGGGCGGGGGTGCACGGTGACGGAGGTGGCAGAGTGCTGCGATGTAGATTTTTCGGTCGTGTCGCGGCACCTGGCGCTCTTGGCGTCGGCGGGCGTGCTGGACTCGGACAAAGCGGGGCGGAGTGTGACGTACACCGTGCGGGCGACGCAGGTGGCGGCGAAGCTTCGGGCTTTGGCGGAGTCGATGGAGCGAAGCTGTTCTGGGGAAGCGTGCGATGGGTGCTGCTGAGCGGATGAAGGTGATGTTCCTGTGCACGGGGAACTCGTGCCGGAGTCAGATGGCGGAGGGGTGGGCGAAGGCGTTGAAAGCGGGCGAGGTTGAGGCGTACTCAGCCGGGACGGACCCGCACGGGATGAACGCCCGGGCGGTGGCGGCGATGCGGGAGGCGGGGGTGGACATTTCGACCCACACGTCGAAGCGGCCGCAGGACCTGGGCATGAAGTTTGACGTGGTGGTGACGGTGTGTGATTCGGCGCATGAAGCATGCCCGGTCTTTACCGGGGCGCGGGTGGTGCATGTGGGGTTTGATGATCCGCCTCGGCTTGCGAAAGCAGCGACGACGGATGAAGAGGCGATGGGGCACTATCGGCGGGTGCGGGATGAGATTCGAGCGTTCATCGAGACGATTCCGGGGTCACTTTCGGGAGATTGAACATGGCAAAGCGTGAATGTTGCGGCGATTCGTGTTGCACGCCGGCTGCGGAGACGGCGAGCGTGGCGGCGGCGGACGACACGCGGACGAAGGTGCGCGAGGGGTATGGGGAGATCGCGCGGACGGGTGGTTCGTGCGGCGGGGGCGGCGGGTGCTGCGGGCCTACGTCGCTCTCTGCGGATGCGCTCGCGGCGGCGATCGGGTACGGGACGGGCGAGCTTGCGGCGACGCCGGAGGGGGCGAATCTGGGGTTGTCGTGCGGGAATCCGACGGCGATGGCGTCGCTGAGGCCGGGCGAGGTGGTGCTGGATCTTGGCGCGGGGGGCGGGTTTGACTGCTTTATCGCGGGGCCTCGGGTTGGGGCGAGCGGGCGGGTGATCGGGGTGGATATGACGCCGGATATGTTGACGCGGGCGCGGCGGAACGCGGCGACGTATCGCGAGCGGACGGGCTTGGACAATGTGGAGTTCCGTCTTGGCGAGATTGAGAATCTGCCGGTGGCGGATGGGTCGGTGGATGTGGTGATCTCGAATTGTGTGCTGAACCTCTCGCCGGAGAAGGCGCGGGTGTGGCGGGAGATTGCGCGGGTCTTGAAACCCGGCGGTCGCGTGGCGGTATCGGATCTGGCGTTGCTGCGGCCTTTGCCTGCGGCGGTGAAGGGGGATGTGGAGGCGTTGATCGGGTGCATCGCGGGTGCGGTGTCAGCGGAAGAGACGCGGGAGATGGCGGTTGCAGCGGGGCTGGTGGACATCGTGATGACGGCGAAGGCGGGGTATGTGGAGACGTTGGTGAACGCGTCGGACCCGCTGTTCGTGAAGGTGGTCGGGCAGTTGCCACCTGGGACGGGGCCTGCGGACTATGTGACGAACCTGGATGTGACAGCGAGGAAGCGGGCGTGAGCCGGGGCCGGGACCATCGACCGCTTGCGCGATCGTCTCTTTGCTAGAATCGGCGATGAACCATGAACAGTTTTGGTCTCTGATTGATACGGCACGGAAGGCTGGGAAGAACGATCAGGAAGCGATGTGCGAGGCACTCGCCGAGGCTCTGGGCGAACTTGAGCCCGTGGAGATCGCGGGGTTTGACACGGTGTTGCGCGAGTTGCGCAATGCGGCGTACCGGTGGGACCTGTGGGGCGCGGCGTACCTGATGGCGGGGGGGTGCTCGGACGACGGGTTTGAGTACTTCCGGAATTGGCTGATTGGGACTGGAAAGAAGACGTATGACGCGGCGCTCGCATCGCCGGATTCGTTGGCGGCGGCGCCGATGGGGCTGAGTGACGATGGGATCTGCGAGTTTGAATCGCTTTGGTATGTCGCGCCGGACGTGTACGAGCAGGTGGCGGGGAAGGCCATCCCGCGGAACGTCAAGCAGCCGAAGGAGCCGGCGGGGGCGGAGTTTGATTTTGATGATGAGGGGGAGATGCGGAAGCGGTATCCGAAGCTGGCGGGGAAGTTTTTGGTGGAGGGGTGAGGGATCAGTCGGTCGGTCCGCCACGGACGCGATACTCTTCAACGAACTGGACGGGTTCGTATTCCTCGGTGATCTCCCATTGGAAACCTTGGCGAGGCTGCATGGATCGCGTGTCGTGGATCCATGCTTTGGGGCCGAGCTTGCGGCTGAGTGCCTGGAGTTCGGGATCAGGGGAGCTTGCGGCCTTGGAGGACGGCACGCCTCGCATGTCGTTATCCCACATTTTCATCGCGAGGTCGAATGCGTCGTCGAGGGCGGTATTGGCGTACCGACGAACCTTGCGGAATCGATCGAAGAAGATTTCCAGGAACTCGGCGAGCGTGTTCGCGATGAGAACGATGGCTGGAGGATCATGGCAGACGAACCACACGGGGCCAGGCTGGCCTTCTGAGCCGACGGGTGGCAACTCGAGAACGTAGTCGTCTCCGGTCGCTTCCATGCAGAGTTCGATCCAGTCGGGAAAGAACGAGTCGAGAAAATCGCCTGTCCCGCTGTAACGAGTCTTGACGAAATTCATGTCTTCCCAGAGTCCGAGCTTGAACCCCGAGCACGCGGCGAGCAATTCGGAAAGGTCGGGATCGGATTCGGACGATTCGACGGGATCGGTGAGGGTGAGCGTGAGCGGTTGGCCCTCTTCGTCGAAGAGCGATTCGCTTGCTGCGGCGCGGATGATGGAGAGGGAGGAGGGATTCATGGGGCTTGATCGTACCAAGAACGACAAGCCCCCCTCCGGCCTTGCTGCGCTCGGCCACCTCCCCCGCCGGGGGCGGGGGAGGCGTCAAGACATCGGGATATCCGCGCCGCGTTGTTTGGCGCAGAGCATCGCTTCTTCGTAGCCGGCGTCGGCGTGGCGGAAGACGCCCATGGCGGGGTCGTTGGTGAGGACGCGTTTGATGCGGGCGGCGGCTTCGGGGGTGCCGTCGGCGACGACGACCTGGCCGGCGTGTTGCGAATAGCCGATGCCGACGCCGCCGCCGTGGTGGAAGGAGACCCAACTCGCACCGGAGGCGATGTTGACAGCGAAATTGAGGAGGGCCCAGTCGGAGACGGCGTCGGTGCCGTCCTTCATGGCTTCGGTTTCGCGGTTGGGGCTTGCGACCGAGCCGCAGTCGAGGTGGTCGCGGCCGATGACGATGGGGGCTTTCACGCGGCCGGTTTTGACGAGGTCGTTGAAGAGGAGGCCTGCTTTGTCGCGTTCCTGATAGCCGAGCCAGCAGATTCGGGCGGGAAGGCCTTGGAACGCGACGCGTTCGCGGGCGAGGTTGAGCCAGCGTTGCAAGCCTGCGTTCTTGGGGAAGAGTTTGAGCAGCTCGCGGTCGGTGGTGTAGATGTCTTCGGGATCGCCGGAGAGGGCGCACCAGCGGAAGGGGCCGCGGCCTTCGCAGAACTGCGGGCGGATGAAGGCGGGGACGAAGCCGGGGAAGTCGAAGGCGTTGGCGACGCCCTCGTCGAGGGCTCGCTGACGGATGTTGTTGCCGTAGTCGAAGGTGATCGCGCCGCGGGCTTGGAGGGCGAGCATGGCGCGAACGTGGCGGGCGATGGTGGCGAGGCTTCGCTGGGTGTACTCCTCGGGGTGGCGCTGGCGGAAGATCTTGGCTTCTTCCGCGGTCATTTCGAGGGGGACGTAGCCGGTGAGCGGGTCGTGGGCCGAGGTCTGGTCGGTGAGGCAGTCGGGCGTGATGCCGCGTTCGAGAAGGCGTTCGAGCATCTCGACCGCGTTGCAATTGACGCCGATGGAGCGTGCGACGCGGTCCATCTTGTACCGAAGGGCGCGGTCGATGGCGTCGTCGAGGTCCTCGTCGATCTCGTCGAGGTATCGCGTCTCGACGCGACGCTCGAGGCGGGTGTGGTCGACGTCGGCGATGAGACACGTCCCGCCGTTGAGCGTGATGGAGAGGGGCTGAGCCCCGCCCATGCCGCCGCAGCCGCCGGTGACGCAGAGTTTGCCGGCGAGCGTGCCGCCTTCCGCAGCGTAATGCTGCCGAGCGAGTTCGGCGAAGGTCTCGTAGGTGCCTTGGAGGATGCCCTGGGTGCCGATGTAGATCCACGAGCCCGCGGTCATCTGGCCGTACATCATGAGGCCCTTGGCGGCCAGGTCGTCAAAGTGCTTCTGCGTGGCCCAGTGGGGGACGAGATTGCTGTTGGCGATGAGGACGCGCGGGGCGTCGGCGTGCGTACGGACGACACCGACGGGCTTGCCGGATTGAACGAGGAGCGTCTCGTCGGGTTCGAGGCGGCGGAGTGTTGCGCAGATGGCGTCAAAGCAGGCCCAGTTGCGAGCCGCCTGCCCGCGCCCGCCGTAGACGACGAGGTCGTCGGGCCGTTCGGCGACGTCGGGGTCGAGGTTGTTCATGAACATGCGGAGGGCGGCCTCGGCCTGCCAGGTCTTGCAGGTGAGGGTGGAGCCTCGGTCGGCGCGGACGGGGCGGGGGCCGTGTCCGGGGCTTGAGACCGGGGGTAGGCCGGTGGACGAGGGAGCACGTTGGCTTGAATCTAGGGAGGGCCGGGTGTGGTCCTGGGTCGACGACATGCGGGATTCGCCTCGAAAGTGGGATGGTCAGGATGAGAACGTTCGTGCCCGAGGGGGCATGCCGAAGCATAACGCACGTCCGGGATCCCCACCAACCGCGGGCCGCACTTCGCGGGTCGAAAGCCCCCAAGGCGCCAGATTCCGGGATTTTGCGAGTGAAGAGATGACTTTTGTGAGGTTTGAGTGGATTTTATCGGAAAGCTCATGCATTCTGGAGAAGGTGGAGCCCCGCAAGGGCATGGAGCGTCCCATGGCCGCGATGATTCGTGCGTATTCCCGAGTCGGTCAGCACTTTGAGTCCCGGGCCCGGCGCGAGCAGGCGCTCGCCACGCTGGGTGCGGTGTGCGAGGTGGTTGGCGGGGTGGTGCTGGGGCTTTTGATGCTGCCGGTGGTCTGCTACGCGATTCTGCGCGGGCGATAAGTCGGGCGCGATCCGAGACATCAATCAATGTTGATCGAACCAACCGGGAGCGTTGGCCTTTCTTGCGTGCGTGTTCTTCGCGTGGTCACATGGCCATGATCGCGTCGAGCATCTCCGGGATGCCTTCACCTTTGCTGGCGACGGTTTCGAGGATGCCTCGGCGGCCGGCCATATCGCGGAGGTCGCGGACGAGTTCGTGCCTGCCCGGATGATCGGCCTTGTTGCAGACGAAGAGATCAGCGATCTCGAGGATGCCCGCCTTGTCCATCTGGACCGAGTCGCCCTGGCCGGGCGTGAGGACGACGACGGTCTTGTCGACGTGCTGGCGGATGCGGGTCTCGTTCTGGCCTGCGCCGACGGTCTCGACGAAGACCAGGTCGTAGGCGTCGGGGCCGGAGTGCGAGCCTCCGATGAGTTGAAGGATCTCCGGGAGCGCGTGGTAGTCTTCGCCCGAGATGGCGAGCGAGCGGTAGAAGACCGCTTCGTCGAGGGCGTTGAAGTCGACGCGGAGGCGGTCGCCGAGCAATGCGCCGGACGTGATGGGGCTCATGGGGTCAAAGGCGATCACCGCGACGCGCCCCTTGGCGGTGCCCGCGCGAGAGCGGCGTGTGAACTCGCCGGCAAGCTGGGCCACGAGCGTCGACTTTCCCGCGCCTGGGGCGCCGGTGATGCCAATGACTTTGGTGGGGCGGCGTCGAACCGCCCCGTCGCGGATGGGCTTGTTGTCGTGGAGGAGCGAGATGTCTCGGGCGAGTTGCGCGGTGGCGGTCCCGGCCATCAGAGGCGTCCGCACGCGGACCGCGGACCGGACAGCCTCGACGATGTCGAGAAGCCCCGTCGCGGTCGTGAAGCACTTGGCAACGCCCGCAGCGATCAGTTTCGGCAGGTCCTCTTGCGGGAGGATCCCGCCCATGTAGACGGGCAGGTCGGGGCGGCCGAGTTCGCCAAGGGCCTTGACGAGCTTGGGCCCCAGGACGAGGTGGCTGTTGGACATCATGCTCGCGGCGATCACGTCGCAGTCCTCGTCGCGTGCGGAGACAGCGAGGGACCGGGGTGTCTGCCACAGGCCGGAGTAGATGACATGGACCCCCGAATCCCGCAGGGCCCGGGCGATCACCTTGACCCCGCGGTCGTGCCCGTCGAGCCCCATCTTGCCCAGGAGCACCCTCGGACGGTGGGGGAGATCGCTGCACCGGTCTTTCTTCTCGAACTCGGTGGTCGCTGTGTGCATGGTCGTGGTCATGCGAGATCATAGAAGGGGGGCCGATCGGGCGAGCGGCGTGCGTCCGCGGGCGGTCCGGTGGCGAATCTGATAGGCTGACCTTGAGGAGTTTCTCGCATGTCCCAGGTTTCGGGTTTGGCTCCTTCGGATGTGACACTCGATCTTCGCGCGAAGGTCTACGCGTGGATGACCGCGATGGTCGTCGCGTGTCTTCTGGTGGCGGATGTCGTTGGGGTCAAGTTGTTCCGCGTCGAACCCTTCGGGATCACCGTCGAGCACACCTGCGGGATGCTCACCTTTCCCATCACGTTCATCCTGACCGACCTGCTCAACGACTACTACGGCAAGGCAGCGGCACGACGCGTCGCGTTTATCGCCTTTACGATGGGCGCCATGGTGTTCGGCGTCATCAATCTCTCGCTGGCAATGCCCTCGCTCCCCGCGCCGTTCAACGTGCCCGATTCGGCCTTCGAGGCCGTCTTCGCCAAAGCCCGGATCATGTACGTCGCGTCCCTGGCCGCGTTTATCGTGGCGAGCCTCCTCGACATCTGGATCTTCGGCCTCTTCAAGCGGGCGACCAAAGGACGGTTCCTCTGGTTGCGAGCCACGGGGAGCACCGTCATCAGCCAGGTCTTTGACAGCCTGGTGGTGAGCCTGCTGGCGTTCCATCTCATGCCAGCGTGGCTTGGAATGGGTTCTGAGATGATCGCGCCTGTCGGGGACGCGCTCAAGATCGCCGCGACCGGGTACGTGCTCAAGTTCGTCCTGGCCATCGCCATCACACCGCTGATCTATGCGGGGCACAGCGTGCTGCGGAGTCTGGGAATGCGCCCCCTTCCGGCCCAGTAGGACTTTGGGTCTCGCGAGTCACCCACCCCATTTGGGAGAGCCTCGGGCTGTTATCGGCACGCGCTTTGCCCCCCCCTCCCCCCCCCCAAGAAGTAGTCCTTGCACAAACCTCGAAAGGTTGGTAGGCTCAACGTTCGAGATCCCGCGGCGGCCCTTGTGTGTGCCGCCGGTCCGGTTCGGCGGCAATTTCAAGATGCCGCCCCGGTGGCGTGTTTTGGCACGGGACGCGAGTCGTTCGTGACGGGCATGAGGAGACGTGTTCGATGAATCGCAATTCGATCAATCGCCGTTGGATGAGTGCTTCGATGTTGGTCGCCGCGCTCGCGGGCTCGGCGTTCGCCGCGGCCGAGCGTGAAAACCTGATCGCCGAGAGCAACAGCCGTGCGCTGACGGCACTCGCGGCCGACCCTTCTCTTGAGTTCGACCCCGGTTCCGTGCTTGTCAGGTTCCGCGCGGGCCCCCGCATGCTTGACGCGACGGCGGCCCAGGCGACGGCCTTGGTTGGTGGCGAGGTTGTCCAGCGGTGGACGATCGTTCCCGGGCTGATGCAGATCACCGTGACCAACATGAGCGTCGAGGAGGCCATCCGTCTTCTCTCCGCCATGCCCGAGGTCGAGTACGCCGAGCCTGACTACTACGTGCACACGAGCGTGACACCGAACGACCCCAGTTACAACCAGCTGTGGGGCATGAACCAGACCAACGACGCCGATATCGACGCGCCGCAGGGGTGGGATATCTTCACGGGCAACCCGAACTTCGCGGTCGCGGTGATCGACACGGGCATCCAGCGGACGCACCCCGACCTCGCGGCCAACACGTGGGTCAACCCGGGCGAGATCGCGGGCAACGGGATCGACGATGACCGCAACGGATACATCGATGACATGCACGGTTGGGACTTTGTCAACAACGACAACAACCCCACGGACGACAACGGCCACGGCACGCACTGCGCGGGCACGATCGGCGGAGTCGGCAACAACGGGATCGGCGTGGTCGGCGTGGTGTGGAACACCAAACTCGTCGCCTGCAAGTTCCTCGGCGCGAGCGGGAGCGGGTCCATCTCGGCGGCCCTCTCCTCCCTGCAATACTGCATCGGCAAGGGCATCAAGGTGTCGAACAACAGTTGGGGCGGCGGCGGGTTTAGCCAGTCGTTCGCCAACGCGCTGACGACTTCCGCGGGCATGGGGCACCTGTTCATCGCAGCGGCGGGGAACAACGGTTCGAACAATGACACAACGCCCTCGTACCCGGCGTCGTACACGAACGACAACGTGATCGCGGTGGCGGCTACGGCAAGCAACGACTCGTTGGCGAGTTTCTCCCAGTTCGGGCTGACCAGCGTTGACATCGGTGCGCCCGGCGTCAACACCTATTCGACCTATCCCACCAACTCTTACGCCAGCCTCTCGGGCACGTCGATGGCGACCCCGCACGTTGCCGGCGTTGTGACGGCGGTCTACGGGCAGAACCCCTCGTGGACCTACCAGCAGGTTCGCAGCCGCATCCTCAGCACCACCCGCCCCGTCGCCGCCTTGAACGGTCGATGCGTCACGGGTGGGATGGTCAATCTGCAGGCGGCTCTCGTCAACAACAACACCGTGCCGACGATCAACCTGACGTCCCCGGTGGGCAATATCACGGTGAATGCCGGGACCCCGGTCTCGTACGCCGCCACCGCCAACGACAACGAGGACGGGAACATCTCGGCGAACATCCGCTGGACTTCGAACCTGCAGGGGCAGTTCGGGACGGGCTCCTCCATTTCCTTCTCCACGCTCATGCCCGGCGTGCACACGGTGACCGCGGCGATCTCCGATTCCGTGGGGTCCAGCGCCTCCGCGACCCGCACGGTGACTGTCAACGCGATCGCGGGTACGGTCCCGGTCGCGCCCAGCTTCCCGCGGTGCTACCGCAGCGGCGTGGGGCTGAACGTGCAGTACACCGACAACTCCAACAATGAGTATGGGTTCCAGTTCGAGCGTGAGCAGCGTGTCAGCTTGGTGTGGACGAATACCACGCTGATCGGCACCGTCGGTGCGAACGTGGTCAGCTACTACACCGTGCCGCCCGCGACGGGTCAGGCGTGGCGTTACCGCGTTCGTGCCTTCAACGGCTCGGGCTTTAGCGCCTGGACAAGCTGGGGTTCGTTCAGCAACTGAACACTCGCCCACTGATTCAGGGTAATTTCTCATGCCGGTTCGGCGGCCGGGGTCCTCGTGGCTCCGGCCGCTTTGTTTCTCGAGCGTGTTTTTCGGGTCGTGGTGGGGGATACGTGTGGAAGGGGGGGGGGTGTACGGTTGAATTGGTTGCCCCACGTCGGGTGAGCGTCTATAGTCTTGGCCCAACCCTTTACGAGGAGACGCACGATGGGTGCGACGTGTCACTTTACCGGTAAACGAACGACCTTTGGAAAGATCCGCCGCTGGCGTGGCCAGGCCATCAGCAAGGGCGGGTTCGGTCTTAAGCCCACGGGAATCACCCGCCGGACGTTTAAGCCGAATCTTCAGACCGTGAACGCCATCCTCGAAGATGGTGGCGTCAAGCGTGTGGAGAAGATCACGGTCTCCGCCCGCGCGATCCGTCAGGGTCTGGTCATCAAGCCCCTCAAGCGCAAGTACGGGTACACCCGTCAGCAGAAGGCCGCCGCGGCCGCCGCCGTCTGAGACCTCTGTCGAAGACTGCTTTGAGCATTCGAAATCAAAGGCAACCGGCCCGACCTTGGGCCGGTTGCTTGCTTTGAAGGTCGGTTCATCCTCGCTCGGCGTCGTTCCCTCTCCGGTACGCGTAAACTCGCAGCGATGAAGTGTGATCAGTGCGACAGCGAGGCGACCGTTCACGAGGTGACCATCCGGGGTGGCGCCAAGGTCGAGCGCCACCTGTGCCAGTCGTGCGCCGCTGGCGCGGGGATCGTTCCCGGCGACGCGATCTCGCCGATGGATGTCCTGCAACTGGCGATGGAGGCCGCCGGGGCGGCCGACGACGCCGCTTCGCTCGACGAGTCCGTCCGCGCCGCCGCAAACAAGCGTGCCCCCAAGCCCGCCTCGTGCGGCACCTGCGGGATGACCTGGGAAGACTTCAAGACCGGCGGCATGCTCGGGTGCCCCAACTGCTACGAGGACTTTGAGACCAAGCTCATTCCGCTGATTGAGCGAGCGCACGAAGGGGCCTCGCAGCACGTGGGAAAGATCCCCGCCAGAGCCGGCGGGCAGGCGGCGGGAAGTCGGACCCGTGCGATCGCGGCGCTTGTCGAAGAGCGAGCCCAGAGACTCAGCGCCCTGCGCCGGCTGCTCGACGATTCCGTCAAGGCCGAGCAGTACGAGCGTGCCGCGCAGCTCCGCGATGAACTTCGACGGCTGAGCGACGCCCCGGCGATCGAACCACCCGGGAGCTCGTCATGAGCGCGGATCAACCGTCAAACGCCGGCACCCCCGACGGGTTTCATCCCGCCGGGGTTGAGTGGCTTCGCGGCGAGGGTGCGCAGTCCGATGTCGTGCTCTCCTCCCGCGTTCGCCTGGCGAGAAACCTCGCCGGTTTCCCCTTTGCCGCACGGGCCGACGAGCCCCAGCGTCTCCGCGTCCTTGATCTCGCCCGCGAGGCCATCCGGCAGTCGCTCCGCGGGACGGACGCCGGGGCGGGCCTGCTCTGGCTCAACGTGCACGAGACCGCTCCCGCCGAACGAGCGCTTCTGGTCGAGCGCCACCTGATCAGCAAGCAATTGCAGCGAGGGCGGGCGGCGGCGATCGGCACGGACCCGCGCGGGGCCGCGGTCTCTCTTCCCGCCGAACGTGTCTCGATCATGGTGAACGAAGAAGACCACGTCCGCATCCAGGTCGTCCGGTGCGGGCTCGACCTTGCCGAAGCGTGGAAGCAAGCCGGCGAGCTCGACGACGCCCTTGAAAGCGTCCTCGAGTACGCGTACTCGCCAAGGCTTGGTTTTCTGACCGCCTGCCCGACCAATCTCGGAACGGGGATGCGGATGAGCGTGATGCTCCACCTGCCAGCCCTTCGAATGACCGGCGACATCGAGAAGGTCAAGAAGGCCGCCAGCGACATGTGCCTGGCCGTCCGTGGGTTTTACGGCGAAGGGTCCGAGGCGGCGGGCGACCTGTACCAGATCTCCAACCAGACGACCCTCGGCAAGACCGAAGCGATGATTCTGGCGGAGATGCACGAGCACATCATCCCGCAGGTCGCCGAGTACGAGCGGGTCGCCCGGCGGTCCTTGATGGCCAAGCGGGCCCCGGTGCTGCAGGACCAGGTCTTCCGGTCTCTGGGCGTCCTTCGCCACGCAAGACTCATGAAAGTCGAAGAGGCGATGCAGCACCTGAGCTTGGTCCGGCTCGGGGTGGTTTCAGGCGTGCTGGCGAGCGCTTTGCCGGGGCTTGACCTGCGGGCGGCGAATCAGTTGCTGCTGCTCATCCAGCCGGCGCACCTGCAACGAACGCTCGGCAAGGACATGGAACAAGACGCCCGAGCCGAGGCACGTGCGACGCTCCTTCGCGAACGACTTTCCTGATCGGACGTGGCGGCGCGTTCTACGCGTCCGCGGCGGCCGCGCTGCTCCACTTGGCCGGCTGCTCCAGCTTGGGGTGCAGCATCGTCCAGAGTTTCTCGAGCAGTTCCTTGAGGTTCTGGCGTGTCGCTCCGCTAATGGCCATGACTTCCTTGTCCGGACGCATGCCGAGCGATTTGCACAGGTCGAGCAAAGCCCGCTTGCGGACCTTGTCGTCCGTCATGACGTCGACCTTGTTCAGCACGACCACCTCGGGGCGCTCGGAGAGCTCGAGCGAGTACGCCTTGAGTTCCTCGCGGATGGTGCGGTAGTTGTCGGCCGGATTGCTCCCGTCGGGCGGGTCGCAGTCCAAGAGGTGCACGAGGATCTTCGTGCGTTCGACGTGCCGCAGGAAGTCGTGACCCAGGCCGGCACCCTTGCTCGCGCCCTCGATGAGCCCCGGGATGTCCGCGAGGATGATCCTGCGGTCGGGGTCGACCTCGGCGATGCCCAGCTGCGGCGAGAGGGTCGTGAACGGATAGTCGGCGATCTTCGGATTGGCCTTGGTGTACGCCTTGAGCAGCGTGCTCTTGCCGGCGTTGGGCATCCCGATGAACCCCACCTCGGCGATGAGTTTCAGCTCGAGACGAACCTCGAACTCCTCGCCCTCTTCGCCTTCGGTCGCGGTGCGCGGCGTCTGGTTGGTGGAGTGCTTGAAGTGTTCGTTGCCCCACCCGCCCTTGCCGCCACGGGCGATGATGGCGCGGTCGTCCGGCTTGAGATCGTGGATGACCTCCCCGGTCTTGTGGTTGAGGATGAGGGTGCCGGGGGGCAGCTTGAGGATCAGGTCGAACCCGTCCGCCCCGGTGCACTGCTTGAACCCGCCCGTGCCGCCGTCCTGGGCGGCGTACATGGACTGATAGCGGAGGTCGTAGAGCGTGGTCATCCCGCTTTCGGACTGCGCAATGACATCCCCGCCCTTGCCCCCGTTCCCACCGTTGGGTCCGCCCTTGGGCTCGAACTTCTCACGGCGGAAGGAGACTTTACCATCTCCCCCGCGGCCAGCTTTGATCATGATTACGGCTTGGTCAACAAACACGCCCGGATAGTAGGGGACCCGAGAGGGCCACGCCGATCCGGGGGAGAGTGCCCGATTTTCAGGCTGCCTTCCGCACCAGATTGTTCGCGATGACGCGGTGCAGACGGAAGTCGTCCCCCTCTTGGGCGAACCGTGTGAAGGCGATGGCCATCCGCACGGGGCCGACGTCCGAGTCGTCGAGCCAGACGACGTTTCCGAAGACGGTGACATCCCGACCCGCGTCGCCGAGCGACGCGGGCAACGTGATCGCGATCGAGACGGCGGTGCCGGGGTCGATGCCGTGATCGAGCTCGAACATCACGCCGCCGACGGAGAGGTCGTAGGCGTGCCCCGTGTAGGACTTCTTGTTTTTCCCGAGGGTGCGAACCGCGACGGGCGTGTACCCTGCGGGGAGGGCCAGCCTGTCCGCTTGTCGGCGGTTGTCATCGGTGGGTTGCGGCGTGTCGTGTGGCGCGTTGGGGGTCTGGCTCATGGTCCGATCTCCGGATGCTGACGCAGC
This sequence comes from Phycisphaera mikurensis NBRC 102666, assembly GCA_943369765.1. Taxonomy (GTDB): domain Bacteria; phylum Planctomycetota; class Phycisphaerae; order Phycisphaerales; family UBA1924; genus UBA2396. The sequence goes on along the minus strand of CALROI020000032.1, from coordinate 7,106 downwards.
AGGTGCCGCGGTACCGGTGGTATCGGGTGTGCCGGGTGTGACCATCATCGCGTTGGTGACGAAATCGCGACGTGCGGACGGCGGAGGGTGGGTTTATGAGGGGCCGAGAACTCCGGGGCCTTCTGCCTCGCTATCGCTTGGCGACAACTTGCAGCGTCACGCGGTCGATCGACACGCCCATCCGCTGCGATAACTCGTCGAGGGCCGACTGGGGCAAAGCGCCGAGCAGGCGGCGCGAGAGATCCTCGGGGATATCGATGACGTGGCCGTCGGCCGCGAGCAGGTGGGCGTGGCTGTTCGTGTCGGCGTCGAAGCGGCACGGGCCGGAGATGCTGGGCAGCCGGTGCGCGAGCCCGGCTTCGCACAAAGCGTCGAGCGTGTTGTAGACCGTCGCGAGGCTCAGGTCCGAGTCGCTCACGCTCGCGGTCAAAACACCGGCGGAGTGTGTGCGACTCACGCTTTGGTAGAGTTCATCGGCGGTGGGATGCGATGTGGAACCCGCGAGAGCCGCGTAGACCACCTCGCGCTGTCGCGTGTGGCGGAGCGAACGCTCGCGGAAGATCTCTCGGATGGCGTCGGAAGTCAGCAGCATCGGCTCAGAAGTCTAGGAGCCCTCCAGGAGCCCTACTCCACGGCGTTGATGAACAGCCCCGTCGCCAACTTGGGGTAGAAAAACGTCGACTTCTGCGGCATCAATTCGTTGGCCTTGCTCACCGCCCGGACAGAGTCCAGGGGTGTCGGTCGAACGACCACGGCGATTTGGGCAAATCCGCTCCCGCCACCAGATCCGGTTTCGAGGCCCTTGCCGATCTCGATCACCTCTTCGATCGAGTGCGGGAAGGCCCATTTGACCGGCTCGCCCCCATTGAGTTTGGGCTGGCAGATTTCTTCGACGATCGCGTGCTGAATGACCGCAACGTCGAGTTCCCGCCAGGCTTTGGGCTTGCTCGGGAATCGCGATTGCAAGGGGTCGGGGCGGACGAGCGTGGCGACGTAGTTCTTGCCGGTCTTGAAATCGACGAGCCCGAAGACATTGGAGTGGCTGCCGGGCATGGACGTGGGCGCGGAGGTGACCATCGCTTCTTCGAGCCTGCCCGTGTCGGCTGGCGCGGGGCGGATGTCGAGGAGGTTCTTGGTCGCGGCGGTGAACGCCTCGAAGGTGTATCCCTTCATGCCGCCGAGCACGCGGTGCGTGGGGCCGATGACCAGCCCTGGGTCGGACATGCTGACCAGGACGAACATGCATCTGCGGGCGGGGTGGTCCGCCGCGACGGGGCCGGCGGCTTCGAGCCCCTGGAGGTACGTCAGGGCGGTGGTGTACCGGTGGTGCCCGTCGGCGATGAAGACGTCTTCGGTCGCGAGGGCCTGCGCGTACGCGGCCAGCGTCGGGGCGTCGTCGATCGTCCAAACCTCGTGCGTGACCTTGTCGAGAGGCGAGACGGCCCGCATGTCCGCCGCCCTAGACCCCATGACCTTGCGGACGAGCGACGTGGCGACGCCTCTTTCGTCGGGGTGCAGCCCGAAGATCGGCGAGAGTTGGGCCTTGGTCGCTTTCATGAGGGCCATGCGGTCCTCTTTAGGCCCGCTGAAGGTCTGCTCGTGCGGGAGGATGCCCCCGCCGGTGCGCGGTCCGAAGGGAACGATGTCGAGCGTGCAGGCGACGCCGCACCGCTGGTACTGGCGGCCGTGCATGGTGAAGGTCTGTCGGTACGCGAAGATCGCGGGCTTCTCGCGCGGCGTCAGGTGTCCGGCGGCGATGGCCGATCGCAGCGCCGCCCCGGCTCCCTCATACGCGGAGGCGGGCCCGAGTTCCTTGGCGGGAACGTGCGGCAGATCGATCGCGACGATGTTGCGCGGGTCCTTGGCGAGCAGCGTCTGCTTCCCGCGCAGGTCCAGCACGTCGTAAGGCGGAGCGATCACCGCAGAGACGTCGCCGGTGCCTTTGGAGAATTGCAGAGCGTGGAAAGGGTGGATCGCGGGCATGGGGTGGCTCCTTCGCGTGAGTGTAAGACCGCCAAGGGCGTCGGACCTGAGTGGGCGGCAAGCCACCGGATCAGTGCGGCGTGATGGTCAGTATCCCGCGCCAGATCATGACGGAAAGAACGATGCCCAGGACGATGCGATACCAGCCGAACGGCGAGAGGCCGTGACGATTCAGGAAGCCCACCAGCCACCGCACGGCGATTGCGGCGGAAACAGCCGCGACGGCGATCCCGATGATGGCGTTGCTCACGCCGAGGGTTTCGAAGACGTTGAGGCCGCCGGACTTCTTCGCTTCGCTGAGGTTCTTGTACAGTTCGTAGCAGCAGGCGGCCCCGAGGGTGGGCAGGCCGAGGAGGAACGAGAACTCCGCCGCGGCGGCCGGACGCAGGCCCGTGAGGCACCCGCCCGCGATGGTCATCATCGATCGGCTGGTCCCGGGCCACATCGCCACGCACTGGAAGCACCCGATGAGCAGGGCCTGCCTGGGCGAAAGGTCGGTGATCTCGAGCTCGCGATGACGACGGAGCCCGAACCGGCCTCGCCGCCATCCATCGATCCACATCATGAACAGGCCGCCGACGAAGAGTGCGGCCACGACCGGGATGGGGAAGAACAACGCTTTCTTGATCACTTTGTTGAGGAGGAAACCAAGCCCCGCCGCCGGGAGGAACGCGAGCACGAGGTTGAAGAAGAGGGCGGCCCCGTGCGGGTCCTTGCCGAGCAGGCCGCGGGCCATCTGGACGATGCGAGACCAGTAGAGGCTCAGCACCGCGAGGATCGCGCCGCCTTGGATGATGATGTTGAAGTCGTCGACAGCGTCCTTCATCGCCGGCGTGTCAAGCCCCATCAGGGCCGACGCGAGGATGAGGTGTCCGGTGGAGGAAACGGGCAGGTATTCGGTGATGCCTTCGACCAGGCCGAGAATCAGGGCTTGCCACCACGTCATGAGGAGTCCTTGTAGAAGAGAGAGCCCAGTGTAGTGCCGCGACCCTCAGGGAGCGGTGGTCGTTGTTAGCCCTTCACATCAAGCGTGCGTCCCGCGAGGATCGCCGTGGCGGCCTGATTGCGATCCGCGGGATGGCGATAGAACGCCAGACTGCCCGAAGCCGACACGCTCGTCGGGGCGGAGGGGTTCGCCCGTGCCTCGACTGCAGCGGCAACGAGCGTCCGCGCCTTGGCGGGCATCTCGGGGTTGGCGTTCAAGGCCTGAGCGGAACGGAACGAGAAGGACCCGCTCGGGTTGCTCTGCGGCGAGATGGTGCTCACGGGGGTCCTCCGGATTCTGGGCTGGGTCTTGACCGGGTCAAGATGCCACATGGATCGGAGATTGCCCGCGCGAGACACGAATCATCTGGACAAAGAGATTCTCGGACCAGCAGGGACCATCCAGCCTGGCGGGATCATCATCTATTCTGGTACAGACCAAAGGCTTGGACCGCGTCTACTTGAGGAGTTCCGCGCATTGCTTGCCGAGGTCGTCGCCTCGATTGGTCGACCAGTCCTTGGCGGTCTGGCCGTTGGTGTCCTTGATTTCCTTCTTGGCACCCGCGGCGAGGAGCAACTTGACGGCCTCGATGTCGCCGCGGTCCGCCGCACGCATCATCGGGGTCACGCCGAGCTCGTCGGCCTTGTTGGGGTCGGCTTTGGCGTCGAGCAGGAGCTTGATCACTTCGGCCGGGGCGCCGTCCTCGCAGGCGGCGTAGAGGGCGGTCTTCTGTTCCTGGTCGGTGGCGTTGAGGTCGGGGCTTGTGACCAAGATTGCGCGCACCTTGGCGGCGCTGCCATCGCGGGCGGCGAGCAGGAGGGCGGACTGGCCCCACTTGTTCCGGAAGGAGGTATCGGCACCTTTGGCGAGCATTACCTCGACGGTTTGGGCCGGGCCTTTGGCGGCGGCGAGCATGAGGGGCGTCCAGCCGTCGATGGAGCGGGCGTTGACGGTCGCGCCGCCCTCGACGAGCGACTTGGCGGCGCCGGGCTCGGCGAGAGAGGCGGCGAAGAAGAGGGCGGTCCAGCCGTCGCGGGTCGTGGTGTCGGCCTTGGCACCGGCTTTGAGAAGCGCGGCGACCGCATCGGGCTTGCCGGACTGGGCGGCGAGCATGAGGGCGGTCATGCCGGCCTTCTGCCCGGGGAGGCCGTCCTGGGTGGCTTCGAGATCGCCAGCGGCTTTGGCGGCCTGCTCGATGCCGGGGACACTGCCGGCTTTGAGCGCATCAAAGACGCTTTGCGATTTGGCGGGGACCTTTGAAGGGGTTTCGCCAAGGCTTGAATTGAGCGAGTTGGTCCAGACGTACATGCCCCCGCCGACGCCGACGAGCAGAACAAGGAGCACAATCAGAGGGACGGTGGAGCGGCCTGCGGATGTCGCCATGTGAGATCTCCCGGAGTGAGGCCGAATGGTACCACGTCGGGTCAATCCGGGTGCGGTGTTCGCGAATCGGGGGGGTGCAGACCTTGTTCATGCATCAAGAGGTCGCTGGCGGACTCGCGTCGGCGGATGAGGCGGGCTTGACTTCCTTCGACGAGGACTTCGGCGGGGCGGGGCTGGTCGTTGTACGAGCTTGTCATGGTCATGCCGTAGGCGCCGGTGGTGAAGACCGCGAGCATGTCGCCAGCCTTGATCGGAGGGAGGTCGCGGTCTTGGGCGAGAAAGTCGCCGGACTCGCAGAGGGGGCCGACGACGTCGTAGCGTCGGAGGCCGGGGAGGTCGGGGTGTTCGGCTCGAGTTTTCGGCATCAGCGCGGGTGGAACGGCGGCTGGCCAGATGAAGTGGAAGGCTTGGTGGAGAGCGGGGCGGATGAGCGTGTGCATCCCCGCGTCGCAGATCGCGAAGGTTCGTTCGCGGCCGGGTTTGACGTACTGCACGGTGGTCAGGAGGACGCCCGCGTTTGCGGCGATGAAGCGGCCGGGCTCCAGGATGATCTTGACGGGCGCGGCACGCTGGACGAGCGGGAGCAGGCGTGGCACGAGGACTGAGGCGAAGTCAGCGGCGGTGGGCGACTGGCCGGTCACGTAGTCCGTCCCGAATCCGCCGCCGATGTTGAGGACGCGGATGGTGTGCCCGAGTGATTCGGCGCGGGCGACGAGGGCGAGGAGGACGGTGAGCATCTCGGCGTAGGGCTCGGGGGTGTCGATGGGAGAGCCGAGATGGACATGGAAGCCGAGGAAGCGCAGGGCGCGGACGCCGGTGAATCGCGTGAGGAGGTTGATCGCGGCGTCGGGCTCGATGCCGAACTTGTTCTCGTGCTTGCCGGTGGTGGTGTATTTGTGCGTGCGGGCGTCGACGTTGGGGTTGATTCGCAAGCAGAAGGGTGCGACGACGCCGAGGCGTTCGGCGACGTGGACGAGGCGTTCGAGTTCTTCGGTGCTTTCGACATTGAACTGGGCGACGCCCAGACGCAGGCCCGCTTCGATCTCGGGGACGGTCTTGCCGACGCCGGCGAAGGAGACGCGGTCCATCGGGCAGCCTGCGAGGCGGGCGCGTTCGAGTTCGCCGGCGGAGACGACGTCCATGCCGAGGCCTTCGGCGACGAGCAGACGCAGGATGTGCGTGTTGTGGCAGCTTTTGACGGCGAAGTGGAGCGAGGGGCGGAGGGGTGCGAAGGCGTGCTGGAGAGCGGCGGCGTTTTCGCGGAGGGCAGCGGCGGAATAGATGTAGAGCGGGGTGCTGAAGCGTTCGGCGAGGTCGGCGACGTCGAGGTGCTCGGCGTGCAGGCGGCCTTGGGATGAGTAGGTGAAGTGGTCCATGGGCGGGGTTCGCTGCGCGAGGGCGGGGTGGGCGAGTGTACGAGGCTGGGGTGTGGGGCTTGGAAAGAAATTTCTCGGAGGCTGCAAGAGAGAACTCGGGCTGTGCCATCTGTCAGAGGAGAGGGACGGCGGGGTGTGGTGGGGTGTGGTGGGAATGGTGTGGGTGGGGCGAATGGCAGGGGTGGGGAGAACGGATCAAACCAAGGCGTGTGCCTTGTCTCAACCGGCGAGTGCCGGGTGGTTGTCTCATGGTGATTGATGGAGATTGTGTGATGAAGAACGTCAAGATGGTCGGGTTGGGGGTTGGGCTTGGGTTGATGATGGTGGCGGGGGCTGCATCGGCGGACCCGGTGGTTCGTAGCGGGACAGCGGCGGACGCGGCGGGGCTGACGTCGCTGGTGAATCAGTTCCGCGTGGACATCAGCAATGGCGGGATCTTCAACGCTCCGGGAACCGAGCCGCCTGCGCCGGGGATCGGTCGGCGGGAGATTAATTGGGATGCGCCCGCGCTGGACGCGTTCGCTTCGCCGGGCCTGATGCCGAATGACTTCTTCAATCGTGTGTCCAAGCGGGGCGCGCTTTTCTCGACGGATGGCGATGGGGTTGCGGTGAGCCGTCGCAACGCGGGGGGCGATCTGAGCGATCCGAGCCTGCGGTTTGGCGATCTGAACGCTCAGTACAACTCGGAGTTCGCGGTGTTCAGCCAGCAGCGGTTGTTTGCGGTTCGCGGGTCGACGGTGATGGAGACGACGTTCTTCATCCCGACGGTGCCCTCAGCCCGTGCGACGGTGAACGGGTTCGGGGCGGTCTTCTGCGATGTGGATCTTGATTCGAGCACGCTGCTGGAGTTCTTTGACGTGAGCGGCGGGCTGATCTTCAGCCAGAACGTGTCGAATCGCGACAAGGGGCTGTCGTTCCTGGGCGCGTCGTTCAGCGACGGGACGCAGATCGCCAAGGTGCGGCTCACGGTGGGCAACGCGCTCTTGGGTGAGACGGACGGGTTCTTCGATGACGGATTTCACGACGTGGTGGTGATGGATGACTTCTTCTACGGCGAGCCGGTGCCGACGCCGGGCGTCTTGGCGGTGGGGGGGCTGATGGCGGCGGTCGCGGGCGGGTCGCGCCGTCGGCGTCGGTCCTGATCGAGGCTTGTGGTGAGCCCCGCTGCGGGTTGAGAGCATGAGAGAGGCGTCGAGATGGGGAAACCCGTCCCGACGCCTTTGCCAATGGTCTTTCTCTGAGCCTCTGTGTCTCTGTGGTGAACTTCTTACGCCTTCGTAACCGTGCGTTGTTCGATGCGTTTGACGCTGACGGTTTTGACGAGGCGGTCGATGTAGTTGCCGGGGGTGTGGACGCGGTCGGGGTCGAGGGCACCGACG
>CALROI020000031.1:0-26144 GCA_943369765.1 Phycisphaera mikurensis NBRC 102666 | reverse complement strand
AACGCCTCGAGCACCCGCTGGATATGCACCGTCGGCACGCCCTCCTCGACCGACACGCGGCGCAGCTTTGTCCAAGGCTGCGCACCCACCGCCCCCGTCCGGAACCGCTCGACGATCTCCGCAGCCATCGCCGCGGGCGGTGCCGCCGCCGACGAACCAAACAACCCCAGGTCCGACCGCAGCAAGCACTTCAGCCCGAGCCACTCCTGCGGATTGTGCGACGCCGTGAGCTCCATCCCCGCGACCACCTCGCCACCCTCGTGATGCGTCAGCCGGTCCGCGATCTGGTCCGTCATCACTGCCGTCGTCGGCGTCGTCGAGATCCCAAGATCCGCCACCGCGCACCCCGCCCCCAACAACCCCGCCGTCGCCGCGTGATGCACAAACGCCCCCCCCGCGCGCCCATCTCGCCCGAGCACCACCGTCACCGGCCTCCCCTTCGACCGCGCGACCAACCACGACCCAAACGCCCCCGCGAATCGCGCGCAGACCTCCGGTGTCAGCGAAGATCCGATAACTCCGCGAAGCCCGCTCACTCCAACCATCAACGCCGCGCTGGTGCCCGAACTCATGCAATGCCTCCTCAGTACTCGATGGACGTGGGTGGCGACAATACGCGCCGAACGCACCGTATGGCACAGGCTTCACAAAAAGTGCGTCTTCCGTTTGGTATGAGCCTCTCACAGCATGGCCTAGGGTCCTGAGGATGTACGAGATCACCGTCGAAGCAGATTTCTCCGCCGCCCACGCGATCGTCATCGCCGGGACGCGCGAACCCCTCCACGGCCACAACTGGCACGTCGTGGTCACCGTGGCCGGCGAAGCCCTCGACAACGAGGGGCTCCTCTGCGACTTCCACACCGTCGAGGACTTCCTCCACGAACTCATCCAGCCTTTCAACAACCGCAACCTCAACGAGGTCGCCCCCTTCGACCGAACCAATCCCACCGCTGAACTCATCGCCAAGCACATCGGCGACGAAATGGCCTCCGCCCTCAACGCCCCCCTCGCGCCCAACGCTTGGGTCGCCGCGGTTCGTGTCACCGAGGCTGCCCGCTGCCGCGCCACCTATCACCTCCGGAGGCCCTCATGACCTCGGCCTCATCAACCCCGCCCAACACGCCCCCGCATCAGCCGAACCACCCCCAGCACGCGCCCGGCCGCCCGGAGGATCCCAAAGCTCTCCGCCTCGCGCGCCCCGACGCCAAGCACAACCACGGCTCGCGCCTGATCGTCGAGGACGACGCCCGCTACTTCAACCGGGACGTCTCCTGGCTTGAGTTCAACCGCCGCGTCCTCGCCCAAGCCTCCGACCCGCGCACCCCGCTCCTCGAACGCGTGAAGTTCCTCGCGATCTTCACCACCAACCTCGACGAGTTCTTCATGAAGCGCGTCGGGCTCCTCAAACGCTGGGCCCAGATGGGAGGCTCCGCGCCACAGTCCCCCGACGGACTCTCCCCTCGTCAGCAACTCGCCGCTATCCGCGGCATGGTCACCAACCTCCAAGCCCAGCAGGTCGCCCTGTATCGCAACGAGATCCTCCCCGCCCTCGCCGCCCAGGACATCCACGTCCTCCGCCTCGGCGATCTCCCGCCGCGCGACCAAAGCGCCGTCTACGACTGGTACCGAACCCACGTCTTCGCCAGCCTCACGCCCCTGGGCGTCGACCCCAGCCACCGCTTCCCCTTCATCTCCAACCTCTCCGACAACCTCGGCATCATGGTCCGCCCGCCCGCAGCCCTTGTCCGCACATCCGGAATCATCGACGCCGACGAACTCCAGTTCGCCCGCGTCAAAATCCCCCCCGCCATGAAGCGGTTCGTCGCCGTCCCAAGCACCGGCAAAGGCTCGCGAAAGATCCACCGCTTCGTCTACCTCCACGACGTCATCCGCCACCACCTCGACGAGCTCTTCCCGGGTGTCGACATCCGCGAACGCGCCGTCTTCCGCGTCACACGCTCCGCGGGCGTCCAGCGCGACGAGATCGAGGGCGACAACCTCCTCGAATCCGTCGAGCTCGACCTCAAGCAACGTCGTTTCGCCCGTGTCGTCCGTCTCGAAGTCGAGCCCGATGTCTCAACCGACCTCACGCAGTATCTCCTCGACAAACTGAGCCTCGATACGCAGGACATGTACGAGCACCCTGCCGACGAGTACGACAGCCTCTTCGAGCTCTACGACATCGACCGCCCCGACCTCAAGGACCCGCGCTGGCGCCCCGTCACGCCCCGCCGCCTCACCGACCCCAAAGCCAGCATCTTCGCCGCTATTCGTAAGCAGGACATCCTCGTCCATCACCCCTACGAGAGTTTCAACGACTCGGTCGTCCGCTTCATCGCCTCCGCCGCCGCCGACCCCGACGTCGTCACCATCAAGCAGACACTCTACCGCACAAGCCCCGACTCACCCTTCGTCCAATCCATGATCCGCGCCGCCGAAGCGGGCAAGCAGGTCGCCTGCCTCGTCGAGCTCCGCGCCCGCTTCGACGAGGACAAAAACGTCCGCTTCGCGCGCATGCTCGAAAAAGCGGGCGTCCACGTCGCCTACGGCGTCATGGGCCTCAAAACCCACTGCAAGGTCGCCCTCGTCGTCCGTCGCGAGCCCCGAGGCCTCCGCAGCTACGCCCACATCGGCACCGGCAACTACAACCCCAAGACCGCAGGCCTCTACACCGACCTTGGCATCTTGACAGCCGACCCCGATCTCACCGCCGACGCGGTCACCCTCTTCAACTCCCTCACCGGCGTCGCCGTCCCGCAGGAATACGAGCACCTGCTGGTCGCCCCCTTCAACATGCGGGCCAAGTTCCTCGCGATGATCGACCGCGAGATCTCCCACGCCAAAGCGGGACGCCCCGCACGCATCATCGCCAAGATCAACTCCATGGAGGACCGCGAGGTCACCGACAAGCTCTACGACGCCAGCCGCGCCGGCGTTCAGATCGACCTCATCGTCCGTGGCTTCTGCTGCCTCCGCCCCGGAGTCCCCGGGCTCTCCGAGAACATCCGCGTCGTCTCCATCGTCGGCCGCTTCCTCGAGCACTCCCGCGTCTTCCACTTCTCCGCCGGCCGCCAAGACCCCCTCGACGGCGATTGGCTCATCGGGTCCGCCGACTGGATGTACCGCAACCTGAGCAACCGCGTCGAGTGCGCCGTCCCCGTCCGCGACACCGACGCCCGCCGCAAGCTGCTCAACATGTTCGAGATCATGCTCGCCGACCACCGCCACGCCTGGGACCTCGGCCGCGACGGCTTCTACACACCCCGCACCGTCCTCGACGACGCCCCCGCCGACTCCCCCGAACGCCTGGGCACCTTCGCCAGCCTCATGCGCGACGCCGCCCGCCCGTAGCAGCACCTTCCCCTCCCCTGCCCCTCTACCGTCCCCCCATGCTGCACCTCCTCGCCGACGCCCAAGCCGCCGCTCCGGGCCTCTTCACCCCCGCCGCCCTCATCGCCCTCCTGACGCTGACCCTCCTCGAGATCGTCCTGGGCATCGACAACATCGTCTTCATCGCCATCCTCTGCGGCCGCCTCCCCGAACACCTCCGCCCCAAAGCAAGACAGATCGGCCTCACCCTCGCCCTCGTCACCCGCGTCGCCTTCCTCAGCGTCGTCACCTACATCATCAAACTCGCCGAGTTCAACCTCGTCACCATCTCCTTCCTCTCCGAGAAAATCGAGCAGGAAGGCCACCTCGTCAAAGTCCCCATGGTCATCACCGGCAAGGACGCCATCCTCATCCTCGGCGGGCTCTTCCTCCTCTGGAAAGCCGTCCACGAGATCCACGGCAAAGTCGAAGGCCCCAAGCAAGCCTCCAACGCCCCCGTCAAGGCCCCCTCCTTCAACTCCGTCATCGCCCAGATCCTCCTCATCGACATCGTCTTCTCCATCGACTCGGTCATCACCGCCGTCGGCATGGCCCAGCAACTCTGGGTCATGATCACCGCCGTCATCATCTCCGTCCTCATCATGATGGTCGCCGCCGGCACCATCTCCGCCTTCATCGACAAACACCCGACCCTCAAAATCCTCGCCCTCTCCTTCCTCATGCTCATCGGCTTCGTCTTGGTCGCCGAAGGCTTCGGCCAACACATCGAAAAGGGCTACATCTACTTCGCCATGGCCTTCTCCCTGGCGGTCGAAATGATCAACATCAAAGTCAGGGCCCGAACCATGGCGATGCCATAACAGAGCCCCCGGCGCAAGCCGGGGGGAGACCGATCCAATCCCAAAGTGGTCCCAACGCCGAACAAACTTCGCGCGTTTTTTGACGCCGGACCTGAGCGAGTCTTCGAGCGAAGGTCCGGGTCCGTCGCGCGACAGTCATCGGATCGGCAAATGGAACCCCCCGTCGCCAGGGGCAGTCGCGGAAATCAGCCTAGAACGAAGAACGAACCGCATCGCCGTTGGCACGTTCGATCCGAATCGGGCACCGCTGCTTTCCACCGCCCCGCTCGGTTTCGCAAAGACCGGCCGTCGCGTCACCCAGCAGCGCGGTCAGATCCACGGCAACTCTTGCTTGGACCGTCCCAGACCAATTCGCGCCCGGCTCAATCGTCACGACATCGGACTGAAATCTCGCGTGACCGAGACTTCGCGTGACAACCCACGTCGCATTCTGCAACGGGTCGCCATCCGCCGTCAATACGGTCGAGCGAAGAATCGAGTCCGTTACCGCGCCTTGCGCAACGACCGCCACCGCTCTCTTTCCTTCGTTGCGAATGACCACCGTGGCTGAAATCCACGCATCCTTCGGCTCTGACGAAAGAGTTACGTCGGACACGGAAAGAACGACCGATTGAAGCTCAACCGAAATCCCCTCGGGCATCACGCGGAACGGCTCGACTTGACCCGCCCTTTCCGCTTCGATGGCCCTGTCAACGCTCGACCCCTGCTCGCTCGATCGCGGAACCTCCACGGTGACCGTTGACGATCGTTCACGGGCGCACGCCGAGAATCCCGCCACCGCCGCGACCAGCAAGGCCCTCACCAACCACGCAAAGTGTTTCGTCTTCACCGAGCGACTCCCTGTAGCAATCCAGCTCGATGTTATTCCGGCGAGTTCCCTCTGCCGAACGCCGCAACCCGCCCCTAACAGAGCCCCCGGACTCTACCGGGGCGACGAGCGCAATCCGACACCCACCCGCCAATAATCCCCCATGCCCACCTACGTTTACGAGGTCCTCACCGCCAAGGGCGAACCCACCGGTGAAACCTTCGAGCTCACCCAGCCCATGAAGGACGACGCCCTTACCGTTCAGCCCGGCACCGGCAAGCCCGTCCGCCGGGCCATCGTCGCCGCCCACATCGCCGGCAAGTGGTCCCCCATCAAGGGCAAGAACACCCTGTCCAACAAAAACCTCGAACGCATGGGGTTCACCAAGTACGAACGCAAAGGCAACGGCTACATGGAACGCGTCGCCGGCAAAGAAGGCCCCCAAACCCTTCGCGCCGACGACTAGGCCAATTCGATAGCCCGCCTTTGGTGGCACCGGTCTCCAGACCGGTGTTCCGTGTCCCGAAGAACGCACGCCACTGCTCTGGAGAGCAGTGCCACCAAAGCCACCCCACGAATCGTTCCGCTCCCAGCCGACGAATCGACCAGCGACCGGCATCAAAGTAGTGGGGGAGAAAGTTTCACCGATGACACGCACAACCCCGCGATCGCGGGCCTTGGAGATCGTCCCGATGGCCAAACCCTCTACCAAAGCCTCAGCCAAACCCTCAATCGCATCCGCCTCTTCCGTCCCTTCCCCCAAAGCCAAGTCCAAGACCGCCCAAGGCACCCCCGCCTCCATGCCCGACGTCCAGTCCAACGCCGACATCCGCAACATCCCCATCGACCGCGTCGGCGTCAAAGAGGTCACCTACCCCATCCGCCTCCGCACCAAAGATGGCGGCGAACAGACCACCGTCGCCAAGGTCAACATGTACGTCAGCCTGCCCCACACCAAAAAGGGCACGCACATGTCACGTTTCCTCGACGTCCTCAACGAGGAAACCGCCGAGCCCATCACCCCCGAGCGCATCCCCGCCATCACCCGCGCCATCCGCGACCGCCTCGAAGCCGACAACGCGCACTTTGAGTGCGAGTTCACCTACTTCATCAAGAAACAAGCCCCCGTCACCAAACGCGTCGGCCTCATGGATTGCCGCGTCCGCTTCGAGTGCACGTCCAACTCCCACGACGACTTCATCATGGGCGTCACCGCCCCCGCCACCTCCCTCTGCCCCTGCAGCAAGGAAATCTCCGCCTACGGAGCCCACAACCAACGCTGCCACATCGAAGCCCGCGTCCGCTTCGACGGCATGCTCTGGATCGAGGACCTGGTCACCATGCTCGAAAGCGCCGCGAGCACCGAGGTCTTCGCGATCCTCAAACGCCCCGACGAGAAATGGGTCACCGAGCGTGCCTTCGAGAACCCCAAGTTCGTCGAGGACATCGTCCGCGACCTGGCCGTGACGCTCAACAGCGAGAAACGCATCACGTGGTACCAGATCAACTCGGAAAACTTCGAGAGCATCCACAACCACAACGCCTACGCCCAGATCACGAAAGACAACCGCAAAAAGCCCCGCCGCTAACTCTTACGAGCCCCGAGCGTCAGCGAGCGGGTTGCCTTCGCCCAGACGAGCCAGAAGCGCCAGCGAGGGGTGTGCCTTTCGTTTCAAATTTCAAATGTCAAGTTTGAAATCTCATACCCCTACGCCCCCGTCCCATCAATCCCCACGATCGTCGACCGCAAATCGTGTCGCACGCTCGCCGCGAGCGCGTCTTTGGGCCACTCAAAGTCCGGATGCATCCTGCGGGATTCAATGTCCAGCCCAAGCAGCACCGGCCAAGGCGAGCGATCAAGCTCTTCGATCATCACCAACGACGCCCGTAATGCCACACGCTCGACGGGTGCCCGACGCACCGCCGCGTCAAAGAGCCGTATCGCCTGCAACGCTGAACGCAAAAACTGCGAGCCCTTCAGCACCCAAATCGTGTCGTCCTGCCGCAGACAGTGCCGCGAGAGCCCGACCATCGCCTCGATCCGTTCGACGCAGGCTCCGTCGTGCCCCTGCTCGAACCGATGAGCCGCGTCCGCACGCAGCGCCCGCTGGCAGTCATGGACGAGGACCACCAGCTTGAGTTTCGAATCGTCGCGCACATCCGGAATCGAAGGAAACTCAGGCACCGCTCCCCGCGACAACGCGAGCATCGAGCCGAACACCGCCCCCGAGTCATCGAGCCTCCGCCGGGTCCATCCAAGCCACCGATCCGCTCGTTCGGGCGGGTCCCACACAAGCCCCGGATCAAACGAGAGCCGCGGCATCGTGGCGTCCACCGGCACCACAAGCCGGCGCAGACTCCCCAGCCTTCTCGCCAGGTCCCACCACGTCGCGCGGTCAGCGTCGCCCATCGCCGCCTCCAAAGAAAGCGGGCCCCGTCCAAACGGGACCCGCGGTTGCTCTGTCTTCGAATTCCAGTTTCACATTTGAAATTTCAAATTTGAAATTTCAAATCCTCAGTTCAAGATAATCGCCGCCATCGTCTCACGGCTCGTCGTCGGCTTGGGCATGTTCGGATGAACACCCGCAGCCTCCGCCAACGCCGCTTCGACCTCCTCAGCCTTCTTGGTCCCAAGGAAGCTCGACTCCAGCACCAGGCGGATCTTCTCCATCGCCTTGTTCTGGATCTGACGCACGCGCTCCTTCGTCACACCGATGATCTGCCCGACCTGCTCAAGGGTCATGGGCTTTTCCTGCTCGCCGCTCTCAAGCCCGAAACGGTGCTCGATCACGGTCCGCTCGACGTCCGTCAGCTCCGCACGGTTCTCAAGCACGATCTGCTTGACCGCTTCCGCCGCGTCCTTCTCGAACGTCGACCGCTTGGTCTCGAGGAAGTTGGACTTCTCGAGCTTGGGGTCAAAGTCCGTCGGGAACCGCTGACGGTACTTGCTGAGCTTCATCCCCTGGCGGCTGAACGCCTTCAGGATCGCTCGGCATGCGTACGTCGAGAACTTGTACCCGCGGCCCGCGTCGAACTTGTCGACCGCACGCAGCAGTGCCATGTTCCCTTCGCTGACCAGGTCCGCAAAGTCCACCTCGCTCATGCGAGTGCGCTTCGCCATCGCCAGAACGAGCGCGAGGTTCGTCTCCGCGATCTGCACGCGAATCCGATCCGCGATCCGGTGCCACCGCAGGATTTCCAAAGCCTCTTCAGGCGTCGGCTTCTTGCTGGGCGACGCCCAGACATCCTGCTGAATCTTCCACACGCGGTACCGCGCGTAGTTGAACTTGTGGAACAGCACCTTCTCCTGCTTGCCGGAGAGGATCACCTGCTGCGCACTCTTCACCGTCCGGTTCCGCGTCGTGCTGGACAGATCGTCCATCACCGGGTGGTACCAGGACGTGTCGGGCAACGGCACCGCGTCCACGCGGTCGTAGATGTTCTTGTCCGCTTCTTCTTCGTAAAACTCCGGGCTGTCGATAAAGTCCTGCTCGCTCGCCATGATCTGGCTGAGCAGCCGCTCATCGTCCGCGCTCAGGACGACCACCGCCGACTTATCCTTGCCCTTGCCCGCCGGCGTGATGGTCGTCTGCGTCCGACGCCGACGACGCACCTGCTCCAGAGGACTCACCGTTCGTTTCGTGACTTCTCGCATGGCTTCATGCCCCCGATCTTCGAATGCTCAACCCGAATTCCTCGGGCTGGCGTGCTGTTCATTCCACCAACCACCGTTCCAACCATCATCCAAAACCAGCTTCTCGGCCCATCCTCACCTTGAGGTTGCCTCCTTGAGGTCTACAGGGCCCTTCGGAGTTCACCACAAACCCCGGCACAGATTCAGTTCCAATCCCTCCTGCGCTCTTCCAAGCACAGGAACGTCCGATATCCCTTACGCCACCCGATCAAACCAACCAACTCCGCTGTCATTCTACGACTTTCACGGCCTGAGGTTCCGCTCTTGTGAGAACGATATGAAGATCGGGCCAAAGTTTATCGCTCACTAACCATTTTCTCCAGCGACACAGGAACCTTGCCACGAAACCGTCAGGCTCGCGTTTGGTAGTCCAACACTTGTTTTCAGCGGCCCACGAATTGCCGATGCCCACAAAATCCAAACAGAAAGCCTGCCGCCCGCTGCCAGACCATGGATCTCCACCATACCAGAAACTACGACGATTGCCAACCCTTTCACTACATTTTCCACACAGGAACTTGACATGTGGAAAACTCCGGTCCAAACCCCGAACCTCTCCCTCATCCAACGCCCCTCCCGAAGGTGTATCTTTCTGCGTCCGTTCTTCCGACCGTCGACCCCTTCAACAAGGACGCCCCCATGCCCATGACCCTCCCCCCTCTCCCCTACGCCCCCAGCGCGCTCGAACCCCACATCGACGCCAAGACCATGGAAATCCACCACGGCAAGCACCACAACGCCTACGTCACCAACGGCAACAAAGCCCTCGAAGGCACCAAGTTCGCCGACATGGACCCCGTCGCCATCATCAAAGCACTCGCCGACGTCCCCGACGACAAACGTGGCCCCGTCCGCAACAACGTCGGTGGCCACGTCAACCACTCCATGTTCTGGGAGCTCATGGCCGCCCCCGGCCAAGGCGCGGGCAAGGGCGGCGGCGGCGAGCCCACAGGCCCCCTCAAGGCCGCAATCGACAAATCCTTCGGCGACTTCGCCCACTTCAAAGAAGAGTTCGCCAAAGCCTGCGCCGGCCGCTTCGGCTCCGGCTGGGCCTGGCTCGTCCTCAATAGCGGCTCGGTCTCCATCTGCTCCACCCCCAACCAGGACAACCCCCTCATGGGCAAAGCCATCGCAGGCTGCGAAGGCACCCCCATCCTCGGCTGCGACGTCTGGGAACACGCCTACTACCTCAACTACCAGAACCGCCGCCCCGACTACGTCACCGCCTGGTGGAACGTCGTGAACTGGGCCAAGGTCGCCGAAAACTACACCAAAGCCGGCGGCAAGTAGCACGGGCATCCTGCCCGTGTCTTCGCCTTCAAGCCCCTTCCCAGAGGGAGGGGTTTGGGGAGGGTTCTTCTTTCAAACGTCAACACACCCACGCCCACGACGAGGTTTGCTCTCAAACCGAATCGTGGGGTTTTTCCATGAGCGATGCCGCGCCTACCGCCCCCGCCGCACCATCAGCACCCCGCCCAGTACAAGCAACGCCGCCGTCCCCGGCGAAGGCACATCCTCCGACCGCCGCTCCCGACCCACGCGCACGCCAATCGCGCCAAGCGAATCCGCAGGCTTCCCCTCCGCCGCCCCAAACCCAGCCACCAATGCAGGCGTCGCCCCCGCCAGAATTTTCAATTCCCCATTCACACCCGCCCGCGCCGAGCTGCACACGCCGCTCACCGCCACCGCGACAACCATCCCACCCGACAACACACCCGTGGAACGCATGATCTCCCTCTCTCTTCCCGACTCGTACTCAAGACGCAGCCAATCCTCGCACTCAGCGCGAGGATGTCTACCCAAAGAGCATGAAGATCTGAAGAGAAACCCCTGAAAAGCAACCCGTAACGCTTTCACGACGTTCAATCCGCGCGATTCCTACCGGTCCCGCTCGTACCCATCCTTCCACACCGCGGGCGTGATCCGCTTCACCGACGCCACTTTGTTGTCATCCAGCGAAATCCTGAGCGTGAACGGCTCCGCCGCGTCCATGTCGTAGTCCAGCGAGTACCCCATCGTCTCATCAAACACCTCAAAGTCCGGCAGCCCGACCGCCGCTGCCAACTCGTGCACCGTCATCCCGGTCTTCACACTGTCAGCCTTCGCCGCCCGCTCCTTGATCGTGACGATTGACGCGATCAAATCGCCTTCGGCGAACCATTGGTCTCTCCTTATCTCCCGGAGCGTGATCGCTGGCTCGCTCGCGGGAATCTCACCCAGCCGCCGCAGTGCTGTATGTACAACGCCGCGAAGCTCTCTCGTTTCTATGCCGTTGCTGGACGAACTCGTCACGTGATCGTTTGCCTCAAGCGTGCGAAGCATGGGGATCGCGTCCTTCACGCCTCGCCGCCCCGCGATTGCCACCGCAGCCTCCAATGCCCACCAATTCTCATAGTCCTTCCGGTCAAGCCAGCCCTTCGATGCCTTCCGAAGTGTCGCTAAGGCCCAAGACGCGTCGTCGTCCCGAATCGCCCTCACGATCGCGGCGACCTTCGAGTCCTTGAGCACCTTCGGGTCCTTCAGCGTCGCCTCGCCGCACCCCGCCGCGTCGCCCATCTCAACCAGCGTGCCCGTAGCCACCTCCACGACAACGCGATGCTCCCAGTATGGCCTGATCACGAAATACAACGAAGCTCTTCCGCTGACCTCCTTCACCGTGAGAAACGACCACCGCGATCCGTCCTCCCAAATCGGGCCCGCGGTTGATTCTGAGATGTACTTGTCGTGCTCATCCCTGGTGAACTGATCCAGAATGTTGATCTGGCCCATCTTCGCCCCGTCGCTCGGCGACAGCACAAACAGTTCGTCCCGGCCGGTCGCCACCACGACGTTCCCGTCATCCGTCACGTACGCCCAAGTCGGCGAAGCCTCGCCATCAGGCCAAGGCCCGGAGTCTCCAGCCTTCATCGGTTGACGGCGCTCCCACACCTTGGTCTTGGTCGTCACGTCGTACAGCGCGTACACAAAGCTCGCCGCGAACGGCCTTGACCAACCGCCACCATTGTCGGGGGACCTTGCTTCGAGCCGGTACTTCATGCCCGGCGAGTGGACGGTGAAATCGGGGTAGAACCGATTGGTGGCGACACTGGCCGCTGCCGAGACCGTAACGACCGCCGCCATGGCGATGGAAAGCAAGGTGTACATGTCTGTTGATAGCCCTCAAACGCCGGACAGTTCACGCCCGGCCACCCTGAGCAACAAAAAGAGCCCCTCGCCGCCGAGGAGCCCTTCGCGCTGTTTGGCTTACGTTCTACAGATTCTCATCCTCATCCTCATCATTCGTCCGCTCAAACGGCGGGTCTTCCGCACGCCGCACCGGCTCCTCAGCGTTGAACAACGCCGCTTGCTCTTCCTTGCCCTTGACAGGCCATGCGATGCCCTTCTGCTGGGCTTCTTCCTTCGCCATCGCCTTCATCATCTCCCACTCTTCCGCTGTGATCAAGACATCGCGAGCGACGCTCCCCTTGTGGTCGGAGATGATCCCCGCGATCCCCATCAGGTCGATCAAGCGGCTCGACCGCGTGTACCCGATCGCAAGCCGCCGCTGAAGCAAGCTCACCGACCCGCGGCGGCTTTCCAGCACGATCTCAACCGCCCGCTCGAACAGTGGGTCTTCCTGGGCAGCCTTCAAACTCGCGGACGAATTGTTCTTGCTCTGCAGCAGCCGGTCTTCGTCGGAAAGCGCCGCCTGCCCCGTGCCGTCCTCGCTCGGGCGACGCAGTTGCAGCAACTGCCGCTCAAAGCTCGGCCCGGCCACATCCTTCATGAACTTCACGACGTGGCGGATCTCCTTGTCGTCCACCAGCGTCCCCTGCGCCCGGCTCAGCTTGTTCGTGCGCGGATTCAGGAACAGCATGTCGCCATGCCCGAGCAGCAGCTCCGCACCCTTGCTGTCCAGCACGATCCGGCTGTCCATGCCGCTCGCGACGCGGAACGCCACGCGGCACGGCATGTTGCTCTTGATCAGACCCGTCACGACGTTCGCCTGAGGCCGCTGCGTTGCGAGGATCAGATGCATCCCCACCGCGCGGGCTTTCTGCGCGATGCGGATGATGTGGCTCTCGACTTCCTTCGCGGTCATCATCAAGTCGGCCAGCTCGTCGATGATGAACACCATGTACGGCAGCTTGCGAGGGACACGGGCCCCCTCCTCGTCGGTCGCGATCGACAGCCGCTCCTTGAGTTCCTCCCAGGTCAGCTCGTTGTACGCCCCGATGTCGCGGCAGCCAGCCTCCGCGAGCAGCTCGTACCGCTCGTCCATCTTGGTGCACGCCCACTCGAGGATCGCCGCGGCCTTGCCCATCTCCGTGACGACCGGGCACATCAGGTGCGGGATGTCCTTGAACTGCGACATCTCGACCATCTTGGGGTCGACCAGCACCATCTTCAGCTCGCTGGGCTTCTTCGTGTACAGGAAGCTCATGATGATCGTGTTCATGCACACGCTCTTGCCCGAGCCCGTCGTGCCCGCGATCAGCATGTGCGGCATCTTGGACAAGTCCTCGATCAGAGGCTCGCCGCTCGCGTCCTTCCCGAGGAACATCGGCAGCTTCATGGCCCCGAACCGCTCGGTCTTCGCCATCAGTTCCTTGAGGCGGACCTTTTCCTTCTGCGTGTTGGGCACCTCGATGCCGATGGTGTCACGCCCAGCCTGATTCGGCACGATGCGGATGTTGACCGACTTGAGGGCCCGCGCGATATCACTCGACACCGCCGACACCGCAGAGACCTTCGTGCCCGGAGCCAGCCGCACGTCGAACAGCGTGATCACCGGGCCACTCTCGATGCCCACGACCTCGCCGTCGATCCCGTACTGCTGCATGGCCGACTCGAGCGACGCCGCTTGCTCGCGGACGTAGCCTTCGAGTTTCTCGTTGAAGTTCTCTTCGGGGTTCTCGAGCAGGTCCATCCCGGGGAAGCGGTACTGCTTCCCTTCGATCTCAAGCTGCTCGGCCGACTGGATCCCAGCCAGGTCCGCGTCCGTCGCGATCTCGCGGTTCTCCTGGCCGAACATCACGGGCAGCTTGGCCATCTTCTCGCGGAGGGCGTCCTTGTCGAACACCTGCGGCGCACCCGGCAGGTCATCATCCTCGTCTTCTTCCTGCTTCTGCGGGGGGCGGCCTTTCAAGCCGCTGATGGGCACCTGTGCCTCTTCCTCCTCAGCCTCCCCACCCTCCTCAACCTCATCGTCGACTTCCGTCTCGTCGTCCACCACCGCCGCTGCTTCTTCGTCCGGGTCCGCGATCCCAAGCCGCCGCCCGCGCTCCGCGTAATCCTCCTCGGACTCAATCTCGGGCTCGGTGTTGCCACCGCCGCCACTCTCGCCCGGAAAGACCGCTGCCGGCTGTTCCGAGACGTTCTTGGCTCGCCGCCCCCCGTTCTTCCGCCGCTCTTCCGCCCGGGCCTTCATCTCGTCGACAAAGTCGCCCTGCTCCGCTTCGGTCGTGCCGCCGCCCGACTTGCCAAAGAGACCCGCGAATCGCGACACGAGCCCGCCGCCCATCCGCCCCGCGCCCATGGCCGCCGCGCCCGCAGCGGGCAACGCGACTTGGCCGGTGTACTTGCCCGCGACGACCGCCGCGCCGACCGTGGCCGGCACGCCGCGATCACGCATGAACCGCGAGAACCAGAAGACGATCTCATCCGCCGCCACGATCATGCCGACGATGAGGAAGAGCACGAACCAAAGCCCGGTCCCGACCACGCCGAACCGCGTCTTGAGCAGCTCCGTCAAGGTCACGCCGATCTTGCCCCCGGCGAGTTCCGCGAACGCGCCGCTCGCTGGCCAGATCAACGCCTGCACGCCCGCGACGCACACTGCGACCAGCACGACCCCGATGAGCCGCGTCCACAGGTGCGTGGGCCGCGAGCCCACCGCCAGCGCGACCAGCCCCGCCCCGACCATGCCGACCAAGACCCACGCGCCCCAGCCCATCAGCATCAACATCTGGTAC
This sequence comes from Phycisphaera mikurensis NBRC 102666, assembly GCA_943369765.1. Classification (GTDB taxonomy): domain Bacteria; phylum Planctomycetota; class Phycisphaerae; order Phycisphaerales; family UBA1924; genus UBA2396. Next base: position 11,498 of record CALROI020000031.1, on the reverse strand, counting down.
GCGACCAGCGACCCCGCCGCCCCGCACAGGTTGGTGACGGCGGCCTTGCCCAACGTCGACACGTGGCTCGGCCAGTCGCTCGCCTTGAACGAGACGAGCGAGACGAGCACAAACGCCCACGCGATGAGCCCGGCCACGATCCCGATCCGCGACAGCACACCCACGCGCACCCCTCCCCATTGTTCAAACTTCGCCCCCCCATCAACCCCCCCAATCTTCGCGGCCGAGCCCCCGCCCTTGCGCGGCGACGGCTCGACAAACGCGTCGGCACCCTTCCCACGCGCCGCCCGCCGGGCGGGGACAGATTCGAGGACTGAAGAGGATGATGGCGGTGGGGGGGGAGGTGGGGTCATGGGTAGCATCCTTGCTGTAACTTCATCGTATCGGCCAATCGCGTCCAAAACGCACACAACCCGTCGGGAAAGATCCCGGCCGGGCTGCGGCCCCCGCCCACCTCGCCCACCGCCCGCCTAAGGCGGCGTGTTGAACTTCCGGAACGTGGCCACATACGCCACCGACCACACCCGCCCCCGATCAACCACCTCCGCCTCTTCGTACCGGATGAACGACATCCCTGTCCACGTCCGCCCGGCCAAGTCGATCAAAGACCCCGCGGTGGGGGGGTTGATCAGCATCGCCGTCACCGCGTCCCGCAGCGTCCAAAGGGCCGCCTCGCTCGCCGCGACCAGCCGCCCCTTGACCACGATGTCCAGTTCCTGAACGCCCACCGGGTAGGAATTCGGCCCCGGCGAGGCGATCTGCGCGTCCGTCACCAGAAACGAACCCTGCCGCCCCATCCCGAACCGATGCGGCCCCGAGCCGAAGATGTCGTCACCCTTGAACGAACTCGCCACCGCTCACCCCCCCCAATAAATTCCCCTCGCTGCACTCGGCACGCAGCAGGCCCTAAGCCTCCGCCCCCGCGTCCGCCACCGTGATCGGGTCCGCCGTTCCGTCCGAGGACACCATCACAAACTTCAACACGCGGGTCGCGCTCGCCCCCGCCGCCCCCTCCCCGCCACGGATCTCGCTCTCCGCCGACAACAGCACGCCCGACCCGCTCACTTTCCGCCGTCCGGACTCGCCAGCTGTCGCCCCGGTAAAGACCACGAGCTGCCCCGAAGCCCCCGGCCTGAGATCCGCGAGGTCCTCCCTCGTCAGCACCTGCCGCACCGTCACGGTCACCCGCTGCTCGGGCACATCGGCCAGCACCACATGAGGCCCCGCGTCGCCCCATTCCACCACCGACCTGGCCGCCGCCCGATCGACCGATACCGCGACCACCCGCTCGATCGCCACCGCCCCAAACTTCACCACCCTCGGCACCAGCATCAGCATTGAAAGCCCCCTCCACGCTCATCCCCGCCGCATCCGCCCCGCGCTCAGCCCGCGCACTTCTTCCGCGATCCCGTCGCCGTTGAGGTCCACGCGGATACCCACCCGCTCGCGTTCGCGGACAAACCGCTCGCGGTACCACTCAGCCCGCTGGTGCCCGGGCGAAGACGCCCCGAGCAATCCCGACGCAGCAGCCCAGATGATCGCCAGCGCGCCCAGGGCCTCAAGCCGAACCACACCCGGCTCTTTGACGACCTTGGCCTCGTCGTTCGCTCCTGCCGCCTCGGCCGCGGCCGCCGTGCCGGAGAACTCAAGCCCGGCGAGCCGCACGATCTCCGCGTGCGCCATGGCGATCTGCGGCGCGAACGTCACGATCGAGCACTCGACCGCCGTGATCGGCGTCGCCGGGATGTTCGCCGCCCCCATCGACTCCCGAAGCCTCGAGATGGTCAGTTGCGTCGCGCTCAATCTCGCGACCACCTCGTACGACACCCCCGCCACCACCACGACATGCCCTGCGGTGACGTTCGCGGTGTCGAACGCAACCTCCGGCGACGCGATGGTGAGCGTGGTGGTGGGTGTGCCCGCCACCGTCCCCGTCCCACGGCTGAGCCGCTGCCCGACCCACCCCACATCCCTGAACAGATTCGGCTCCAGCACCAAGAGGTCCCGATCCGCCGCAAAGTTCGCCATACGCCCCCCTTTCATTCCGCAGCCCGAGCCGCAAAGCCCGGGTGCGGAAGAAGTCACGAAGTCACGCGGTCACGGAGCCCCAATTCCCCTGCCTTCCTCCGTCCGTGATCTCCGTCTTGCAAAGCCTTACGTGATCGAGAGACCGCGGACCGCCGCGTGGGCGTTCTCGTTCTTGAACTCCAGCGTGTACTCGCCGACGACCTGCCCGTGGATCGAGTCGCCGGTGGAGCCCATGGGCTTGTACTGGAAACTCCTTCCCTTGAGCGGCAGGACCTCGATCCGCGAGCTGTCGAGCAGGAGCGCCATGTCCGCCGGGACCCACCGGCTCATGATCACGCGGCAGACGCCGTAGTCGCTCTCGTACACGCCCACCAGATCACGAAACTTCACATCCTCCGGCTGGTACGACCGCAAGCTGCTCGCGAACGAATTGATCCGCCGCTTCTGGAGCCCGCTGACGACGATGGTGTCGATCTGCCCGCTGCTCTGCTCCCACGCGGTGCGGAGGGCGGTATTGAGCACCAACTCGTTGAGATCCGTCCCCGCTCCGCCGCCGGAGGGGAACCCGCTTTGCCCGGGCGTGAAGACGTTGGTCGTCACCTGCTTGATGATGCCGTTCATGGAGCGGCGGATGCTCGACCCGCCCTGCGGCGTGGTGGTCGGCGCGGTGCCGTTGATGACGCAACTCTCGAGGTCCCGCAAGAGTTCGCGCATGCGTTCTTGCTTCTGGTAGTCGAGTTCGTCGGTGGTCCCGTACTGGCGCGTCGCCTGCATGGACCCCGAAACCTCGACGGTGGCGGCGAAGATCTGGGTGTAGTTCTGCTTGCGGACGCGGTTGGTGAAGCGTGCCGAGGCCGCGTCGGCCCCTTCGAGCGCGGCGTTGCCGAGGATGAAGAGTTTGCGTCCGTTGGCGAGGGTGGCCTTGGTGGTGCCGCCGTACCCGCGGACGACGGTGAGCACGTTGCCCGCCACCGCCGTGACCTGCATGACTTCGACGCTTTGGTCGGGTCGGACCAGGTCGCCGATCTGGAACCTCGCCCCGTTGACGACCGTGAGCGCCGTCGCGTTCTGCGCGTCGGGCGTGTAGGTTGTCTGGTTCATCGCGTCCGTGTTCGGGAGCAGTGTGTCCTCGATCCACTCGTGGACCGTGCTGAGCGAGGGCTTCTTGGGATCACCGAGGTAATCCAAGAGCGGCGTCTCCCACGGGCTCACGATCCCGATCACATCCGACACATCCTCGACCAACTCCGGCAGATCCGTCCCCGCCCCAAAGGTGGGCTTCCCAGTAAATGGCATCGTCTTCCCCTTTCACCCGCGCAAGGCCACGCCGCGAACACCGCGAACGCCCTTGCGCCAACTCACTCCCGTTCAGTCCCGAATCTCAAGTCTCAGAATCTCAAGTTTGAAATTTGAAATCTCAGATTCTGCCCTTGAATCCCCACAGCACGCAGCACGCAGTCCGCGCCTCGCTACCCGCGTTTTGCTCTCAGATACTCCAGCAGCGATCTGCGAGTCCCTCCCGTGCCCCGCGCCTTCTCAAAGGCTCTCTCCACCGCAGACTCATACTTCTCCGTCCCCCCCGCCCCGCCGGCACCCATCGCCACCGCTTCCTTCACCTTGGCCACCTCAAAGAGATGCGGCTTGCGTTGCTTGACGTCCGCGACGACGCGGCCCACGTCTTTCTCGTCGCCCTTGGCGAGCGTCTGCTCGACGAGCAGCAGCGCACTCTCGACATCCTGGGCCTTGGCGTCGATCAGCTGCCGCTCGACCTCCCGCCGCTGCGCGATCGCGTCGAGGGTCCGCTTGCCCGCCTCCAGCTCTTCCCGAAGGCCCGCAAGGCTCTGCTCAAGTTCCTTGATCTTCTCCTCCGCCTGCAGCGCCCTGCCGCGCCACGACGATTCGGTCGATTCCGCACCCCCGCCTCCGACGGTCAGTTGCCCCGGTTGTCCCACCACGACTCCGCCTTCATCTGGCATTGTTGATTCCCCTTTCCTGCACACTCCGTTCGCTCCGCCGCGATTCGTCGCGTGGATTACTGCACCCCGTTGTCCGCCGCCGAATACCCGAGCTCAGAAAGCACCCGCTCCTGCGAGACCCCGAGCCTGGTCTTTCCTTCGGCCGCGAGGACCTTCTCGCGGTCGTCCACCGGCAAGGGATCGGGCCACTCGATGTTCACGCCGCGATCCGCGGCGACCGTCCGCAGCAAGCCCGTGTGGTCCAGCGCGGCGAGCACGAGGCCGCACACCTCCTGGATGCCCCGCCCATACGTCACGCGTTTGCGTGCTGTCTTCGCCAGGACGCTCATCAGGGTCACGCGCAGGGCGTTGGCCGAGGAGAGGTTGCCGATCTTCCCCTGCACGACGCCCCCGGCGACGGGCGGGATGCCGCTGACCTTGTCCATCGCCTCGCGGACCTGCTGGATGTGGGCGTCCTCGCTGGGGCTGCTCGCATCGCCGCCGAAAGCCTGGATGCTCGCGTCCATGTTCTCGGTGGTCCAGACCTGACCGGGGGCGACGGGGGTCTTCTCAAACCCGTCGACGCCCTTGGCGAGGTACATCTTGAAACTCTGCATCGTGACGCGGTTGGCCCGGTCGCTGAGCCTTGTGTTGAGCTCGTCCTGCAGGCCGATCAGAGGCTCGACCTCGCTGAGCCCCGCCCACGTCCAAGGCTCCGCTGTGTTCTGCACGTGGGCCACCGGGACGCGCCCGTCAGTCCAGTGCGTTTCGCCCGCCGACACGAGGCGTTCGCCGTCGTACTGGTGCCACACGGACGCCGACATGATCCGCGTGCGTGCCGAGCGCGCACGCTTGGTCTTTCCCTTACCCGACACGCGCTCCCACCACGAGGTGTGGGGGGGTGTCTCCGCGCGGTTCTGGAGCAACTCGTAGTGAACGATGTACGCGAGGACCTTGCGGTAGTCGGTGGGGTCGGTGATCGCAAAGCCACGCCGCGGATCGACGGCCTCGATGGTGACGAGCCCGGCGAGCTTGCTGGTCCAATCCGCCGGATCGGCGCGGGCCAGGTCTTTGAGCCCTTGGATGTCCGCGCTGACGAGAAAGTCGACGGAGCCGAAGACATGCCCGAGCAGTGCGGCGTCCTGCAGCAGGGCGATCCCTCCCGAGGCTTCCCACACCGCGTCGAGTGAGGCCTCGACCGCCTGCCTGGTCTGTTCGTCCTGGGCTCTGCTCGCCAGTCGGATGGCCTTGCCGAACATGAAGTCGACCATCGACTGGACGCGCCAGCCGATGTCGTTCTCGATGACGACCTCGCGGCGACCTCCGAACCCTGCGGCGGCGTCGGTGCCGGAGATGTGGAACGCGGGGCTGGAGGCGGCGTTGTGGCCGGTGATCCGACTCGGCAGCCCGATCTCCTGCCCGAGCACGCGTTTCCCCGAGCCAACCGCCCAACCCCCAACCCCACCGCTGGCGGGATTTCGGTAGTACGTCCAGAATCGTTCGAGCCCCGGCACGGTGATCTCGCGGTGCTCGTCGAGCAACAGCCGCAGATACGTGTCGTCCATCCCGATCTCCGAGAACGCCCCAAGCCGATACGCCACAGGTACCCCCTTGCCCACCGTGCAGGCCTCCACCGATCGCACCCCGCCAACAATTCCTCCCCTCGCGGTCCACCGACGCGCGCACAGGGCAACCTTCGGAAAGGAGTTCCGAGGCACGGCAATGGAAAGAAGACAGCCGCAAGTCTCGTAGCAGCCAAGACTTGCGGCAGATTATTCCCGGTTTTTGCGATTCCGCACCGCTGCGTTTAGAGCGTGAGCCGCACGCGGCGCACAATGCTGTGCAGCACGCGGCACAACTCCCTACCCGACCAATTCCACGTTCGAGTACTGGTCGAGGTTGATGACCACCAGTTCGCCGTCGTCGCGGCGGACCTCGAGGCGGTCCAGCCACAGCTTGTGGTCCTTGCTGTGGGCGTACCACGAGCCGGTCTTGGCCTGCGTGTACCCGACGATCACGCCCTCGATGGGTTTGGTCGCGAACGTGGCGTCGCCGTTGCCCAGGTGGGGCACCTGCTGCGTCACTTTCACCCGCTGTCCGGCCTGATAGATGGTCGTCGCCATAGGTTCAAAGGTAGGCCGCCCCCACACCCCCGAAAGCCGCTTGAACCTCCCGGCTCCTCCGGCTCAGCAGCCCGCCTCGTAGTCGGTCACGAACTGGTCGTAGTCGAAGAAGTCGATGAACCCGTCCCCGTTGTGGTCGGCCGTCTTGCCGGGGGGGCAGATGGTGTCCTCGTAGCAGGCGACGAATTCGTCGTAGTCGAAGAAGTCCAGGAACCCGTCGCCGTTGAAGTCGGGGAGGCACGCGGGGGGCGGGGTCTCGACGACGCCGACAAGGGTCACCACGCGGACGGGCTGGTCAGGGTCGTCGGAAGTGATCGTCACCGTGCCGACCTTGGGGCCGGGGGTCGAGGTGTTCATCGTGAGCGTGTGCCCGTTGACGGCCCCGCCCGCGGCGTCGAGGAACGAGCCAGCGGGGGCGGTGAATCCGGCGGAGGCCGAGAGCGCGTAGTTGAGGGTCGAGACGCCCGCGCTGTTGAAGAGGGCGACGTTGCCGGCGTTGAAGACGGTGAGGGTGTCGACGGCGGGGGAACCGACGGCGACGGTGCCGAAGTCGATGGTGAGGTCGCTGCCGACCTTGGCGGGAACGCGGAGGTCGAGGAAGACGGGGATGTGTCCGCCGCCCGCAGCACAGTTCTGGACCGCGGTGGCGATGGCGGGGCCGACCATGGTGTTGCCGGTGGTGGTCAGGACGTTGTTGAAGCTGGTCCCGTCGTTGCCCCAGACGCGGTAGGAGTGGTTGGGGTCGTTCCAAGTGGAGGTGCTGTAGGGGATGTTCTGCTCCCCGATGTAGTCGAGCCCGGCCTCATCGAGCAGCCCGGCGCTCACGAGGATCTGGTCGTGTCGGTCGTCGACGCCGCCCGCGCCGATGGGGTCCTGCGTGTGGACAAAGCGGAACGCGCTGCTGTTGTTCCAGGAGCCGGGGGTGAAGATGGGGTCAAAGAAGCGGCCAAGGTTGTTGGCTTCGGAGCCGACGAGCTTGACGTAGGAGGTCTGGGTGGAGGACTGCATGTTCATGTCGCCCAGGACCATGAACTGATACCCGGCGGGCTTGGCGGTGCCGGCGCCGTTGGTGTCGACACCCGCCGCGTTGTTGCGGATGCGGGTGGTTTCGATGAGGCGGCGCGTGTTGTCGGCGGAAGCGCTGCCGGCCTTGAGGTGGACGGAGTACATCGAGAAGGTGGTGGGGGCCGCGCCGTACCCGACGGGGCGCAGGTCGTAGCGGTAGGTGTTGCGGGGCTGGTCGCTGGTGGACGAGGAGCCCGGCGCGATGATGGTGGTGTTGCCGACGAGGACGAGCTTGCTGGTGCGGTAGTAGAGTCCGGCGTCGGAATCAGGACCGTCGATGAAGTTGGCCTTGGCCCAGTCGCCGGGCGAGCCGGGAGCGGTGTTGAGGGCGGCGAGAAAGGCGTTGTCCCCGGCCACAGAGAGAATCTCCTGCGCGGCGATGACGTCGGGGCTCATGGAGCGTCCCTCGAACTGCCCGTAGACGACGGTCTGGATGTCGGCGGTGCGACCTCCGCTGTAGTTGGAGATGTTCCACGCGACGACGCGGATCTGGGCCAGGGCAGACGTGGACAACGCACACCCGGCGGCCATGGCCGCCACGAGAGACAACTTCAGCATTTACCAAACTCCTTCTCTGGGGACTCCGGGACGGATGATAGCGGTCCGCCCCGAATCGCAAAGAGATTCCGGCGTCGCGGGCGTCACGAATCAGTCGCCCGGCGGGTTCTCGGGCCCTGCGTCTGGGTCCGGACCACGCCGGCCCGATCCGGGAGGGCCGAACTTGATCCATTCCAAACAGAGCCCGGCTGCGGGAAAGGTGGGGCCGGCCTTGGTTCGGTCCAGGCCCGCGAGGGCCGCCGAGACCGCTTGGGGGGTCATCCGCCCGCGTCCGACCTCGGCCAGGGTCCCGGCGATGATCCGCACCATGTTCCACAGGAACCCGCTGCCGCTGATGTCGACTCGGACGCGATCGGGCTCGGGGGTGGAGATGTCGCAGGCGAAGACGGTGCGCACGGTGGACAGGCGGCCGTGCCCGGCAGCGGCGAAGGCGGCGAAGTCGTGCTCGCCGACGAGACGCGACGCGGCGTCCTGCATCGCGGCGACGTTGAGGGTCTCCCAGATGTGATGGACGCGGCGGCGGTCGAAGAGGGCGCGGACCTTGGCGGCGTGGAACGTGTACGAGTACCCCTTGGAGATCGTGTCGGCGATGGGGTGGAACTCGAGGGGGACTGCTTCGGCAGCGGTGACGAGGCAGTCTTCGGGGAGCCTGCCATTGATGGCGGCCATGAGGCGGTCGACGCCGCGTGCGAGTGGCCAGCCGGTTGGTGATTTGCGGGCGGGGTCGGGTTCTTCGCCGGGGGCGAGATCGCCGCTGCAGGTGAAGGCGGCGACTTGTCCGCGGGCGTGCACGCCTGAGTCGGTGCGGCTGGAGCCGAGGAGTTCAATCGGCTCGCGGACGACCTCGCGCACGGCGCGTTCGAGGACGTGCTGCACGGTGCGGAGTGCGACGCGGCCTGGGCGATCGGGGAGTTCTTCGATGGACTTGCGACCCAGGCCGACCTCGCGCGTGTCGCCGGGGGGGGCGGCTTCGGTCTGGCCGTCAGCACCGGCGTGGTGGGCGAGGGCCCAGGGCGCGGGGGGTTCCTGCTTCTGCCAGCCGCAGTAGTCGGTCCCTTCGTAGGCGATGGTGAGCTTGTAGCGGGGCACGGGGAGAGGGTAGGGAAGGGCGCAAGAGACGACCGGGCGAGCGGCCGGTGATGCGATTCGTCCGAAGGACAAAGACCGATCGCTCGCGCGATCGTCTCGTTACTTGGCCATCTCGATGATCTCGGGGTGCTTTGTGGCTTCGGCTTTGGAGAGGCGGGCGACGAGTGTCTTCAGATCCGCGGCACGGCCTGTGCGGAAGAGGGCGGAGGCTCCGGCGATGGCGGCGGCGGGGTTCCATTGGGCGGTGCCGGCTTTGGCGAGGGCGGCGGCGAGGCGGGCGGCCTCTTCGTCGCGTCCGAGCATGATGAGCGTCCAGACGCCCTCGGCGAGGTCGGCCTTGATGAGCGTTTTGATTTCTTCGGAGAGGTCCACCGCGCCCGCGAGGGTCGGTTGGGCGGCGGGGGGAGAGGCGGGGATGGGCGCGCCGCCGATGGTCCACAGGGCGTCGCCGATGACGGTGATCTTGTGCGGGGGGGCGTCGTCGTAGCGCACGGCGACGGCGAGGGGGATGCCCGCGGCGAGCCTTGCGGCGACGGCGGGGGTGGGGACAAAGCCTGTGAGTTGAGGCTCGTCTACGGACCCGACGTACGCGGCGGCGCCGCGGTCGAGCCAGCGGCCGGCGAGGGTGTCGCGGGTGCCGACGTACTGGGCGGAGAAGGAGTGGACGAAGTTGACCATCGAGGGGGCGGCGAGGAATGGGATGTCGGCGAGGGTGCCGGTGCCGGAGGCGAGGTGGAACTGGTGCTTTTCGCCTTTGGTGTTGACGAGGAGGAGGGGCGCGGTGATGGGGGACTTGGCTTCTTTACGCCACGCGTCGATGGTGCCGCTTGGGGTGCGGACGCCTTTGACGGTCCAGCCGAGGGAGACGAGGGCTTCCTCGGCGGTTTTGCCGCTGAAGGTGCTCCAGCCGGGGCTGTCGGGGTAGCTGTCGAAGATCCAGGCTTCTTTGGCGACGGGTGCGAAGAGTGCGCTCATGGCGCGGTAGGCGGCGTCGGCGCCGGTGCCGGGGATCTGCGAACTCCAGGCCCAGCGTTTGGGGCTCGCGCCCCCCGCCGTGTTGCTGCGGCCGACGCGGTCGGTGGTGGCCATGATGCCCACGGCGGTGCCGCTGATGGTCTGAGGCATGGCGGTGCAGAGGGTGAGGGCGTCGAGGTCGTCGCCGGTGGCTTTCCACGAGAGGCCTGTGGACTCGGCGAAGGCTTCGATGTTCTTCTCGAGGGTTTCGGCGTCGGCGACGGTCATGGGGGCGTCGAGGCGGCGCGAGGAGGTGGTCCAGAAGATCGGCTGCCCGCGTCCGGCGGCGAGGGCGAGGGCTGCGGTCCACGCGGGGTCGTCGACGGCGGCCACGACGATGCCGGGGGGCGTGAGTTGCAGCGACTTCCACTGGGCGAGGACGGCGGCGCGGTCGAAGGGTTTGGGCGCTTCGGGCGCGGGCACGGACCACGCGAGGCCGACGGCGTTCTCGACGGCTTCGGGGACGGCGACGCCGTTGCTGCGGTCCGGGGTTGCGGAGGCGAAGCGGAGGATCTTGGCGGGTTTGAACGCGCGCACGAAGCGGGCGATGTTCTCGCGGGCGGTGGGCGTGCCGTCGTCGATGAGAACGGGGAAGCGGCTGTTGATGCGCCACAGGCTGATGGCCTGAACGTAGGAGGTGGTGTCGCGGACGATGACGACGACGGGGGCGACGGGGAGCTTGGCCTGAACCTGGCGCACGCGGAGGCCGAGGAGGAAGGAGGGGGGGATCTGGGTTGGGGTTGCCGGCTGGGGGGCGGAAGGGGGGTTGGGCGTAGGGGTGGGGGTCGGTTGGGCGACAGCGGTGGAGGCGGCGGCGGTGAGGGCGAGGAACGTGCGTGCGGGTATGCTGGGCATGCCTGATGGTATTGGCCGGGGGCGTGCCGGGTTCGCGTTGACCGGGCTGGACGTGCGTCAAAGGAGCATTTTGATGGGTTGGTTCACGCAGAGCAACGACGCGCAGGTGGTGGTGACGCTGGCGAGGCTCGAACGCAAGATCGACGCGTTGATGGCGTCCTTGGGCGTGGAGATGCCGAAGGACAAGATGGACGACATCCGAGCCCTGTCGGCGGCGGGGCAGAAGATCGAGGCGATCAAGCTGTACCGCGAACGCACGGGCGTCGGGTTGGCGGAGGCGAAGGCGGCGGTGGAGCGCGGGGTGTAGGGGGGCACCCGTCGCTGACGCTCGGGGCTCGTTTAGTTGCCGGAGGACGCGAGGGCGCCGTCGGCGATGATCGTGAAGGGGATCGTGCGTTCGGCTTGCGCGTTGCGTTGACGGTCCTTGACCATCAGCTTGAGGTTGTACGCGCCGACGGAGAGGTTGCTGGGCAGGTCGATCATGACCGTCAGGTAGAAGTCGCGGCGGGGGCGGCGGGAGACGTCCTTCACCTGCGTCTCGCCCCAGCGTTTCTGGAGAGTCGGGCGGTCGGCGTCTTGCCAGATCTCGACGGCTTGGCCGAGTTCGACGGTGTAGCGCTCGGAGTCGCCGGTGCTTCCTGAGCTGGCGGACTCGACGGTGCGGCGGTGGGTGAAGCTGTCGACTTCGGCGTAGACGATGAGGGTGTGGGGTGCGCCGGCGAGGAGGTTGCGGGAGGTGACGGGTTCGTACTGGCCGTAGCCGGTGACCTTGGTGCAGAGCTCGACGGTGGTGATGCGGACGTCGCGGGCC
>CALROI020000030.1:0-33667 GCA_943369765.1 Phycisphaera mikurensis NBRC 102666 | reverse complement strand
GGTTGCGGAGGCGCTGGAGGGGGAAGTCCTCGGTTTCCTCGTCGACGGTGACCTCGGCCCGGTTGGTCTTGGTGTTCATCGCCAGTTCGATGTGGTGGGCCTGCTGGTTGGCTTTGGGGCGGGTCTGGATGAGCATCGGCTTGCCGGTGGTGATGAGGCCGTACATACCGGCGGCGGAGATGCCGATGCCTTGCTGGCCCCTGGACATCTTGAGGCGGTGGAACTTGCTGCCGAAGAGGAGGCGGCCGAAGACGTTCTCGACCTGCTTTCGGACGATGCCGGGGCCGTTGTCGACGACGCTGATGCGGTAGCGGGACTGCTTGGATTCGCGGCCTCGGTCGGGCTGGAGGTCCTCGATGATGACGGTGATGTCGGGGAGGATTCCGGCTTCTTCGCAGGCGTCGAGGGAGTTGTCGACGGCTTCCTTGACGGTGGTCAGGAGGGCTTTGCGGGGGTTGTCAAAGCCGAGGAGGTGGCGGTTTTTGGCGAAGAACTCCGAGACGGAGATATCGCGCTGTTTGGTCGCCATGCTTTCGGCGGTAGCCCGGCCAGTGGCGGGTGCGGCGGCGGCGGTGGGGGCGGTCGAGGATTTCTTGCTCATCGTTCGAGTCGTTTCCGCGGGAGAAGTTGGGGCAGAAGTTGGCATGGGGTGGCCCTCCTTGGCCCTGTTGAGATTTCCCCCCTCCCAACCGACGTTTCCCGAGCGTAGGACGGGAAAGAACGCGACACCCTCGCCCCACGCTTCTACACTGCGTTCCCACCCGACGACCGTCCCGCTTTCCCGCTTTCCGGAGCACCCGCCGCATGAAGCGCAACGTCTCGCTCCCCGTCCTTTCTTTCCCGACCGCGCACGCCGGGCATGAAGCCGCGTATGAAGCCAAGGAGAAGTGCGGCGTCATCGGGGTGTGGGGCCCGCTCCCACCCCCTCATGGCACCAGCGCGGTGCGGCTCACGTACCTCGGCATGTACGCCCAGCAGCACCGTGGGCAGGAGTCGGCCGGGATCGTCGTCACCGACGGCAAGACCATGGCCGGGCACACGGGGATGGGTCTGGTCCCGGCGGTCTTCGACGATTACACGCTTGATCAGCTCGACCAGTCGTTCAGCCCCAAGGGGAGTCACGGGAATGGGGGGCATGGGGGGAATGGCGTGGGCGGTTGGGGCAAGGCCGCCATCGGGCACAACCGGTATTCGACGGCGGGCGGCAGCCAGGCTTGCAACGCCCAGCCCTTGCTCGAGAACTACATCGGCGGGCAGGTCGCCCTGGCTCACAACGGGAACCTGATCAACGCCGACGCCCTTCGGCTCAAGTTCGAGGAGGCGGGGCACCTTTTCCATACGACGAGCGACACCGAGGTGATCATCCACCTCCTCGCCAGCCCGACGCAGCAGAAGACCCCCGACCCGCTGGCCGCGACGCTTCGTCGGTTGCAGGGCGCGTTCAGCCTGTGCTTCCTGTTTCCCAATCGCATGGAGGCGGCGCGCGATCCGTGGGGTTGGAGGCCTCTGGTGCTCGGTCGGCTTCCGGGGAGCGTCGGTCCCGGCCAAGGGTGGGTCGTGGCCAGCGAGACGGTCGCGCTCACGGTGATGGGCGCGGCGTTTGTCCGCGAGATCGAGCCCGGCGAGATCGTGCGGATCGACGACACGGGCGTGCACAGCCGTCGCTTTGCCGAACCCGCCGAGCGTCTTGCCCAGTGCGTGTTCGAGCACGTGTATTTCGCCAACCCGGCGAGCCGGGTCTTTGGGCAGAATGTGCAGTCGGCCCGCGAGCGGATGGGCGAGACTTTGGCGAAGGAGGCCCCGGTCGCGGCGGACTGCATCATGCCGATGCCGGACTCGGGGCGATCGGCCGCGACGGGGTATGCGCGGGCGAGCGGGATTCCGTATCGGGAAGGGATTGTTCCGAATCGGTATGTGGGCCGCACGTTCATCAAGCCGACGCAGACGGAGCGGCTGATGGCGGTGCGATTGAAACTGAACGTGATTCCCGACATTGTTGCGGGGCGGCGGATCGTCGTGGTGGATGACTCGATCGTCCGCGGGACGACGACCAAGGCGAAGATGGACCAGTTGCGGCAGGCGGGGGCGAAGGAGATCCATCTGCGCATCTCGTGCCCGCCGATCCGTCACCCGTGCTATTTCGGCGTGGACTTCGCGACGCGGGATCAATTGGTCGCGCACAACCGGAGCGTCGAGGAGATCCGCGCGTTCCTGGGCGTCGACAGCCTGCACTACCTCACGATCGAGGGGCTGCTCTCGTGCATGGACAGGCCCGCCCAGGGGTATTGCACGGCGTGTTTCAGCGGCGACTATCGGCTTGACCCGGAGCACCCGCAGACGGAATTGGTCGTCGATTCGCAGCAGGCGACGATGTTCTGAGGGAGTGGCGGAGAGACGGCGGGGCCGGGCGGCCTTAGTGGAAGTTCCGGCTCTCCTGGAACGTGTGGCCTTCGTTGAGCCTGATTTCGCGGATGGATCGCACGAGGAGATGGACGACGCGGCCCGCACGCTCGACCGTGCCGGTGGCCGCGATGACGGGGCTGTGTCTGGCGACGCGTCGGAAGCGTTCGTAGACGGCGGGGCGGAAGATGAGGTTGGCGACGCCGGTCTCGTCCTCGATGGTCATGAACACGATCCCCGAGGCGGTGCCGGGGCGTTGGCGCACGAGCACGATGCCGGCGACGGTCGTCCGTCGGTTCGTGGGGGTCTTGCGTTCGTCGGCGAGGTCGGCGTTGGGTGTGACGCCCTTGGCGGCGAGGGACTCGCGAGCGAAACTCAGCGGGTGGGCTTTGAGTGAGAGGCCCACGCTGCGGTAGTCCTCCGCGACTTCGCTGGAGGGTTCGGGCGTCGGAAGCGGCGCGGGTTCGTCGTCGGCTGGCACCGCGTGCTCGAAGAGCGGCATCGGGTCATCGCGGAGTGCCTGGATCGCCCAGAGCGTGGCACGGCGCGAGAGTCGCATGGATCCGAAGGCGTCGGCTTCGGCGAGCCGTCGCAGCCCGCGCACGCTCGAACCCGAGCGTCGCCAGAGGCGGAGGATGTCGGGGTACGGCCCGCTCGAGCGTGCGTTCATGATCCGGTCTGCGTCGGCCTCCGGGAGCCCCTTGGCGAGGCGCATGCCCAGGCGGATGGCGTGGCCGTCTGAAGTCGGGGACGGGACGAGGGTGCAGTCCCAATGGCTGAGGTTCACGTCGATGGGCAGCACTGTGACGCCGTGTTCTTGCGCGTCGCGGATGATCTGGGCGGGCTGGTAGAACCCCATGGGCTGGCTGTTGATGAGCGCGGCGGCGAAGGCTGCGGGCTTGTGGCGTTTGAGCCAGCAGGAGCAGTAGACCAGAAGGGCGAAACTGGCCGCGTGCGACTCTGGGAAGCCGTACCCGGCGAACCCGCTGATCTGCGTGAAGACCTGGGCGGCGAAGTGGGCGGAGTGTCCTCGGCTCAGCATGCCGTCGATGAGTTTGCGTTCGAAGACCTTGATCGCGTTGGCGCTTCGTTTCCAGGACGCGATCGCGCGGCGGAGCTGGTCGGCTTCGCCCGCGGAGAAGCCTGCGGCCACGATCGCCATCGCCATCGCCTGTTCCTGGAAGAGCGGGACGCCGAGGGTTCGGGCAAGCACGCGCTCGATCTCCGGCGTGGGGTATGTGACCGGTTCCTCGCCGCTGCGGCGTTTGAGGTAGGGGTGCACCATCTGCCCTTGGATGGGGCCGGGTCGGACGATGGCGACCTCGATCACCAGGTCGTAGTAGCAGCGGGGTCTGAGTCTGGGGAGCATCGACATCTGGGCCCGTGACTCGATCTGGAAGACGCCGATGGTGTCCGCTTTGCAGATCATGTCGTAGGTTGCGGGGTCCTCCGCGGGGATCGTCGCGAGCGTGAGGTGTTCGTCGTCCGAGCGTTCGATGAGCTTGAACGCTTTGCGGATGCACGAGAGCATGCCCAGGCCGAGAATGTCGACCTTCAGCATGCCCATCGCCTCGATGTCGTCCTTGTCCCACTCGATCACGGTTCGGTCCGGCATGGCGGCGTTCTCGACGGGGACCAGATCCGAGAGGGGCGTGCGTGTGATGACGAACCCGCCGACGTGCTGCGAGAGGTGGCGGGGGAAGCCCATCAGCTCGCGGGCGAGGGACATGACCCGCGTGAGGTGGGGGTCTTTGGGGTTGAGCCCCATGGCCCGGAGGCGTTCGCCGTTCGCGGGCGCGTCGCTCCACCATTCGATGTCCTTGGCCAGCATCGAGACGGTGTCGGCGGAGAGCCCCATGGCCTTGCCGACATCTCGTACCGCGCTGCGGCCGCGGTAGCTGATGACTTCGGCGGTCAGTGCCGCCCGATCGCGGCCGTACTTGGCGTAGAGGTGCTGGATGACCTCTTCGCGGCGTTCGTGCTCGAAGTCGATGTCGATGTCGGGCGGCTCGTCGCGCTCCTTGCTGATGAACCGCTCGAAGAGCATGCTCACGCGGGTGGGGTCGACGGCTGTGACGCCGAGGCAATAGCAGACGGCGGAATTGGCGGCGGCGCCGCGTCCCTGGCACAGGATGCCCTTGGACACAGCGAAGGAGACGATCTCTTCGACGGTGAGAAAGTACGGGGCGTAGTTGAGGTCGTTGATCAGGCGGAGCTCGTGCTCGATCTGCGTCGTGACGCTTGCCGGGACTCCGGCGGGGAATCGCCGGGCGGCACCCTGCCGTGTGAGGGCGGTCAGGTGCTCCATCGCGGTGGTGCCTGCGGGGACGACTTCGTCGGGGTACTCGTACCGGAGTTGGTCGAGGGAGAAACCTCGGCATCGATCGGCGATCTCGATGGTGCGGGCGATCGCACGGGGATGGTCGCGGAAGATGCGGGCCATCTCGTCAGGGGGTTTGAGATGGCGTTCCGCGTTGGGGAACAGGCGGAATCCGGCTTGCTCGATGGTGACGCCGTGGCGGATGCAGGTGAGGACGTCCTGGAGCGGGCGGCGTTGCGGGGCGTGGTAGTGGACGGCGTTGGTCGCGACGAGGGGCGTGTGGGTGGTGCGGGCGAGGGCGGCGCACTGCGCGAGACGATCCGCGTCGTCCTGGTGATAGGAACGTGACGCGGCCACCGAGAGACGATCATCAGCGAACAGCCCGCGCAGCGCCCGCAGGTGTTCTTTGCACGCGTCGTCGATGGTGGGGGGCGGGACCGCGACGGCGAGCAGGCCGTCGTCGAGACCGGCAAGATCAGCGAGGGTGAGTCGGCACTTTCCCTTTTCGGTTCGGCGTTTTCCGGTCGTGAGGAGGCGGCACATGCCGGCGTAGGCGGCTCGTGTGCTCGCGTAGAGGAGCAGCGAAAGCCCGCCGGCGTCCTCGGGCACGATCCTGGTGCCGACGACGAGCTGGATCCCGGCCTGCTTGGCGGCGACGTGCGCCCGGACGATGCCGGCGAGGGAGTGCGTGTCGGTGATCGCGATCGCTCGGTGCCCGAGTGTGGCGGCGTGTGTGGCGAGTTCGTCGGGATGGCTCGCGCCGGTGAGGAAGGTAAAATTGCTTGTGACTTCCAGTTCGGCGTACGTCGAGTCGTTCGGGTGGGGCGGGCTTGGCGTGACGCCGCCTGACGCGAAGGGATGGGCGTGGGCCTTCTTGAAGGGGAGCTCAGGCATGGTGGATGACCTTCATGCCCACACTCCGTGCAGGAACCATCCGCCTCGGGGTTCACGGAAGACCCACAGGACCCGGCCGTCGTCGGTGAGCACCTTGTAGTAATCGCGGGGCGTGTGCGATCCGCCCCGTCGCCACCACTCGGGTTCGATCCGTTCGGGGCCGAGGCTTGCGACGACGCGACGAGACTCCCCTCGGTGCAGCACCGACGCGACGGGGCCGTCCGGGACCAGGAGGAGCACGTCAACCCGGCGAGGTTCGTCGTAGAGGAGTGATGGCCGATCAATGTTCGCGAGAGTCGCGTCGGCGTTCAGCGGCTCGATCGCGTCCAGGTCCACGACAGGGTCAAAGCGGAGTGATCTCTCGGGGAGATGGGAGGGCACGGGCACGAGCCGCATGACCCGACCCGCGCCGAATCGGGCGTTGAGGATGTCCACGAGGCGTGCGACGGATTCGAGGGTTTGCCGGCTTTGCTCGCGTGCCCAGGCGTGGCCTTGCTCGTGGGCGAGTCGGACCACGCCTCCCGCGAGCAGTCGCACGCCTTGCACGCCGAAGCCCAGGTGGGCCGATTCAACCTTCGGCGCCAGCAACGACCACAGGTGTCTGGCGTCGCGTGTCGGCTTGGCTGTTCGCGAGTGGATCGACAGTGCGTCCATGTCCGAGCGATCAAGGAGCAATTCCAGGCGTCGGCATCCGCTCTCTCGTCTGGCGAGCTCGTCAGCGACGCGGGCGAGCACGGTCCGTGCTGCGAACAGGACGGTGTCCAGCCGGTCCGTCGGACCGTCGAAGACCTGTTCGGCGTGCACCGGCGGGCGGACGCGGACGGGGCGGATCGTCTCTCTGGCGTCCCCGAAGGCCTGATCCATGCGAAGGAGCACGCCCGATCCGTAGCGGTCTGCGATGGACGCCCGTGACAGTGCCAGCAGGTGTCCCACGTTCACGACGCCGACGCGTCTGAGCGATTCGACGATCTCGGGCTCGATGCGCAGGGAGCGGACAGGCAGTTCGGCCAGTCCGGCCCGCACGCGACCGGGTTCGAGAATCGCCGGGGAGCGGCCCGCGTGCCGCGCCAGGGCCCACGCTGCGCCGTAGGACGGCGCGGCGGCCACGCGGGCTGCGACGCCCAACCCTTGCACTCTTTCGAGAAACATGCGGGCGAGCCGGGCGATGCTGCGGTAGAGGCGTTCGCACCCAGTCACATCGCAGAGCAGCCCGTCGGGTTCGTCCGCCGCGACCACGGGCACCATGCCGATCGACCACGCGGCGAGCTTGCGGAGAGAGCGTGATGTGCGTTCGTGGTCGAGGGGTTCGATGAGGACACCGCGAGAAGGGAGGAGAGCCCGCGCGTGCGCCACCGTCATGCCGATCGTGACGCCGGCACGCTCGGCGCGCTCGCAGAGCGCAACGACGGTTTCAACCTGATGGACCGATCGGCTCAGGACCACCGTCGTCCGCTGATCAAGACGCTGCCACCGACGCACCAGGTCGGTCGGCCACCTCGGGAGATAAAGCGACAACGCCACCACGCGTGTTCCTCTCGATTGTCCAATGGTGCGAGTCCAACCGTTGCATTCCCTTGCATCGGACCAGTTTGATGTTCCACCTGCTCGTGAGCGATTCGCCCGCGTGCGGGGCGTGGGTCACCGTCCACCTCGTCCACGCGAAGGTGATCTCTCCCGCGTCCCACGGCGGGCGTGCCACGAGCCCCACCGAGCCTCCGGCCTCGGCGGCGAGCTGGATCCGTCGCGACGCGGCCGCGTCAAGCCCGGTGCCGTCGGCGACCACGGTGAGACCCGGGCAGCGCAGCGCGGCGTCGAGCGCCCAATCGCGTGCCCCTGCGTCGGGCGGATCGACGAAGAGACTCCGTTGCAGGGTCGTTGTGCTGGCTGAACGTGACCAGACGCGGTGCCCGATCCAGATCGTCCATCCCTCCGCGCCCGCGGCGAATGCGGCGAGGCGTGTGAGCAGCACGAGAGGCGGGTCCCAGTCGGCCATGCGCCTCGCGGTGGTCGGGTCGCATGCGCACCCCAGCAGTTCGTGCGTCGCGCCGCGTCGAAGTCCGTGTTCGGGCAATGCGCGATCCACGCTTGCCCATCCGGTTTGGACAGCGTGCGACCCTTCCGCGGCCGGGGCATGAACCTCGGCCGCGCGGATGCGGTCGGTGAGTTCGCGGAGCGCGTTGGCCCGGGCTTGTGGGTCGATCGGGGGCATTCTGTTAGGGTAACACAAGCCCTAACGATGTCAAAACAAATATCGGTCGCAAGGCGTACAGAATCCGCCCGAAGAGGGGGCTTTGGAGTCGTGGCGATTGCAAACCCTCGTTGAGCCGTGCGTTACGCTATGGCTGATGTGCGGCCGATTTACCAGAATGTTCCAGTGGGCGGAGTTGGTCCGGCTGCTGCGGCTGCTTGAGGTGCCGCCGGGCGAGATTGTGCCGAGTTACAACGTCGCGCCGACGCAGAGCACTCCGATTGCGGCGATGGATGAGTCGGGGCGGCGGATTGGTCGAGTGATGCGGTGGGGGCTTGTGCCGTCGTGGGCTCCGGATATGTCCGTCGCGGGGCGCAACATCAATGCGCGTGCGGAAACGGTCGCGAGCAAGCCGAGCTTTCGCGAAGCGTTCAAGCGGCGTCGGTGTGTTGTGCCGGTCTCGGGGATGTACGAGTGGCAGGTTCTTGGTGATGGCAAGACGAAACAGCCGCACTGGATCGGCCGTGGGGATCGGGCGCCGATCATGCTGGCGGGGTTGTGGGAGCGGTGGGGTGCTGCTGAGCCGGTGGACACGTTCACGATCCTGACGACGCGACCGAACCGGTTGATGTCCGCGATTCATGACCGCATGCCTGTGGTTGTGGGCGAGTGTGATCAGGAACTGTGGCTTTCACCGGGTCCGATCGATGAGGATTCGGCTGCTCGGATTTTCGAGCCACGCGACGACCCGGCGTGGGAGTCCTATCCGGTCTCGACTGAGGTGAATAGCCCGCGAAACGACGGGGCGCACCTTGTCGCGATTGCGGAGCCGATCCCGCGACAAACGTTGTTTTGAGGGTGCGCATTCTCGAGGGCTCGTCGAGCGTCGTGGCACGGGGGATTGCGCACGGGACGAGCGAGGCAGATCGGCATCCCTCGCCCAGGCAAGACCGTGCCGCACGCACGACGTGGCGTGTACAAAGGCTCCGAGATTGCTGGATCACGATTCGTTGGATGCAAAGCACAGTCTATTTCTTCAACAATTCTTTGGTCTTGACCCCATCTTCGGTCCAGGTCGGATGAGAGCCGAGGGCTTCAACCGGCCAGGCTAGCCTGGCCGGTTGAAGCGAACTCTCTGGGGGCCAGGTTGCCCAGAGCGCTGTGGGGTCGATGCTCATTGTAAACCGTCCGCCACGCCTCGATCGTTTCTCGGGCTTCTTCCAGCGATTCGAACCGGTGCACGTTCAGGCACTCGGTCCGCGCTTGCGCGTTGAACGACTCGATCATCGCGTTGTCCGTCGGCTTGCCGGGCCGACTGAAGTCCAGTGTCACGCCCTTGCGATAGGCCCACGCGTCCAACGCCTTTGGTGCGAACTCGGGACCATTATCCACCGAGATGGTCCGCGGCTTGCTTCGCAACCGCCCCAGCCGATCCAGCACCGCGATCACCGCCGTGCTTCCCATCGACTGTCCGACTTCCATCGCCATGCTCTCTCGCGTGGAGTGGTCCACGATCGTCAGCACCCGGATCCTCCTTCCATCACCCAGTTGGTCCGCCATGAAGTCCATACCCCAACGCTCGTCTCTCGTGCTGGCCGCCGGCGTCATCTGTCGTACCTGTGCCGCCTTGCGCCGACGCGGACGTTTCGCCCGCATCGACAGGCCCTCTTCCCGGTCGATCCGGTACACCTTCTTGGCGTTCACCGCCCAGACTTCACGAGCCAGCAGAACATGCACGCGCCGGTAGCCGCACGTCACCCGTGCCGCTGTCAGCTCCTTGATCCGCATCCGCAGCACCGCGCACCCGCGCCGCTCGCTCACGTCATACGCCGCCCGCACGTACTCCACCAACTCACGCTTTCGCGCAGGCGTCACAGTTGTTCTCGAAGCACATTCTGAAGCATCGCCTTGTCCAGCGACAGGTCCGCCACCAGCCGCTTGAGCTTGAGGTTCTCCTCTTCGAACTGTTTGAGCCGACGGACTTCCGCGACCCCCATCCCCGAATACTTCTTCTTCCACCGGTAGAACGTCGGCTCCAAACTCAAGAAGAGGACGCCCATCTGCCGGCAGATCGCCGCCACCGCCGTCCCGCTCTCCGCCTGCGTGATCGCGTACGCAATCTGCTCCACACTGAACCGCTTCCGCTTCATCGTCAGCCTCCCGAACAGAGGCCGGAATCATCCCGGAAAGCTCTCACTTACGCTGGATCAGATTTCGGGGTCAAGACCACCCTGAACAGCTTGTGAACAAGGCAGAGGTCTCTCAGTTCGTTAGGCCGCTGCTGCAGGCGGGACTCTCCCCAAAGAGCGTCGTATGGCCTTTTCCATTTCAACGATGACCAGAACTGCCGCGCCGGCTGCGAACACTCGTGCCCACGCACCGGCATCGAGCGGTGCCGAGTGGAACAACCTGTTCATGAATGGCGCTTGGGCGAAGGCGGCCTGCACAACGAGCATCGCGGCAATGCCAACCCACAGCCAGATGTTCGAGAACAAAGGTACAGCCCATGCGGGATGCAGGAGTGCACGAGCCGAGAACAGATAGAAGGCCTCTCCAACAACGATGACGGAAACCGCCGCGGTGCGGCCTGTCGCTTCGCTCAGACCGCGTCCGAGTTCCCAGTGAAAGAGTGCGATTGCGCCGACGCACAGGATTATCGAAACCAAACCCGTGCGCATGAAGAGAACAAACGTGAGCAATGGGCGTGCGGGGTCGCGTGGCGGGCGAGCCATGATGCCCGGCTCCGTGGCCTCGCAGATCAGCGGGATGCCGAGCAGGACTGCGGTGACCATGTTGATGTACAAGGCCTGAACCGGCAGGATCGGCAAGGGCCAGCCCATCGCGATCGCGGCGATGATCGCCAGCGCCTCGCCATTGGTGGGCAATGTCCAGACGATGAACTTTGTCAGATTGTCGTAGACGCTTCGGCCCTCCTCAACCGCGGCTTGAATGGAGGCGAAGTTGTCGTCCGCGAGCACCATGTCCGCAGCGTCCTTGGCGACGTCCGTGCCGACAGTTCCCATGGCCACGCCGATGTCGGCCTGCCGCAAGGCCGGAGCGTCGTTCACACCGTCGCCGGTCATCGCGACGATGTGCCCTCGCCCAGCCACGCCGGTCTGGAGGGCTTTAACCAGCCTGAGTTTCTGTTCCGGCGTCATGCGGGCGAAGACGGCCGTGCTCTCTGCGTGCGCGGGGAGGTCGTCGTCGGGTATCGCGGTCATCTCGGCGCCCGTAAGCACTCGCAGCGTCGTGCCGGGCTGCGCCCCGTCGATTCCGATCATTTGTGCGATGGATGCAGCGGTGATTGCGTGGTCGCCGGTGATCATTTTGACCCGGATACCCGCTCGCTGGCAAATCGCGACCGCTTGGACGGCCTCGGGTCGCGGAGGGTCGAGCATTCCTTGCACGCCCAGGAACGTCAGCCCTCCAACTGCCGACTCGACCATCGGGTGCGTGAGATGGTTGGTGTCTGGAGGCGCGATGCCCGTTGCGAAGGCCAGGATGCGCAGGCCGCGGCGAGCCAGATCGGCGGTCGCCCGAAGCACGTCTTCCTTTGCGATCGCAACCGCGACGCCTCTGGCGTTCATCTGATGTTCACACATTGCCAGCACTCGCTCGACCGAGCCTTTGACGTAGATCACTCGTTTCGCGGACTCTCCGTCTGCATCTGCTCCGTCGCTGGTGGTGCGAGCGTGCAGCGTCGCCATGTACTGCCGTTCGGACTCGAAGGGGATCGCGTCGGCGCGAGGCAGGCCTTTCGCGAGGGTGTCGCTGGAGAGATCTGCACCCGCCAGCTTGCGGGCCGACACGACGAGCGCCGCCTCGGTCGGGTCCCCGTGCACTTCCCACTTGTTGGCCGCGTCAGGGTGTGCGGCGAGGGATGCATCGTTGCACAGAACGCCGCAACGGAGCAACTCGAGCAACGCACGGTTGGCGTCCGCGAGCGTGTGCTGAGTGGCTGCGGACCCCGCTGCCACACGCACGAGGCCCGTGGGATCATATCCCGCGCCGGTGAACTCGTATTCGGTGTCGGCGGCCCATGCGACACGCACCGTCATCTGGTTCTGTGTCAACGTGCCGGTTTTGTCTGAGCAGATGACTGTTGTCGCGCCGAGGGCCTCAACCGCGGGAAGTTTGCGGATGATGGCGTTTCTTCGCGCCATCCTCGTCACCCCAACGGCGAGCATGATCGTCACCGCTGCGGGTAAGCCCTCGGGGATCGCGCCCACGGAGATGGCGACAGCGGCGTTGAACATCTCGGTCGGCGGGTGTCCCTTGGCGATACCGACGACAAAGGCGAGTGCTGCAACCGCGAGAATGACCCACAGCAGGGTGCGGCTGAATGACGCGAGCTTCTTCGTCAGAGGCGTTGCGATCTCCTCCGCCGACGCGATCATCCCGCTGATGCGTCCCACCTCGGTCGTATCGGCGATGGCTACAACGATGCCTTCGGTTGTGCCACGGGTCACCAGCGACCCCGCGTATGCCATGTTCCGGCGGTCGGCAAGCACCGTGGTGGCCGGCAGAGGCCCCGGGTGCTTGGAGACCGGCTTGCTTTCGCCGGTGAGCGACGACTCGTCGATGTGCACGTCGTGCATCGTTCCCGGTTCCGCTGAAGGCCGGCCAGGACCCACACCGTCGAGCAGGCGAAGGTCCGCGGGCACCTTGTCGCCCGGCTCCAGGATCACGATGTCGCCCACAACGAGGTCGGCGGCCTCTACTCTTCGCCGCTGCCCATCGCGTGTGACGGTGGCATGGATGCGCATGGATCTGGCCAAGGCATCGATGGCCTTGACGGCTCGCCCCTCCTGCACGAAGCCGATGATCGCGTTGATGATGACCACGCCGAGGATGACGCCGCTGTCCGTGTACTCGCCAAGCCAGAGCGTCACGCCGCCGGCAACGATCATGAGGTACACCAGCGGCGTGTTGAACTGCTGGAGCAGGAGGATCCACCACGGACGGCCTTTCTTGGCGGTGATGATGTTTCGCCCGTGACGCGCCAGCCGCGCCGCGGACTCGGCGGTCGTGAGACCATTCTGGCTATCTGAGGCCAATTCCGCAATGACTTCCTCGGCGAGGACGGCGTGCCAAGGAAGTGCCGGGGTGTCATTCATCAGTTGGAGCGTAGCGGAGTTCGGCACGGCGACAGGGTTGTGTGTCCTTTCGGACTCGACAAATGTGTGGGCAGAAGCAGTTGGCGTTTTGCCACACACATTGATGCGGGCGCATGTGGGAAATGTTCGCGTTGATATCTCCGTTGGATGAGACCATGATGTTTCGCGTCAGACGAGCGGCCGGAAGGAGAGTGGCGCGCGATCGTGCCCGAAGTCGTCCTTGTTGGAACGGATCGGCCGAGGATCAGGAGTGCTGAGGGCCCGGGTGGCGTGACAGTGGCGGCCGGGCGAAGGGCCGTTCAAAGGAGGCGCGTGATCATGAACACTGAGCACGAGGGTGGACGGCTGGCACATGAACTAGGCGTGAGCGCGGTGATGGGACCAGCTTCCACGGCGGTCATCGTGAAGGGAGCTGTGCTCTCCGTGCCGCGTCGTGAGCGTGACGACCATTGATGCGGAAGGCCAGGCCTGTGCCTGATGACACCGCGCCCATCGTCCCAGCCGCGACCCTGAGCGACCGGCAAAGAACCGCCTCCTCGAACGTCGCACCTTCTACCCGCAGCTGGATGATGAACGAAGCCAGCACCGCATCGTTGAGCACGGCCAAGCCAGAGGGGGCGATGAACTCCGCCGGCGAAGAGCCGATGGAACAAACGAGTGGAAAGCTCGTAGATCAGCGGGCGAGCTGTGCGCTCGTGGCCAGCGCGGTACCGGAGCCAGTGTGCCGACTCCATCGCGGTGTGCGTGTGCTCTCATCCTGGAGCCCACGCAAGAACCTCTTTGCGATCAGGAGACGAACTGAATAACCATCGCTTCGCACGGCGCGAGCGACAGTGCGAGTGTGCCGGTCTCGGATCGTATTTCCGCACCGCTCAACAGCTCGTGCCCCGTGCAAGGAGCAGTCTTGCGAAGCACAGCGGCAAGATCGACATCAATGCGTTGAGAGCTGTGGATGTCAAAGTTGCACACGACGAGGAAGCCGCCGGGTCGCGACCCCGGATTGGTCCGATACGCCGCCAAGATTGCGTCATGGCCATTGTCCACAAACTCGCAGTTGCCACCACATCTGAACGCGGGATGAGCCACCAGGATCGCGTTCACGGCGCGAATGAGATCTCCGAACCGCGCTCTGTTCGGCTGCTTGTGCCTTGATTGGCGTCCAACGAACTGGAGCTTCTCCTGCACGCCACACTCAACACCCTGGGTGATCCCGGTAGCCCCGGTGCCAAGCAGCGCGGCGGCTACATACCGCGGAACGGTTGACTCAACCACGCCGAACTCCTGCGCGATCGAGCCTGCGTCGTGCGAGGTGAGGGGCATGAAGTACCGGATGTGATCGGAGATGCGATGGAGATACTGGAGGTACTTCCGCAACTGAGGCGCGAATTTGTAGGCCCACGGCGTTGCCAGGACGAGATTGAGCCTCCAGTCCGCCACTGTGGTGAGCAGGGTGAATTCATCGGTGAAGTACTCCCCCAAGATTCCAAGGCTGGGATACTCGTCGTGCAGTGCTCGCGCGCATGCCTCAACGAATCCCGGAGTGCTGCTGTGGAGGTTGTCAAATCGCACGAGGCCACCGGTGTAGTCAGCGTACTTGGCCCAGAACAGCGCGTACTCGGTCATGTACCTCCAGATTTCAGCCCTGGCGACTTCCGATGGATGCTCGTAGTGGATGAGCACGAGATCGTCCCACGTGCTCCACGCTCCATCCGACCAGTAGCGGGCTCGCCTGTTGCCATCAGGCCAGCGCTGATCTGGCACGATCCAGCTGGGAGCGCGTTGGACCATCGTGCTGTGCACCCCCACGTGGTTGAGAACAAGGTCAAAGCACAGCCGCATGTCGAGATCGCGAGCACGCTGGACAAAGGCTTCCAGTTGGGTGAGTCCGTCGCCCCTGGTGCCGTCCATCAGGTAGCTGTGGTCGATGTCGAAGAGGTCACTCGCGGCGTACGGACTCTGCGAGGAATCAAGACTCGTGACGGGAAGCAAGTGCACCGCGTTGAAGCCCATCTCTTTGATCCGGGTCAGATCATCGGTCCAATCGGCGATGGTGCCGGAGACGGTCGGGATCAGCGTGTACATTCGCAGCCCGTCAATCTGAGGCGGGTCCACCAGCAACCAGGCGTCCGGGGCAGGATCTCGCAGCCAGGTGAGACCGCCGTCCACCGAGCATCTCGCCCGGAACGAGTAGAGCCCCGGACTCGATGGCGTGAGCTGGCATGTGAACGTTCTGTCGTTCGACTGTTCAAACGGGATTGTGATCCACTCCCCCGGGGCCGGCGCGTTCACCGTGGTGTCGAGCAGGGCCTGGATTGGAGTCGGGAACGGATCATCCGTTGAGAACGACAACTCGAGAGGCCGCTGCGCGATGGCCCGGGAGAACTCCTGCCGTCCAACCGGATAGGAGCGCCGAAACTGATGAGTGACTGCCGGCGAACGGGGCCGATCGGGAAGCACCGGTATTGAACGGTGTTCTATCTGCAAGAAGGTGTCTCCGGAGGCTGTTCCGCTTCCCCGCCAGAGCGCATCACGCAGAGAGTCGCCTGCGCAATGACAAGTTCCTCGTCCGTCGGAATGACACGTATCGTGACGCGGTTACCTTCCGCCGAGATCACAGGCTGTCCCGCAGCGTTTCGTTCCGGATCGATACTCACGCCCAGGGCCTCCAGTCCATCGCAGATGCCGGCCCGGATCTGCGAGGAATGTTCGCCGACGCCACCCGAGAAGACGAGCGTGTCCAGACCTCCGAGCGTGGCGTACAGCGATCCCACGAACTTCTTGGCGTGGTAGCAGAAGAGGTCGATCGCCTCTGAGGCACGCGGATCGGATGCGCGGCGTTCGAGTAGGTCACGTACGTCCGAACTGATCTCGGAGACGCCCAGGAGCCCGCATCGCTGCGAAACGAACGCGCTTAACTCATCCGGCGGCACGTGACCGGCTTGGACCAGGTACGCGAGCAGACCGGGGTCCAGGTCGCCAGGACGGGTTCCCATGACGAGCCCCGACGTGGGCGTGAAGCCCATTGTTGTGTCAATCGGCTTGCCGCCGCTGACCGCGGCCATGCTGGCGCCGGAGCCCAGGTGCGCGAGAATGATGCGGCCCCCGGCGGCGACCGGACCGGCCAGCTCAGCGAGTCGCTGCATCAGATAGGTGTACGACAGACCATGAAACCCGTAGCGGCGGATGCCTTCGTTAAAATAATGGCGAGGAATAGGCAGAAGGGTCGCCATTCGAGGTAGATTGCGATGAAAGGCGGTGTCGAAGCAGGCGACCTGCGGCACCGAGGGGAACGCGCCGCCGAAGGCTTCGACAAGGGCGATCTCGCGCGGCAAGTGCGCAAGGTCGAGGGGAACCGCGTTTTGGAGTTCGGCCAGGACCCTTTCGTTGAGAACCTGATGCTCGAGCAGGCGCGCACCGCCATGGACGATCCGATGACCGATGCCGGCGATGCTCTGGTCGCCCAGACGCTCGCGGAGGTATCCGATCAGGTGCTCGGCGGCTCGGTCCACCGTCGGAGCTTCAATCGGCCGGACGTGCGGCTGCCCGGCCGAACCCCGCGCCGCGACGAGTCGAGTGTGCGGCGAGCCGATGCGTTCGATCTGTCCGCTCAGCAGTCGATCGGGAAACGCGCCGATCGCAAACGCTGCGAACTTAATGCTGGATGAGCCACCGTTGACGGTCACGATCACGCGCCGGCCACGCGGACCGGCGCTGCCCCCCGAGTCTGGATGTGCTTCGCCTTCAGACATGCCGGCTCCGCTGGTCGGGACGATCCGCTGATCTCGCGTTGCGGCCGCGGCGTCATGTCGCCGCGGCCCCTGCCTTACGATCGAATTGTGGCCTCCTCGGCGCCCCACTTCCAGTTGCGGATCTCGGGCATGTCCTCGCCGTGAGCAACGATGTAACGCTTGTGCTCGGCGAGTTTGTCCTCGACGATTCGCTTGAGTGCATCGCCCTGGGCCGCCGCCTTCGGCACCCGGGTGATCACGTCCAGCACAAGGTGGAATCGATCCAGATCGTTCAACACGGTCATGTCGAAGGCTGTGGTGATCGTTCCCTCTTCCTTGTAGCCACGGACGTGCAGGTTGGGGTGATTGGTTCGGCGGTACGTCAGCCGGTGGATCAGCCAGGGATATCCGTGATAGGCGAAGATAATCGGTGTGTCTGTTGTGAAGATCGCATCAAACGCCTGATCGCTCAGCCCGTGCGGATGCTCAGCGGCTGGCTGTAACTTCATGAGATCGACGACGTTGACGACACGAATCCCAAGGTCGGGCAGATGCGTGCGGAGGATGGACACGGCCGCCAGCACTTCGAGCGTCGGGACATCACCGCAGCAGGCCATGACTACGTCCGGCTCGACGCCTCCCGCGCTCGCCTCGCTGCCTGCCCAGGGCCAGATCCCGATTCCCTTGGCGCAGTGCTCCATCGCGGCGTCCATGTCCAGCCACTGGGGCGCGAGGTACTTGCTCGCAACGACCACGTTCACGTAATGACGACTTCGGAGGCAATGATCGTACACGGACAGCAGGCAGTTGGCGTCGGGCGGGAGATAGACGCGGACGATCTCGGCTTTCTTGTTGACCACGTGGTCGATGAAGCCGGGGTCCTGGTGCGTGAACCCGTTGTGGGCCTGCTGCCACACGTGCGACGCGAGGAGGTAGTTGAGCGACGCAATCTGCTTCCGCCACGGCAATCCGAGGGTCACCTTCAGCCACTTGGCGTGCTGGTTGAACATCGAGTCCACGATGTGAACAAACGCCTCGTAGCTGTTGAATAGTCCGTGCCGCCCGGTGAGCAGGTAGCCCTCCAGCCACCCCTGGCACTGGTGTTCGCTGAGCATTTCCATGACGCGTCCATCGGCGGCGAGGAACTCATCGTCGGCGTTCGTCTCCGCATCCCACTGTCGGTTGGTGGCCTCGAAGACCGGTGTGAGGCGATTGGAAAGCGTCTCATCGGGTCCAAAGATTCGGAAATTCCGATGATCCTGGTTGAGCCGCACAACGTCGCGCAGGAACCCTCCGAGCACGTGCGTGTCCGCGGCCAACACGGTGCCGGGTGATGGAACGGCAACCGCGAACGTGCGTGTGTCGGGCATTCGGAGATCACGGAGGAGCAGCCCGCCATTCGCGTGCGGATTCGCGCCCATCCGCCGCTCGCCCTTGGGCGCCAGTTCAGCAAGTTCTGGCACAAGGCGTCCGTCACTGTCGAACAATTCTTCGGGTTTGTAGCTCTTCATCCACAGTTCAAGCAGCCGGAGGTGTTCCGGGTGCTGGGCATCCACCTGCAGCGGCACCTGGTGCGAGCGAAACGTGCCTTCGATCTTCATCCCATCGACAATCTTTGGCCCTGTCCAACCTTTGGGAGACCGAAGGACAATCATGGGCCAGCGGGGTCTGGCGGCTGGCGCGCCGCCGGCGCCGGCACGAGCTTCACGCTGGATCCGCTTGATCTGTTCCACGGAGGCGTCAAGGGCCGCGGCCATCGCTTGATGCATCCGCTCCGGGTCGTCACCCTCGACAAGCAGGGGCGTCCAGCCGTAGCCGCGGAACAGCTGCTCGAGTTCCTCGTGGCTGATGCGGGCCAAGATTGTCGGGTTGGCGATTTTGTACCCATTGAGGTGGAGGATCGGAAGCACGGCACCATCTGTGCTCGGGTTGAGAAATTTGTTGGAATGCCACGACGTCGCCAAGGGGCCGGTCTCCGCCTCACCGTCGCCGACGACACAGGCGACGATCAAGTCCGGATTGTCGAACGCGGCCCCGAAGGCGTGGCTCAGCGAGTACCCCAATTCACCTCCCTCGTGGATAGATCCCGGGCATTCCGGCGAGGCATGGCTGGGAATACCGCCGGGGAATGAGAACTGCCTGCACAAGGCCTTGAGCCCGGCCTCATCCTGGGCGATGTGCGGATACACCTCGCTGTAGGTTCCCTCCAAATAGGTATTGGCGACCAATGCGGGACCGCCGTGCCCGGGACCGGACACGTAGATCATGTTCAGATCATGCTCGCTGATGACCCGATTCAGATGCACATACGCAAAGTTCTGTCCCGGCGTCGTCCCCCAGTGCCCCAGCAGCGTCGGCTTCACGTGCGCCTGCCGCAGCGGCTCACGCAGCAGAGGGTTGTCCAAGAGGTACATTTGTCCGACAGACAGGTAGTTCGCCGCGCACCAGTACGCTTGCATCTTGCGAAGCAGATCTGCGGAGAGTGGCGAAGGCAAACTCACTGGCGAAGTCCTCCCGAGCCCGGGCTCGATTGCGCTTCCGCGTTCGCAAACACACATACCGAATCGTCGTGTCCTCTGAACCACATCCAGCCGTCACCCACAAGTACGGAGCACGCAGTCTGTCCTCTGTGCCCGAAGCCGCCCGAAGCGGCGCGACCATTGGTCGTTGGGCCAGCGATCGTACGCCCGACGGGCGTCCGGGCCACCCAAACGGGAAGTGGATTCGGTCGCGGCACTCTGCGGTGCATGCGTGTTGATACGGCGTCTTTGGTGTGACAGGGGTTCTCGCCATTCAACAGAACACTGGAGACAAAACGGGCGTGCAGCGATGCCGAAAGCGCTCCGGAAGTGGCGTGAAAGGCAAGACGGACGATCCGCATGCCATTCAGCGATGAGCAAGCGCGTGACAAACGACTCGGTCCGTGGCCTCTGTCCGACCGTCCGGCGGAACAGAGGATCGTGTTGAATGAGGTTCTGAGAAGACGCGGTGGAATCTCGATGCGGAAAAGTCCCTGATTGTCGGCTCGCTTCTTCCCGACCCGCTCAAAGCGTCTCCGGTTAGGCCACAACAACCCGCTTTAGTCGGCAAGTGCTCGCCAGATCTGGATCGCCCCCTATCGCAGCGACATCTATCTTATCGGGACCGCTACCGTTGGTTGGTGCCTATCTCGCCCACAGCGGTCGTCCCCAAGCGACTCTTCGCGGCTCTTGGCCGCAAGAAGCCGGGAATCCACGTCTCGCAACTTGTGGTGGAGTCGGCCGCGATGGACGTCGGCGGCGTCTATGCGAGACTTGCCACGCGCGTCGGAGGGTTGACCGGCAGCGAGGCGGCGATTCGTCTGGCCGAGCACGGTCCCAATGTGCTCGCCAGGGATCAGAGGCCCGGTCTCCTCAAGCTTCTCTGGCGCGGCCTGCTCAATCCGCTGGTGATCCTGCTGGCGGTGCTCTCGACCATTTCCTTTGCAACGGGCGATGTCCGAGCCGGCACCATGATGGTGTTCATGATCGTGCTGAGCGTCGGCCTGAAGTTGATCCAGGAGTCCAAAGCGGACAACGCGGCCGCAAAGCTCAAAGCCATGATCTCGGTAACGGCGACCGTATTGCGGGACGGTGCCCCAGCAGAGATCCCCGTTTCGCAGCTTGTTCCGGGCGATGTGGTTCAGCTCGCCGCGGGCGACATGATTCCCGGCGACGTGCGGATCGTCGCGGCCAAGGACTTGTTCGTGATCCAGGGATCGCTCACCGGCGAGAGTCTGCCCGTCGAGAAGTCCGAGGTCGAGAAGAACGCCGCGGCGGGAGCGAGCAGCCCCATCTCCCTGACGAGCATCGCCTTTCTGGGCACCAGCGTCGAGAGCGGCTCGGCCAACGCGGTCGTGGTCGCCACCGGCAAGGAGACGTACCTGGGCGGCATGGCCGAATCGCTCCAGGGCCAGGAGGGCCCGACGGCCTTTGACCGCGGAATCTCCAACTTCACCTGCTCATGCTCCGCTTCATGCTGGTCATGGTGCCGCTGGTCTTCGTGATCAACGGCCTGACCAAAGGCAGCTGGGTATCGGCGTTTTTCTTCGCTGTCGCCGTGGCCGTGGGCCTGACCCCCGAGATGCTGCCGATGATCGTCACGGTGTGCCTGTCCAAGGGCGCGGTGGCGATGGGCCGCAGGAAGGTCATCGTCAAGCGGTTGAGCGCGATCCAAAACCTTGGCGCGATGGACGTGTTCTGCACCGACAAGACGGGCACGCTGACCATGGATCAGGTTGTTCTCGAGCGTCACTGCGACGTGATGCTGCGAGAGAGCGACCACGTGCTCTCGCTGGCCTATCTCAACAGCCACTTCCAAACCGGCCTGAAGAACGTACTCGACCGCGCGGTGCTCGCGCACACGGAGACGCACGCACACGGATTCATCCCCGAATACGCAAAGGTCGATGAGATCCCCTTCGACTTTACCCGACGCATCATGTCCGTCGTGGTTCGAACGCCCGATGGCAAGGACCGCATCATCTGCAAGGGTGCTCCCGAGGCGATCTTCCCCAAGTGCGCGAGCTTCGAGCTTGATGGCCGGTTCCTGCCGATGGACCATGAGCACATCGAGAATCTCAAGAAGGAGTACGAGCAGCTCAGCGCCGAAGGCTTCCGCGTGCTGGCGATCGCGAGCAAGGATGGCGAGCCCCGCGGCGTTGTCGCGGGTGATGCCACGCCCTACGGAAAGGCGGACGAGTCCGAGCTCATCTTGAACGGCTACGTGGCGTTTCTCGATCCGCCCAAGGAGTCGGCCACCGCCGCCATCAAAGCCCTGCAAGGCCATGGCGTTGCCGTCAAGGTCGTCACCGGTGACAACGAACTGGTGGCCCGAAAGATCTGCACGGACGTCGGCCTCGCTACCGAGTTCGTCCTGCTGGGTGATGCTCTCGACAACATGACCGACGAGCAGCTTGCCGACGCGGCGGAGAGGGCGACGCTCTTCGCCCGCGTCTCGCCCGCGCACAAGCAGCGGATCATCAAGGCGCTTCAGTCGCGCAAGCACACCGTTGGGTTCATGGGGGACGGCATCAACGACGCCCCGGCGCTGCACGCCGCCGATGTGAGCATCAGCGTCGACACCGCCGTGGACATCGCCAAAGAGTCCGCCGACATGATCCTGCTGGAGAAGTCGCTGCTCGTGCTCGACGAGGGCGTGCTCGAGGGACGCAAGGTCTTCTCGAACATCATCAAGTACGTCCGTATGGGCGCATCGAGCAATTTCGGCAACATGTTCAGCGTGCTGGGCGCGAGCGTCTTTGTGCCATTCCTGCCCATGCTGCCGGTGCAGATCCTGGCCAACAACCTGCTCTACGACATCGGCCAGGCCGCCATCCCCACCGACTCGGTGGATCCCGAGCGGATCACGTTGCCGCGGCAGTGGGACATCAAGGAGCTTACCCGCTTCGTGCTCTTCATCGGTCCCTGTTCCTCGATCTTCGACTACACGACCTTTCTCGGGATGCTCTACTTTTTCAACTGCTGGGACACATCCACGCCACAAGCGGCGGCCCACAGCGCGAGCCTCTTCCAGACCGGCTGGTTCGTCGAGAGTCTCCTCACGCAGACGCTGATCATCCACGTCATCCGGACCAACAAGATCCCGTTCCTGCAGAGCCGCTCGTCGTGGCCCGTGCTGGTGATGACGTTGGTCACCATGACCGTCGGTGTGGCGATCCCATTCTCGCCATTGGGCGACTATCTGGGCTTCACCTCGTTGCCGCTGCTCTACTGGCCGCTGCTGGCGCTGACGCTGTTGTGCTATGTCGTGCTGACACAACTGGTGAAGATGTGGCTGCTGCAACGCAAGTGGATCTGAATGGAATGTGATCTGCCTTTGGTGGGGCGACCCGGCCGTGGTTGCTCGGGATGGATCCAGACGGTCCCACCGCGGCTTTGGTTTCCACCGACGTTTGCGATCCTCCAGCGTGTGCGCGTGCCCGCGGGGAGCCTGCCCGTGCCCTCTCCGGTCTGGGCTACTTTCGCGGCAGCGCGGAACCGTGCCATCTGGCGGATGGACTTCTGGCCTAGCACTTCGGCCGGACATCCAGCTTCCGAGCGACCGGCGGTAAGCACCGGGCGAGAGCCTCCGTGAGGCTCTTGGTTGATGAACGCTTGGGCTCCCACGGCTGGAGTGTGACCATGATAAAACTCGGCTTCTACGGCGCCGCAGGCGAACTGACCGGCTCGCCGCCCGGTTCGGTCTGCAAGCTGTGCTGCCAAGCATGGGGATGAGGCAGAACTGTGACGATTGGATGAGCGCCTCAGCAGGCCGCTTGGTGACAAGCGTCTTGCGGAAAACCAGCGGGTCGGAGCATCTGACATGGAAGCAGCGGGTCGATTCGCCAGGAGGCTCATGAATTGCAGGGGTTTCGTCGGCCCGTTGCTGTTTCTGAGCCAGCCCGCTGTGCCAGCTCTGGCGAAAGCGCTCCGGAACTAGGTCGAATTCAGACATTCAACGCCGAAAAAGCGTCGTTTCAATGCCCCCCGAAGGACAGCAGCAACGGCGAACTTCTGCGGGACATGCGCGACTTCTCGCTCGCGAGGTTGCAGAATGCGCTGCACTTCCTGACCATCTCCCGACGGAGCCCACTGAAACCACGGCCCGCGAAGCGGTGCGAGCAGGTGCAATCGACCTTTGGATCGCCCTGTGTCCAGTCGTGCTCCCTGAGGCCATGACCTTCGGCATCAGGGCAATGGTACAGGCAGCAGCATCCGGGGGTCCCTAGCACACGACAGCCGTTGTCCGCCGCGAGATACCCGTGATCCAGTTCGGAGCGCAGAGTATCCATACTCTTTGTCGACTTGGAAGAGCGGGCGTTTGCACTCATGAACACCACTGTGACACAATCTGCGCTGGTCACCGGGGCGAGCGGGTTCATCGGTGGTCATTTGGCGCGCCGATTGACCGCGGGTGGCTGGAGAGTGGCGTGCATGATTCGCGCGACATCGCGTGTCGAAGTACTTCGAGACGCGGGGGCGCAGCTCATCACCGGGGATATACACGATCACGCGAGCATTGTCCGTGCCATCGCGGTTTCGGAGGCCCGCGTCGTCTTTCATCTCGCGGGGCTCGTGAGAGCGACGAGCGCTGCGGCGTTCCTGCGAACGAATGAGGGGGGATCGAGATCGGTAGCCGCGGCTTGCGCTGGTCAAAAAGCACCTCCGGTGCTGGTGATGGTTTCATCGCTTGCTGCGGCTGGACCATCGGGCGCAGAGCCCGGGGTGGAGGGCGATCCGCCCTCGCCAGTCTCGCACTATGGCCGCAGCAAACTCGCCGGAGAATCGGCGGTTGCCGAGTTTGCCGGCGTGGTCCCGATGACGATTGTGCGGCCCGGTGTTGTGTACGGGCCGGGCGACCGCGGGGTGTACGAGCTGATCAAACTGATCGCCCGGTACGGCATTCACGTTGTTCCTGGGTGTGGCGACGGGCGTCTTTCGATCGTTGCCGTGTCTGACCTGGTCGAGTGCCTTGTGCTCGCGGCAGAGAAGGGGGAGAGGCTTGCGCCGATTGGAGCAGGGACGGGCCTTGGGCTCGGCGAGGTGGGGCGTGGTATCTACTTTGCTTCGGCGGAGGACTATTCGTACATCGAACTCGGGGGGGCGATCGCCCGTGCGCTCGGGAAGACGGGTGTCCGCAACGTCCGATTGCCGGGATGGTCGCTGCGGATGATCGGCCGCCTAGGGGATGCCGTGTCGTATCTCCGCCGCAGCCCGGGATGGGTGGGACAAGACAAGATCGCCGACATGCTCGCGGGCTCGTGGGTGTGTTCGTCCGCCAAGGCCCGACGACAACTCGGCTGGTCGCCCGCGCTTTCACAGAGCGACGGCCTGCGCGACACCGTGGAGTGGTATCGCGACGCCGGCTGGTTGTGAGTCTGAGTCACAGGGCTCGGTCGTAGATCCGATAGGTCTTGCTTCGCCTGGTTCCCAATCGCTCGAGCGTGCCTCGTGAGTTCGTGTTGCTCTCCAGAACCCACGAGAACTCCCAGTTCGTGAGCCCCCACGCCCGGGCGGCCTCGACGAGGTGATCGATCAGCACGATGCTCAGCCCCGAGTGCTGATACGCGGGTGACATGGTGACCGCCATGGCGCGAGCGACGCTGATCCGCTTTCGGCCCCACATCTGCTTGAACAAGCCTAGGGGATAGAGCCGGCCGTTGATCGTGCGGATGATCTGGTTGTAATCGAGCAGCGCGAGCACCGCGCCGATCGCTTTCCCATCGACCATCGCGAAGGCGGCCAACTCGGGAGTGATGATGTGGCGCAGATCCCTCGCGATTTGCTTCACTTCGCGCGGCTGCAGCGGCGTAAATCCCCAGGTGCCGTCGAGCGAGCTGTTGTAGAGGTCAAGATAGCAGCTGATCTCGTCCTCGAAGCGGGACGTATCCAAGGGCCGCACCGTCAGGCCACGGCCGTCGAGCGCGGACAGCACCGCCGGCTTGTAGCGAGCGACCAGCTTTGCGAGGAGAGGCACGTCCATCTCGTAGGCGTAGAGGTCTTGCGCTTTGCTGAACCCGCAGGCCCCGATCAGTGCTTGGTAGTACGGCGGGTTGTACGTCATGAGAAACACCGGCGGCGAAGTGAACCCATCCACGAGCAGACCGCAGGTGTAGTTGAGGGACGGGTTCACCGGGCCCCGACACGCCGTCATTCCGCGTTCGGCGAGCCACTCGCTCCCGGCATCGAAGAGGGCTTTTGCGACGGCGACGTCGTCGATGCATTCGAAGAACCCGAAGAACCCTCGCTTCTCGTTGTACTTGCGGTTGTGGACGTTGTTGACGAACACGGCGACGCGGCCGAGAACGTGGCTGCCGCGCTCGGCGATGAGCGTCACCATCTCCGCCTTGTCGAAGAACGGGTGACGCCGTCCACGCCAATCAGGCCAGCCGAGCAGCGGTCGCTCCTGCGAGAGAATGGGCGGCACCCAGTTCGGATCGCCCGCGTAGATGGCCCAGGGGAGGTGCTGAAAACGCCGCCGGTCCCGCTGGGAAGAGGCAACCCGTACTGTGATGGTATTGGTCAATCAAGCCTCCTGCCTTCGATGACCCGCCGACACACGGTGGCGATATTCTCAGCCGCCGCGTTGTTCTGCACAGGCATCAGACGACGCAGTTCTTCCATGGGACAATCGGAATGGGTTTCCTTTCCGAGAGCGAGGCCGACGAACACCGTCGATGAGAATCGGGTGATCAGCACATCGCAGTTGGCGATCATCTGCTCTGCACTCCCGCTTGTAAACACAAGGGCTCGTGGGGCGTGCGTGTTCACCTCTGCGGCCGCTCGTGCCATGTTCTCACTCGGATGGAACTTGAAGATCATCGGGCGGCCCGCGGCACGTGTCACGGCATCGAGGATAAACGCGACTCGGTCTTCGCCGCGAAGGATCTCCCGCAGCGGCGAGGTGCAAACGAGCACGTAGCCGCGATGGGGGAACGTGTTGGTGCGGTAGCGTTCGCAATTGTCGAAGTTCGGGATGCCGGTGACGACGATCTTGTCCGCCCTCGCGCCCTTGCGTGTGAAGAGTTCGCGGTACCCCTCGCTGGCGACGCAGAACTCGCGGTAGGCGTCGCTCAGACCCGTCGCGGCTGTCCCCGCGATCCATCGGGGGAGCCAGCGGTGGCGCTGCACGACGCGGAAGTGCCGATCTTCCGGATCCGTGATCCCCTCTTGGACAAGCACAATCCGGCTGTTCCGGATGTTCCGCTGGACGAAGACATCGGAGCACGTGACGACGAGGTCGTACGGGCCGTGTTCCCCGGCATAGTCGATCGCGAGGTTCTGCTCTCGCAGATACTGCTCGCATCGATGGGCGATCCTGTCTCCGATGATCGTGAACTCCAGGCGCTTCATACGGCGCAACTGCTCGAGCACGCCGTCGCAGTAATACGGCGTGAACGCCTGGTCGTATTCGCGAAGGTGGCGCGAGACCTGATGCATCTGCGTAGTCTGGTTCATCGAGCCGCAGATAAAGAGGACGCGCTTGGGCATGCTCACTCTCCCCAGCGTGTCAGGACGGTGCCCACAAGGAACCCCGCGGCAGCGAACGCTGCCAGAACGCCCGCGCTCTGCAGCGTGAGCAGCGTGATCGTTCCCGACGTTGGCCTTCGGATCGTCTCGATCATCTCGACGGGTGTGCTCTTGCCAGCGCCGTCGGGCCCCAGGAAGGCGAACGCCTCGTCGGCGTGGACGGCGAAGGAGACATCATCGACCGCTAGCAGATCTTCGTGGCGTTTGCTCAGGTGATCGACCACGATGGCGTGCTTGTCGCTGCTGGTCATGGACTACAGCCTCTCCAGTTCATCGGCCACGGCGTTGACGGTCGCGCGGACCTGCGCTTCGCTGTGGTTGATCGTGATGAAGAACCGCAGCCTCGCTGCGTGCTCCGCGACGGCGGGATGCAGGATCGGCTGGACGTGGATGCCGCGGTCGAGCAGAGCGCTCGAAAGACGGAGTGTCTTTACGGAGTTGCCCACGATGACCGGGATCACGGGGGTGCACGCGGACGTCCCCGTGTTGAGGCCGCGTTGCGTCGCAAGAGTAAGAAAGAGCGCTGCCAACTCGCGGAGGCGGGAGACTCGCTGGGGCTCGGCGCGGAGAAGAGTCAACGCCGCGAGAGCGGCGGCGGCGTTGGGCGGTGAGAGTCCGACGCTGTACACGAATCCCGGCGCGGTATAGGAAAGGTATTCGATCATCGCGGCCGATCCGGCGATGTACCCGCCGCAACTGGCGAGGGCTTTGGAGAGCGTTCCCATCCAGAGATCGACGTCGGCGCGGTCGATACCCCAGTGCTCGCCGATGCCACGCCCGGTGCGACCCATGGTCCCCAGCGAGTGTGCCTCGTCGACGAGCATGAGAGCCTTGTGCTTGTTCTTGATGTTTACGAAGCGTGGCAGGTCGGGGACGTCGCCATCCATGCTGTACACCCCCTCGATGGCGATCAGCACGCGCCGGTGACGATGGCGCACATCAGTGAGGAGTGCATCGAGCGCCAACCAGTCGTTGTGGGGAAACGCTCGTCGGGTGGCACCCGAGAGTTGGGCACCTTGGATGATCGAGTTGTGAGCGAGCGTGTCATAGACGATCAGATCTTCGGGTCCCATCAGGTGCCCGATGGTCGTGACGTTGGTCGCATGGCCCGAAACGAAGGCGATGGCGGCCTGTGTTTCCAGAAATGTTGCCAAAGCCCGCTCAAGGTCGCGGTGGACCTGCTTTTCTCCCGAGACCAGGCGGCTCGCGCCGGCGCTGGTGCCGTACCTGTCGATCGCTGACTTGGCGGAAGCGAGCACCGCTGGATCGTGCGCCATTCCGAGGTAGTCGTAGACCCCGAAGTTGACGCACTTTCGTTGTTGTGTGCCCCCCTGATCGACACGGAAGTACGGATTCTCGCCCGCAACGGCTCTGAGCATCCCCTCGAACCGCTTCAACTCGGCGTACTCGGGGAAACGGGCGAAGTCGTAGTGCGCGGGGGGGATGGCTTGCGGAACGGCCATGGGCGCGGGTTGCTCGGTCAGGTGCGCGTGTACCGTCCGGGCCAGTTCGCCCACCGTCTGAGCCGGATTGAACTCCTTGTCGGGCAGGCGGCGAGCGAAGGTCTTCTCAAGCGTCGCGGCTAGTTCAACACGCTGAAGGGAGTCGAGGCCGAGTGCGGTGAGCGGTGTCTCCGGCGTGACATCAGTCAGCGCCGCGCCGCCGATCGCGAGAGCGTGCTGGCAGACGATCGCGAAGATAAGCGAGGGTGAGGTTTGCAATGGAGACCACGCTGGGGTGCGATTGATGTCCACCGAATCTCTCTGGAACTGAGCCACGACCTTGAGTTCACCTGCGACGAACGCCGCGCGGCAGGCTCGGCGCTGCACCTTGCCGCTGGAGGTTTTGGGGATGGTGCCGGTGCGCACACACACGATGGTGTCTAGTGCAAGCCCGTGCTCGGCGAGCACCGCTTCGCGGCATGCGTGAATCGCTGATGCGAGATCGGTGCGTCCATTGCGCACGACCTCCTGGACCAGGATCAGTCGCTGTTCGTCTGTGTCCGGAACGGCGAACGCCGCACCGAAGCCGCCCTCCAGGAGCGGGTGGCACTTGCGGGCCGTGGTCTCAACGTCCTGCGGATGGTGATTGCGCCCGCGGACAATCAAGAGGTCATCCATGCGGCCGACAATGAAGAGCTCGCCCCCGGCGACAAAGCCGAGATCTCCCGTCCGAAGGAAGGCCCCCTCGACGCCATCAGTCAGTCGGGCGTTGAATGCCGGCTGGGTCTGGTCGGGCTTGTGCCAATAGCCTTGGGCCACGGAAGCGCCCGCGACCCAGACTTCACCAACACGACCGGGTCGAGCGTGAGTGCGTGACTGCGCATCAACGATCGAGATGTGCAGGTCGCCGACAGGGACGCCGCATGAGACCAGACGCCGGCCGTCGCCCATCAACCCAGCTGCTGGCAGCGCTCGACCTTCCGTCAGAGCTGTCTCGGAAAACTCGCGGACGTTTGGGCCCGAGCCCCGCACGGGTCCGCTGATCATCAGCGTCGCTTCCGCCATGCCATAGCAGGGGTAGAACGCGCTGGGCTTGAAGCCGCAGGGCGCGAACGCGGCAGCGAACCGCTCGAGTGTGTCCGCCTGAATCGGCTCGGCGCCGACGAATGCCAAGCTCCAACACGAGAGATCGAGCGTGGCCCGCTGTTCATCTGTGATCTTGCGGACGCACAGGTCGTATGCGAAGTTTGGAGCGCCCGAGATCGTCGCCCTGTTCTTGCTGATGGCGACGAGCCAGGCGATCGGGTTCTGGAGGAATGCGGAGGGGGGCATCAGCGCGCTGGTGATGCCGGCGAACATCGGCACGAGCACGCCGCCCACCAGGCCCATGTCGTGGTACATCGGCAGCCAGAGCACGCCGATTTCACACTCCTGCTTCTGTCCCATCCCGAACGCTTCGTGAATGGCACGGGTGTTGTGCATCAAGTTTGCGTGGCTGATCATCACCCCTTTGGGTTTGCTGGTCGAGCCCGAGGTGTATTGCAGCATCGCAAGGGATTCGGGGGCAACATTTGTCTCCCCCAACTGCTCGCCCAACTCATCGGGAAGGTCGTCGGTGGCGAGCCACGGGATTCGTGGCGAGAATCCCTGCGACACGGGCAACTGTTCCACCAACTCTCGGTGCTGGGCCGCGGCGGCGGCGGTGCTGAGGACGAGACTGGCCGCAGAGTCCAAGGCGATGGTCGCAAACCGGTCGAGCGTCCGCCGGGTCGGCAGACATGTCGGCACCGCGACGCATCCGGCGTACAGGCACCCGAAGAACCCGGTGATGAAGTCCAAACCCTGCGGGTACGCGAGCACGACGCGTTGACCGGTCAAGCCCAGCTCTTGCAGGCGGGCGGCCACGGCCCGGGCCCGTCTATCCAGCTGGGAATAGGTCAGAACAGACTCGTCTTTGCCCTCGTGGAAAAATGTGTACGCTTGCCGCTCTGGGAGTCGCTCCGCATGGCTTTGCAGTACAACGTTCAGACTTCTCTCTGTCCGATCCCGCCCGGACTGAACATCTGCTCGTACCGACATACGCCAGTTCCCTGAACGCATCCGGGCGGGAGTTGTCCGCCTGCATTTCCTGAGCAAGCTCGAATGCGAACTGGTCAATGTACGCGGTCATGGTCATCTGCCCTGGAGGGTACCTTTCCCCGATTGACGTACCAGAGTCTCTCCGGAGTCCGAGCACAGCCACACCGAGTCGCCGGCCAGTATTCCCAGCACTCCGTGCGGCAAACGGGGCAGAAGGCTGCCAGCGCGTGCGAGCCAACGCGATACGACCGCAGGGGCCGCTATCGTCAAGAACCATCGAACTGTGCTGGGAAAACCGACTCTGTGTGGGGCCGTGCAACCGGAGTCGCGAAAGCGGGCGATGCGAGACTCTGGACTCGCCCATGCAACGTTCGCGGAGTTCATCAAAGTTGCCCGGCGGGCGTTCCGCTTTGCGGAGAAGTGGAAGCTCGTGGACGGGCCTCGCGCCGTGGC
This sequence comes from Phycisphaera mikurensis NBRC 102666, assembly GCA_943369765.1. Lineage (GTDB taxonomy): Bacteria > Planctomycetota > Phycisphaerae > Phycisphaerales > UBA1924 > UBA2396. The sequence continues at coordinate 2,997 of CALROI020000030.1, read as the reverse complement.
CCCGCGTGTGGCACAGCCTCCGTGCCTCATGCCAGACCGAACTCTCAGCCCGCTTCCCGCTGCATGTCGTGTGCTCGTGGCTCGGAAGCACGACGACCGTCGCGACGCAGCACTATCTCACCGTTCGCGCGAGTGACTTCGAAGACGCTCCCTCGCCGCAGCCGGTCACTCCGACGAGCAGGTTGCAGAATGCGCTGCAGCACACGGCGGAAATACCTCGTACGGCCTCGCTAACCACTCGGAGCAAAAACGAGCAAAGGCTTGCTGTGCAAGCCTTTACGAGCGGGTGCGAACCCGTGCATTCTTCTCTAATGCCCCCCGAAGGACTCGAACCTTCGACCCGCTGATTAAGAGTCAGACGGAACACGCTGAAAACGTGGGCAATTCGCACACTCTTCCGCACTCAGGCCCGCACTATTCTGCGGAACCCGCACCCGTGATGCCTACCGATCCCGACCTTGCGGCGGTGGTCGCGGCGTGGGCGAGTCTTCCCCCGGCGATCAAGGCGGGCATCGTGGCGATGGTCGGGGTGAGCGGTGGGGGCGGTCGGTGATCCCCCTCGCGTTGGCGGAGCGGCTCGGGCTCGGGCCGGACGTTCTCGAACAACTCCGACGCCGAGACGAACGCCGAAAGGCACTCCGAGCGGCTCGGGCGGCGGAGACGTTGCGGGTGTCGGCACGGGCGGCGGCGGCTTATGCGTCGATGCCGAAACTCCGCCCGGACGCACCGGGCCCCACCCGGCGGGATGCAGCCCCTCCCCGTTTCCCCTCACGGCGTGACGATCCCCTCCCGCTCACATTGTCCCCCCTCACCCCCGGCGGCGGCCCCCTGACCCCTCGCGGCGGTGGCGTGGCGGGCCCCTCCCGGAGCAATCCTGCCGATGGTGGCCCTTCCCAACAGACTCGCGGGGTAAGCCGGGCGAAACGACCTCAGTTTGAGGACCTGACAAGTCTATTCCGCAAACCGAGACACGCACGCCGGGACCTCCGCACGATGAGCGGCATCGTCCGCATCGTGTCGCCCTTGGACCCCGACGCGGTGTCGGCAGCGATGGAGCGAGCCCTAGACCTGATTCCCCTCGCCCCCTCGCGGGACGGCCTACGGCGGCGTCTACGGGGCTTGGCGCGGGTCCTGATCGCGTTGGAGAAGCGGACCGAAGGAAAGGCTTGCTTCGACCCGCACGATCGGTTCTAATACCCCCCTGCAAAGGGAGGATCAGAATGCGGATCGAAATGCTCGGCGCGTTGGTCGGGATCATCTCGGTGGCGGGGATCGCGTCGGGGCAAGCCCGCATGCAAGGACTTGGGCGAACTCCGGCAGGATCTATTCGAGACGACTCTCCGGTCGCCATGTCTGCGGATGGAATGACAATTGTCACGAGCCATGACCGCAGAGCCTTTAGATGGCGGCAGTCCGAGGGTTGGCGGGAACTGCAGCCCCTCCCGGCCAGCGGCGCACGCGAAGCAAGGATTGTGGGCATCTCAGCGAACGGTCGATTCACGGTGGGCACGTCGTTCAGTGCATCGAACGGCGGTAGTGAAGCGGTGATATGGGATGAACTCGGGTTGCCGCTGGCTCTGGGCGACCTCCCCGGTGGGTCGTTCAATAGTTACGGCCACGGCGTCTCCGACGATGGAAACGTAGTCGTCGGCGCGGGCCAAGCATCCGATTCCGGCGGCCAAAATATCTTCCGGTGGGTTCGGGGCGAGGGAATGTCCAACCTTGGCGGCTCGGTACAGCCCGCCGCCGACTTCTACAAAGCGTCCTGCTCCGCCAATGGTGCGATAATCTTTGGTAGTTCGGGTGGCTCGGGGCCACGTCGGGCCCAACGGTGGACCGGATCCTGGGTAACGCTCGGAGATTTGCCCGGAGGACAACACGACAGCGCGGTTCGCGGGATCGCGCCCTCTGGCGGCTATGCGGTGGGCGAGATTTCAGCAGCGGAAGGCAACGTCGGATACGTGTGGTCCCGTGAACGCGGTTTGGAGTGGCTCGGGCTGAGCCCCTTTGGGACAACGACTGAAACGTTCGCTTATGGGGTGTCGGAAGGCGGAACTACGGTCGTTGGCTCCGGACCCACCGGGTGGCTGTCCCGTGCCACAGTTTGGGACCGGGCGAACGGCTGGCGAAATCTCAAGTTGGTGCTGCTCACGGAGTACGGCATCACGGAAGCGAACGCTTGGACGATGAAAGACGCGATCGCGGTCTCTGCGGACGGATTGACGATTGCCGGGCGTGGTGTAAACCCCTGCAGTTTGACTGACATTTGGCTCGTTCGCTTGCTTCCCCAAACGCCAAACTGCCAGCCCGACTTCAACGCGGATGGGTTCCTCGATTTCTTCGACTATGACGCTTTCATCCAAGCGTTTGAGGTCGGCATCCCAGCGGCGGACTTCAACGGGGACTGCTTCCTCGACTTCTTCGACTACGACGACTTCGTCGAAGCGTTTGAAACAGGTTGCTGAATCCGCTTCACTCACAAGCCCCACGCGGACGGATGAGAACAGGCACGACGCGAGACGCTGGCACGATGCACAGACCATGACGAGGAACACGCCGATGACGACGACACACACCATTCGCCACGCTACCCACGGGGCACGAGTCCTCTCCCTTCTGTTCGCTATGCTCGCCGCGTGCGTGCTGGCCCCCAGCGCGGCCCTTGCGCAGGCGGTTGAGTGGACCCAGAGACTGGTCAGCGGCCCGTCGGCGAGACTCGCTCATGCCGTGGCTTACGACGCGGCGCGGGGCGTGACCGTTCTCTTCGGGGGATCCGGCATCAACGGCTACAACGCCGAGTCCTGGGAATGGAACGGGACGGTGTGGACCCAGCGCGTGGTCAGCGGCCCCTCGGCGATCGCCTCCCACGCGATGGCGTATGACTCGGCACGCGGTGTCACAGTTCTCTTCGGGGGGAACAACAGCAACGGCCTCCGCCGCGCCGAGACATGGGAATGGAACGGGACGGCGTGGGCCCAGCGCGTGGTCAGCGGCCCC
>CALROI020000029.1:0-34628 GCA_943369765.1 Phycisphaera mikurensis NBRC 102666 | reverse complement strand
TCGCTCGACCGCAAGACCGCGACGCTCTCGGGCGGCGAGGCCCAGCGGATCCGGCTCGCGTCGCAGGTCGGGAGCGGCCTCGTCGGGGCGTGCTACGTGCTCGACGAGCCGACCATCGGCCTCCACCAGCGCGACAACACACGCCTTATCGAGACGCTGCGTCATCTGACAGACATCGGCAACACTGTGATCGTCGTCGAGCACGACGAGGACATGATCCGCCACGCTGACCATGTGTTGGACGTCGGCCCCGGGCCGGGCGTGCACGGCGGGCGCATCGTGGCGGAGGGCACGGTCGACGAGATCATCGCCAACCCGGCATCCCTCACGGGCGACTATCTCTCGGGACGCAAGCGGATCGAGACGCCGACCACGCGGCGAGAGCTGTCCGAGAAAAAAGCGATCGTCATCAAGGGCGCGACGCACAACAACCTCAAGAGCGTCGACGCTGCGTTCCCCCTCGGCGGCATCGTCTGCGTCACCGGCGTCAGCGGCTCGGGCAAGAGCACCCTCGTCAACGACATCCTGCTGCAGGCGGTCAAGAAGCAACTGCTCGCGAGCCGCGTCGTGGTGGGGGCCCACCAGTCGATCAAGATCCCCAAGGAACTCGACCGCGTGATCGAGGTCGACCAAAGTCCCATCGGCCGCACGCCCCGCAGCAACCCCGCGACGTACACCGGCATCTTCGACGACATCCGCAAGGTCTTCGCCCAGACCAAAGAGGCCAAAGTCCGCGGGTACGAGCCCGGACGATTCAGTTTCAACGTGCGAGCGAAGAGCGGTGGCGGACGCTGCGAAGCCTGCGAAGGCCATGGCCTCAAGATAATCGAGATGCACTTCCTGCCCGATGTCTACGTCGAGTGCGAAGTGTGCCGCGGCAAGCGTTACAACCGCGAGACGCTCGAGGTGCTCTACCGCGGGAAGAGCATCGCGGACGTCCTGTCGATGACCGTCGAGCAAGGCGTCGCGTTCTTCGAGAACCACCCCAAGATCCTGCGGTTCCTCAAGTGCCTGCACGATGTCGGGCTCGACTACATCCAACTGGGTCAGCCCAGCACGCAGTTGTCGGGCGGCGAGGCCCAGCGGATCAAGTTGGCGTCGGAACTCGGTCTCGGGGCCGGGGCGCTCGGCTCGCAGGGGCACACGCTGTACGTGCTGGACGAGCCGACGACGGGGCTTCACTTCGAGGACATTCGCAAGCTGGTCGCGGTGATGCAGCGGCTCGCGGATGCGGGGAACACGCTGATTGTGATCGAGCACAACCTCGACGTGATCAAGTGCGCCGATTGGATCGTGGACCTGGGCCCCGAGGGCGGCGGCGGGGGCGGGACGATCATCGCGAAGGGCACGCCAGAGGTGGTCGCGAAGGTCGCGGCGAGCCACACGGGTCGGTATCTGAAACCGATGTTGAACTGAAACGACCGATCGGCAGTTTTTGGACGCCTGACCCTGAGGCTCTGCGAAGGTCAAGGTCCTCTTATCACCTGCGTCGGTGAACGCTCAACCCGGATCTTCGCTCGAAGACTCGCTCAGGTCTGGCGGCTGATTCTGCGAGTGGCGTCACCCCCTCGTCCGAGATGCCGAATCCACCGCGGGCACCATCGCCGCGCCTTCGTCGCGTCACGCATGGGCCGCACGACCAGCCGCGAACCCAACCGACGCCGTGATTTGACGGTTACATCGACCACACCGGCGCGTACACCGTGAAGCACGGCCTGAGCTGTGCTTTGGCGTCGTCGGGCTGCTCAACGCCCCTGCTCCGTACCCGCACGCGATAGGACTCGCCCCGCATCGCGGAGAACCGCCCGTCGCTCGAGGGGGGCTCCCACGAGGTGCCGTTCCAGCGAAAGTTCATGGAGAGGACTCGTGTCTCACGTTCGTCCCAGATTTCGACCTTTACCGAGAGAGGGGATTGAGGCAATCGGGTCTTTCCAATGGCGGCCAAGCTCTGCTGGGACTCGATTCTCGCCAGAAAATCTTCGGTGGGCAAGCCCGACATGGAGAAGACCGTCTCGGCATCTCCCGCGGGGAGCGGTGGAAGCACGAGCAGGTATTTCGCCCAAGAGTGGGTCACCGGGTATCGAGAAAGCCCACCGGGCCCGCGATACTCCGAAGCGGAATAGCAGCCCGACTGGCAGAGCACGAGGATGAACAGCACCAGGCACAACGTTCGCATGCGATGCAGCGCGCCCGCCAACTGTTCGGTTCAGAGCCCGCCGCGCAAGCAAGGGGGGAGCGACGAAGGGCTGCCGACTCGCGTATCCGTTTGTTGTCACGCGGTGGGTCAATCTGACGAAGGGCGGTTTGGGCGGTTTGGAAATCGCACGCCGCATCACCCTTGCTTGCGCTGCGGGCTCTGAAAGAACTTAACCCACCGTCCGCAGTTCGCTGTCCACCGCTGGGCACCACCGCCGGGCCTTTGCTGCGTCAAACTTCGCTGGGAGCGGCCAGGGGATCGCGGCGTCGGGGTGGGCGGGGGAGACGCGGGCTTCGATCAGGAAGCGGACGAGGCGTTCCATCAGCTCGCCCGGGCCGACCAGGCCGCCGGACCAGTGGTCGTGGTCGCACCACGCCAAGCGGATCTCGTGAGTGGTCGCGCCCTGCTCGGCCCCGATTTGGACGACGCACGCCCAGCCCCGGGGATCGTCCAGGACTTGCGTGCATTCCACTTTGGAGCCCATCGTCGGTTTCATACTTCTCCAGATCGTATCCGAAAGCCGTGGGAACGAAACCCGGGGTACTCGGCAGCGGTACCATTCGGCGTTCCCTGATCGTATCTTGACCAAAGGTGCGCGGTTCCCATGAGTTTCATTCTCGAGATTTTCATCCTGGGGCTCACGAATCTGCGGCTGCACCTGCTGCGGACGATTCTGACCGCGCTGGGGATCATTCTGGGCGTTGCGGCGGTGATCATCATGGTCAGCGCGGGCGAGGGGTCCAAGCAGCGGGCCTTGGAGCAGATCTCCAAACTCGGTGCTCAGAACATCATCGTGAGGTCCCAGCGCCCGCCGGACGACCAGCGTGAGCAAAGCGGGGGCGGACGGCGAACCTCGTGGCTCAATCGGTACGGGATCACCAGGGTCGACGAGGAGATCATCCGCGAGAACTTCCCGGACGCGGTCATCGTGCCGCTGAAAGAAGTCGGAAGCCAGATCCTCCGCGAGGGTATTCGCAAGACCAGCCAGGCCTTCGGGACGACTCCCGAGCTTTTGTCCGCCGCGAAGCTGAGGGTCGCGCGCGGGCGGTATCTGTCCCAGTCCGATCTCGACGACGCCGCGGCGGTGTGCGTCCTCGGGGCTGAGGTCGCCAAGCAGTTCTTCCCGCTCGAGGATCCGCTCTACAACACCATCCGGATCGATAGCAAGGTGATGACGGTGGTGGGGATCCTCGCGCCGGTCGGGCTCGCCGGCGGCGCGGGGGCGGCGCTTGTCGGGCGAGACCTCGATCTGGACATGCACATCCCGATCTCTACCGCCCGTGCCGTGTTCGGCGACATGGTCATTCGCACGAGCTCTGGCAATTTCCAGAACAGCAGCGTCGAGATCGCGGAGCTGTACATGGTCGCTCCGAGCATGGACCGCGTCATGGGCGACGCGGCCCGCTTGCAACGCATCGTCGACATGCGGCACGCCAAGACACGCGATGTGTCGATCAAAGTGCCCTATGAGCTCCTGGAGAACGCCGAGCGGACAGCCCGAAACTTCAAAATCACCTTCGGCCTGGTCGCCGGCGTCGCGCTGCTCGTCGGCGGCATCGGGATCATGAACATCATGCTGGCGACCGTGACCGAGCGCACACGCGAGATCGGCATCCGCCGTGCCTTGGGGGCCACGCGATGGCACATCATCCTGCAGTTCCTCATCGAAACCACCGTCATCTCGTCCATCGGCGGGTTTATGGGCATCGCCCTGGGCGTGGGGATCTCCTGGCTCGTCGATTGGGGCGTCCCCAAGCTGCCGGACCTGCCCTGGGTCGGTCATTTCTTCCCGCCTGACGCGTCGCTCCCGATGTCGGTCACGATCGGTTCGATCATCGTCGCGTTCTCGGTCGCGTTCATCACGGGTCTCATCTTCGGCATCTATCCCGCGAGACGGGCGGCGGCGCAAGACCCGATCGTCGCGCTGCGGCATGCGTGAGAGAGAAGAGACGGAGAGACAAAGAGACGTAGAGACGAAGTGAAGAGAAAGACACGGGGACGCTGCGTCAACGCGGCCTTTGCACTCCGTCTCGTCGTCTCTCCATCTCTCCGCCTCTTGCCCCCTCCTCCTTCTTCACAATGATCAGATAATTGAACCCGCGCATGAAGAAGTTCCCATCTTCAGCCGCTTTGTGCCAGTTGCCGCGACTCAGTTTCTGGTTGTGCCGCACGACCGCGATGATGTCGACGGGTTTGAACGACTCTTTCATGATCTCAAGCAGGTCGAACCCGATGGGCATGAACCGGTCGGTCGCGGTGCCGACGCCCTTGCCCTTCTTGAAACTGTCGCTGACGTACAGCCCCAGGTACCGCCGGTCCTTCAGCACGCGGTGCAACTCGCGGAGGACGCGGCGCATCGCGTCGTAATACGCCTTTCCGCCGTCGTCGCCGCCCGCGTCGAGCTTGCCGATGCAGGCGGGGTCGTCCGAGTAATCAACGTGCGTCGAATACGGTGGATCGATGAATGCGAAATCGGCCGACGCGTTGGGCAGGGCGATCGTGCGGGCGTCGCCGTACTTGATCTCGGGCCGCTGGGGGTTGAGGTCAAACCCGATCCCCTTGCGGCTGGTGTCGGTGCAGACGTCGATGGTCGTGCCGCTGCCGCACATGGGATCGACCACGACGTCTCCCTCGCGCGTGTAGCGTTGAAGGAGCTGCCAGATCACCCACGAGGGCGTGGCCCCGACATATGCCTTGTCCCCCTGCATGGGCATGGGCTCCTTTGGCGAGCGGGCCGCCCTCGCGCCCGGGCACGGCGGAATGGTGTTGGAGGGGTCGTAGTGCTGACTGGGATACTCCCACAGCGTGGTGGTGAAGACGCGGAGCGTCGGCTTGGTGGACTGAGGGCCGCGGGGCTTGAAGGAGGGACGATCCATGGCGAGAGGGTAGTGTCGCCGAGGGTCGGGTCAGCGGCTCTCGCCGGTGAGTGGCCGCGGGCCATTGCGGTGGGGGACGAGGCCTCCGGATCTACTTCGGAGCGATCGGGCCCGGGGTCGATGGCACCCCGCGTTCAAATCGAGTGTCGCTCCGCGACTCGAGCGTCGACATGATGAGATCGGCCTCGGACTTGTCCGCGAAGATCCCCGAAAGAGCCGAACGGGCCGTCCGGAACGGCTCGAGGCTGATCTTCGGCTGCGTCGCGGTCCCGCGGACCACCGTGGTGACCAGCTCGTTCCGGAAGGTCTCGATGATCGGTGTGATGATCGGAACCCGCCTGCTCGATCGTGAGTTGAATACCAGATTGAGATCCATAGCGGGCCACGTCACCGTCCCAAAGCCGCGAAGCTCCAATCCCGGGGAGAGCACGCTGACCCGCTCGATCGCGACCGTGGGACCGGTGACAAAGAACGACGCCAGAGCAGTGTCGAGCTGCTCACCCACGGGAAGCTGGAGGTTCGAGAAGCTGATCAAAGGGAGCAGGACGGGCATGTCAATCACCGCGCCGCCACCCGCAGTGAGCGTTCCACGCCCGCGGCGCGAGCCGATGTTGCCCGCGGTTCCGCCGAGCGTGATGCTCCCATCGATCAGCGGGGAAGGCTCGATCGATGTTCGCCCGGGAGAAAGATCACCCATCACGCCGTTGAGGGCGACCCCGCCGACGCCCACCAACGTCTCGAATCCCTTCGGGCCGTCGGGGAACTTGGGGTCGATCGGGCGGAGCGACGCCTCCACGCTGAGGCTCCCGCCGTGGCACGATGCGTGAACGTAGGGCACGAGCGTTTCACCCGGATTGGCCCCCGACACCAGACGGGCGGAGACGTTGGTCAACGCCACGCTCGCAGCGGACGCTTGGGGGACGTCGGCCGTCGCCGAGTAGGTGACCACGCCAGCCGCTGAGCGAGAAGACTCGAAGGCGAACGACCCGGCCGCCTTGGTCACGATCACGCCGACATCGGCCGAGAGATCTGCAAAGCCGAGGGCGCCGGACACCGAGAACGCCGGCACGGGCCCCGCGGGCACCGATCCCGGCGCGGGCCAATGCAACGAAAGGTCGACGTTTCGGAACTCGAACTTCCCATCCGACTTGAGATCGACCGACGCCGCGAGATCGCGAACAGCGAGCGGGAACAGCGACATTAGGCTTGGCGGCACGCCCATCGATTCGCCGTTGATCATCGCCCGCAACGTCGGCGCACCGTCGGCCGCGATCGACCAACTCCCTTCGATGCCGACCGACCATTCCGGGTTGACCAGATTGAGCCTCTCGAACGTCCCTCCCTCGCGTGTGAATCGCACGATCCCCGTCGCGCTCGGGCAATCGACGTCCACTGTCTCGCCGTGGATCGCAAGGGTCCGAAGCGTGAGGTCGCCGCGAACATCCCAGGGCACTGCCTCCGATGAACGATCGGGCAGACCCGGCCTCTTCAGGTTCATGCTGACGTTGAAGATGCCGCGGGGATTGCGCCCGTGAAGGAACGAGGCGAAGTCCGGGCTGAGCCGTTCGGCCATGACGGCCCGTGTCAGCGGGGATTCAAACCTCGCTCCGGTCATCTCGATCGAAAGCGCACCCGCGTCGATCCCGTCGATGATCTCGAGAGTTCCGTTGAGCGTCAGACTCGCGCTCGGCAAGGTCGTCGATGGAACGCTCACCTCGGACTTGAGGGTGTCAAACGTGAGCCTTGAAGCCACCGAGCCCGCGCCCGCTTCAAATCGAAGGAGCCCCGACCACGGACTCATCGCGATGCGAACCGGCTCGGCGGGCGGAACGCCCGGCGGCAGGGCGGGCGCATAGGTGAGTTCGACGTTCCGCCCTGCGGATGCCTCAACCTGTACCTTGACCGGCCCGGCCCCGTCATCCCACACGTGCGTGCGGAGGTCCACGACGCCGGTCGGTTGGAACCGTTCGCGGAGTTGCGAGATGGAACGCCCGGCGGGCGGAGAAAACTGCGAGACCAGGCGCTCGACATCGATCCGGGTGTCAAACGCGACGATGCCGATGCGGGATTCGAACGTCGGAGCGACCTCCCCGCCGGGGAATGTCGCGGAGGCCTCGATCGACACGCGGCCTTGCGCGGCATCGCTCTTGGCGTCCGGTTGTCCGATGTTCGCGCCGAGATCCATGGCGAAGGACCGATCATCGACATCGATGGTCCCGCTCATGGACGAGAGAAGTGGTGTTTCGGTCGGTGCGCACGAGGCACCGTTGAGTGTGACCCGTGCTTTGAATCCGATCTCGCCGGGTGCCGTGTCTCCGATCCATATCTCGGCGTCCCCCGTGCCCCGGATCTGCAACCCTCGCAACGCATCGCCCAGACTCCGCGCATCCTCCCCGGTTCCCCCCAGGGACTTGTTGTTCGCCGGGATTGCGTTGATCAGGAGCTCATCGAACGGCATCCCCTTGGCGGAGATGTTGATGTCGGTCTCCCGTTGAGGCGTTCGTGGTTCGGTTCCCGCTTCGGCGGGCGCGGTGCTGAAATCGGCCCGCACATGAACGGTCGCCTCTCCCCCGCGAAGAGCCGAGAATGAACCGCCCTCGATGCTGAGGACGGTGTCGTCCACGAGCAGCTTGACATCGCGTGCGACGATCGGGAGCGGGAACCGTTTGGGCAACATTCCCGCGCGGGGGATGTCGATCTCGATGAGCTGCGTCCAGGGCATGCGGCGGCCGAACGGCGTCTCCATCTTGAGCGTGACGTTCCCACGCCCTCCCAGCTCAAACGCCGGCACCGCCGCCCGTGATTCGGCGATCTTCAGCTCTTCACGTGCCTTGTCCGAGACGGCGCCGCCCGCCAGTTCCACCGCGGCGACTCGCGAGCGGGCGTCCAAGAGCGCGGACGCTCTGGCCTCGGCCTCGGCCGCGCTCACGATCAGTCCGGCGGCCAGCAGCTCGTCCCGCCGGGTCGTGTTGAACAACGCGTCGAGGACGCCGCTCCGCGGTCCAAGCCCCGCCGCAAGGGACTCATCGACCAGAACGCCTTTGACCTCGATGTCCAGCTTCACCGACGCCTCGTCCGTGAGGGGCGTGATGAGCCCGCGGAGATGAATCGTCGCTCCGTTGTCGGCACGCCCGTCGATCCTCAGGATCCGCAGCGAACTCTCGTCAAACTCGAAGAGCGCGGTCATGTCCTTGAATTCGTAGGGGAATCTCACGAAGGACGCACGACCCTCCTTGAACATGATCGTGCCGGTCACGGTCGGCGCAGCCTCTCCCGCCCCTCGTGTCACGACGACCCGCGAATCCACAATCCCGGATGGGTTTGAGAACATGCCAAGACGCTCATGCACGATCGGCGGCATGAACGGAAGCAGCCGAGGGTTTGGAGAGAGCCTGAACCCTGACGTCGCCACAATGGCCTCGAACGGCGAGTCCAGTGCTGTGCCTTTCCACGCCAAGCTCACTTCAGCGGGAAGATCCTCCAGCCGTCCGATCAGCTTCGCTGTCACCTCGCCGTTCTTTACACCCAGGACTCCCGAGACTGCACTCAGCCTCGGGTATCGGCTCCCCGCAGGGGCTGCGCTGGAGAGGTCCTCGAACGGCAGCGTGACGGCGACATCCTGGAGTTCAATCGAAGCGTCTATCCCCCGCACCTTCGCCGACGACGGCGCGCCTTTCTCCGGGATCTGATACTCAAAGGTCGTTCCCGCGACACGCCCGGCGAGAGCGAGCTTCTTGATCAATGCACGCAACGGCCCAGGCACGCTCTCGGGCGTCAGAACATCCAAGGCCAATCCGTCGAGTCTCGCCTTGACCACCTTGGGCGTGATGGACCCGGTGAGCGACAGCGTGCCGAACCCCGCCTGGGTTTGTCGAAGGTCAAACGAGTACTCGCCAAGCGTGGATGCTGGCGACAGGTCGCCCGTCAGTTCCAGAGTTCGCAGTACGCGGAACCCTTCCTGCTTGTGCTCACCCAACTCAAAGTGCCCGCTCTTGATCACAACGACGGGCAGCTCATCCTTGGAGCCGCCGCCGATCCGAAACGGAGGAATGTTCGCGCTCTGATCGTCGAGCGACTGGCTGACGCGCACGAGAAGCCCCGTGACCTCGACTCTGCGGAGCGCGACATCGCCACCCCACAGCCCACGCCACCAGGGCGCCCGAACCTCCAGACGGTCGGCACGAGCAAACTGTCCCGCGTCCCCGTCGACTCCCGGCGCCCGAACCACCAGCCCCCGAACCTCGATCAGGCCCCCCGCCGACAGCGTGATCGCGTCCGCATACACCGGCACCCCGATTCTCGAAGACAGAATCGATGTTCCCACCCACCTGGTGATGAAACTGCGGGTGAGCAGGGCCCATCCGGCGACAGCGATACCGGCGGTTGCCGCGAGGATCAGGAGCGCACGACGTCCCCGCCGCCTCCGCGGGCCGGGCTTGGGTGCTCCGGGTATTGCCTGGGATCCGGTCGGCTCTTCGGCCATCGTCTGTATTGTTGCCCCTCGCCCCGCCGAATCCACGGAACGGAAGAGCACATCGCGGAATCCACTCAACGGTCGCGGCGATCAGTCCACGAAAACCGAGGCGAGGATGGGCGTGTTCGCGCTCCCACGGATATCGAAGAACCCCCGGAGGAGCGCGTTGGACCCGACGCCCGGCAACTCCTCGGGATTGAGAGGCGAACATGTGTCGTCATTCTCGTTGACAAAGATGTTGTCCGCGTGATGCCGGATCCCGCCGATATCGACGGAATACACGTTCTGGACCCCGGACGGGTCCGGCGAGTTCTCGAACGAAACGTGCGCATCGTTGTACCCGACGTTTCCGTCCCAACGCTTCGGGTTCCCGTGCGTGAGAAGCGTGTTGGAGTTCTGCCCACTCGCGCCCGGCACCGGAACCCACGCGCCAGCCGTCCCTTCGTACCGCGGGGCGCGGTCCGCCACGACCGGCTCCTTCGAGCTGCTCGTCGCGGTCCAATACCTCATCCGCTTCCCGAAAGGCGGGCTGTGCGCATACGAGACATTCCCGATCACTCCCCCGCCGCGTCGCCCTGGCCCGATCCCCGTCGTTCCAGATTCCCCGGGCGTGCCGGCGAAACCGGGGTCCCACAGTGCCGCAGCGGGGTTGTTCGCCCGTGTCGGCAGCCTGGTCTGATATCCCTCGTCCTTGACGATGTCGGGGTTCTTCTCACTCGGGCAGACCGCGAGCGGGGCGGTGAAGTACTCGCCATAGATCAGAATCGAAAAGATGTTCCCGGTGTTGTCCTTCTGCTGCGCGCTCCCCGAAGACTCTGTCATCGTCGCGTCGTTCGCGTCAAGCCGGCTCGGCACCGGGTAGTCATCCTTGTTGCTCTGCGCCCAGAACGACAGCCCTTGAACGGTCGAGCGGATCCCCGCCGAGCATTTCAACGACCTGGCCATGTTGCGAGCCGTCCCGAGCGCGGGCAGTGTCATGCTGATCAGGATTGAAATGATGGCGATGACCACCAGCAGTTCAATCAGCGTAAAGCCCGCGCGGGCTGTCGGCCCCCGATCGTGAAAGTTCGAATGACGCATCGAAGTCCCCTTGTGCCCACCGTTCCCAAATCGCCGAAATGAGCGCCTGAGGCAGCACGCTCCGAACAGTCTATCGGATTTCTGTTCGCTTCGGAAGCCGTTTGGGTCCCGCTTTCGGCTCCGCGATCGACGATTCAAACAACAGTCCCATTATGGGGGATCGGGCCCGCCTTGCCCCAAGCCCCTCCATACTGTTGGCCATGGCATCGAACGGCCGACTTCCCGATCCCCCCCAGATTCACCAAGCCCCTCTCCCGGGCGTTTCCAGCGAACGTCTCGCCGCACAGGTTCTGATCGTTGACGACGAGCCGGACCACGCGGATGTCATGGCCGAAGCGCTCAAGAAGCCCGGGCACGTCTGCACCATCGTCACGACCGTCGATCGCGCTCTGGATGAACTCCGGCACGGCGTGTTCGATCTCGTTGTCACAGACCTTCGAATGCCCACCTCCGCCGGCCAGGCCGGCGTCGACGGGACCAAGGTTGCCCCCGACGGGGCCGACGCTGGGCTTCGGGTGGTGGAGGCCGCCCGCAAGCTCCAATCCCACGGCGAGGTCATCATGGTCACCGCGCACGGCGACGTGCCCACCGCGCGAGCAGCGTTCAAGCTCGGCGTCTACGACTTCATCGAAAAGCCCCTCGATCTGGACATCTTCCGTGCGCTCGTCAACCGTGCCGCCCAGACCGTCCTGCTCCGGCATGAGTTCGGTGGCACCTCCGGACTGGATGGCACGGGCGAGGTCGTGCAGAACCAGGGATTCGAGGGCATCGTCGCCGGGTCCGAGCCGATGCGACGCATCCTCCGAACGGTCAAGACCGTCTCCGCGAGCAACCTCCCCGTGATGATCACCGGCGAATCCGGCACCGGAAAGGAACTCATCGCACGAGCGGTGCACAGAAACAGCCCGCGCGCCAAGGGGCGCTTCGTCGCCATCAATTGCGCCGCGGAAGCCGAGAGCCTTCTCGAGGACCAGCTGTTCGGGCACGTCAAAGGCGCGTTCACCGGCGCGGAGAAGGACCGCGAAGGGCTGTTCGAGTACGCCAGCAGCGGCCCGGGCGGCGCGGGTGGGACGCTCTTCCTCGACGAAATCGGCGATATGCCCCTCAAGATGCAGGCGAAACTCCTCCGCGTTCTTGAGTCCTCTCGGGTCGTGCGCCTCGGGAGCAACGAAGAGAGGCCTGTCGACGTCCGCATCGTTTCAGCGACCAACAAAGACCTCAAAGCCATGATCGCGCGGGCGGAGTTCCGAGAGGACCTCTTCTTCCGCATCAACGGGTCCGTTGTCGCCATCCCGCCCCTGCGGGACCGACGCGAGGACATCCCTCGCATCGTCCGGCACGCCATCGCCAAGTTCCAGACCCAGCAGGCCCCCAACACCCCGCCGATGGATATCACCGACGCCGCGATGATGCGCCTCACCGGCTACTCCTGGCCCGGCAACGTCCGCCAGCTCCTCAACGTCGTCCAGAACATGGTGGTCATGGTGCTCGGCGAGGATCGCCACGCCGCCGCCCTTGCCAAGCTCGACGTTCGCCACATCCCCGAGGACGTCCGCGAAGGGGACGATTCCGAGACCTCCGGGCGAAGCTCCACCGAGACCTCATCCGGGTCTCTCGCGGGGACCAGCCTCGAGCAGATCGAAAAACGCGCCATCCGCGAGACGCTCAGGCTGACCGCGGGCAACCGCGAGGCCGCCGCCAAACTCCTCGGGCTCGGCGAACGGACCCTCTACCGCAAGCTGAAGGACTACGGGCTCCGCTGACACGAACACACCCACGGAGTCGAGCCTATCTTCCGCCATGGCGGAACGCGCAAAGGTTTCGGACGTCGAAATCCTCAAAGACCTGAAGATCGCCCTGGTGAAATTCGCCGAGGAAATCCGCTCCACCCTCTCGGGGGTCGATTCGGAAGTCCAACGCGTCGGGCAATGGCTGACCCACGACCGGCCCTCCCACTGGAAGCACGAGATCCGCCGCCGCGAAGACAAGGTCCAGCACGCCAAAGCCGCCATCGCCACCAAGCAGCTCGCCCGCGCCCCCGACCCCGTCTCCGTCGCCCAGGAACGCAAGGACCTGCAGAAAGCCCAGCGATTCCTCGACGAGGGCCAGCTCCGCGCCGCCGCGGTCAAACGATGGGCTCCCGTCTGGGATCGTGAAGCCCAGCTCTACAAGTCCTCGTGCTCCGGGCTCGGCGAGACACTCGAACGAGACGTCCCGCAAGGCGTCGCCCGTCTCGAGCGCATGCTCAAAGCCCTCGAAGACTACCTCCGCATCACTGGCATCGAAACCGCCGATCAACTCGCCGCCGGGCTCGACGCTCCGGTCGCCGCCGATTCGCCCGATGTCGTCCATCGCTACGCCGCGCTCAGGCAGTACATCCCCGGGCACGAGCTTCGCGCGGGCCTCACCCCCGCCCCGGTCTCCGACCTCCGCTGGGCGGGCGGCGAGATCTCGGAGAGCGAAGGCGTCACGCTGACCCGCCTCTCCATCTCGGGTTCCCCGCCTCTCCCAACCGACAAGATCGTCATCGCGTGGCGAACGCTCGAAGTCACCTCGTTCATGCTCGCAAGGCTCGAGCCGACCCCCGACGCGCCCGGCGACTCGGGGTGGTACCTGGGGCCGTTTGATCGCCCCGAAGCCACCGGCGGGCTGCGTGCCACCACCATCGGGAGCCTCCTCTCCCAGCTGCCGTGGCTAGCTCCCGCGCTCTCGCTCACGCCTCACGCGCTCGTCGTTGTCAAGGCCGGCGTCGTCGACGCTGTCCTCGACAAAAACGACCGCGACGCCTGGGCGGCTCCGTCATGGATGTGATTCTCAACTCCCGTTTCGCTACTTGACGACGACATCGACGACCACAGGCATGTGATCGCTCGACTCGCTGTCGCCCCGGTCAAGACCCGTCCTCGCGAGAGTCTCGTCCGCGAGGATCGTCGAGTCCAGCACGAACGTGTTGACCACCGTCGCTTGCGACGGCGTGTACAGCACGTAATCAAGCCGACCCGGCGAGAACTCGCTCGACCACTCACGCCACGTGGCCTTGACATCCCCGCCCAACGCGATCGGCTCCGCCACGGCCAGATCCCCGCCGTTCGTGTCAAGCCCTTCACGCATGATGTCCAGCGGCATCCGCGTCCCCACCAGGTTGAAATCTCCCGCGATCATCCGCGCCACCACAGGTTCCGCGGAACCGAGCATCTGCTGGATCGCCCGCGCCTCGCTTCGCCGGATCTCCTCCTCGCGCCCCGTCGCCCCGCCGCAACACTTCAGGTGCACGCTCGTCAGACTCAGAGGCCCCCCCGGCGTCGTCACGATCGCCGACGCCACACGCACCTGCCGAGGCTTGTCCGTCCCGTCGCTCATCCACAGCGAATCCGGAGACATCGCCATCAGAGGCAACCGGCTCGCCACCGCCGTCCCCGTGTCGTCCGTCTTCCGCACCTTCCACGCCGGGCCGCCGATCTCTCCCGGCGCGTGCTGCTTCAGCCACGCCTCCAACGCCGCCGCGTCCCCCTGGTCCCACTCTTGAAACAGAACCACATCCGCGTCCAGAAGCGTCAAAACCCGCGCGAACCCCTCGGGCGTCGTGACAGGCTTGCTCTTCTCCACGTTGTACGACACCACACGCACCGCGCCCCGAGGCTTGCTCGGCACGTCCATCGTCGCGACCTTCGGCGTCGTCGCCGCCGGCCCGAGATTCATCTCAAACGGGTCCGCCCACCCGTTGATCTGCCCCTTCTCATCGAGCATCACGAACATACCCGTGAACCGCGTGCTGGTGGCGGCACCGTTCTGCCCCGGCGTCGTCACCCCCAGCAGCGCCCGATCAAACCGCATCTCGTACCACGTCGACGCGTACGTCGGCGAGAACACCACGCCCGATGTCTTGTTCGCGATCGTCTTCGTCTTCCCATCGTTCTCGACGCGCACGACCTTCATCCCGCGTCCGGGTTTCCCGTCCGCGTTCCGCGGCGAGAACTGGACCTCCGCGTCCACGCCGAGCTGCCTGAACACCTTCGCCGTGCTCCGACGGCCCGTCTCCGCGTTCCCGTCCGTGTCCAGATAGAGCGCAACCGTGCGTTCCGACGCCTGAAGTGCGGCCGGCTCGCCCGGCACCTTGAACCTCAGATACACATGGTGCCCGTCCGACTTGACGACCGACTCGGGAGACCACTCCGCGATGTCCCCATCAACCCGAGGCCCGCTCGCCGTCTCGCATGAGACGGAAAGGCCCGCAACGGTGGCGAGGGACAGCATGACAAGACGACGGTTCAGCATGTGCATCGGGAATTCCGAAAAAGAGTGGGGGCCTCTGGGGTGTGAGTGAGAAAGACAGAGAACCCCGCTCGCTGACGCTCGAGGCTCGTCAGTCAAGCGGGGGCGTGGATCAGTCTACCTCGAAAATGAACTCAACCTCAACCGGCGCTCCCAGCGGCAGAGCGATGCTCCCCACCGCCGCCCGCGCGTGCTGGCCCCGGTCGCCGAACACCTTGACCAAGAGCTCGCTCGCCGCGTTGGCCACCTTGGGCTGTTCGTAGAACCCAGCCCGGCTGCACACGAACACACCCACCCGCACGACCTGCCGCACCCGAGCCAAATCCCCGACCGCCCCTTTCACCACCGCAAGCCCGTTCAGCACGCATCGCGCCGCGCACGCCTGCGCCTGCTCAAGCGTCACCTCGTCCGGCACCGCTCCCTTATGGAGGAGCTGCCCGTTCTCCATCGGGATCTGCCCCGCGATGTACAGCAGGTTCCCCGCCCGACGGAATGGGATGTAAGCCCCCGCCACTTTCGGGGTTGGCGGAAGCGTCAGGCCGAGCGAGGCGAGGACCGCCTCAGGATTGGAATTGGCGTTCGTGTCCGACATGGGTCATTTCTCCGGGTTGAGGTCAACGGTACGGCGTGTGTTTGCATCGATTTGAACGTCGCAAAGAAATTTTACAGTTTTTTCGACCTTCAGGGAACTATGCAGCCCCTCACGCGGATTTTCCTTGTAGAATGATCTCGCACGGCGGGTATTCACCCAAGGCCGTCCCAAGTACACCCAAGCAGTGCCCTCAACAAGTGAAAAACGTTCTGCAGAACGAGATGGAAGCAGTTGGTGTTTCGTGTTGGCGTTCCCGGTGACAAGGTTCAACTCAGGGCGGTACAGCATACCGCAGTCTTTAGGGCCGTTCAGGCCCGATCTCATCCCAAGCCCTGAGCGAGACTGACCCACCGACATGCCAGCGACAATCTGGAGCCAGAGACGGGCTGTGAGCCGCGGGAATGACGACCGTCCGCTCGCAATCGTGTCCGTGTCGGCGTGGGTCTCGTGAAACGTGGCTCGGGATTGCCTTCGTGGCAACTCCAAGCAGTTCACCACACCTTTCTTCACCCTGAGGTTCATTCCACAGGGTCGCGGAGAGGCGGGGGGAACAACACGTCAAGGGGTATCAACCAGCGGTCGTCGACAACTTTAGGGCCCCGGGCATGTCGCCCGACTTTGGGCCTGTTATGAGGATGAGTCCATGTTGAATATGAAGAAGCGTTCCGGTTTCACGCTGATCGAACTGCTGGTGGTGATCGCGATCATCGCCCTGCTCATCGGCATCCTTCTGCCGGCCCTCGGTCGCGCTCGCGCCCTGGCCCGTCAGATCAAGTGCTCGGCCAACGTCCGTGGTATCCACCAGGGCATGGTCCTGTTCGCTCAGAACAACAACGAGCAGTACCCCATCCCGTCCGTCCTGGACAAGGCCAACAACACGATCCCCGCTGGTGGTTTCAAGGACCTCACCCGCAGCATCGTGTCCGTCCTGATCTACGGCACCTTCTTCGGCCCCGAGATCTGCATCTCCCCCGCCGAGGCCAACGGCTCCATCGTCCTCGACAACAACTACCAGTACTCTGAGCCCACCGGCGTCGCTGCGGCCACCCGCAAGCTCGCCCTCTGGGACCCCTGGTTCCGCGCCACCCCCATCGACGGCACGCCCGCTGGCTCCAGCGAGCAGACCCCCGCCGACCTCTCGGGTAACTTCTCCTACGCCCACACTCCCCCCTTCGGCAGCCGCCGCAAGGTCTGGAGCAACACCTTCAACGCCACCGAGGCCGTCCTCGGCAACCGCGGCCCCTGGTACACCCTGACCAGCCCGACCGGTTCCTGGACCCTCTCCGCCACGGCTCCTGAAGCCGGCGCGGTCGCCGGCGGCCCCGCCAACGGCTCGCTCTCCAACACGCTCCTCATCCACGGCAGCCGGACCAACTGGGAAGGCAACATCGCCTACAACGACAACCACGTCTCCTTCGAGAGCCGTCCCGACCCCGAGACCACCCCCTTCACCTTCTCCGGTCTCGCTGCGGCCAGCCGCACGCAGTTCGACAACCTCTTCGTCTGCGAGAACGACGTTGACCGCACCGCGATCGTGACCGACTTCGGCACGGCCAACAACATCGCTCAGACCCAGACCAACAACTACCTCCGCGCTTGGGCCACCGGCACCGGCGCCAACGGCGGCCTCACGTCCTACAAGTGGTTCTGCGACTGATCCCAGTCTCTGAATGTGATTGACATTCTTCAACCCCCGGTCGAAAGGCCGGGGGTTGTTCTTTTTGCGAACCCCGAGCGCAATCGAGCGGATCGCCTTCTCTGGGCGCACAATTCGAGAGCCAACCGCTCACGTCAGCGCGCGATTTGCCTTCTTCGTGCGTCCAATAAGACCCACCCACTCGCTCACGCTCGGGGCTCGTCGTCTAGCTGACGACCTCAACCGCCACGCCCCGCGAGCGGATCTCAGCCAACGTCTTGCTCGGCGAGCCATCATCCGTGATGATCATGTCCATCTCGTCCACGGGCGCGAAAAACTCGACCGACCGCACGTCAAACTTGCCCGAGTCAATCAGTAGGTACGCCCGCTCGCACACGTCGATCATGCGGCGTTTGATCCCCGCGTGCTCGTCCGCTGTCACCGACAGCCCCCGCGCAAGGTCCAAGCCCCTGCACGAGAAGAACAGCTTCTGCACATGGAATCGCTCGAGCGATTGCTCAGCCAGCGGCCCGACCATCGACACGCTCGGACGATCCAAGATGCCTCCCGTGATGATGACGCGCACAGAGGACTTGTCGATCAGGGCCGACGCGATCGGGAGCGCATTGGTCACCACCGTGATCGCAATGTCCGGGATCACCTTCGCGAGTTCATGCGCGGTCGAGCTCGCGTCCAGCGCGATCACGTCCCCCGGCACGATCTCCTTCACCGCGCGGCGTGCGATCGCCCGCTTGAACTCCAGATTGACCGTCTCGCGGACATCCAGCGGCAACTCACGACGATCGGTCTCCACCGCCATCGCGCCGCCGTGCGTCCGGACCAGCTTCCCTTCCGCGTCGAGCCGCTCAAGGTCTCGCCGAATGGTTTCCTGCGTTACCGATAACTCGCTGGCCAACTGGGCAACGCGGACGCCGCCGATCGCGGTGAGGCGTGCGATAATCTCGCGGTGGCGTTCCGAAGCCAACATGGTGGCGGACATGGGAGTCTCCGTTCAGGTGCTGAATCACAGGCAAGCGGGGCCTATCCTTGCCTGAATCTTTCTGTTCTCGTGGACTTGGTCTCTTTCCGTCTGCGATTCGGAGCACAATCATGCCCGGTTCCGCCCAAACACCAGCCACCCCCAACTTTAGGCACGTGACGAACGGATGGGAGAGTCCCACAAGTCCACAGATCAACCCGGACGAGGTCGCCGAGCTCATTCGCCGCTCCAACCTGCTCGGGAGCGACCAACGCATCACCAACACCGGGGGCGGGAACACCTCAGCCAAGATCCAAGCGACCGACCCCATCTCCGGCAAGCCTCTCACGGTCCTTTGGGTCAAAGGTTCAGGCGGCGATCTCCGCACCGCGACGAAGGCCAACTTCGCGTCCCTCGATCAGGAAGCGGTGGTGGGGCTGGAGGCGATCTACTCGAAAGCCACCGCCGAAGGCAAAGCCGGCGCCAAGACGCCCATCGAGGACTGGATGGTCGGTGCGTATCCGCACTGCACGTTCAACCTCAACCCGTGTGTCGCCTCGATTGACACGCCGCTCCACGCGTTCGTGCCTGCTGCGCACGTCGACCACACGCACCCCAACGCGGTGATCGCGGTGGCGGCCAGCAAGCACGGCAAAGCCCTCACGAAGGAAATCTGGGGCGGTCAGGTCGGCTGGGTGGATTGGCAGCGTCCGGGGTTTGACCTCGGGCTCAAGATCCGCGAGGAGATCCGGAAGAATCCGGGCATCCGTGGGATCGTGATGGGTCAGCACGGCCTCATCAACTGGGGCGACACCGGCCACGCCTGCTACATGAACTCGCTCGACCTGATCGAGCGGGCCGCGCTCTATCTCGAATCCAAGGATCACGGCGACAAGACCTTCGGCGGCCCCAAGCACGCCGACATGCCCCCCGCCGCACGCGAGGCGATGCTCAGCGAACTGCTCCCGTGGCTTCGCGGCAAGGTATCGACGAAGGCCCGGTTCTTCGGCACCGTCGAACATCGGACCGAGATCCTGCGGTTTGTCAACAGCCACGACGCGGCACGTCTCGCCGAACTCGGCACGTCGTGCCCCGACCATTTCCTTCGCACCAAGATCAAGCCTCTGTTCGTCGCATGGGACCCCGCCACCGGCACGCTCGACACGCTCAAAGCGATGATCGAGCAGGGGCTCGTCCAGTATCGCAAGGACTACGCCGCCTACTTCGACCGCTGCAAGCGATCCGACAGCCCCGCCATGCGCGACCCGAGCCCGACCGTGGTGCTCGTGCCCGGCCTGGGCATGATCGCGTGGGGCAAGACCAAGAGCGAGAGCCGCGTCACCGCGGAGTTCTACTGCTGCGCCGTCGAAGTCATGAAGGGCGCCGAAGCCATCGGCACCGGACCAGGTGAGGGCTACATCGCCCTCCCGCAGCAGGAAGCCTTCGACATCGAGTACTGGCTGCTCGAGGAAGCCAAGCTCAAGAGGATGCCCGCCGAGAAGGAACTCGCCCGGCACATCGCTGTGATCGTCGGCGCCGGGAACGGCATCGGCCGCGTGACAGCCCACCGCCTCGCGAAGGATGGAGCGCACATTGTCTGCGCCGACCTTGCCGAAGCCGCCGCCAAAACCACCGCCGACGAACTCACGAAGATCTACGGCACCGGGATCGGCGTCGCCGGCACCGGAGTCTCCAACTGCGGCCCCGCCACCAGCGTCCGCGTGGATGTCACCGACCGCGAAAGCGTCCGCGCGATGCTCAGACACGCGGTCCTCTGCTACGGCGGGATCGACACCGTCATCGTCACCGCGGGGATCTACATCGCCCCCGGCAGCGATGGTCGCGTCACCGACGACCAGTGGCGCACGACCTTCGAGGTCAACGTCCGCGGCATGGCGGTTGTCGCCGAAGAGGCCGCACGCGTCTTCAAGGCCCAGGGGCTCCGCGGGTCGATCGTGCTCACCACGAGCGTCAACGGCGTCGTCCCCAAGAAGGGCAGCCTCGCCTACGACACCAGCAAGGCCGCTGCCAACCACCTCATCCGCGAGCTCGCGATCGAACTGGCCCCCCTCGTCCGCGTCAACGGCGTCGCGCCCGCGACCGTCGTCGAAGGGTCCACCATGTTCCCCCGCGACCGCGTCATCGCTTCCCTCGTCAAGTACGACATCACGTTCACCGAAGTCGACAGCACTGACGCCCTGCGGAGCAAACTCGCCGATTTCTACGCTCAGCGAACGCTCCTCAAGACCCCCATCACCCCGGCGGACCAAGCCGAGGCTGTGCACTTCCTCGCCTCGGACCGCTCGTCGCGGACCACCGGCCAGATCATCAACGTCGACGGCGGGCTCCACGAAGCATTCCTCCGATAGCAGGTCACAACCCCGATGACCACCACCGTCCACCTTGCCATTGATCTCGGGGCCGAATCCGGCCGTGCGGTGATCGGCGTGCTTTCCGACGGCGTGCTCGAAACCGCCGAGGTCCACAGGTTCGCCCACGCGCCGCTGAACAAGCCCGCCGGGCTTCACTGGGACCTTGAGTTGCTCTGGCGTGAGATCCGAGCGGGACTCGGCCACGCAGGCGTTTGGTGCCTCGCACGCGGGCTCAAGCTCTCGACCATCGGCGTCGACACATGGGGCGTCGATTACGCGCTGCTCGACAAACAAGGCGAGATCCTCGAGGCACCACGCTGCTACCGAGACCCGCGGAACCAGGCGGCCTACGACCGCGTCCTCGCGGACGTCGGTGCCGAAACGATCTACGCGGCCACCGGCATCCAGTTCATGCCGATCAACACCCTCTACCAACTCGCCGCGGCCTGTGAGCACACGCCGGACCTCTTTCGGCGGGCGTCAAGACTCGCCTTCATGCCCGATCTGTTCCACTTCATGCTCACCGGTGTCATGAAGACCGAACGATCGATCGCCTCGACAAGCCAGATGCTCGACCCGGCCACCGGGACCTGGGCACGCCCTCTCATCGAACGCTGCGGGATCCCGACGCACATGCTGGGCGAGCCCGTCGACGCGGGCACGATCATCGGCCCGGTCAAGCGGGACCTTCTCGACGCAGCGGGCATCTCCGGCGACGTCATCGCCGTCGCGCCCGCTGCGCACGACACCGCCTCCGCCATCGCCGCCGTCCCCGCCGATGGAAAGCGCCCGTGGGCGTACCTCTCGAGCGGCACTTGGTCGCTCATGGGCGTCGAGCTCGCCGCGCCGATCGTGTCCGAGGCCGCCCGGCTCGCACCCTTCACCAACGAGCTCGGTGCCGCGTGCACCGTGCGATTCCTGAAGAACATCGCGGGCCTCTGGCTTGTGCAGGAGATCCGGCGCGAACTGGCCGATCGCGGCACGCCGATGGACTACACCCAGCTCGCCCGAGCGGCGGAGGTCGCCTCGCCGTTCCGAACGCTGATCGATCCCGACCGCCCTCAGTTCGCCACCCCCGGACGGATGATCGAGAAGGTGACCGACTTCGCCGCCGCAACCGGCCAACCGATCCCAGCGACCCCGGGCGAGCTCGTCCGGTGCTGTTTGGACAGCCTCGCCCTCGCCTACGGGCGCGTAAATGACAATCTGGGGGTTGTGACCGGCATCACGCCGCAGGTGCTCCATATCGTCGGCGGCGGCGGCCGGAACACGCTTCTGAACCAACTGACCGCGAATTGCACCGGTCTTCCGGTTCTGGTCGGGCCTTTCGAAGCCACCGCGGTCGGCAACCTCCTCGTGCAGGCGATGGGTGTGGGGCGGGTCGGTGGGATCGCGGAGGTCAGGCGGATATCGGCGTCGGCTTGCACGCCGCAGCGGTTCATTCCCAATGAAAAAGATGAAACGCAAACGGCCCGCATCCGGTATGCTGGCCTTGCGCCAATGTCTCAGGACTGAAACCCCGCATGTCAACCAGCC
The DNA here is from genome assembly GCA_943369765.1 of Phycisphaera mikurensis NBRC 102666. Taxonomy (GTDB): domain Bacteria; phylum Planctomycetota; class Phycisphaerae; order Phycisphaerales; family UBA1924; genus UBA2396. The sequence continues at coordinate 12,614 of CALROI020000029.1, read as the reverse complement.
CGCTCGAACAACTCGTCGACCTCTCGAATCGTCTGGGCCGCCCCGACGCACAGCACACTATCATCGGCGAAGGCAACACCTCGACATGGTGCGACGACGAGTCCTTCTGGGTCAAGGCCAGCGGGTGCGAACTCCGCACCGTGGACGCTGGAGGCTTTGTCCGACTCGCCATGCCGCGGGTCCTTTCCATGCTCGAAGGCCCCGAGCCCACCGACGAACAGGTCACGCAGTGGCTCTCACGCTGCAGCGTCGACCCCGCCTCGACCCTCCGCCCCTCCACCGAAGCTCTGCTCCACGCGATCTGCCTTCAGATGCCGGGAGTGCGCTGGGTCGCCCACACCCACCCCGTCGCCATCAACGCCATCTCGTGCTCGAAATCCTTCGAGCGATTCGGCGCGATGAGGCTCTTCCCCGATCACGTTGTCGTCTGCGGCCCCACGCCGCTGCTCCTCCCGTACTACGACCCCGGCGTCATCCTCGCTCGTGAGTTGTCGAGGCGCCTCGGCGAGTACCTCGCCCAATACGGCACGCCCCCCCGCGAGATCCTCTTGCAGAACCACGGGCTCATCGCCCTTGGCAAAACCGCCCGCGACGCGGAGAACATCACGCTCATGGCCGTCAAAGCCGCGTCGATCCTCCACGGATCCATGGCCTTCGGCGGGCCACATCCCATGAGCGCACAGGACATCGCCCGCATCGCCTCACGCTCCGACGAACACTACCGCCAGAAGATGTTCGGCCAGTGAACCTTCTGCGTCTCCCCCGCACCCCTCACGGAAACACCCATGAACGCATCGATGACACGTTTCGCTAGCACCCTCGTCGCGATCGCTGCCCTCGGGCTCGCTGCGTGCGACCAGAAAGCCCCCGCAGGCAAGCCCGCCCCGGCGGCACCCCCAGCCCCGACCTCAGCCAAACTACGCGTCGCCGTGATCCCCAAGGGCACCACCCACGAGTTCTGGAAGGGTGTCGAACGTGGCGCCCGCAAGGCCGGTGACGAACTCGGCGTCGAGATCATCTGGAAAGGCCCGCCCAAGGAGGACGACACCGCCCAGCAGATCCAGGTCGTTCAACAATTCGTAGCCGACAAGGTCTCCGCCATCGTTCTCGCCCCGCTCAACGACACCGCCCTGCTCGGGCAGGTTCAGCAGGCCGCCGCCGCGGGCATCCCCGTCGCCATCATCGACTCCGCCCTCAAGGGCACCGTCGGTACCGACTTCATCGGCTACTACGGCACCGACAACCGCGCTGCCGGCGCGAGCGGCGGCAAACACCTTGCCTCGATCATCAAGGCCGCGGGTGGCACGTCGGCCGTCCTGCTTCGATACACCTCCGGCTCCGCCAGCACCACCCAACGCGAAGAAGGCGCCCTCGAAGCCCTCAAGGCCGCCGGCGTCACCATGGCCTCCGACAACCAGTACGGCGAAGTCACGCCAGAATCCGCCAAGACCAAAGCCCTTCAGATGATCGACACCGTCAAGGCCGCCGGCGGCGTCTTCACCGTCAACGAGTCCACCACGCTCGGCATGCTCTTGGCCCTCCGTCAAGCAGGCCTCGCCGGCAAGGTCCAGTTCGTCGGCTTTGACGCCAGCCCGCCCCTCGTCGAGGCCCTCCGCGCCGGCGAGATACACGCCCTCGTCGTGCAAAACCCCGAACGCATGGGCGAGATCGGCGTCCAGCAAGCGGTTCGCAAAGCTCGCGGCGAAAAGGCCGAGCCCCAGATCGACACCGGGGCTGTGCTCGTCACCAAGTCCAACATGGACTCGCCCGAGGTCAAAGGGCTCCTTCCCGCCGCGAAGTAAGTCGACGCGTGAACCAGACAAAGCGCATCGAGATCGGCTAGGCTGCCTTGCCCGGCGTCAGCCACTTCGTCTCTCCGTCTCTTCCTCACCCCATGCCCACGCTCCGCTCCATCTCCAAAGTCCTCGGCCCCGCCCTCGCCCTCGCCGCGGTCTGGACGCTCTTCGCCCTCCTCGTCCCCGATGGCCGCTTCGTCGCCCTCTCCAACCAGCGTCTCATGCTCATCCAGACCGCCGTTGTCGGCACCGCCGCCGTCGGAGCCACGCTCATCATCGCCTCCAAAGGACTCGACCTTTCCGTCGGCTCGACGATCGCTCTGGGCACGATGATCATCGCGTGGCTGCTCAATCAAGGCTGGCACCCGCTCGCCGCAGCAGCGGTGGGGGGCGTCGGCGTCGCCGTCTGCGTCGGCGGGCTCATCGGCCTTCTCGTCACCGGACGCCTGCTGCCGCGCCCGCTGCCGAGGCTCCCTCTCTCCGCCTTCATTGTCACCCTCGGCATGCTCGGCATCGTCCGCGGTCTCGCTCAGGGCATCGGCGACCAACGCCCGATCTTTCCCACGGGCGGCTCGGGCTTTCTCCCACACCTCATGGGTTCCGCCACGCCGCCACCGGGAATGCCCGCGATCTTCGTCTGGCTCCCACCCGGCGTGTGGCTGCTCCTCGCGCTCTCCGTGCTCATGTCGCTCGTCCTCCGTCGCACGGTACTCGGCCGTCGCGCCCTGGCGATCGGCGATAACGAGGCCGCCGCCCGGTACGCCGGCGTTCCGGTCGACACAACCAAGATCATCGTCTACGCCCTGGGCGTCGGCTGCGCCGGTCTCGCCGCTGTGCTCCAATTCTCCTACCTCACTCTCGGCGACCCGGGCACCGCCGGCGGGATGGAACTCGCCGTCGTCGCCGCCTGCGTCATCGGCGGCGCCAGCCTCTCCGGCGGCTCCGCCAGCGTCTCGGGCACCCTCCTCGGCGCCCTCCTCATGACCGTCGTCGCCAACGGCTGCACCAAGATGAACCTCCCCAACTGGATCCAGATGGTCATCACCGGCACCATCATCCTGTCCGCCGTCGCGATCGACCAGTGGCGACGCGGCGATCGCCACTAGACGCGACCGCAACCACTCTTGCGGGGTTTGGACTATGGCGCGGGCGGCTTGTTGTTGACCGGCAGGTTGCCCGCCGGGTCGTTCCGTGCGGCTTTGCTCGCGCCGGACGGAAACATCAGGATCGCGACACCCACCACGATGAACCCGCCACGGATGCACCAGCCCACCGTCGGGCCCCACGAATCGACCCACGAGAGCACAATGAACTGAAACCCGAGGTACGGGAGAATCGCCGATCCGATCGTGAGCGCGATGAGCCAGCCTGCGAAAGACTTCATGGGATCTCCTTGGGAAGGCCGCCCCAGCATACCAAAACGCCGGACAAGCGGAACTCGCACGGTTCACCGCTCGCCGCGTGTCAACAATCACGCGTGACCAACGCCGTCAAAGCTCCGACCATCAGCCCGCGAACCATGCTCGAGGTCGCGCGCTCCGTTGATGTCACGCCGGACCTGATCCCCGTCCTCGGCCCACTCTTCGCCGGCCTCTCCTCGCTCGGCAGCACCCCGCGACGCCTCGCGTCGCTGGTGGCTCGGTACTCCACGCCCGGTGCCCGTGTTCTCGACCTCGCCTGCGGGAAAGGGGCCGCGTCCGTCGAGATCGCCAGCCGCCACAACGCGAAGGTTTTAGGGGTGGACGCCTGCACCGAATTTCTCAACGCCGCCCGCGAACTCGCTGAACGCAAGCGTGTCTCGTCGAGTTGCCGATTTGTGCAGGCCGACGTCCGAGCCTTCGCCCGCACCCACCGCGCCCGATATGACGTCGCGCTCATGATCGGCCTCTTTCCCCTCGCCAAGGCCGCCCCGCTCCTCCGCTCCCTCGTCCGCAAGGGCGGGATCTACCTGATCGACGACGCGGTGCTCGACCAGGCCAACTCGGACGCCGCCGATTTCGAGGGAGTTCCCGACGCCCACGCGTGCGCCGCGATGATCGAACGCCTCGGCGACCGTGTCGAGCGTCGCCTCCTGCTGCCCCGTTCAGTCATCCGGTCCCAGAACCGCACGATCCACGCCCGCCTTGCATCGGCCGCCGCCTCGCTGGCGAAGTCACACCCGGACCTCCGCCGATCCCTCCGGGCGTTTGTTTCCAGGCAAAGGGAGGCCTCCGCAGTGCTGCTTGGCCCCCTCCGGCCCACGATCTGGGTCGTGCGGCGCGTACAGTCCTGACGAGAGAACCGATGACGCCAACCCTGCTCGAACCCACACCCCTCCGCACCGCCACCTCCTCCCGCCGCGACCCGCGGCTCGACGCCATTCGCGCCAAGGTCGAGCGTGGCGAACGCCTTTCCCTGGCTGAAGGGGACTTGCTGTTCACGACGCCCGACCTGTACACGGTGCTCGAGATGGCCGACAGCGTTCGCCGACGCCTCCACGGCACCAACGCCTACTACAACATCAACCGCCACCTCAACTACTCCAACGTCTGCGCCCTCTCGTGCAAATTTTGCGAGTTCTTCCGCAAGAAGGGCGACCCGGGGGAGTACACCCGCGACCTTGACTACATCCGGGGCGAAGCCCGCAAAGCCGTCGAAGCCGGTGCCACAGAGATCCACTCCGTCGGCGGGCTCAACCCGTACCTCCCCTTCTCGTACTACACCGACATGATCTCCGCCCTGCGTGACGAAGCCCGTGCTCTCGGTAGCGACCTGCACGTCAAAGCGTTCACCGCGGTCGAGATCGTCCACCTCGCCAAGATCGCCAAGGTCTACAAGGGGGCCAACGCCCCCGGCGACGAGGGTCGGGCCGCACGGCGCGAGGGCATCCGCCATGTTCTGACCGAACTCAAGAAGGCCGGCCTGGGCAGCCTCCCCGGCGGCGGGGCTGAGGTCTTCGACGACCGTGTCCACGACGAGGCGTACAAGGGCAAGATCCGAAGCGACGTCTGGCTCGACGTCCACACCATCGCCCACGAACTCGGGCTTAACACCAACGCGACGATTCTCTACGGCCACATCGAACAACGCCACGACCGCCTCGTGCACATGGACATGCTCCGCAAAGCCCAAGACGTGGCCCTCGCGCGATTGGGCTATCAAGGTGTCGCCTCCGACGAAATCCCGCACGAGCGAACGCCTGCCCCGATGAACCCCGAAGGCAAAGGTTCAAACGACCCCGACGCCCTCACCACCTCCGAAGGCGGCCACCTCGGATACCGCGAAAACGCCTCCAACGCCCCCGTCATCACCCTGACCCGCCCAGGCACCCCCCTCCCCGAACACGTCGTCTTCGCTTCTTCTTCTTCTTCTTCTTCTTCTTCTTCTTCCCCTAGTGCCCAGTGCCCAGTGCCCAGTGCCTCGTCCTCCGGCTACTACCAAACGATCATCCCGCTCCCCTTCTTCCCCGACGGCAGCGAACTCCAGCACCTCCCAGGACCGTCGGGCCTCGAAAACCTCCGCACGCTCGCGATCGCCCGTCTGATGCTCGACAACTTCCCGCACGTCAAAGCGTTCTGGATCATGCAGACGCTCCCGATGGCGCAACTCATGCTGCAAAGCGGGGCTGACGATATCGACGGGACCATCGTCTGGTACGACATCACCAAAGTCGGTGGCTCGACGACGCACCAAGAGGTGAACGTCTGGACGCTCCAGAAAGCCATCCGCGAAGCAGGCTTTGTGCCCGTGGAACGCGACACGCTCTACCGGTGCGTTGTTCGCGAGGGCTTGAAGTGGCGTGTTTGAGATTTTGTTTGAGGGCTCAGGTCCCGGTGTCTCAACTGGCCAGCGAGTCCACTCGGTCGTCCGCGACCAGACGGAGTTTCTGGATCCCGCGGAACTTCCAGTTGTTGACGGTGGAGACCTTGACGTCAAGAGCCTTCGCCGCAGCCTCGTAGCTGAGACCTTCGCAGACGATGAGCCTTAAGGCGTCGTGCTCGGCGTCGCTCAGCTGGTTCATCGCGCCCGTGCAGCGGGCCTCGGCGGCTTCTTCGGTGAATCGGTTGTGCTCGGGACGCTCGGTCCGCCCGCTCGTGAAGCGCTCCATCTGGACTTTCTGCTTGTGCCGACGCTTGATGAGATTGTCGGCGACTTTGATCAGGTACCCGCTGTTCACGACCCGTTCTTCGAGGTCGGGGATGCGGAGGAGTCTCGTGAAGACCTCCTGGGCCACGTCTTCGGCAGTCGGGGCGTCGACCGAACGCCTCGCAAACCAGTAGACCCGGTCGTAGAACTGCTCGAAGAGTGACAGAACCAACGCTCCGCGTGTGCTCGCGATCATCGAAGGCCTCCCTGCTTCGCGTTCACGGGTACCACCCCGCGAACGCCACCAGTCTGCGTATCCGATTCCGGCCACCACGCCGGACAGCCCAGATCGGGCACACCTCGAATACGTTGTCCACCAGACACGTCAGACACCATCCGTCAGCCGAGACCCCTTCGGGGCACCACCCCCGCCCCATCGTCCCACCGAAAGGTGAGCATGGGGATCCACGTTAGCCTCGCTGACGCCCAAGCCTCGCACACACAGAGCAACCCGGGACAACCTTGATCGGACCTTGCGTTTCGACCGACTCAAAAACCGTACCCATCTAAAACACGAATCGAGAGGAAATCTTCCTCCCGATAACAACAACGAAGCCACCCCGTTATTTTCACTGGTATCTGATAATCTCGCAAAATTCGCTCACATAGGTGAAATACCCCGTCTGGTTGCGGGCTTGTATCCCCAGTAGACGGCACAGGCACGCACGAGCAAGGCCAAAGACAGCGCATTATCTGCGCGACGGAGGCCATGATCGCCAATCGTCGGGAGAAATGGCATGAGGGTTCAACACACGATTGAAACCGATGGACTCAGAGGAGAACGGACTCCTTCAGAGAAATCGCGTGCGGAATCAATCTTCCGGGCCCTGAACCGCCGGGCCGCAACGCTTTCTGTCTGCGACGACACGACCGTTGCCCAGTGCCTTTCCGCCAGCGCTTCGGCGATGATCGCTGATTCGCTCTGCAGGTTGACCGCGATCGAGCCCGAAAGCTGCCGTGACACCGCGCCCACCGCCACTCCGGACGGGGCTCCGCTTCTCAGACTTGTCGGCGGGTTCGAAGTCGAACAGTGACTCGATCGGATTCGATCGTCACCTCGGCCGGCCCCCATTCGATCCGGCGCACGCCCCCCTTTGGATCACGCACCGCTGCGACGAGTCGTTCGCCGGCACGCCACGACATGTTGTCGGCACTGCGCCCGCCCCCCCGCGCCACCTGTCGAAGCGCGGCATGCAGCACCGCGGGCTGGGCCTCCCGCAACACCACTCGCGAGAGGACGCCCGGCGTCCGGAGAGTCGAGCGCGCGATCAGCATCGACGCCTCGTGATTGATCGCGTGCTCAAGAGATCTCATCCGAGCGGAAAGCTCGCCTGCCCGGGAGGCCACCCCGGGAAACAGCCTCTCGAGTTCGGGAATGATCGTGGCGCGCAGGGCGTTGCGCGTGTACGCGGTGTCGGCGTTGCTGGCGTCGATGCGGGGCGAGATCTCGAGCGATGCGCACAAACCGAGCAGATCGGAGCGGCGGACGTCGAGACACGGCCGGATCACCACCGTCCCCGAGTCGGCGAACCGACGGCGCGGCAGGATCCCGCGAAGCCCTCGCGGGCCGCTCCCTCGGGCGAGACGCATGATCAGCGTCTCGAACTGGTCGTCGGCGTGGTGGGCCGTGGCGACCAAGCGGCATTGGGACTCGCGGGCGATCTCCTCGATCGCGAGGTACCGCAGGCGGCGGGCGGCGGCCTCGACACTCCCCGGGATTGTGCGCACCGAAACGGATCTCTCGAAAAAGGGTGTGCCGAGCCTCGACGCGAGGCCGGCGACGAAATCTCGATCGCCGCCGGCTTCCTCGGGCGAGCGGAGATCGTGGACGACATGCGCGAGGCCCGCGAGCCCTCCCGCCGCGTGGAGGGCGACGGCGAGGGCGACGGAATCCGCCCCGCCCGAGCAGGCGACGAGCGTCGGGCGGTCGGCGTCCGGCACGCGAACGCCCCCGGTGAGCGCCCGCCAACGGCGGAGCACCGCCGCGACGGTGGGGTCACGCTTGGAGGCCGGAAGAGGCATGGAGAACAGTACCGCGCAGGATCTGCGTCGAGCGGGGCGAATCCGGGCCCCGGCGAACGCCGAACCTTCGGGGTACGTATGGTGGGGGGTCTGACTTGGAGCGTGGAACACCAGAGGGCCCGGCATGATCGTCTGTTCGGAGGTTTGCAAAAGTTACGAGATCGGCGGACGTCGGGTCGAGGCGCTGCGCGGGTTCTCGATGAAGATCGATGCTCCCGGCTTCTACGCGATCATGGGGCAGTCGGGGAGCGGGAAGAGCACATTGCTGCACCTGCTGGCCGCGCTGGATCAGCCGGATTCTGGCGAGATCCTGGTGGCGGGAAGGCCGGTCCATTCGATGGGCGAGGCGGAGGCGACCGAGTATCGCCGGTCCACCGTGGGGATCGTGTTCCAGTCGTTCAATCTGATCCCGACGCTGACCGCGATTGAGAACGTCGAGCTTCCCGGGTTGCTTGCCGGGGCGAGGCAGGCGGGGCTGCGGGAGCGGTCGCTTGAACTGATGACCCGGCTTGGGATCGGGGATCGAGTGACGCACCGCCCGGACGCGATGAGCGGGGGCGAGCAGCAGCGGGTGGCGATCGCGCGGTCTCTGCTGATGTCGCCTCCGGTCCTCTTGGCGGATGAGCCGACGGGGAATCTGGATTCGGCGAGCAGCGAGAACCTGTGGGGTGTTCTGGAATCGGTGGCGCGGGATTACAAGGTGACGATCGTGATGGTGACGCACGAGCCTGCGGCGGCTGCGCACTGTGCGAGCGTGTATGTGCTCAAGGACGGGAAACTGCACGGGACATTCAACACGGAGGGACGCGATGCGGCCGGGATTGCGGCTCGCTACCAGCAATGTCTTCGTCAGGAGTAGCCGAACGCTGCTGCTGATCGCGGTGGTCGCGTTGTCGGCTGCGCTGATCGCGGCGGTGACGGCGGCGATGTCGTCGGTGCAGGGGTCGCTGTCAAAGCGTCTGACGATGGTGGTGGGAACAGCGGACGCGCGGATCCATCCGAACCAGGCGGGCAAGCCGTTTGATGCGGGGATCATGGACGCGGTGCGAGCGTGGCCCGAGGTCGAGTCGGTGCTGCCGCGGCTTGAGAGCAATCTGACGCTGCGGGGCTTGAGGCCGATCTGGAACGTGGAGGGTGATCTTTCTCGCGTGGTTCAGGCGTTCTCGGTGAACACGCTGATCATCAGCGTCGGGAGCGAGCAGGATCAGAAGGTCAGGCCGATCGATCTTGCCGAGGGTCGTCTGCCGGAGAAGGACGGCGAGATCACGCTGAGTCAGGTGTTGCTCGATCGGCTGCGGGGGAATCAGGGGAAGGCCGATCGGCGGTCGTCGCGTCTGTCGCAGCTCACGTCGCGTCTCGCCGACACGATCGCGGCGGGGGACATGCCCAAGGGCGTGGATCTGGGGCCGGAGAAGGCTGAGAGCAGGGAAGCGGCGGCGGAGCTGAACCGCAAGGCGGAGCTTGGGATCGGTGGGCGGATTCAGATTGTTCGCCTCTTCGGCGGGCCGATGGATTTCACGATCGTCGGGGTGACCAAGAGCGAGCTGCTGGGCGGGCGGCCTCAGGCGTGGGTGAGCCGGTCGAGCCTGGAGCGTGCGACGGGGCAGCCTGGGAAGCTGACGAACATCGACCTGATGTTCCGCAAGGGCTTGGACCCGAATGTCGTGGTGGAGAAGTACAAGCTCGAGGTGGCTCGTCGAGGAAACGCGGTCGGGCTCAATCTGGAGACCACGGAGAAGGTCAGCACCGGTTTCAAGAAGAATCTGCAGAACAACGACGTCCCGCTGCTGGTGGCGAGCGTGATGGCATTCCTGTCGGCGGCGTTTATCATCACGACGGGGATGACGGTGAACATCGCCGAGCGCAGGCGTGAGCTGGCGGTGCTTCGCTGCATCGGGGCGACACGGTGGCAGGTGGCTGAGGCGCAGCTGTGGTCGGGGCTTGGCATCGGCGTCATCGGTGCGGTGATCGGGGTGCCCCTTGGTCTCGGGGTCGCGCTCGCCATCCTCGAGTACTTCCGAACCGACCTCAAGATCGAGCTGTTTGTGCCGACGTGGCGGTTGTTGTACGCCGGGTGCGGGTCGGTGATCGCGGCGATGCTCGGGGCGGCGTGGCCGGCGTGGAAAGCCGCGAGGCTCAGCCCGCTCAAGGCGCTCACTTCGCGGGCGGAGATCCCCAGGCGTCGCGGGATCCTGATCACGCTGGCGGTCGCGGTGGTGCTGATCGCGATCCATCCGTTGCCGCTGTTGTTCGGGCTTGACTTTGACACAGCGGTGCCGCTGTACCTGGCGATCGGGCTGCCCGCGTTGTTGATCGGGTATTTCATGCTGGGCGTGCCGCTGCTGTCGGGCCTGACGCGGGTCTTCGGCGTGCCTGTGGCGAAGGTGACGGGCGTGCAGCCGGTCCTGCTGGTGCGGTCGCTGGTTTCAACGCCGTACCGCTACGGGCTGACAGCTGGGGCGTTAATGACGGGCCTTGCGCTGATGGTGGCGACGTGGACGCAGGGGCGTGCGGTCGCGGAGGATTGGCTGGGGCGGATCAAGTTCCCCGAGGTGTTCGTGCTGGGGACCAACCTGAAGGCAGAGAATCAGCGGGCGCTCAGCGAGCTGCCGTTTGTGACCAACACGGTGGCGATCTCGCTGATGACCATCGAGAGCCGTGAGAAGACGCAGACATTGATCGCCACCGACGGCGTGACGTACATCGGGTTTCAGCCGCGGGCGTTCTTCGAGCTGGCGAAGCTGACGTGGGTGCAGGGGGATGTCGAAACAGCCACGAAACGGATGGAAGAGGGCGGGGCGGTGATCGTGGCCCGGGAGTTCCTCAACGCGCAGAAGAAGGGTCTTGGGCAGACGGTGACCCTGGGTATGGACGGGCGCTGGCTTGACTTTGAGATCGTGGGCGTCGTGTCGAGCCCGGGTCTTGATTTGGTCAATCAGTACTTTGAGATCGGCGGGGCCTTCGCCCAGACCGCGGTGCAGTCGGTCTTTGGCACGCGCGAGGACCTGTCGCGCATCTTGGGAGGCTCGGAGCCGACGACGCAGATGATCCAGGTTGGGCTGAAGCCTGAGGATTCCCCCAGCGGAGTTGGCGATGCGGAGGCGGAGACGCGGATCAGATCGGCGCTGGAGGGGTCGCAGATCCTGGATGTGGGCAACGGGCGCAAGCTCAAACGCGGGATCACGGAGGTGATCGAACGTTCAATGATGATCGTCTCGGTGATCGCGGTGATGTCGATGCTGGTCGCGTGCCTCGGCGTCGCCAACATGATCGTGGCGGCGATTGACGCGCGCCAGTTTGAGTTCGGCGTCTTGCGAGCGGTGGGGGCCCGGCGGGGGATGGTCCTGCGCCTCGTTCTGGCCGAGGCGGTGATGGTCTCGCTGGCCGCGATGATCTTGGGGACGCTGATGGGCCTGCAGGCCGTGTGGGCGGGCCAGCGGGTGGACGAGATGCTGCTGGGGATCGAACTGACCGTCAGGCCGCCGTGGGGCGCGATCGCGGCGGGATGCGGGATCGTGCTGATAATGGCGGTGGGTGCGGCGACGCCGGCGGTGATGGCTCTGTCTCGTCGGAAACCCCGGGAGTTGCTGGCGGCGGTCCGGGGGTAGGCGTTGAAGTGCGTCGGCGCACGTTCGTTGTGGAAGATATGATACTCTCGCGTGATCTGGCGGTGATTGCACTTCCTTCTTGCAGAGGAGCTCATGTCTTGGACCATCAAACCGACGCTTCGCTGATGTACGACGCGCACAAGAAGTCCGCGCTGGTCGCGTATCTGCTGTGGTGGTTCTTGGGCTACTTCGGAGCTCACCGATTCTATTTGGGCGCGACGGTGAGTGGTGTGATCATGCTGGTGCTGTTTCTCGTCTCGCTGTGCCTGACGCTGGCGTATGTGGGCTTGATCGGGATTCTAGCGGTGGCGATCTGGTGGATCGTTGACGCGATTCTCATCCCGGGCATGGTCACCGAATACAACGTTCGACTCATCAAGACGATGCGGTAGGACTCAGTGGGCGCTGCATTATCGGCGGCCGTTCACTCGATGGATCGAGTGATAAACGTAGAGGAGTGCTGTCATTTGGCAGCACCCTTGCCGGCGGGTGGTTGGATCTCTACTCGCAGCACGATCGCTGGCGTCACCGGGATGTGCTTCATTTCGCGGGCGGGGAGTTCGTACAGATCGCCGGAGGCGATCTTGTCGACGACGTCCATCCCTGCGACGACATGGCCGAAGACGGCGTAGCCAGCTTTGCCTGTGAGCTCTCGTGGCGTGTCGAGCCGGGCGTTGTCGGCGAGGTTGATGTAGAACTCGCGAGTCGCCGTGTCGGGCTCGGTGTCGCGGGCCCAGGCGATGGTGCCGCGGAGGTTCTTGAGGCCGTTCTGCCACTCGTTCTTGATCGTGGGCGAGCCTTTGAGCTCGACGAGGGCGGTGGTGTAGCCGCCCCCCTGGATGACAAACCCGGGGACGGTGCGGTGGAAGATGGTGGCGTTGTATTCCCCCCGGTTGGCGTAGCCGAGGAAGTTGGCGACGCCCACGGGGGCGCGGGCGGCGTCGAGTTCGAGGTCGATGTTGCCGACGGTGGTGACGATGCGGACGTAATGTGACTCACGCGCAAGCGCGGTAAGAGCCGCGTCCGGAGCGGTGGCACTGGGGGGAGTGGTGGTGGTGGTGGT
>CALROI020000028.1:0-39398 GCA_943369765.1 Phycisphaera mikurensis NBRC 102666 | reverse complement strand
CCCCCCATCGCCCCGCCCAAGGAGAGCAACACGAAGACCGCGATGACAAGTTCCTGATACATCCGTGGCCAAGCGTATCCGAACGCCAGACCCGGTTGCGGGAACGCTTGATCACTACCATCCACCCTCCCCCCGACCTCAGGATCACGCGCCGATGGACACGCTCGAACTCTACAGATGGGCCGTGCAGGACCCCGAAACCCACGCCGAGGTCCTCCGCCTCATCTACGAACGCCTTCGCCCAGGTCGCGTGCCCGCCATCCTCCGAGAGGATTTCGCCGGCACGTCCGCCGAATCCGTCGCATGGGTCGCTCTCGGGCCAAGAGGAGGGAACGGTCGTCGGGCGATCTGCGTCGACCTCGACGCCCCCACGCTCGAGTGGGCCGCGAACCGCGCTTCAAGAATCCTCGGCCCTGCCTCCGGATCGGTGCAGTTTGTCTCCGCCGACGTCATGCAGGTCGGCCCGCCACAGGTCCCGCCAGCGGACCTCATCTCCGTGCTCAACTTCAGCATGCTCTACCTCCGCAGCGAAAACGAACTCGACAACTACCTCGAACACGCACACGCCTGCCTCGCCCCCGGCGGCGTCCTCGTCATGAACACCTTCGGCGGATCCCAAGCCGTGTCCGTGGGCACCACAAGCCACTGGGTCACCCCAACTCCAAGACTCGCCAGCGAATCAACGCCCCCACCGCCCGCGCCTTTCCGGTACCACTGGGAGGTCCGCGCCTTTGACCCAAAGACCGCCGCCATGGACTGCCGAATCCACTTCGAGGTCCCATCCACAAACCCCAGCGCCACCACAACCCACGTCCGAGATGCCTTCCGCTACGACTGGCGACTTTGGTCGATCACCGAACTACTGGCCGCCTGCAAAAGGGCCGGATTCTCGGGCGTTGAGTCCTGGCGACACACCTACGACCCCTCCCTGGGCGCAGCCGGCGTGTTTCTCGGCCCCGTCCAACCCCAATCCGTCGCTGACCTCCCAACCTGGACCGCCTACATCGTGGCCGCTAAGTGAACTTTTCAAGCGGCCAATCGCGAGGCTCCGGTATACTCCGACAGACAGAAAAGACCCTCGCCCAAGCTCCCGCGGCCTCCATTCATGACGACTGATCAAGACCCCGCCATCGCGACGCTGCTCAAGAAAGTCCGCGAGGGTGACGCCGACGCGACCGCAGCACTCCTCGACCTCGCGTACAACGAACTCCACGGCATCGCCCGCCACGTCTTCAGCGGCCAATCTCAGGACCACACCCTTCAGCCCACCGCCCTCGTCCACGAGGCATGCGCTCGACTGCTCAGTTCTCCCGGCACCGAATGGTCGGATCGAGAGCACTTCTTCCGCGTCGCCGCGAAGGCAATGCGGAATCTGCTTGTTGACCACGCCCGCGCCAAACGATCTCTCAAACGGGGGGGCGGGGCACTGCGCGTCTCGCTCGAAGTGGCCGAGAAAGCCTCGCCGAGCCGCGAAGTGGATCTCGTCGCGCTCGACGACACCATCCGAAAGCTCGAAGAAACCGACCCACGACTTTCTCAGATCTTTGAATTGCGCTACCTGGTCGGACTTTCCGTTGAACAGGCAGCGGCGGCTCTCGGAGTGTCGGCGAGAACGATCGAACTGGACTCACGCCTCATCAGAGCGTGGCTCCAGCGAGAGCTGTACGGATAGTGTAAGGGCCATGACTCCACAGGAATTCGCGAAAGTTCGGGAGATCTTTCACAAGGGCTGCGAGCTTCCGCGCGCCGAGCGAAGGGGTTTCATCGACGAGAATTGCGCCGGCAGCCCGTCACTCCGGGACGCCGTCGAAGCCTTCTTCGCCGCCGACGAAACCGCCGAGCGCACGGGCGACAAGACCGGCACCGAACTGGCCGGGCAATTGCTTCGAACCAAGGTCACCGAGACCGCGCTCCCCCAGGAAATCGGCCCCTACCGCATCCTGAGCGTGCTCGGCCACGGCGGGATGGGCATCGCCTACCTCGCGCAACAGTCCAAACCCGATCGACAGGTCGCCCTCAAGGTCCTCCGCTCGGGCGTGCAGTCCTCGAGCCTCCGGGTTCGCTTCGCACGCGAGATTCGCGTGCTGGGCAGACTCGTACACCCCGGAATCGCACGCATTTATGAATCGGGAACCGCGGAAGGCGGCAACGGGCCCATCTCGTACTACGCGATGGAGTATGTCTCGGGACCCAACCTCCTCGACTACGCCAAGGAGCACGCGCTCGATCTCGCCGCCGGGCTCGAACTTGTCGCTCGGATCGCCGACGCCGTGCAGCACGCACACACCAAGAGCGTCGTCCACAGAGACCTCAAGCCCGCGAACATCCTGGTCCGCGGCGTCTCACCCGCCAAGGAGGCATCACGGCACGGCACGACCAGCACCAGCCAGCTGACCGCAGGGCCCCAGCCCGTGATCCTGGACTTCGGCGTCGCACGCATGCTCGACGGGGATGGAGATGCCACGCAATTGACAGAGGCAGGCCTCCTGATCGGCACCGTCGGATACATGAGCGTCGAACAGTTGAGCGGCGAGATCGACGCGATCGACGCCCGCGCTGACGTCTACTCGATGGGCGTCATCCTCTACGAACTCCTCACCGGGCGCATGCCGCACGATCTGCGCGGCAAGCCTGTCCCCGAAGCAGCACGGATCGTCCGCGACGAGGAGCCCGCGCCCCTCAACAGCAAGCTCAACACCGTCCCGGGTTCGTACGACAGAGACATCGTGACCATCGTCAGTCACGCCATGGCAAAGAACCGCGAGCACCGGTATCAGACCGCAGCCTCGCTCGCCGAAGACCTCCGCCGATACCTCAATCACGAGCCGATCCTGGCCCGGCCTGCAACGACACTCTACCAACTGTCCAAATTCGCCCGCCGCCATCGCGGGCTGGTCGGGAGTGCCCTTGCAACCATGGTGATGCTCGCCGCCGGGCTCGGCGTTTCGCTGGCCATGTACGCCAAAGCCGAGGAACAAAGACGCCAAGCCGACCAGGAACGGCAGACCGCCATCCAGCAACGCCAGCGCGCGGACCACACCGAGAAAATGAGCACCGCCGTCCGCAACTACCTCCTCGACGACGTGCTCATGGCCGTCTCGCCCGAACGCCTGGGCACCAGCGCGACCCTCGTCGACGTGATGCTCAACGCGCGTCAGGAGATAGGCACGAGGTTTGTGGGGCAGCCCGAGGTCGAGGCCGAGGTGCGGATGACCCTCGCGAGCGTGCTCGTGTCCGCCGGGCGGGAGAAGGAAGGGGCGGAGGAGTGGGCCGCCGCGGTGGCGCTGCTGGAAGGAGCTCTCGGGCCCGATCACGAGAAAACCATCGACGCCGTCCTCCGCCAGGCCGACGCCCGCAACGGGCCGATGGTCGTCAAAGAGCGGATCAGGCTCACCGAAGACGCGGTCGAACGCATCAAACGCGTGCACCCCGAGAACCATCTCCTGCTGATCCGCGCGATGGATCAGGCGGGAAGGCAGAACATCGGCCGCTTCTACTTCGGCCTGGCGAACAAGTACTTCCGTGAAGCCTACGAACTGGCGGAAGCCACCCCGGGCCTCGAACCAGGCGTCTCGGTCTCGCTCCTGAGCCAGATGATCGTCTGTGCACAGAAAGTAAAGAACGCCGACCCCGCCGAAGCCCTCAGGCTTCACACGCTCGTGACCGAACGAGCCCGATCGCTCGACCCGGCCGACCCCGCCAACTTCCGCATCCTCACAAACCTGATGCGGTCGAGCCTTCAGATCGGCCGCGACGGCGACGCGGTCGCTCTCGCCGACCGCCTCAGCGAAATGGTCGCGGAACACATCAACGCCTCCGACCGCGGGCCGTCCTATCGATCGATCTCGCAGACCTACCACGCCACAGGCAACCACGAGAAGGCGGCCAAGTACGGGCTGCTCGCGACCGAGTCCTACACCGTCGCTTTCCCCAACGCGACCGACGCGCACCGCCAACTCGCCATCTATATGTGCAAGGTCTACGCCGCCTGGCCGGATCACGCCCGGGAATACCAGGAATGGACGATCCAGGCACTCCGCTACCGCCTCATGCTCGTCTTCTCAGACATTGAAAAGGGCACCCCCGGTCGCAAGGACGCCGTCGGGCTCACAAGAAACTTCGCCGTGCAGGTCGAGCAAATCCAGCAGGCGACCAAAGCACTTGGCGAGGATATCACCCTCGGGGCGGCCCTCGACAAGGTCTGGGCACGCCGGGACGAGTTCGCCCCCGTCGCGCACGGCAGGCGTGCGATGTTCCTCATCAACCTCGCCTCGGCCGGCCGCCAGATCAAGCACCTCGATCACGTCGACGAAGCGATCGCCCTCGCCACCGCCGCACTGCCCCACTCGGTGAACCTGAGCGTGGCCGAGGCCGCCCTGGCACAGCTCAAGGCCGACCTGACCGGCCAACACGCCCCAGTCGAGCCCAGCCCACTCGAGCCCGCCCCAGCGGTACCCGACGAGAGCGCACCGCCCAAATAGGTTCACCCAGGGCACCCAACTTAACCCACCCCGGTGATCCCGACCGACGCGCCCAATCCCTTTCTTCGGGGACTCAAGCCATATGGCTTGCTCGCCAGCCCTTCCAAAGCACTTGGTTATGGAACCTCAAATTCCATTGCGCCTGACGCAAATGTCTCTCGTTGTCTCCCTTAGACCGGTTCTCTTGTCGGGCTCCGCGTCTGACCACGCCCTTTCTTTCCCAGACTTTGACGCCCTTTGGAGAGTTTCCCATGAAGATGTCACAGAAGTCAGACCTCCACACGACCGCACGCGGCTTCGCCACACGCCTCGCCGCAGCCGCAGGCATGGTCATCGCCTGCGCCGCCAGCGCGGACCCGCTCAACTCCACCTTCACCTACCGCGGCGAACTCTCCGCGGGCGGCGTTCCTGCAGCCGGCGCTCATGACATCCGCTTTCGCCTCTACGACATGCTCGCCGGCGGCGTGCAAGTCGGACCCACGCTCTGCGTGGACAACTCGATCCTTGTGGACGGACGGTTCACCGCGGCCCTCGACTTCGGTATGGTCTTCGACGGCGCTCAGTACTTCCTCGAAGTCGACGTTCGCCCCGACACGGGCTTGGACTGCAGCGACGCCACCGGAATGACGACCCTCGCCCCACGACAGGCGATGCTCGCCACGCCCAACGCCGCGTACTCCATCAACTCGACCAACGCCGTCAACGCGGCGAACGCCACGACGGCGCTTTCCGCCACCAACGCGGACAACGCGACCAACGCGGTGAATGCCACCAACGCCGTCAACGCGACAACCGCCGCCAATGCTCTCTTGCTCAACGGGCAGGCCGCCTCGTTCTATCAGAACGCCGCCAACCTCACCGGCTCCGTCCCCGCCGCCGGTCTGGCCGGTGCATACACCGGACCCCTGACCTTCAGTAACGCCGCCAACGTCTACACCGGCAACGGTGCTGCACTGACCGCCCTCAACGCGAGCAACCTCGCCACAGGCACATTGCCCTCCGCCCGTCTTTCCGGTGCCTACACCAGCGCACTCACCTTCAGCAACGCCGCCAACATTTACACCGGCAACGGCACTGCACTGACCGCCCTGAACGCGACGAACCTGAGCACGGGCACTGTCTCCGACAACCGTCTGTCGTCCAACGTTGCCATGCGGAACGAAGCGAACGCGTTCGGCGACTTCGTCAACTCCTTCATCGGGAACGTCGGCATCGGCACCACGACTCCCGCGTTCCCGCTGAACTTCGCCAACACATTCGGCGACAAGATCTCGCTCTACGGCACCGGTTCAAATCACTATGGCTTCGGGGTCCAGGACGGCCAACTCCAGATCCACACCAACTTCTCGACAGGAGACATCATCTTTGGTCACGGCGGCAGCGCCGCCCTGACCGAGACGATGCGAATCCAGGGCGACGGTCGCGTCGGCATCGGAACGCAGACCCCCGACAACACCATGCTTCATGCCCTCACCGCAACCCGCCTCAGCGCCGCCACCTTCGAGACAAACCTCGCCGGCGGCGTCGGCGTCTGGGGCATCGCCAACGGCACCACCCTCGACACCGTCGCCGGCGCGTTCATCTCCTACAGCAACGCGGGCACCGCCGTCCACGCCATCGCCGAAGCCAACACCGGCGTCACCTACGGCGTCCGCGCCTACACCGACAGCAACGCCGCCAACGCCGTCGGCGTCTTCGGACAGGCCCTCCGCAGCGGAGCGAACTTCGGCGTCTACGGACAGGCCGGCGGAGCCTCGTCCTTCGGCGTCTACGCCAACGGCCGCCTCGGCGCCTCCGGCACCAAGAGCTTCATGATCGATCACCCTCTCGACCCCGAAAACAAAGTCCTCTACCACTACAGCATGGAAAGCCCCGAAGTCCTCAACGTCTACTCCGGCATCACGCCCCTCGACGCCAACGGCGAAGCCTGGATCCTCCTCCCCGACTACTTCGCCTCCATCAACATCGACCCCCGCTACATGCTCACCTCCATCGGCGGCCCCGCCCCGATGCTCCACATCGCCACCGAAGTCGAAGGCAACCAGTTCAAGGTCGCCGGCGGCACGCCCAACGGCAAGGTCTCCTGGGAGGTCAAAGCCAAGCGCAACGATCGCTTCGTCGAGGTCTACGGCGCACCCGTCGAACGCCTGAAGGTCGACGGCGAGAAGGGCACCTACCTCCGCCCCGAGTTGTACGGTCAGCCCGAGAGCAAGGGGCAGATGCACACCACGCCGCGGACGCGCCCCGCCCAGGACGGCGTGGCGGTTGTTTCCTCCAAGTAAGTCTCTCGCCAATCACGACACGGAGAACTCACCATGAAGACCATGAAGAGAAGGACACACACCTCGACGATGGCCGCCATCATCGCGACGACCCTGTTCGCAGCCGTCGGCCTCGCCGCACCGATCCAGCCCCAAACCGACAGCAAGACCGAAACCAAGCAGAACGCCCCGCGGATCCCGACGACCACCGGCTCCAAGATCACCATCAAGCCCAACACCTTCGAGACACTCAACTCCACCCCCTTCCATGAACCCCCGAACAGCCAGAGCGCCATCGACCGCCGCGCCCAAGCCGACCGCATCGCCCTCCGCGAGCGCCTCGACTGGAACAACCTCGACCCCGAACTCCAGGAAGCACTCTGGGACGAGGCCGTCGGCCCCGATCAGCTGAATGACGGCTACGGCATCGCGCAGGTCCGCCCGAGCCTCCGCCCCAGCCCCGAGCAGGACGGCGGGTTCGGCGACCGTGGCGACTTCGGCGACCGAGGCATCAACCTCGTCCTCCTCTCATGGGACTACACCAACTCAGCCTCCGCCGCCTCCGCCGAGACCTTCGCCTTCGACATGGACCTCAACGTCGAAGGGGATGTCTCGTTCGTCGGAACACTCGTCTCCCCCGACGGCACACTGCGGATGAAAGCGACGGAAATGCGAGGCGTCGCCGACGCCACCGAGGGATACACCAAGAACTGGGACCAGAACTACAACCTCGGGGCCGGCGTCAGCAACCGCCTCGAAGCAAAGTCCTGCGTCTCCGACCTCCGAGGCAACCTCTTCACCGGCGGAAGCAGAGGCAACGGGCAGTACCACCTCGCCCAACTCAGCGGCTCCACCGGCGCACGCCTCAACGACCGCGACTTCACCGCCGCCTCGGGTGCCACCGAAGCGACGGTCTTCAGCACCGCACTCGACCCCGAGGGCATCCTCTACATCGCGGGCGCGTACTCGCAGGGCGCGAGCCTCCGCTGCTTTGTCGCCCGTCACAACCCCGACCCCACGCTCTCGCGCACCTGGATCAACACCGACACGCTGATCGCGTCCACGCCGCTGCGTGTCATCACCGACCGCAGAGGCGCGGTGTACTTCATGTACACCACCAGCGCCAATATCGTCAAGGTCACGAAACTCAGCCCCTATGACGGGATCGCCGACTGGACCTGGACCGGCGAAGCCGACTGGTCCGGCTCGGCCCTCGAACTCGACGCCGCCGGCAACCCGCACGTCGCCATCTACACCGGCACGACGACCAACGACTGGAAAACCGTCAAACTCGATACCGCCACGGGAACCGCGATCTGGACCAAGACCGTCACCAACGGCAAGCCCGTGGACCTGAAGATCGACACCAAGGGCAACGTCTTCGTCCTCGGCTCCAAAGGAAGCGCGACCGCCCGCATCGAGCAGTACACCGCTTCGGGCACTGCCGTTGCGGGGTACACAGCCCCTTCCTTCGGCACCACCGGCGAGCCCTACAAACTCGCCCTCGACTGGATCGGCAACCCCTACGCAGCCATCACCTTCGGCACCACCCGCATGTCGACCGACGTCCGCAAGTTCAACCCCGCGACGGGAGCCGAAGTCTGGCAATACCAGCGGAGCCCCGTCTTCGACAACACCGAAGTCAACGGCGCTGTTGAAGTCATCGACCTCCTCGTCGACGCCAGCGGCAGCGTCTTCGTCTGCGGCGTGCGTTCCGCCCTCGCAGCCAGCGGCGGTGCGTACCTGAGCAAGGAGTTCTTCTTCATCAAGTACGAACAGCCCTACGTCTCCATCCCGCAGATCGCAAGGTCCTACCCCGTCGTCCGCATCGAAGGAAACAGCATCTGGTTCCCGGCAAGTCCCGATCTCGGCGGGGTCGCACCGGGCTGGGCGAACACGGACCGCAATATCTTCACCCTCGATGTCTCCTCGATCATCAACACCCTCAACAACCTGCCCGGCGGCGGGCTCGACGGCCTCACCCAGCGAGAGATCAACTACGGCCTCGGCACCGCCGGCGGCGGGCTCGACATCAACGTCACCAACGGTCAATTCAACGTCTTCTTCCGATCCTCCGTCAACGGCGGCTCGTACGACGCGACTGTCTCCGGCGAACTCGCCATCGCCATCCCAGGCGAGGAAGAGATCAACGTCGGGCAGCCCGTCAACATCACCATCAACTTCGACCCCGACGCCAACGGGATGGAACTCATCACCAACGGCCGCCCGGAAATCAACGCCGGCATCTACGCCCGCATCAAAGCCAACGTGAGCGCCAGACTCTTCGGGCGCGACACCGTCCTCGAAGCCTTCGGAGCACCCAACCCGTTCTTTGATCTCTTCGTCGGCCAACGCAACTTCGATTACACGCAGCCACTCGTCGGCCTGGACCTCCTCCCGATCCCACCCGGAGGCACATGGATCGATCTCGGCGAGTTCCTTCCCGATCCCTACGGCGAGTTCGTCGGCGGCAGTGCCCGCTTTCCAAACCTCGGGACCGAGGGCTACTACACCGACGGCGCCGCGGGCATGACGCTCTCGAGCAGGCTCAGCGAGACCTTCCTCGAAGCCGATGTCAGCATCACCAACCTGGTCTCCACCCTGGCCATCGGTACGCCGCTCTCCTTCGGCTACGGCACACCCATCGGAAACAACGACTTTGAAGCCTCCGTCGAAATCGCGATCCTTCAGGCCTATCTCGCGGGCAGCATCAACCTCGAGCAAGACCTCGACCTTGTGATGAGGCCCTACGTCGACCTCTTCTACGACTCCACCGGCAACACCACCCGTGTCTATCTCACCCGCGTCGTCGACACCAACGGGAACTACTCGTACCAAGCCAGCGCCGACAGCCCCAACCTCCCCGCCGGCGGATTCACCATCACCCCCACCTTCGGCGTCAGGGCCTCGCTCCAGAATAAGTCCGGCTTCCGCTTCGGTGCCGTCGCGGGGTTCGCTCCCCTCCAGATCAACGCGGCCCTCGAAATCGTCGGCGTCGACATCATCGACCTCGATCTCGAGCCCGGCAAACTCGAACAAGACCTGCTCAGCCCGACGTTGGTCGATGGGGTGTCCAACCAACTCAACAGCGGACGCGTCACCATCCTCGACACGACCTCGAATGAGTTTGACTTCCCCAACGACGTCGTCTGTGCTCCCGTCGTCGTCAACTCCAGCGCGGCCAACAACTTCCCTCAACTCATCGGGTGCAGCCGCGAATCCGCCCGCATGATCATCTACGAGCAGCGCACACCCACCCAGGCCGAACTCAACGCCCTCGCCGTCGGCACCGAACCCATGGTCCTCTACGGCCGCAAGTTCTTCACCGGTGTCGGCGGCAACACCGCACGAATCAAGCACTGCGGACGCACCGAGAGTCTGGCCACGACACGCCTCAACGATCAGGCCCTGCTCGTCCAGGTCCCCAAGCGATTCTTCCTCCTTCCCGGCGTCGCACGCCTCTGGGTCACCAACAACAACGGCAAGTCCGAGACCATCGAGTTCACCATCGAGCACCCCATGCCCAACTTCCAGGGGCTCGTCGATCCCATCTGGGCCGGCGATCCCAAGTGGCTCGATGAAGGCGTGATCGCCGTCGACGGCGGCACGCCCCTGGGCAACGACTCCTTCATCGCTCGCCGCAACTACTACACGCTCTTGCGGAACTCCCTCTGGAACGCCACACTCGCGGGCAACGCCCTCTCCGCCACGGAGTACTTCCCCGACTTCAAGCCCTGGGATACCAACCCCAACGTCCCCTGCCCCCCGGGCTTCCCCACCCTCCTCGTCGACGGCATCGCCCTCGAACGCAAACGCCCCTTCGTCAACGACGGCTATTTCCGCTCCAAAATGCAGCAAGGCATCTACGCCTCGCCCGGCTTCCTCACCATGGAACTCGTGAACCCCGGCCCCGGCGGCGGCCCAAGCCGCACCGTCACCGTCGAAGTCCCAGCCCCCAAGCCCGTCATCAGCAGGCTCGCCCCCGCCGAGGTCGATCCCGGCAGTATCGCCACCGGCTCCGAACTCCGAATCGTCGTCGGCGGCCCCGACACCGTCCCCTTCTTCGCCGGATACGAAAACGAGAAGTACGGCAACTTCACCCCAGGCTCGGTCGTCCTCCTCGACGGTGCCCCCCTCCGCACCGAGTTCATCGGCAGCGGGCGCCTCGCCGCCTACATCCCCGCTGCAAGCCTCAACACCTTCGGCACCCGCATGGTCACCGTCTCCACGCCCGCCAACGGGACCGACTACACCGAGGAACTCATCGACGGGGGCGGCGTCTCGCAGAACGTCCAACAGGTCGCCAGCGGCGGCGTCTCCGTCCCCATGACCCTCAACGTCCGCTGGGGCACACCCATCGTCAAGGGCGTCAGCAATCGCACGATGACTCAGAACGAGCCCCCGCTTTTCCCCGTCACCGTCAACGGCCAGACCCCGCCCGACTCACACAACTTCACCATCGTCGGAAAGAACTTCGCCCCGGGCGCAAAGGTCTACTGGAACGGCTCCCCCATCCCCGCAACCCGCACCAGCGCGGGCCTCATCCGAGCCACCGTGAGCGCGACGGAAGTCCTGCGACTCGGCGAATCACGCCTTCAGGTCGCCAACCCCGCATCAAGCGGCTCCGCCCGACTCTCCAATGACTACAGAATCACGATCGAAGCGCCATAAGAACGACCGATCGTCGAACTCCTGAATGAACCGCGGCCTCGGGGCTCTCCCCGAGGCCGCTCTCGTCTTTGAGTTTCGCCGTGCGTCCAGCTCCGAAACATCAAGCAAGCGCGTCAATCACCCGCCGCTTCGCCGTCGCCAGATCTTCAGCCAACTTCGCCCCCGCCGCCCGCTTGTGCCCCCCGCCGCCCAGCGTGCGACAGATCTGATCCACATCAATCGCGTCCGTCTTGCTCCGCATGCTGATCTTCGTGAGCGACACTCCCTCACTCGCCTTGCCATACTCCGACGGGTCCGCCTCGGTCAGGATCGCCACCACCTTCACCGACGCGATCGTCAGCGGCAGGTCGATCAACCCCCCGCTGTCCGTGCTCACCGCCCCCGCCGCACCGAAATCACCCCGCGAAAGCGTCATCACCGCCACCCGGCCCTCATCGTGCAACTCAAGCGACGCCAGCGCCCGCGACAGAAGACGCAGCCGCCCCACCGTGTCCTGCTGCTCGATCGTCTGGTACATCGCGTTCGCGTCCACACCCGCCTCGAGCAACTCCGCCGCAAGACGCATCACGTCCGGCGTCACGTTGCTGTGCTTGAACCACCCCGTGTCCGTCGCCAGCCCCAGATAACACGCCGCCGCGATATCAGGCGGCAGATTCGCCGGCATCACCCCCAGCAGCAGACAACACAACCCCGCCGCCTGCTGACACACCGCCGCCGCACCCACATCAATCCACCGCTTCGCCCCCACGCCCGCATCACCCCGCCGATGATGATCAATCACGATCGTCTTCGCAGCCCGTGGCTCGATGTACGACCGAAAGACCTCAAGCTGCGACCACGACCCCGTATCAATCACCACGATCGCGTCGGGCTCATCCGCCTCGCCCGGCGCGCCATCCTTCTCCCACGTCCGCACCGGCGAGTGCCCGCACACCAGCGGCATCCACGGCGACAAAGGCCCCGCGTAGTACACCTCCGCCCGCTTCCCGGGCATCAGATTCAGCGATCGAACCAGCGCCAGCGTCGAGCCCACCGCGTCCCCGTCCGGCTTCATGTGCGTGAACACGGCGATCCTCGATGCAGCCCGGAGCGCCTTGGCGATCTCGGCAGGAGACGCGTTGGAAACCCAGCCGTCGGAAGATGGAACCGCATTCGGAGAAGGAACAGGAGAGGTGGTCATGAATCAAACTTAGGACAACGCCAGCGCGCGTGCCCGGTCCCGGTGCAGTTGCTCGACCAGCGCGGGAAACCCCGAGAAGCGAACCTGGTCGCGAAGCCACGCACGCAACTCAAGCCGCATCGCCCACCCATACTCAGGCAACCCTCGGATCGGGGCCCACACCCCGTCAGCCGAAGCCTCCTGCAGCAGATGAGCCTCGATCCGATGATCAACCCCCGCCACCGTCGGACGCGTCCCGATGTTCACCATCGCACCAACCCGCCGCCCATCGGGCAAAACCCCCGTCCCCGCGTACACCCCATCCATCGGCAACACCGCCCCAGCCCACTCCGCGCCCAGCGTCAGATTCGCCGTCGGAAACCCAACCTGACGCCCACGCCGATCCCCACGCGTCACTTCCCCACGCAGTTCCACCGCACGCCCCAGCACGCACGCCGCATCCCCGACACGCCCATGCCCGATCAGCAATCGGGCCAACGTGCTCGAAGCCCGCACCAGCGACCCGTCGACAAGCCCAACCTCCACCGGGTGCTCAATCTCAACCGCAAACCCCATCTCCCGCCCAAGCTCCCCAAGCACTTCCGGATTCCCCGCCCGCTTGGCCCCAAAATGAAAGTCAGGCCCCTCCACAAACGCCGTCGGCCGATACCGCTCCACCACCGCCGCCACAAACTCCCGAGGCGTCAGCCGCAACATCCCGTTGCGAGGATCAAGCGTCACCACTTCGTCCGCAACCGCCAGCAACCGCTCCCGCCGCACCGAAAACGGTTCAATCCGAGCGGGAGCCGAACCCGGAGCCAGCACCGTCGCCGGATGCGGATCAAACGACATCGCCACCACACGCCCACCCGAACCGGCAAGCGCCCGAGTCCGCGCAAGCAACGCCCGGTGCCCAACGTGCACCCCGTCAAAGTTCCCGATCGTGATCACCGTGCCCGGCATGCCCGAGGATAGTGCCTTCGTGAGCCCCGGGTGCCGTCGCCGCGAAACTGTTTCCTATAGTCCCGCCCATGACTTCCTTCCTCAGCAAACTCTTCGGCTCCAAACCCGCCAACCCCGCCGCCAACTCCCCCAGCGCGCGGTCCGCACCCCGACCGTCAGCCCCCGCCTTCACGCCGGTTCTGCCCCCGGCCGACACCGACCGCGAAGCCCGAATCCTCGCCCTCGGCGGCGAACTCCTGACCAAAGCCCGCGCCCACAAGGCCGGGCTTTTGTCTTCCCAGTTCTACTCCGACGCCCTCATGGAATGGTCCATGAAGGACCCCAACTTTAAAGTCCAGATGTTCCGCTTCGTCGACTGCTTCCCCCAACTCAAAACCCCCGACCAGATCTTCGACCACCTCAACGACTACCTCACCCAGCCCGGCGTCACCGTCCCCACCGTCATCGCCACCGCCCTCAAAGCCGGCGGCCTCATGAAAGGGCTCGCCGCAGGCCAGATCGAAAAACAAATCACCGGCATGGCCTCACGCTTCATCGCCGGCACCGACGCCAAATCCGCACTCCCAGGCCTCAAGAAAATGTGGGACGACGGCATCGCCTTCTCCGTCGACCTCCTCGGCGAGACCTGCGTCTCCGACCTCGAAGCCGACCACTTCTGCAAAAAATACCTCGACCTCATCGAGAACCTCCCCGCCGCCGTCGCCCAGTGGAAGCCGCAGCCCAGCCTCGAATCCGACCACCTCGGCGCCATCCCCCGCGTCAACGTCTCGATCAAGATCTCCGCCCTCTCCGCCCGCGTCGATCCCATCGACACCGAAGGCTCCATCCGCGAGTTGATGAAGCGACTCGTCCCCATCCTCGAAGTCGCCCACGCCAAAGGCGTCTTCGTCAACTTCGACATGGAGCACCATCAGTTCAAGGACCTCACCCTCGAACTCTTCCGCCGCTGCTGCGAGAAAGTCCCCTTCGAAGCGGGCCTGGCCATGCAGGCCTACCTCAAGAGCGGCGTCGACGACGCCAAAGCCATGTGCGAGTGGGCCATCCGCGCCAAACGCATCGTCACCGTCCGCCTCGTCAAGGGCGCGTACTGGGACGCCGAAACCATCAAGAGCGAGATGCACGGCTGGCCCTGCCCCGTCTGGCCCGTCAAATGGCAGACCGACGCCTGCTTCGAAGCCATGACCGACGTCTTCCTGGATGCCTGTCCGCGTCCCGGTGGCACCGCTCTCCAGAGCGGTGTGTCTTCTGGTGGCACCGCTCTCCAGAGCGGTGGCATTAAGCTCGCCCTCGGCTCCCACAACGCCCGCTCCATCGGCTCCGCCCTCTCCGCCCTCGAAAAACGAGGCCTCCCGCGCAACGCCCTCGAGCTCCAGATGCTCCACGGCATGGCCGACCAGCTCAAATACGCCGCAGCCGACATGGGCCTGCGCATCCGCGAATACGTCCCCGTCGGCGACATGATCCCCGGCATGGCCTACCTCGTCCGCCGCCTCCTCGAGAACACCTCCAACGAATCCTGGCTCAAAGCAGGCTTCCTCGACAACGCCGACCCCGCCGCCCTCCTCGCACGCCCAGGCAGCACGCCCGGCGCGAAACCCATCGACCTCCTCGAAGTCGCCCCCGAACGCCACGCCCTCAGCCCCGCTGTCCCAGGCGTCGGCGACAGCCGAGCCTTCGTCACCGAGCCCATGCGCGACTTCGCCGACGCGTTCGCGCGCGACGCCTTCGCCAAAGCCGTCGCGTCCGCCCGCGTGCCGACCGTCGCCAACGACCGCACCGTCGAACAAGCCGCCGAGATGGTCAAACGCGCCGAAGCCGCCTTCCCGATGTGGCGCGACGCCGACCCGATCAAGCGAGCCGATGTCCTCGTCCGCGCCGCCGCGATCATGCGAGCCCGTCGCGATGAGCTCTCCGCGATCATGATCAAAGAAGCCGGCAAGACCTGGCGCGAAGCCGACGCCGACACCTGCGAAGCCATCGACTTCTGCGACTACTACGCCCGCGCCTCCGTCCCCCTCTTCGTCCGCGAGCGCCTCGGCCGCTTCATCGGCGAACTCGACGAACAGTTCTACCAGCCCAAAGGCGTCGCCGTCGTCATCAGCCCGTGGAACTTCCCCCTCGCCATCTGCTGCGGCATGGCCGTCGCCGCCCTCGTCACCGGCAACACCGTCATCATCAAGCCCGCCGAGCAAACCCCCGGCATCGCCAAGGTGATGTTCGACATCCTGCAGGAGGCGGCGCGGAGTGCCTTTGGTGGCACCGCTCTCCAGAGCGGTGTCTCCCTCTCCGACATCCTCCACCTCTGCCCCGCCCCCGGCGAAACCGTCGGCGCCGCCCTCGTCCGCGACCCCCGCGTCGCCCTCATCGCCTTCACCGGAAGCCGCGACGTCGGCCTCGACATCATGAACGGCACCGCGCCAAACTCCCCCTTCGCGCAGAAAACCGCAAAACCCGAAGCCCACGGGTTCCAACCCGTGGGTATCCCCACCCACCCCACTCACCTCAAACACGTCATCTGCGAAATGGGCGGCAAAAACGCCCTCATCATCGACACCAGCGCCGACTGGGACGAAGCCGTCCTCGCCGCCCGCCAGTCCGCCTTCGGCTTCCAAGGCCAGAAGTGCTCGGCCTGCAGCCGCCTCATCGTCGTCGACCCCGAAGGCCCCACCGGCCCCGCCATCACAGGCTTCCGCGAGCGGCTGGTCGAAGCCACCAAAGCCCTCGTCATCGGCGACCCCACCCAACCCGGCACCGACGTGGGCCCCGTCATCGACGCGGACGCCGCCAACAAAATCAACGGCTTCATCGAACGCGCGAAGGCCAGCGGCCTCTCCTCCGTCTCCCTGCCTTTGCCCGACACTTCGTCTCTCCGGAACTCCGTCTCTCCGTCTCTTCCCCCACTCCCCTTCGTCTCCCCCCACATCTTCTGGACCGTCCCCGAGTCCCACGAACTCGCCCGCGAAGAGATCTTCGGCCCCGTCCTGGCCATCATGCACGCCAAAGACTTCGACGACGCCCTCCGCATCGCCAACAGCCTCCCCTACAAGCTCACCGGCGGCGTCTTCACCCGCAAACCCGCCAACCTCGAGAAAGCCAAACGCGAGTTCCGCGTCGGCAACCTCTACCTCAACCGAGGCATCACCGGCGCCCTCGTCGCCCGCCAACCCTTCGGCGGCTTCGCCATGTCCGGCGGCGGCAGCAAAGCCGGCGGCAAAGACTACCTCCTCCACTTCGTCGACCCAAGGCTCACCTGCGAGAACACGCTGCGACGCGGCTTTGCGCCGGAGCTCTAAAGGCAGTTCACCACGGAGAGCACGGAGGGGCGCGGAGAAGAATCACATGCCGCGAGGGAACGAACACTACCCGGCTTGGAAGGCTGAACACTTCAACTCTCTTCCCAAACGACTGTATCGGTATCTCGATCTGAAAGGGGGCGTCGGCACGCTGAGCAGCCAGCAACTTTGGTGTCAGTGTCCACTTCGCTTCAACGATCCATTCGATCTCCAATGGGACACACTGTGGCAACTTGGATCGTCGGAGTTTCGAGAGGCACTCCTCGAAGCACACTGCAATCTAGTCTTCGGGGATACTGACCTCGACTTCGTCAAGATTCCTGGCCTTCGAGACCTCTACCTGCAGTGGCGATCTCAATACCAGTCGCTCCCGCACGACGTTCGTAGATCAATAATTGCTGACCTGACTCAACCGATGAGTGACGAGAGAGAGCCTACGAAACGCTGGCATGAGCAGCGTGAACGTATGCGGGTACTGTGTCTCGCAGAGGCGAACGACTGCCTCCTCATGTGGGCACACTATGCCGACAAGCATCACGGCCTCGTCTTGGAGTTTGATCCGCGAGTCCTGTGCGACCGATGGATGGTGCCGGTGTTCAAGGTGAACTACTTGGAGCAATTCCCGCGTGTCTATGAGAATACTACTTCACTCGCTATGAGCCACGCGATGGCACAATCCGAGTTGCCTGATGCAAAGCGCCTCGCTGACCTTACAGCACTCACGAAGTTCCGTAATTGGGGCTACGAGAAGGAATGGCGTTTCCCGTGGTTGCTGGAGAAGTCGAGTACTGAACCGGATCCGCTCAAGCAGACTTTTGCGAGAGAAGCCCTCACTGGAGTGTACTGCGGACTTGGTGTCTCAACAGAGGATCGAACTCGTATCCGACGTCTTCTTAGAGAGATGTATCCGGGCTCCATGATGTATGAAGCTCGCAAGGCAAGCAACCGGTTCGGCATCGTGTTCTCCTAGCGAATCCAGCACCGGTCCGATTCCTCGAATCACGCGTGTCTCTTGGACCCCTGCAGGGTCCGGGGCATGCGCGTGCCAACACCGGGGGCGTTGCCCCCGGCTACTGGCTTGCAGCCCTGCGGGCTGGAAGGGCGGGTGGCACGGGTTGGGGTGCCACCAGTTGACGCCGCACGCATGTGCCCGATTGCGCGACAGTCGAACCCGGCGTCTACTGGTGCTTCTTCGCGACAGGCGTCCAACCATCGGCAGGATCGAAGCACCCCACCGATCGCACGCGGCCTTCCGAGACCCCGCAGGGGTTATCGCCAGGAGCCGTGGGGTGGGGGGCAACGCCCCAGGTCCACGCCCACAACCACCACACGACCCCGCAGGGGTCGAACCGCGTGCGTCGCCCAAGACCATCGGACCCTTGCAGGGTCAAAGTTGTTGGCGCGTTCTGACCGGGGGCGTTGCCCCCGGCTACTGGATCGCAGCCCTGCGGGCTGGAAGACATGGAACGTCCCGCACTTCTTCGCCCCGGAGGGGCGCAAGCCTGTAGATCATCCACGGGTTGCGCTCGACCGCCTTCGGCGGTCTTTGCTCCATCCGTGGCTACAACCCTTGGCCCCTCCGAGGCCGGGACCGACCGCGGACAGATCAGAGGCCAGTACCACGCGAGGGCGCACACCGTTGGTCGTTGTTGCTGCGGGGCTTTGGATGGGGCTTGGCGGCGTCGGTTTTCCTCAGGTCCTAGAGGGCCTCGGGTGGTCGCTCGGTCGCAACAGGAGCGATCGTGGTGCAAGTCGCTGTTCGGGCGCACGATCGCGGCTGTGTACAGTCAACTTCGTTTCCTGACTCCGTGACTCCGTCTCTCCGTCTCTCCCCTGTACACTCCCCCCATGTCCAAGCCGCTCCGTGTTCGTGTCAACATCTGGTCCCGCCGATTGCACCGCTGGGGGGCGGTGGCGGTGATGGTGCCGCTGCTGGTGGTGATCGTTACCGGGCTGTTGCTCATGGTGAAGAAGCAGGTCGCGTGGGTGCAGCCGCCGATGGCCGCCGGGGCCACCATCGGTACCAAGCCCTCGATCAGCTTCGACCAGATCTTCGACGCCGCCCGCTCGCAGCCGCAGGCCCAGATCGACTCGTGGGACGACATCGACCGCCTCGACGCACGCCCCGCCGCCGGCGTCGTCAAGGTCCACGCCCGCAACCACTGGGAGGTGCAGGTCTGCACCGCCACCGCTCGCGTGCTGTCGTCCGCGTACCGACGCAGCGACCTGATCGAGTCGTTGCACGACGGGTCGTGGTTCCACCCCGGGGCCAAGCTGTGGGTGTTTCTGCCCAGCGGCGTGGTGCTGCTGGGGCTGTGGCTGACGGGCATGTACCTGTGGGTCCTGCCGTTCTGGACAAGATCCCGTAGCCCGCGCACCCCCACCTCCCCCCCCACCACCCCCACCCCCACCACCACCACCCACAACCACCAATAGAGACCATGCGACCCAACGGATCGAACGCGGCCGGTTCGCGTTCGCCGGGCGCCACGTCCGATCCGCGTCGGTCGAACGTGCGGCGGACCCTGCACGCCCGTTCCTGACAACGAACCGCCGCGATTCGGTACAATCCGCCGTGCGCGTGCGACCCGCACGATCGATCGACTGGCCTTCCTGATTCGGAGCGATCCATGAGCAGTTCTCTCGTCCGCTTGGAGTTGCGTTGGAAGTGCAAGCGAGGCAGCCTCGTCCCCGCAATTCACTCGGTCGGACAGACGCTCGACGCCCTCGACCAAGGCGGGTTCATCATCGGCAAGGGCGTCTCCTTCGCCAACGCCTCGTCGTACGTCCACGCGGACGAGAAGACCGGCACCATCTCGATCCACGCGTGGTTCATCGGCCCCGGCGCGTGGAAAGCCGCCCTGAGCGAGCACCATTCCACCGAAGAGGACGGGCCGGTCTTCCGCATCGACGATTTCGGCCTCCGAACGACCGAGCCGGAGGTCATCGATCGGACCAAAGGCCTGCACCGTCCGGCATGGTCCTGCCGAGCGTCGTTGGGCTCCAAGCCGGTGCTTCGGCTGCAGGCGTGCCCGGACATGATGACCCCGCCGATCATCTCCGAGGATCGCCGGCTCATCCCGATGTGGAAACTCGGGCTGTCGTCCGACACCCGCAACGCGCTCCACGCGTGGAACCAGCAGGCAAGGGCGATCGCGTCGCTCGCTCCCGCGTTGGACGACGAAGGGCTTTATCTCAAGTGGGCCCAGCAGCAACTCGACCGCAAACGCTCGCCGCTGGCCCTCGAAGCCAAGAGACTCGCCGCCCTCGTCACCAAGGAGTCCGGCTACAAGGTGCTCGCGGGTCCGGTGGTTGACCCCATGGGCGGGTTCTAGAGACGGGTGGTCGCCCCCCACTCCCCCCCACGCCCCACGCCCCACGCCCCACGCCAACGACACCGTTCGCGCGCACAGCATCGGTCGATATCGTGGCCAGGGCTTGGATGGGCCGCTGCGCCGTCGGCTTCGCTCAGGTCCAAGAGGCCCGGGGAGGTCGCTCGAACGCGGCCTGAGCGATCGTGGTGCAAGTCGCTTTGGGTGCGCTCAATCGGCGTCGTTGGCTCACCGCACGCGCATGAACTCGTACGGCCCCTTCACCGCGCCCCACACCTGCTTGCCGCTCTTGTCGTACCCGCGGTCCCACGTCCGCAAGCCCTCGGGCGTCACGACCACTTCGCTCGACGCATAGGCCGCGCCGCGGAGCGTCGTGACGCAACCCTCCCCCACCGTCCCGCCGGACCACTGCGTGTCCGTGAGCTTCTTCAGCACCACCTGGCACCCGTCCTTGAGCACGAGCAGCTTGGGCGACAGATCCTCGAGCAGCTCCGGGCGACGCCACGCGCCGGCGAATCTCAGCGCGACGCCGGGCAGTTCGTACACCTCGCTCACCACAAGCCCGTTGGGCTGAACAAACAGCCGGTAGACACGCTGCCGGTAGGGCTTTCCGAGGTCCGACGCGGCGGCCTGCTCGACGTAGAGCCAGATCCCGTCCTGCCGATCCGGCCACAGGCGGGACATCTCAAGACGAATGTCCAGGAACTCGGGATCCATCGCGGCCTGCGCCTCGGAGCTGAACGAGCCCACCATCCACGACGCGACCAGCTCAACGTCCGCCCGCCGAAGCCTTGAAGCCTCGGCGGCCTGTTCCTCTTCCGGCGTCAAGGACTTGGGGATCACGATGGGCCCGCAACCCCCCACCACCCCCACCACCCCCACCGCCCCCGCCACCAGAACCAAAAGAGTCTTTCCGAGGTTGTTCCATCGAGTCCGTACCATCGCGTCGCTCCAATCGGGTTCGCCGATGGTAGCCGCGTGCCCGCCCGATCGGTCACCACGTGCTCTCGAAGAGCCGGATGAACCAGTCGTAGTCGAAGAAATCGATGAACCCGTCGTTGTTGATATCCGACCGCGGCACCCCCGCTTCGAAGGCGGCCACGAACCCGTCGTAGTCGAAGAAATCGATGAACCCGTCGCGGTTAAAGTCAAGACGCGAGCCGAGCCTCACACTCTCGGCCACGTTGAGCAGTCCGGCACCCATCCCGTCCCCGGGCGTCAGAGGTGAGCACGCCAATCGCAGCGCGCCCTCCGCCTGCGACGGCGAGAGCTCGGGCGCGACGCTCAGCATCAGGGCAAGCGTCCCCGCCACCTGCGGGCCTGAGTAGCTGTTCCCGCTTCCGTCGCCGTAAAGGCCACCGCAACGTGTGCTGAAGATGTTTGTGGCAGGGGCCGCGAGATCGATCCCCCTTCCGTAGCACGAAAAGCCCGCCCGACGGTCGGTCTGATCGGTCCCGCCCACGATGATGACGTTCCGCCAATCAAACCCGTCGTAGGAATCTCCCGCGTTCTCGGCGGACCACACGAGCATCGCGCCCTGCTGACGGACCCAGGCCCCGATGTACTCGGCCCCTTCGCTCCGCACACCCGCGTAGCTGACCGAAACCACTCGGGCCCCCCGTCCGACGGCCCAGCCGATCCCGTCGATGATGTCGCTGAGGAACGCGCCGCCGCCCGGAGAATTGGTCACGCGCACGGGCATGAGCCTGACGTTCCAGAGCACGCCGCAGACTCCCGCCCCGTTGTCGCCTGCCGCGGCGGCGACGCCGGCTGTTCCAGTCCCGTGCCCGTTGACGTCGTCGGTGAGGCCGCCGTTCGCCTCAGCGAGATGGTCGACGGCGTTGTACCCCGGCACTCGGGACGCGATGAGGTCCGGGTGCGTCTGATCCATGCCGGTATCGACGATCGCGAGCGTGACCGCCCGTTGGCCCACGGTAAAGCCCCACGCTGTCGGCGCGCCGGTGCGTTCCAGATGCCATTGCCGTGCGAAGTACGGATCGTTCGGATCGTCGGTCGGTGCGAGGAGGAGGTCGGGGATGACAAAGGTGTAGTCCCCGGTGGCGAGTAGCTCGTTCCGCACGCGCGACGCGGAGAGCGTTGAGCCGCAGGACAGCACGGCGAATCCCGAACCTGCGGCCGAGTGCACGTGCATCGGACGGATTCGCTCGCGGGCCTGCTCGCTGCGAAGGCGAGCTGTTGCAGGGTCGATTCCTTCACGTTCGAAGTCCTCGGGCGAGCGTACGGATGCGATAAGCCGATCGGTCGCCGAGGACGCGCCCACGGAAAGCGAGCGACCCGGCTGAGCGAGGGCAGACGAGGCCGCGGTGATCGCTGCGAGCGAAATCGCGAAAAACAAACGAGCGGGTTGTCGAAATCGCAAGGAAACTCTCCTCATTTGGGCCGAACGGCCCGGTTGCCCTTGACGCATTGGGGGTACGTTGACAGAATCCCCATGGATTCGAAATCATTTCGGTTTGAGGGATGTTCCCCCACCCCCAACCGACACCCTCGGAACCCCCTCCGGATGACTCTTCGCCTCGACGCCGGTATACTTCCGCCCACCCGCCCCGGCCAAGGCGGGAAGGGTGGATCGGTCGGGCTTGTAGCTCAGTTGGCTAGAGCGCACCCCTGATAAGGGTGAGGTCGGCAGTTCGAGTCTGCCCAGGCCCATTTGAACGACCCGCAGACGCGTGGTCGTCCTGACTTCGGATTCCGGGGCGTCCTTGACGCCCCGGTCTCATTTGAGGGCTGGTTCGACGGAATCGGCCAGTGACCAAACGGGATTGGAAAGGACGAGCGATGAGAATCGACGTGGTGGGAAGAAACGTTGACGTCACCGAGGCGATCAAGGCCCATGCCACGGATCGGGCCTCGAAGGTCGAGAAGTTCTTTGATCGCATCCTGTTGATCGGCGTGACGCTGTCGAAGAAGGACCACCACACGCACGGGGACTACGGCGCGGAGATGCGGGTCGACGTGGAGGGTCACGAGGATTTCGTCGCGCACGCGACCAACCCGGACCTTTACGTCGCGATCGACGAGGCCGCCCAGAAGGTTTCGCGGCAGATCCGCGAGCACAAGGCCCAGACCAAGCCGGGACATCACCGCTGAATCTTCGGTGTTGGAGCCGACCGATCGGCCAAGGAGAACTCGCGGTGATGAAGCTGACGGAGATCGTGCCCAAGGGAGCGGTGGTTGCTCCGCTCGAGTCGCTGGACCGGGATGGCGCCATCAATGAGCTGATCGGGGTTCTCGTCTCTTCGGGCGCGTGCGACGAGTCGATGCGCGACGCGATCCGCCTGCGTGTGCTGGAGCGTGAACGGAAGCTCTCCACCGGGTTCGGCCGGGGTGTCGCGGTCCCTCACGCGAAGCACGCGGGCACCTCGCACGTCTCGGCCGCGGTCGGTGTCAGCCAGCGCGGGATCGACTTCTCCTCCCCCGATAAACAGCCCGTCTACATCGTCGTCCTCCTTCTCTCGCCGGAGCAGAGCCCGGAAGATCACCTGCGGGCGATGGAGGCCGTTTTCAAGCATCTTTCCAAGGACAGCTTCAGGCGTCTGCTCCGTCAGGCGCAGTCTCCCGAGGAAGTCTGGGACGTCCTGCTCTCCGCGGACGGCCAATCGCTGATCTGAACCCGTAAGAGAAAGCACACACGTGTCAAGTCCGGTCGAGGTCAAAGCAATCGTCGTGAACAAGCTCGGGCTCCACGCCCGGCCCGCGATGGTCTTTGTCGATCTCGCCGGCACGTTCAAGAGCGAGATCAAGGTCCGCAAGGACGACAACGAGGTCGACGGCAAGTCGATCATGATGATGATGATGCTCGCGGCCGCGAAGGGTTCCGAGTTGATCATTATCGCGGAAGGGCCGGACGCCGCCGACGCCGCCGCCGCGCTGAAAACGCTTGTCGACTCCGGGTTCGACGAGGACTGATCGTCCCGTCAGCCGCTTCGGCGTCGTGAATCCCGACCATCACGGCACGCGAAACCCACGGCACCAACCGGAGATTCTCGATGCAGATTCGATCACGGACGTTCGCTTTGCGAGCCGCGCTCGCCTTTTCCACTTGGCTCGCCCTTCTCGCGGCGATCCCGGCGTGTCACTCGACCGTTGAAGTGAAGGCTGCCGCCCCGGCGGTGCTTGCTTCGGACATTCGCGTCCTGACAGGCGAGGGGTGGAAGGGCACGCTGACGTACCTCGACTACACGAGCAAGAAGCCGACGGAGATCCGCTCGTCGCTGCTGGTGCTGCCGGTTGAGGGCGACCCGCTCGCGTGGGATGTGCGGGTGGGGTACGCCGACGAGCCGCACGCGGACTCGGGAGAGATCGCGAAGCTCGAAGCGGGCGGGACGGTGTTCCGCGAGCAGCGTGTGCTGGAACGGTCGGAGGCGGGACCTGGGCGTGTGCAGATCGTGACCGAGGCGCGAGGGGACGACGACCGTAAGCCGGCGACGTTCCGATTCGTTTATCTGATTGAGGCCAAGTCGTGCTCGATCCAGAAGCTGGTCAAGTTCGACGAGGGGGGCGAGTTTTTCGAGCGGCATATCTATCGGTGGACGCGGTAGGACTTAAGGGCTACCTCCCCGCGTTGGCCTGTTTGACGCCGCCGGCGTAACTCTGGGCCTCGAGGAGGACGAGGGCGGCCTCGAGCTGAAGGTCCAGGTTCTTCTCGAGCAGGTCGTTGGGATCTGCGGGAGTGGTGCCCGGCTCGGGGAGGACGTCGGCGTTCTTCCGGAGCGTCAGCGAATCGCCGATCTGCTTGGGGAGCATCTCGACCTCGAGGTTGGGATCCACGCCCCACATCTCCGCGCCCGGGCGGCGGTGGATGACCCGCATGTCGGGGAGCAGGTAGTACTGGCATGTCAGCTTGAGGCGTGAGCGGCGGCCCGGGAGGTCGTAGACCTGCTGGACGCTGCCCTTGCCGTAGCTGCGCTGGCCGAGAACGACCACGGGGATGTCGCCTCGGTTGCCGTAGAACTGGAGCGCACCGGCGACGATCTCGCTGGCGGAGGCGGAGCCGCGATTCACAAGAACGACCGTGGGCATGTCGTCAAGAGTGGCGATCTGGGCGCCCTGACCAGCGATCTCGGCGCGTTCGCCGCGCCCCTGGGTCAGGACGATCTGGCCCTTGTTGACCCACGACTGCGTGACACGGATGCCCTGGTCGAGCAGGCCGCCGGGGTTGAACCGGAGATCGAGCACCAGACCCTTGGCGCCCTGCTTCTTGGCCTCCGCGGCGGCGGTGGCGACTTCCTTGCCGGTGAAGTCGGTGAAGCCGGAGAGGCGGATGTAAGCGATCTTGGCGACGGGGTCGACGAAGTAGTCCCAGTCGGTTTCCTTCGTGCCGGTGCGCTTCCACCCCTTGACGGAGGGGACCTCGATGCGGGCACGCTGCAGGGCGAACTCCTTCTCGACCTTGACGGCCTCTCCGCCGCCTTCAGGAGTGACCTTGCGTTCGACGGTGACGTTGACGGGTGTGCCAGCGCGGCCCGTGATGAGGTCGACGACGCCGTCAAGAGCCAGGCCGTAGACGGCCTTGCCGTCGACCTTGCTGATGATGTCGTCAGCCTTGACGCCGGCGCGATACGCGGGCGTGCCTTCGAGGGGCGAGACGACGCGGACGTTGGAGGCCTCATCGAACTCGATATGGACGCCGACACCGGCGAAGCTGCCGGCGATCATCTTGTTGAACCGGGCGACCTCGTGGGGCCAGACGATGACGGAGAACTCGTCGAGAGAGCCCATGCCGCCGCTGCCGAACTCGTAGAGGAGGGCCGGTGTCGGGATCTTGACGCTGGACTGGTTCGCGTTGGCGAGGCGGCGCATGACGCGGTCGAGATCCGCCGCGTTGATGTTGTTGTCGTCGTTGATTTTGCTCTCTTCCTCGGTGAGGACGGTGAGCATCGCGTTGCGATCAGCCTCGACGCCGAGCCCGGGAAAGACCTCGCGAAGATCGGTCGTGGTGAGGAGGGTCCGCACGCCGTCGATCCCGCCGAGAACGACTCGCTTCCATTCCGCGAGATCGACATGCCCTTCGGCGGACTTGGTGAGCCCGGCGCGGACGAGTTCTTCGGTCACGCCCGCGAGCTTCTGGTTGAAGTCATCGCCCAGAGCGTTGTAGGGCGGGAGGGGCTTGCCGTCGGAGGCGAGGCGGCGTTCGTTCTGGAGCTCCCACAGACGCTTGGGCGTGTACATGCGGAGCATGTTGAGCCGGTGACCCACGCGGTCGGAGGCGTCCTTGTACCCCTGACCCTTGGGAGTCTCTTCATGCATGAGGTAGAGGCGGAGGAGCAGTTCGCTCGCGCTGAGCCATTTGCCGTCGCGTTCGGCTTCGGTGGCGGCGGCCTCGGCCTTGGCCATCAGATCGATCACCGCGGGGTCCTTCAGGACCGACGCTTTGTCGGCGACCAGGTCGGTGAGTTCCATCGCAGAGACGAGCGCTTTGGAGAGGGAGGGGACACCCTTGCTTTCAGCGAGTGCCTTGACCATCTCTTCGCGGACTTCGCCGGCTCGCTTGAGGCGTTCGCTTTCACGCCAGGCGTAGTGCTCGCGGAGGCGCGAGACGGAGGCTGCGAGGGGTGCGTGGGTGCTGGCGGTCTCGGCGGGGAGGCCGGCGAGGAGTTTCTCGAAGGCGACTTTGTCGCCGGTCTTGGCGGCGGTCCAAAGGCTCGCGGCCCAGTCGCTCGCGCCGGTGTTGGCAGCAACAGCGGGGGCGGCGGCGACCGCGCCGGCGGCTTGGGCGAGTGCTGCGGGGGAGATGAGGACGGTGGAGGCGAGAGCGAGAAGCGAGCCGACCCAGAACGAAGACTTGTTTGAACGCACGCCGAATCCCTCCTCAAAGACCGTCATCGCGAGCCGCACAAACCAAGGCGGCTCGCAGGTTCCACAACACCGGACGCCGCGTGAAGGATCGGACCCGCACGGGGGGCGGGCGAGCCGCTTTCGGCAATTCCCGCGCGAAGTCATGCTATCGGGCCCGCCCGATCGCTGCTTGCACTTGGTTGTACCGAGAACGCGCCCCCAAGGTTCGCCGGGGTTTACTGGACCCGAATGGGGGATCAGGCGTGGGGCTAGCTGTGGGGTTTGGAAAGACGACGGACTTTGGCGATGACGACCAAAGTCCAGACGACCGCGAAGGCGCCGACGATGCCGAAGAGGATGGGGCCGAAGCGGGTTTCGGCGGTGGCGGGGTCGGCTTTGACGAATTGAGAGGCGAGCAGGCCGCAGGCGGGGCCGAGGGTGTAGCCGATGCCGACGAGGGTTTCGTGGGTGCCGCCAGCGTCGACGTCGCTCTTGTGGACCTCCATCGCGTAGTAGATCGCGCCGGAGTAGACCGCAGCCGCGCCGAAGCCGAAGAGAGCCAGGCCGAGCATCATGACGGGGAGGACCGTGCCCGAGGAGCCCAAGAGCGGGCTGGTGACGGCGATGCCGAAGCCGGCGACGATAAGGACGCCCCCCACCACTGCGGTCCACCACTTGCCGTGCCAACCGCCCCAGAAGCCGAAGAGTGCGAAGGCGGCGACGCGCGGGATGACCCAGCCCAGTCCCGCGATGGGCTGCCACTCTTCGGCGATGCCCTGGGCGGCGAACATGACGGCGAGCATGGGGGTGAGGGTCGTGAGGACGGTGTAGGCCATCGGCATCAGCATGCGGAAGGCGACGAGGAGACGGTCGTAGACGGGCGGGTGTGCTTCGTGGTCGTCGATGTGGGGGACGGGTTCTTTGGTGTGCCAGCGGAGCAGAAAGAGGCACGAGAGGTGGACGCCTCCCATGAGGGCGATGGCTTCGCTGGGGGCTTTGCCGACCATGGGGGCGGAGATGAGGGCGGCGGGGATAGCGGCGGCGCACCAGCAGACGTTCCAGAAGCCCATGGTTTTGCGGAGGTCGTCGCCTCGGCGGCCGCCTGCGATGTAGCTTTCGACGATGGGCCAGAGGACGCCGGTGAGGGTGGAGTAGATGAGGACGGTGGCCCAGAGGCCGATGATCTGGACGCCTTTGCGGGCGGATTCGTCCATGGGGAGGTGGGCGAGGATGATGGGGATGAGGCAGAGGGAGGCGAGGAGGACCATGAGGAGGGCGAGGACGCCGCGAGAGGAGAGGCCATGTTTGCGGCGGAGCCAGCCGAGGATGGGCTGGGTGGTGTAGGCGGAGGCGACGTAGGTGACGCCCATCCAGAGGGCGAGGTGGAAGTTCTGGGTGCGGGTGAAGTTAAAGCCGCTGGCGGTGATGTAGAAGATGCCGTTGGTGACCAGGGCGGTGCCGACGGAGTTGAGGAAGGTGAAGAGGTGGACGGCCCAGGCGGGCGTGGGCTGGGAAGCGGCGAGGGGGGTTTGGGAGGAGGTTGCCATGGGCTGGGGCCGATCGTAGTATGGTGTCGGGAGTGGGTTGGACAATTTGTGTGCCCGTAGCTCAATTGGATAGAGCGCTGCCCTCCGAAGGCAGAGGTTGCAGGTTCGACTCCTGCCGGGCACGTTTCGGCGGCGCTGGAGGGGTGAGGTTTGCTGCGGTGCGGGGGTGCCACGACCTGCCGCTTCGGCTGGTCGTGGATGGTTCAACGGCCTCAAAGTCTCGTCCCTCGCGCCTCGGGTTCACACCTGCGGCGCAATGCCCGGCCTCTTCGGCGGAAGCGGATCGATCCGGATTTCCTCGTCCCGCTCTCCCGCGTACCACCGCGCGGACGACCACGCCCACTCTTCCGGCGTTTGAACCAAGCCCCGCTTGACCGGGTTCCAGTGCGTGTACTCGATCTTCTCCGCGATCTTCGCCTGGCTGTAGATATTCAGGTCGTGCCCGCCACCGTGCTGCCAGAACCTGTACTTGCCTTGGGACGTCTTCAGCCGTTGAAGCACGGGGGCTTTGAGCTGACGCCACCGGGCGAGCACTTCGAGCGAGAACGGGTGTTTGAGCGAGTGCAGCAGGACCGAAACCGGATCGTCGGGCAGCCTGGGCCAGATCAGGAGATGCACGTGCTCGGGCATGACGACCCACGCGTAGAGATGGAAGCCGTGCTTCTCCCGAGTTTGACGCAGGTGCCGAGCGAAGAGGTCGCGGATCTTCGGGTTGTTCAGGAGCGGTAGTCGGCGGTAGGTCGAGAACGTGAGGAACCGGAGATG
This sequence comes from Phycisphaera mikurensis NBRC 102666, assembly GCA_943369765.1. Taxonomy (GTDB): domain Bacteria; phylum Planctomycetota; class Phycisphaerae; order Phycisphaerales; family UBA1924; genus UBA2396. The sequence goes on along the minus strand of CALROI020000028.1, from coordinate 10,128 downwards.
GTGGGTGTGCTCGTGCCGTCGAAGCCGCTTGCGCAGCGGGGGAGGCGGCTGGGGCGGAGGCGGGTCCATGGTTTGAGAATACCGCGCGGCAACGGACGACGAGTCGATCAGGTCCGAAGTCCATCCACGACCAGCCGAAGCGGCAGGTCGTGGCACCCCCGGCCTTCGGTTATACTGGGTTGGATGCTGCCGGCGGCGACCAACGACGTATCGAGGGGAGAAAAACGGTCGTGCCACCCGCCAGGTGTCGTTTGACGCCGTGGGATCAGTGGTTGGCTTTTCGCACAGCCATGCGGTACGCGAGCCATCGTCCGATGAGCAGCGAGATCGAACAGCCTGCGACGACGTAGAGAACGATCATGGGCTTGGACGAGGTTGCGATGGTCGGCCACGCGACGTAGTTGGCGAGCGTGAAGACGACGCAGGCGGCGAGGAGGGTCCAGAGGGCGATGCCCAGAGCGTTGCTCAACGGCGGGTGGCACTATCGCCGTCCGGTCTTCAGGGCCTCGGTGGGGCTCCGTGGACTGGCGTGGGCGTGATGGAACAGTGAGCGGGGGTGCCACGATCCGCCGCTTCGGCGCATCGTGGATGGACGTCGGTGCAGCATGAAAGGTCGAATCCCTCAGCGTGGTATCGTGAAGGCGGGTGACATGATTTGGGGTGCCACCAGTTCACGCTGCAAAGAGCGGCCCGGATGACGCGGATGGCGCAGCCGGCGTCTCCTGGTGCTGCGGGCGTCCATCCATCAGTAGGGTCGAAGCGACCCAACTGATGGCACCCGGCTGGATCCGTGCTGGAGTGGCCTGATTTCGTCGGATTTGACGCGGTGGTCGCGAGTGGCTAGTATTCACTAACACTGCGTGCTGCTCAGGCCGACGGCGTGGCGGTGTGAGAAGGAGTGTGACCGATGAACGCTGTGACTGTGATGCCTCGCTCGCCTGTGGTGCTCGTTGGGTTGCGGTGGGTTGCCCGGGCGGCGAGTGTGGTGAGCATTGGGCTTTTGGCGGCGTTTGCGTTCGGGGGCGGGGAGCCGGGGTTGCCGACGGCGAAGGAGTGGGTCGCGTTGGCGTTGTTTCCGGCGGGGGTGGTGGCGGGGATGGTGCTGGCGTGGTGGAAGGAAGTGCCCGGCGGGCTGGTGACGGCTGCGAGTTTGATGGCGTTTTACGCGGTGATGTACTCGGGGCGGGGCGTGCTGCCGGGCGGGCCCTATTTTGTGCTGTTCGCGCTGCCGGGGCTGGTGCTGTTGGTGTGCGGGTTGCTTGATCGTCGCGTGCGGGGGTAGCGATTCGACATCGGTGCGCGGAAATCGGTGGACGGGGGGCGGCGGGGCGTCACAATGCCTCCGATGAAGACGCGTGAGCGGACAACGTTGCTGCCGGTGCTGCCGTGGACGGCGGCGCGGATGTATCGCGCGCTGGTCGAGAAGGATGCGGACTTTGACGGGCGGCTGTTTGTGGGCGTGAAGACGACGGCGATTTTCTGTCGGCCGACGTGCCCGGCCCGCAAGCCTTTGGCGAAGAATGTCGAGTTTTTCGCGACGGCTCGCGAGGCGATGTTCGCGGGGTATCGCTCGTGCAAGCGGTGTCGGCCGATGGAGGATGTCGGGGCGGCGCGGTCAGCTCCGGCGTGGGCGGTTGCGCTCAAGCGGGAGGCGGATGACAAGCCTGGCGTGAGGCTTCGGGATGCGGACCTGCGGGCGCGGGGGCTTGACCCTTCGACGGTGCGGCGGGTGTTTTTGTCGCACTATGGGAGCACGTTTCAGCAGTATGCGAGGGCGCGGCGGATGGGGCTTGCGCTCGCGGCGGTGCGGGCGGGGCGAACGATCGGGGAGGCGAAGATGAAATCGGGCATGGCGTCGGACTCGGGGTTTCGCGAGGCGTTTACGAGGTTGTGCGGGGAGAAGGCTGCGAAGGGGGCGGCGGTGCTGATGGCGCGGTGGATCGAGACGCCGCTTGGCGCGATGCTCGCGCTGGCGGATGATGCGGGGCTTCGCGTGCTGGACTTTGTGGATCGGCGGGGGCTCGAGCGGCAGATTGGTCGCGTGCGCGAGAGGCTTGGGTGCGTGATCGTGCCCGGGGAACACCGGCACCTTGACGCGATCGAGCGGGAGCTCGGGCGGTACTTCGCGGGCGAGGGTTGGCTTGGACAGCGTGGGGAGCTTGGTGTGCCGCTGGCGGCGGAGGGGACGGAGTTTCAGCGGGCGGTGTGGGCGGAGCTTCAGAGGATTCCGTTGGGCGAGACGCGGTCGTACGGGCGGCAAGCGGCGGCGATCGGGAAGCCTGAAGCGGTGCGGGCGGTAGCGCGGGCGAACGGGGAGAACTTTCTGGGGCTTGTGGTGCCTTGCCACCGCGTGATCGGGGCGGACGGGGCGATGACGGGGTATGGCGGGGGGATTTGGCGGAAGCAGTGGCTGCTGAACCATGAGATGAAGATGGCGGGGTTGGTTCTGGCGTGAGCGGGGCGGCGTTGGACGCTGTTTTGTGTCCGCTTGACAGCGTACCGACTGGTTGGTATGCTGGGCCGCCGTATGACGAAAGCCTCTCTCCAGCACGAGTCCAAGACGAGGTTGCTCGACGCGACGATGCGCGTGGTGCGTGAGCGTGGGTACGCGGCGACGTCGATCGACGAGGTGTGCAAAGCGGCGGGGCTGACGAAGGGGAGTTTCTTCCATCACTTTGGCGGGAAGGAAGAGCTGGCGGTCGCGGCGGCGGATCACTTTGCAGCGATGGCGGCGGGGCTTTTCAAATCGGCACCGTACCACGCGCACGCGGACCCGCTGGATCGCGTGCTGGGGTACGTGGACTTTCGAGCGGCGATTTTGCGTGGGCGGTTGCCGGATTTCACGTGTCTGCTTGGAACGATGGTGCAGGAGGCGTACGAGTCGCATCCGGCGATTCGTGCTGCGTGCGACCGGCACATCAGCGAGCACGCGGCGATCGTGGCGAAGGACATCGCGCTTTCGAAGAAGAAGTATGCGCCCAAGGCGAAGTGGACGCCGGAGAGCTTGGGGCTTTTCACGCAGGCGGTGCTGCAGGGGGCGTTTGTGCTGGCGAAGGCGAAGGGCGGGCCCGAGGTCGCGGTGAAATGCGTGGTGCACCTTCGGCGGTACATCGAGGGGTTGCACGGGCGTACGGAGCCCACCAAGGTTCAACGAAGGAAGCGAGCATGACCATGGCGAACATCGACGGGGTTGAACGCACCATCGTGCCAGCGGCAGAATGGGAGCGGGCGCGGGAGGCGATGACGGCGAAGGAGAAGGCTCACATGCGGGCGGGTGACGCGCTGGCGGCGGAGCGGCGGGCGATGCCTTGGACGAAGCTTGCGGGTGCGTTCGCGTTTGAGGGGATCGCGGGGCGGACGGATCTGGCGGGGTTGTTCGGCGGGGGCAAGCACCTGCTGGTGTACCACTTCATGTTCGGGCCGAAGGTCGAGGGGTGGCCCGATGCGGCGTGCCGGGGGTGCTCGATGTTCGCGGATCAGATCGGGCACTTGGACCACCTGCGGGCTCGCGGGGTGGAGATGGCGTTTGTCTCGCCCGCGCCGATCGGCCTTTTGCAGGCGTACCGGTCGCGGATGGGGTGGAGCGTGCCGTGGTACAGCGGGACGGAGGAGTTCAACCGGGCGTGCGGGGTGTCGGCGGAAACGGGGCACAGTTTCGGCCTCAACGTGCTGTATCGGCATGGCGGGGACGTGTACCGGACGCACTTTGTGGGGCGTCGCGGGGTTGAGGCGCTGGGGACGGTGTGGTCGTTCTTGGATCTGACGCCGTTTGGGCGAGGGGAGACATGGCAGAAGGCCCCTGAGGGCACGCCACAGGGCAAGCCTTACGAGTGGTGGCGTCGGCACGGGGAGTATGCGGAGCAGACGGGAGCATCGTGCCGGTGTGGCACGTGCACGTGAAAGCGTGAGGAACGTTGGTGGCGAGCCAGATTGGAGACCGCGATGACGACTTCGAGTTCAAACGTCATTCAGCCTTACCTGACCTTTGGCGGCCGGTGCGAAGAGGCTCTTGAGTTTTATCGCACGGCGATCGGGGCGCAGGTGGACCGAGTGATGCGGTTTAGTCAGAGCCCCGACCCGATGCCGCCGGGCGTGCTGGCGCCGGGGTTTGAGCACAAGGTGATGCACTCGCAGTTCCGGGTGGGTTCGAGCACGATCATGGCGTCTGACGGGTGCCAACCGGGTGCGAAGTTTGAGGGGTTCTCGCTGTCGATCACCGTATCGACGGCGGCGGAGGCGGACGCGGCGTTCGCGGGGCTTTCCGGGGGCGGCAAGGTTGTGATGCCCCTCGCCAAGACGTTCTGGTCGCCGCGGTTTGGTATGGTGGTGGACAAGTTCGGGGTATCGTGGATGGTGATGGTGCCGGCGGAAGGAAGGCATTAGAAATTGGACGTTTCAAATCTCTCATCTCAAATCTCAAACCTCAAATGAAGGAGCTTTTGTGAATCCGACATCAACGCCTGTGAACAATCGTGAACTCTCGCTGACTCGTCTCATCCGGGCCCCGCGCGAGCGGCTTTGGCGAGCGTGGACGGAGCCGGAGCTGATGAAGCAGTGGTTTACGCCGCGGCCTTGGACGACGCCTGAGATCGTGGCGGACGTGAGGCCCGGCGGGTCGTCGTACATCCTGATGCGCGGGCCCAACGGCGAAGAGAACCCGTGCCACGGCGTCTATCTCGAGGTGGTCAAGAACGAGAAGCTTGTCATCACCGACGCGTACACGCGGGCGTGGGAGCCTGCGGAATCGCCGATGATGACGACGATTCTGACGTTTGCCGACGAGGGGGGCGGGACGAGGTACACGGCTCGTGCGTTGCACTGGACGGTGGCGGCGCGCGAGCAGCACGAAGCGATGGGGTTCCACGAAGGTTGGGGGAAGGCGACGGATCAGCTGGAAGCGTTGGTGTTGTCGATGTAACGGCTGGCTTGGCGGGCAGGAATGGGGACTGATCTCAGGAGATTGACGATGGCGATTCAGGGATCGAAGATGACATTCTGGGCGGGGTGGGTGCTTTCCGCTCTCACGTCGGGGTTGCTCATTTATAGCAGCATCATGAAGTTTCTGAATCCACCGGAGTTTGCGGAGGCCCTTGAGAAGATCGGTTGGGCCGGGCGTCTGATGATGCCTCTGGGCGTCGTGGAACTCGTCAGCACGGTGGTGTACCTCGTCCCGCGCACGGCGGTGCTGGGCGCGATCCTGCTCACGGGGTACATGGGCGGCGCGATCGCGACGCACGTCCGCGTCGGCGATCCTTTCATCACCCAGGCGGGCATCGGGATCGTGATTTGGCTCGGGCTCTACCTGCGAGACCCCAGGCTCCGCGCCCTGCTGCCCCTCCGCACGCCGCTCGCGCGAGGCGACTCCGACAAGACGCGGGCGTAAGTGAGCGGAGTGATCGCACCGACAGAACGTACTGCTCTGAAACCGTCCGCATGACGCATCGGTAAACCCGCCATGTTTCCAAGCACTTCTCTGTGTGAGCCGAGATGAGCGCCAAGTCGCAGTTGTGGATCGCGTTCGCAGCCGTGGTCGTCCTCGTCGCGCTGGGTGGCATCCTGGTGACCACGGGACTCTGGATGCGCCGAGAGGCGAACCGGCCGGACCACGAGGCACACATCCGAATCACACGCGTGTGGCGTGAAAGCGAGACATCGACGCACCTGGACCTTGAGATTTCCTCGACGTCCATGTACTCGACCGCCTTGGCGAACTTTGCCCCGGTCCTCGTGTCGCGTTCGGCTCGACGGGTGCTCGTGCTGCCGGCATTGCTCGCAACCGTGCCTGATGCCTTGGGCGGGAAGGTCGTCACTCAGCCGAGCATTGCGAGGTCGGAGACCGACGCTGCGGGCGGGACCACGTTTGTGTACACGTGCACCGTCTCGCTTCCCATTTCGATGACCGGCGAAGACCCGAGCGGGATTGACTTTCTGCCGAACAGTGAGCCCGTGGAAGCCTACATCAAGGGCGGCGTTCCGGGGCGGATCCACTTTCACTTGGTCCCGTCGGCCCAGAGGGCCCGGTGACGCGTGGGTGAGTTGACCGCGGGCGTTGCCTCCGGCTACTTTCGCCAGCCCAGCGGACTGAAGGACCGGCCATCATGGGACCTCCCGCAAGATAAAACCGTACGCTCGCGCGTGGGGCTCGTTGGGGTTGTCGACTTTGGACATCGGGCCACTTGCAGTCCACCCTCGCTTGCGCTTCGGGCTCTGATGGATTTAGTCCAGCCAGTCTTTCGCCTTGAGACGCTGCGGGACGTACTCCTCCGTCACGTAGCTGATGTCCTTGGTGATCAGCGACTCGACTTCCATCTTAAAGCCGTTGTTGAGCAGGCCCTCGATCTCTCGTTGCCAGCCTTTGTGGCCTTCGAACCAGGGGTAAGCCATGATCTCTTTGGCACGCTTGATGTCGTTGTCGTTGAGCTCGATCTTGACGTCGTCGCTGAGGTCGCAGGCTTTGTAGTCCTTCGAGCGGATGCCGAGGAACTTCGCTTCGGGGACCGCCATGCGTTCGGACTCGAACGCGAGGGAGATCGAACCCTGCTTGATGACGGAATAGATGTAGTGCCCCCACGGGTCGCAGTCGAGCAGGCAGTACACCGGCAAGCCGAGTTCTTCATTCAAGCGGCGGAGCAGGCGGCGGACGCCTCGCGTCGGCTGGCCCGAGCCCTCGGTCAAAATGCAGTTGTGCTTCTCCCAGAAGCGGTCCTCGTTGAACCGGCCCCAGACCGTGTCCTTTTCGACATGCAGCACGAACTTCGCGTCGCACTTCTTGAACTGGATCACGTCGGGCTCGACAATGCCGGGGATCGCGTAGCCGCCCGTGCCCATGCGGCGGCAGTCGATCTCGTCGCCGTTGTCGACGATGGTGATGTTGCCGACCATCGTGCCACGCTTCTTGGCGTAGATGTGGAGCTCTTCGCGGAGGGAGCCGAGCGCGACCTCGAGGTCTTCGAGGATGCCGTCGGAGTCTTCCTGGGCGTCGAAGGTTTTCTCCTTGGTGCCAAGGACGGTGTGCAAGCCCTTGTAGAACATTCCGCGGAGGCTGAGGGTCTTGTCAGCCTCGATCAGCTCGCGGACGGAGTTGCCGTGGAGCATGGTCTGCATGAACTGGCGGGCGGTTTTGAGGTCGAACAGGGGCCTCTCGCTGGTGGCTTTGCCCATCTCGAGGATACCACGCTTCTTGTTCCAGATGGTGTTGCTCTTGGCACGCGTGGGGATGTCGATGGCGGGCTCTTTCATCGAGAGGGCGGTCTTGACGACCATCTCGGCGAGGCCCTGGATCTTCTTGTTCGTGAGCACGTCGCGGGCACGCGTCTTCGCGTTGCTGCGGGTGGTGGTGTTGGGCTTGGCGGGGGCGTCGGCGGGTTTCTTGGCCATGGTGGCCGAGTGTAGGGCCGAAGGCTGAAAAGAACGAAGGCGGAAGGCTGAATCAATCCGCCTTCCGCCTTCGGGTTTACTCAGCCTTCAGCCTTCGACTTCAGCCGTTGGTCTTTACCCCACCACTTTCTCAGCCTTCGCGTCCCACGAGAAGGTCTTGCTCTGGCGGTAGCTCTCGACGCCCATCTTGATGGCGACCATCACCGCGCAGCCGAGTTCGACGTTGCAGTTGGGGGTGGCTTTCTTGCGGCAGGAGTCGAGCCAGTTCTCGACGTGCTCGCGGCCGTCCTTGTTGCCGCTGCACTTGAGGATGCAGTTGCCTTCCTTCGCCGCGTCGGGGTTTTTCTCGCGGAACTCCTTCGCGTACGTGCCCTGCTCTTTGAGCCTCCAGCCGTCGCCCGTCGGCTCCATCTGGCCCTGCTGCCCGCGGATCATCTCCTGCACGCCCACGTCGTTGACCATGACGGAAGCGAGGAAGACCGAGTGGGTGTCGTAGTCCGCCGTCAGGAGCATGGTGTCCGCGATGTCGCGGGCGTTGCCGGGGGCGGGCTTTTCGATGTACTGGCCGCCGCCGGCCATCACGCGGCGGGGGTACGCGCCGTTCTGGCCGTGGATGGCGATGAGCAGCGGGCTCAGCCAGTGGTACATGAGGTCGGTGGCGACGCCGCCGTTGTACGCGTAGAACTTGCGGAACCGGAAGAAGTGCTCCTCGTTGTACGGGATCTTCTCAGCCAGGCCGTGCTTGTGCCCGAGCCAGCGGTCCCAGTCGATGTAGCCTTCGGCGGTGGGGCTGTTCTGCGGTCCGGCGTCCTTGTCGATGTTCCAGTTGAACTGCCCTTCGCGGCTGTTGCGGCAGTAGGACCCCTGGCTCCAGACGACCGGTCCGATCTTGCCGGCTTTGATGGCTTCGCCGGCGGCCCACCAGCGGTTCTCGCTGGTGCGCTGGGGTCCGACGGCGAGGACGCGGCCAGTCTTGCGGACGGCGTCGCGGCAGGCGATAGCCTGCTCGATGGTGTGCGAGAGGGGCTTTTCGACGAAGACGTCTTTCCCGGCCTGCATGGCTTCGATGGCGATCTTGACGTGCCAGTGGTCGGGGGTGGCGATGAGGATCGCGTCGATGTCCTTGTTGTCGAGGATCTTCTCGTACTCGATGACGCAGGCTTTGTCGTCGACCTTGGCGATGTCTTGGGCACGCTTGAGGTTTCGGCGATAGACGTCGCAGAGCATGCCGACCGAGACGTTCTCGGTGGAGGCCTTCTTCACGAGGTTCGAGACATGCCAGCGGCCTTGGCCGCCGATCCCGATGACGCCGATCCGCAGGGCGTCCGCTGCGCCGCGGTGGTTCTTCATGCGAGCATGGCTGACCGCGGGGATCCACCCCAAACCCCCCACCGCCCCCACCGCGGCGGCGACTCCGGCAGCGGTCTGGACAAACGAACGGCGGGAGATCGGGGTCTTCGTGGGGTCGGCGGGTTTCATCGGGCTGCTCCTTGTGTCCCGGCATCATCGCAGAATTCACGCCCGGGTGCAACCGCCTCGCCGAATGCCGGCATGCCGCAAAAAAACACCGGAGCCGTGGAGGCTCCGGAGTTTCTGTTGTGTTCAAACGCGAGAGTGTTCCGGCGATCCCTTACGGATTCGCCCGAGCGCGATCGAAGACCATCGTGTAGATCTCGTTGTCGAACGACGAAGCCTGGTTGCCCGGAATGACCTTGTTGTAGGACGCGTGCCCGTCCATGTATCCCATGGCGCTGCGGTTCACGTCGCCGTACCCGTTCTTCTTCACGTAGTTCGCGTCCGCGTTGTACATGACGATGTCCGAGTATTCATCCACGACCCAGACGAATCGCGAGGTGACGAACGAATCGGCCAGCTGCAGGTGCTTCATCCCTTTGATGAAACGCTGAGCGAACGGATCGTTGGGGTAGAGACCGTCGAACCACTTCGCCTGCCACTGGTACGAAATCCCGATGCTGTCAAAGCAGCTGCGACCGGAGGGATTGGGGTTCGGCCAGGACTCCTGGTGCCCAATGACGTCGCTGGGATCCTTGTAGACCTTGAGCTTGACGTTGTTGCGGTTCTCGTCGTTGGCGGGCATGCGTGCGTTCAAGTTGCCCGGGGTCGCCGGGTCGTAGAAGGCGACCTCGGGGTACACGTACTGGTTGAGCGGGCGATCGACCGCGAGCACGTCGAAGACGCCGCGGAACGAGTTGTACCACATGCCGTTGGGGTTCCCGCCGGCGAAGCTCCAGGTGCAGTAGCCGCTCACGTTCTGGAGGGGATTGGTCACCGGCCGCGTGCGAGCGCGACCACCGTGGCTGTACGTCGGCGTGATGGGCATGTAAGCCTTGTTGTCGGCCTGATACATGTTGCACGCCGCGTTGATCGACTTGATGTTCGCCATCGAGATCGTGATCTGCGCGACCTTGCGGGCCTTGCCCAGGGCGGGCAAAAGCAGCGAGATCAAAAGCGCGATGATCGCGATGACAACGAGAAGTTCGATCAATGTGAAACCGCGACCGACGACCTTTTTCATGGACATGCTCCTCAGAATTCGCCGCGTGAACCAGACTCGACGAATTCAAACCGCTTCCGAGGCTCGGCACCGCGAACGGGCACCTTCTGAATTCCTCAGCACCATAAGTATACACATTTCTCGAAATGCAAACATACCCACTTCCGGGTATTCCGCAGATTTTGCCTCCGGACGAGCCCCGAGCGTCCGCGAGCGGGTTGGTCTTCTTGGGCAAT
>CALROI020000027.1:0-49797 GCA_943369765.1 Phycisphaera mikurensis NBRC 102666 | reverse complement strand
AAGGAGCTTCGTGCGCAGAAAAAGGTCCTTCGTTGTGCAACGAAGGAGCTTCCTGCGAAGGTTTTGCTCCTCCGCTCAACACTTATGGAGCAAAGTTGCACCCCTCCGCCCCTCCGCAGCACACCGCCGGACCTCCGAGGCACACCTCCGGACCTCTGAGGTACACCTCCCGAGCGCCGATGCACACCGCCGAACCTCCGGAGTCCTCCGCCCTAGGGCAGCCTCCCTCCGAACCTCAGCAGCACACCACACCTCCCCCGCCCCCGGCGGGGGAGGTGGCCGAGCGCAGCAAGGCCGGAGGGGGATCAATGGTCGTGATTGCGTAACTCTGGCTCACGAACCCGGAACCGTCATGGTCGTCCAACCACGACCACCCGGAGGAACCGGACACTCGTGGCACCCCCGCTCGTTGCTCCATCACGCCCATGCCCGTCACGAAATCCCCCCGAGGCCCAGAAGACCGGAAGGCAATCGTGCAACCCGCCGGGGGCGGTATGCTTTGCCCTATGGGCAAGAAACCTGGAACGGCAGGCTCGGACATAATGGCTTCGGACGAACGGTCGCCCATCGAAAAAGCGCGATCCAGAATCGCCAAGACCGGTAAGACTGGGTCGCTCGATTTCACCAAGTTCGGATTGGACGCTGATGACCTTGCGTTGCTCATCCCAGAACTCGCCGCTCTCACCAGCCTGACAAACCTGTTCCTCGGCCATAACCGAATCGCCGTCGTGCCTCCAGAGCTCGCCACGCTCTCGAGCCTGACAGAGCTGTACCTCCACAACAACCAGATCACCGTCGTGCCCCCAGAGATCGCCACGCTCACCAACCTGACCACCTTAGTCCTCGGCGCGAACCAGATTGCCGTGGTGCCGCCAGAGCTCGCCGCGCTCACCAACCTGAAGGCGTTGGACCTCGGTGACAACCAGATCGCCGCGGTGCCCCCAGAGCTCGCTGCGCTCACCAACCTGAAGGCGTTGGCCCTCGGCGACAACAAGATCCCCGTGGTGCCTCCGGAGATCGCCGCGCTCACCAACCTGACAAAGCTGGACCTCAGTAACAACCAGTTAGCCGAGGTGCCGCGAGAGCTAGTTGCTCTCACCAATCTGACAGAACTTCGCCTCAGTCGAAATAAGATCGCAGTGGTGCCGCCCGAGATCGCCGCTCTCACTAATCTGACAGAGCTATACCTCGACAACAACCAGATCGCTGAGTTGCCTCCAGAGATCGCCGCGCTCACCAACCTGACAAAGCTGGACCTCAGTCGAAATGAGATCGCAGTGGTGCCGCCCGAGATCGCCGCTCTCACTAATCTGACAGAGCTATACCTCCACAACAACCAGATCGCTGAGGTGCCTCCCGAGCTGGCCGCGCTCACCAGCCTGACAGACCTGTACCTTCGCGACAACCAGATTGCTGTGGTGCCGCCGGAGATCGCCGCTCTCACTAATCTGAAAGAGCTATACCTCGACAACAACCAGATCGCCGAGGTGCCCCCGGAGATCTCCGAGCTCAGCAATCTGAGGGAGCTGTCCCTCGTCGGAAACGCGCTCCCCGATGAGATTCTCCGCTTGGCAGAACTGGGAGACCTTAAAGGCTTGCGAGTCTACTTGCGGAGCCTTGCGGATGGTGGCACGCGCCGCCCGTTCAACGAGGCCAAATTGCTCTTGATCGGGCCCGGCGAGGTCGGAAAGACATTCCTCTTGCAAGCCTTGCAAGGAAAAAAGCCGGTGGCCAAGGGCTCAACCAAGGGCGTCGAGATCGCCCGCGAGCCCATGGATCTGCACCACCCGACTCAGAAGAAGCGGACCCTGCACCTGAACTGCTGGGACTTTGGCGGGCAAGAGCTCTACCAGATCACCCACCAGATCTTCTTCAGTGCCACGGCAATCTACCTGCTGGTCTGGAAGCCCAGGCCGGGCATTGACCCGGGGCTCGAAGACCGCCTCGAACGGATCCGCCTAAGCGCGGGGAAGAACGCCAAGGTTTTCATTGTCTCGACGCATGCGGATGGAGACGTTCCAGCGGTCATCGGGGAACAGGCTTTACGGGACCGTTTCGGCGACATGATCGCGGGGTTCCACGCGGTGGACAGCAAGAAGGGCACCAAGGGAACGGGGATTGAGAAACTCCGAAAAGAGATTGCCAAGGCCGCGGCGGAATTGGACGGGATGGACACGCCCTTCGCCGAGAGTTGGATCAAAGCTCAGAATTCGATCCGCTCGATGAACGACCCCTCCATCACCTTCGGATCGTTTGTCGAAGAGTGCGCCAAGCATGGACTGGATGGCCAAGCGGCGGCGACGCTCGCCAAGATCATGGACATTCAGGGCAACGCGACGTATTTTGATGACACGGCCACGCCCGACGGTGTCAAAGGGCACGACAACATCGTTGTTCTCCGCCCGGAGTGGCTCGCCAAAGCCGTGACATTTGTGCTCGAGGATAAAAAGGTACTCGAGCAAAAGGAATCGGGAGTTCTTCCACATGGCCGTCTCCCTGAGATTTGGAAGAAGATTGAGGACACGGGATCTGTCAGTCGCAAATGCCTCTACGACTTCCTGCTGTGGCTGATGTGGAAGTTCGACATCGCTTACAAGCAGAGCAAGAACAGCAGCCTTGTACCGGAACTCATCCAGCGAAACCAGCCCGACGACCTGCGCTGGACGCCCACCAAGCCGCCCAAACCTCCGACCGGACAGCTGCAAGCGACGCTGATTTGCCGGATGAACCAGACCATCCCGCTCGGAATCGTTCCGGTACTGACCGCCGCGACACACCCACTTCGCCGCGTCCGTATCAGGGGCGGTGACAAACTCGATCAGAACTGGAGGACGGGGTTCTTTCTCGACACGGCACTGCGCGGTGCTGCGTTTGTCGACCTCGACAAAGAGCCGCGCGAACTGAAGGTCACGGTAAGAGACGCGTACCCGGCCGACCTCGTACGGCAGGTGCGAAGCACGCTTGAACGAATCATCAAGGAACGATGGCCCAACCTCGACCACCACTTTGCCGTGCCTTGCGTTACCATGAACGGCGGAGCGGCGTGCCAAGGCCGATTCCGATTTGACTTCTTGGAAAGCAGGCCCGGACAGAAGGTCCCGTGTCAGACGTGCAACGCGGAGTTGGAGGTCGACCAACTGCTGTATGGCTTTGACGCACGAGGGGAAGAGGCGAGAGTGATGCTGGGTGCGCTGCAGGCGGGCCAGCTGGATCTTCGCAAGGGCATGAATGACCTCAAGGCCGGACAGGATCAACTCCTCACGGTTGCGATCCGGCTCTATCGAGATGTACTCGACCCGCACTTCCATGTGCTGCGGCAAGCGCCGTGCATGCTGTCGGTGGTCCCCGAGAAATCCGCGTGGTCGGACGTACTGAAGAGTGCCACAGAGTCCAACTTCCGTGTGCAGTGCTGGTGCGAGCACCCGGATGGCCCGCACCGGGACGTTCCAAGGGGGAAATCGGCAACCGTCGAGCACGTCCTCCGGGGGAGCAAAGAATGGGTTTCGGCGATCGCGCCGTACGTGCGATGGAGCAGCGGACTCCTCAAAGCGATGGTGCCGGTGGCTGGTGGAGTTGTGAAAGAGGTGACTGAGGCTGTCGTGGCGGACGTTGAACTGATGGGGCAAATCACCAGTAGCATGCCAAACGAGTCCGTAAAGTTCCCCGGATCGTCTGGGTCAGACATGATGCACGGGGTGCGGCCAGAGGTCGAGGCTCTTTCAAGTCTTCACAAGGCCATGCTCAAGCAGTGGCCTGAGGATAAACGCTGGGGCGGCCTGAGACCCGTCCTGGCGAACACCGGCCAAGTCCTCTGGCTTTGCGAGGAACACGCCGCAATACAAAGCCAGCCGAGACCCGAAACAATGAAGTAGTTGGGTGCCATCAGTCGGGTCCCTTCGGCCCAACCGATGGCTGATGGTGCCGCATCGGTTAATCACTTCCCAGACGACGCCGCCTACACCCTCTGTGTCTCTGTGCCTCTGTGGTGAACTGTCTTTCTGGAGGGGTGCCGACCAACGTCTCATACAGGAAGAGAACCCGCCCCCGGCACCTCACCCCCTCACCCCCCCACTCCCCCACTCCCTCCAGACCCACCCCACCCGCCCCACCCGCCACCTTTCGCCGCACCGCCGCTCAACCCGTGCCCGCAAGCCGCCGATGGATTGCCCCAACCGTTCTCCCGGCGTGTGCCGCGAGGGCGGTCCATTCCGGCCTCAGGCCAAAGAAAGGTGGGTTTATGTCCACAGTGCCCGTCAAAGACCTCGACGTCATCCAGTTCTTTGAGTTCCATTATCCCGTTTGGAATTCGGCCCCTCCCGCGTCCATCGGGCTCACGCCCGCCCAGTTGACCGCGCTCGACACAGCCACCAAGGCCGCACGCAACACCTACACCGCGCAGCAGAGCGCCAAAAACGCCGCCAAGGCCGCCACCGTCAACTTCCGCACCGCCATCGGCGCCCTGCGCAACTCCGGGGCCGACCTCGTCAAGGCCATCCGCGCCTTCGCCCAGACCTCCAACAACCCCGCCGTCTACTCACTCGCCCAGATCGACCCGCCCGCGCCCCCGGCCCCACGCCCCGCGCCCGGCCAGCCCAACGACTTCACCGTCACCCTCAGCACCGAAGGCGCCATCGTCCTCAAGTGGAAAGCCACCAACGCCGCCGCCAGCAGCGGCGTCTACTTCAACGTCCGCCGCAAACTCGCGGGCGACGAGGCTTACACCATCATTGGCAACACCGGGAGCAAGTCCTTCGTCGACGACACACTCCCCTTCGGCACCACCAGCGCGACGTACATCATCCAGGGCTACCGCGGCACGCAGGCTGGTGAGGCCAGCGACCAGTTCGTCGTTCAGTTCGGCGTCGGCGGCAACGGCTTTGCCGAGATGAAGCTGGCGGCGTAAGAAGAGACGGAGAGACGAAGCGGAAATGCAAGAAGGCCCCGCGCGATCGTGCGCGGGGCCTTCTTTGCATTGGTCCTCACCCTTTTCAGCACCCAACCTCGAACGCCAGGACATAGTCGTCGTAGTCGAAGAAGTCGACAAAGCCGTCGCCGTTGAAGTCGGCGGAGCCGCCGCCGCAGACCTCGGTCTCGTAGCACTCGACAAAGGCGTCGTAGTCGAAGAAGTCGAGGAACCCGTCGCAGTTGAAGTCGCCCGCGCAGACCGAGAGTTCAGCGGTGCTGCTGGTGGCGGTGCCGTAAGCGTTGGTGACGACGCAGTCGTAGAACCCCTCATCGCCCTCGGTCGCGCCTGTGATGCTCAGCGTGCCGGTCAGCGCGCCCGAGAGGACCGAGCCGTTGAGGGTCGTGCCATCCGTGAGGGGCACCGAGTCCTTGCGCCATTGGTAAGAGAGAGGACTCTCGCCCGCGGCGACGATGGAGAACTGGGCGTCGCCCGAGCACGCGGCCGCGTCGGAGGGATTCTGGGAGATGCCCGGCCACGGGCAGCCGTCGCTCAACACCGTGAGCAATCCGGAACACGCTCCGTCCGGTCCCTCTCCGGAGTAGCAGCCGACACAC
The DNA here is from genome assembly GCA_943369765.1 of Phycisphaera mikurensis NBRC 102666. Classification (GTDB taxonomy): domain Bacteria; phylum Planctomycetota; class Phycisphaerae; order Phycisphaerales; family UBA1924; genus UBA2396. The sequence goes on along the minus strand of CALROI020000027.1, from coordinate 44,277 downwards.
ACAGAGCCGTTGCCCACGGGCAGGTTGGAGGCGATGTACGGGGAAGCGCCGACTTCGAAGGACGTTCCCGCCGGCGGGAGATTGGAACCAAGGACGTTGACACGCAGGTAGCGGCCGCCTTGTGGCGGCAACAAGGCCGCATTCAACTGATCGTTGGCCTGCGGGCCCGGCCCGCCGACATCGACCTCGACGGTCAAGCCGATTTGGAAAGCAGATCCCGGCACGGTGACCGTGCCAAGCAGATTCAGCGTGCCCACGGCATTGTGGCCGCCGGGGCGGACGATACCGCCGAGTTCAATCCTGTTGTCTGGAGTGGGTCCCCCGGTCGCACAATAGATGGTGCCCGAGCCGCTGAGGATGGCGCCCTGTTTGTTCTCGAACACAAACGGTGGGATATTGGTGTAATACTCCTGCGCCATGTTGACCGTGTGGTTCACGCCGAGATCAAATGTGCCGAAGTTCCTGATCCAACCCTTGTTGAAGGGCGCGTCCGTGAACACGAGGTCACCGCCGAGCAGTTCAAACGTGCCCGTGTTCTCAATGCGCGTGTTCAAGTTGCCGTAACCGACCTGCAGGTCGACGTCGTGGACCGTGATCCGGCCGTGGTTGGCGATGTTGCAACTGAGGAATCGCAGGCCTGCGGCGGGCGTTTCCAGATGCCGGACGTGGATCTGGCCGGCGGGGCTGTTGAAGAGTGTTCCGGGGACAAAATCCGGAGACGGACCTTGGATGAGGATCGCGGCACCCGGGTCGATCACCTCGATGACACCGTCGTTTGTGAAGCTGGCGTAAAACACCGTGATCGCGGAGCTGAGGTACTCTACGGTGTATCGAGTCCTGAGCGTCGATCCTAGCTGGTTGACATACCCGTTTCTGAACTGAGCCGCGAGGGACGTGAACGAGGTCACATTGCGCACAAAGGTGTTGAAGATGCTCCCGACAGCGGTGAATCCCATGGGGTGATCGTTCACAAATACGCCGGGGCCATTAAACATCGCTTCGATGTCATAAATCGAAGCCCAGTCGGCGGTGTGGAAATCGGCAGTGTGGCTCACGGTCGAATTCATCAGGTTCAAATTGCTGCCCGGGCCGCCGAATGTGCCGGAGATCAAGTTAAGTGTTCCACCACGTTGACGATAGAGCGTGCCCGGGGCGAAGTTGACCATGCCGTTGTTGTTGAAGGTCAGGTTGTTGCCGGAGTTGACTCCGTCGTGGTTCGAGAGCACGCCGCTCTGAATGTTGATGGTGCCGAAGTTGTTCAGTGTCAGGGTCTCGTTCCCGCCTCCGATCCGCAGGTCGGAAACATCGACATTGGTGATCGTGCCGTGGTTGTTGATGCTTGCATAGATCGAGCGCGTGCCCTGCGGGTTGCCTTCGCGACGGGCCTCTATGAGGCCGTTGTTCACCAAGGGACCGCCATCGACCCGAAGGGCCGAGCCCGCGCTGATGATGTGGACGGTGCCGTTGTTGGTGAATCCGCCCATGACGTAGGTCACCGTGCTGTTGTTGTCGCCGAGGACGCGAAGCGTAGCACCGACCTGGTTCAGCAGCCCGCTGTTGAAGTATCCGTAGCTCTGAGCCGATGTTGAAAGCACGGTGAGGTTGTCGACGAGGGCGTTGAAGATAATGCCCACCGGGTCGAAGCCTGCCGGGCGATCATTGATTACGCGGCCCGGGCCGTTGAAGGTGGAGTATCCGACATCGAGCGAGGCCCAGTCGGCGGTGTGGAAATCGCCCGCGCCGAGATTGACCGTTGCGCCTCGGAGGTGCAGGTTCGCAGCCGTACCACCGAAGGTGCCGCCTTGGAGCGTGAGGGTGCCAAGGGTTCGGAACGTCCGTCCGGGGCTGATGGCGATCGTGCCCGTGTTGGTCACGTTCATCCGGTTACGAAACTCGCCGTCGAAGGTGCTGGAGAAGTCCCCGCCGAGTGCCGTGATGGTGCCGGAGTTGATGACGTTGCAGGGATTCGCACCCATCGTCAGTTCTGCGTTGTAGGCAATCACTGAGCCCTGATTGTTGAGGTGGCAGAAAAGACGGCGCCGTCCGCCGGGAGACCCGTCGGCACCAGCCCGGATCGTCCCGGTGTTCACCAACGTGCCGTGCGTCGTATTGTCGGCGGTGAGAATCCAGAGTTGCACGCCGTTGTTGGTAAGTTGGAGCACGCCGTTGGACAAGACCGTGCCGCTGATCCGGAGGTCCATCCGATTGCTGTTAATGGCAAGCGTCTGCGTGCCGCTCAAGCCACCCAACACGAGCGTCCGAGCAACGACGTCCGAGTCGACGTTGACTGTGTAGGTGCCGTCGAGGGCGATGGTGACATCATCTGCCTGGGTGGGCAAGCGGTTGAGGTCCCAGTTCCCCGGCGTGTGCCACGAGCCATTCCCCGCCGCGCCGGTCCAGGCGATTGGCTCGGCGAAGACGAGGGTCGGGGTCAGGAGGAGGCCTATGAGGCCGAAGGCAAGGCCGTGAGAAAGCAACTTCACCGTGTGGTACATGATCCGGGTACTCCTTTGGACGCGCGAGGGGTTGCCGCGCCGACCACGACTACCGGCGGACGCAGCCCGTTCTGACCCCTGCCACAGGATTTTCTGGTAGAATGTCGGGATGGGCCCTGTTTCGCCGAACCAGTCACCCGTCACATCGGTCACGCTTGTCGGTCGGCTGAGGAACGTCGAAGATCTTCAAGCGTGGCAGGAGTTTGACCGCCGCTACAGAGAACTGATCGTCTGGTTCCTGCGGCGCCGGGGGCTTCAGGTGGCCGACGCGGAGGACACCGCCCAGGCGGTGATCACGAAACTCATCGGGGGTCTGCGGACGTTCGAGTACGACCGTTCCAAGCGCGGATTTCGCGCGTACTTGTTTCGGTGCGCACGATCCGGGCTTTCCGACTTCTTTTCGCGTCAGACAGGCAGGCCGGCGGCGGTATGCCTGGATGACCGGGCCGTCTTGCCCGGCACGGAGTCCGACGATGAGTCGTTTGCAGCGTTCGAGAAGGAATGGGTGGACCACCACTACCGGCTCGCGGTGCGCCGGTATCGCTCCGCATCGGACCCCAAGGCCGTCGGAGTGCTCGAGGCAACCATCGCCGGGCGAAGTGTGCGGAGCATCGCCGAGGAACTCTCGATGAGCGAGCCCGCCGTCCACAAAGCGCAGCAGCGTCTGCGCGACCGCCTGCGGGAGTTCATCGCCGAGCAACTCCGGGATGAGGAGGACACCGATGAGCCCAAGCCACGATGATGCCGAATCACTCCCCTCCGAGCAACCGACCGGGCCGCTCCACCCCGACGCGGAGCGGCTCTTCGGGCTAGGGAGCGACGCATGGGCGTCACGGCTCAAGTCCGCCCACGAAGAGCCCGACCTGGGACGGCTCGGGCCCTATCAACTGCTCGGAGAGGTGGGGCGCGGCGGGCAGGGGGAGGTCTACCGGGCCGTCCAGCCGGGCACCGGACGCATCATCGCGCTCAAGCGAGTGGCGGGCCTGGGGCTGGCGCCCAACGCCTCGCTCATGGGGAACTTCGAGCGCGAGGTCAAGGCGCTCACGAGGCTCTCGCACCCCAATGTCGTGACGGTGTACACGCTGGACGTCGTCGACGGGCACGCCGTTCTGATCATGGAGTATGTCGAAGGTCGGCACATTGATCAGTGGGCGGATGGGCAATGGCGAAACTCGCCCAACCCGCTCAGGTCTGTGCTCGGCACCTTCGCGCGAGCATGCGACGGCGTGTCACACGCGCACCAGCGAGGCGTGATCCACAGGGACCTCAAGCCGAGCAACATCCTCGTGACCGACGAAGACCAACCCAAGGTCCTCGACTTTGGCATCGCACGATTGCTGGGTGAACAGGCCGCAACCGAGGCCAACCCGCAGTGGGCGGTCACAGGCTTTGCCGGCACCCCCGCGTACGCCTCACCCGAGCAACTGCACCCGGGCCCCGGTGGAATCGACACCCGCTGCGACGTGTACTCGCTGGGCATCCTGCTTTTCCGATTGCTCACAGGTCGCGAGGCCCGCGACTCCAAGGCCGGGATCGCCGCCGTGATCAAGCAGGCGAGCGAGGGGAACATCCAAGCCCCGTCGCGCCTCCGCCGCGGGTTGCCCGGCGAGTGCGACTGGATCGTCCGCAAGGCGACCGAACCCGACCCGGCACGGCGGTACCAGTCGGTCGATGCGCTCGCCGAGGACGTCCGGCGGCTTCTCGACGGGAGACCGGTGCTGGCCCGCCCACCCAGCGCGATCTACTCCGTCCGGCGCGCCGTGCAGCGGCGGCCGTGGCTAGGCCTGGGCATCGCGGCGTCGGTCGCGATCATCGCTGCGTTAGGCATCACCGCCGCGGTGCAGGCGGCTCGGTTGTCGGTCCGGGCGCAGGAACTCGCGGCGGCGCTCGAGACGGCGACCCGGGAGAAAGAGCGCGCCGAGCGCGGCGAACATCGACAGACCGCCCTCAACCAGCGCCTGCTTGAGGCCACGATGGGCGCGGCCAACGACACCGCGTTCGTGACATCGACTGATGTCAAACGCTCAACTGCTCTCGCAGGCTTGGTTGACAGACTTACTCCCGAAGACAGCGAGGAAACCGCGCTCGAACTCCGCATGCGGCTTGGCTTTGCCTTGCGCAGCGAGCAGCGGCTTAAGGAGGCCGATCTTCAGTTTGCCGCCGCACAGGCGATTTCTGAACGCATCGACAGTCCTTCGAGCGAACGCGCGGTCAGGCTCGCAGCGCGGCGAGCTGATGTGCTGTGGCGCATCGGGAAGCGAGAGGAGGGGCTGGCCTGTATCGAAAGGGGGATCGAGCGGGCATTGCAGGCTCCGTCAACGATCTACATCGCGACGCTGCTTTGGGAACGCCTGAGTACTCTTGAAGCACTCAAAGCCCCGACCGAAGATGTTCTTGTGTGCGGTGCCGCGCTCGTCGCGTGGTGCGACCAGTTTCCCGAGCGCCGGTCCGAACGCGCCCGCGCTCGGGAGGAGGCCGCAGGCAAGGCCTATGTGCGCCAGAGTTACTCCGAGAGTGAGCGATGGATCCGCGAAGCCATTGAGATCGCCGAGGGCGGCGGTATCGACGCCAAGTCGCTGTCGAGATTCCGCTTCCGGCTCGCCGAAGGTCTCCTGAGGGTGGATCGCCTGCAGGAAGCCGAACCTCTTGCCCGCGCTGCTGCCGACTACCGCGTCGCATCGGAAAAAGCCACCGGAGGCCGGGCATCCGTGTACACCCGACGCCACGCGTGGATCCTCCACCGGCTCGGCCGCTTTACGGAAGCCGCAGACCGTTGGGAACAGACCCTCCTCCGACCCTTGTCCGAAGCCAGGCCCAATCAACAGGAGGTCGCACAAATACGGCTGGCGCTGGCTGCGGCCCGGATTGGGGCGGGCGACGAGTCGGCGGGCCTTGCTGCACTGGCGCAGGCACTTTCCGCAGGCCGCACGACCCGCCGCGACGACCCGGAGATTCACGGGCGGGCCGACGACGTCTTGTCTGCGATGCGAGAGAGCGGGTGGCAACTCAACGAGTCCATCCGACCCGCGCTCGGTGAACACGCCTGGCTCCTTGATGCCTTCGTCCTCCCAGACCCCTCGACACCAATCGAGGAACCGGAGTGATCCTCCGACTACGGCGAGGCCATGTGCAACACACAACCGCACCGAGCGAAGGGCCGTGCCACAACCATCCGGTTCCTCCGGACGGTCGTGGCTCCCCACCTGAGCAATCGGCTGGCCGGGGGAGGTGTTGCCTCCATACCCTCCTCGCCCTTCGTACGCGATCTTTCATCCGAGAAAGGCCCTCCATGCTCGAATACCTCGCCCTGGGAATGCTCCTTCTCTCCGTCGTCGCCGTCTTCTATATCTTCATCTTCATCCACGACATCCCGCACCGTATCGCCCGCTCACGCCACCACCCGCACGAAGAAGCCATCCACTACGCCTGCTGGCTGAGTCTCTTCACGCTCCACGCCCTCTGGCCCATCGTCTTTATCTGGGCCGTCTCCCACAAGAAGGACGGCAACCCCCTCGCGCCTCCCGGCACCGGTCCCGACCTGCACGCCGAACTCGCCAGCCTCAAAGCCAGGCTCGCCGCGCTTGAGTCCAGGGTTTCCTCAGAAGGGAAGGGTGCGTAACCATGATCGAACTGCTCCTCGGCATCTACGCCCTCATCCTCTGGCTCATCTTCAAGAAGTTCAAACTCCTTCCGATCAACCTCTGGACCGTGGTCACGTCGATTTTCATCCTGATCGCCGCCCTGTCGTTCGGCATGATCTTCCTCACCCGCTACCAGCCCGTCACCCGCTTCGCCCGGACCTACATCGTCACCACCCCGATCATCGCCGAAGTCTCCGGCCGCGTGATCGAAGTCACCGCTGAGGGGGGTAAGCCCCTGCAAAAAGGCGACATCCTCTTCAAGATCGACCCCGAGCCCTACCAGGCACGTTACGACTCCCTCGACGCCCAGCTCAAGCTCGCCGACATCAAACTCAAGCAAGAACTCGGGCTCAAAGCCGACAACGCCGGGAACCAGAACGACCTGGACAAGGCGCAGTCTGACGTCGATCGCCTGACCGCGGACCTCCGCGCCGCCAAGTACCAACTTGAGGCCACCACTGTCCGCGCCCCCTCCGATGGCTACGCCTCGCAGGTCACGATCCGCCCGGGCCAGGTCGTCATGCCGATGGCCTTCGCCCAGGTGATGGTCTTCGTCCCCACAAGCAACCCCCTCCTGGCCGCAGGATTCACCCAGACGCAGATCGAGTTCATCGACGCGGGCGACCAGGCCGAGGTCGCCTTCGACGCTCTCCCGGGCAAGGTCTTCCAGGCCAAAGTCCGTGGGATCCAGCCCCTGCTCGCCGAGGGCGCCGTGTCCGCCTCGGGCCAACTCCGCACCCTCAACGATGCGGGAAGACGCGGCCTCATCCCCGTCGCCATCACCCTGGAATCCGACCTCTCCGCCTACAACCTCCCCGCCGGTTCCAACGCCATGGTCGCTGTCTACACGGGCGAGAAAAGCCACCTCGACCTGGTGAGAATGATCATCCTCCGTATTAAGTCATGGGAAAACTGGCTGCCGTTCTAGTTGCCCTTCTTGCGCACCTTCAGGCCTGATCGCGTCACATCCCTCTTCGCGACCCGCCTCAACAGCACCGCCTGTATCATCGGGGCCCGAGCCCGAACCCGATCTTTGACCCCGATGGGTCGACAGCTTCGAGAGCAGATCCCTTTCAACCCCTTACCCCGGACCCCACATGAAAAGGCCGCTCCTCCTTCTTACCGCTGCGACCCTCTGCCTCCCCATGTCGTGCGCCACGAAGCAACCCCCCACCAGCCCAGAGATCACAGCCAAAGCCCTCCCCAACGCGACCATCCCCGCGACCTTCGCCACTCCCACCAATCCAACCGACGCCGCCGACCTTGCCACGTCCGGCCAAGTCCCCGCGGACTGGCTCAAGTCTTTCAACGACCCCACGCTCGAATCCCTCGTCGATGAAGCTCTCAAGTACAACCTCGACATCCGCGTCGCCAAGTCACGCCTTGATGCCGCCGCCGCCTCGGCCCAAGCCGCTGGCGCTACGTTGACGCCCGTGGTCTCCGCGAGCGGTTCGGGCCTCACCCAATCCAACGCCGAAGGCGTCCGAGCCACAGGCCGCGGCGCGGGCCTCAACATCTCCTGGGAACTCGACGTCTGGGGCCGCCTCCGCCAGCAGGCTGGAGCCGCCGACGCCAAGTACCAAGGTGCAGCCCTCGACTTCGAGTACGCCCGCCAGTCCATCGCCGCCGCCACCGCCAAGGCCTACTTCCTCGCGAGCGAAGCATTCCAACAGCAGCGGCTTGCCGAAGACCAGGTCGCCTCGTATGTCGAGATGGCCCGTGTCATCACTGCCCGCAAAAACGCCGGCAAACTCGGCGAGCAGGACGTCCGCCTCGTTCAAGCCGACCTCGCAGCCGCCAGGGATCGCCTCGCGAGCGCCGAAGCCGCCCAGAAGCAGGTCACCCGCGCCCTGGAAACCATCCTCGGCCGGTACCCCAGTGCCGAACTTGCCGCAGCCCCCGCTTTCCCCGCCATGCCCGGCCCCGTGCCCGTCGGCATCCCCTCCGAAGTCCTCGAACGCCGCCCCGACGTCGCAGCTGCGGAACGCCGCGTCAAAGCCGCATTCATGAACGTGGAAGCCAAGAAGCTTGCCCGCCTCCCCTCCATCGGACTCACCGGTGGCGTGGGCACCACCAGCGGCCTCGCCTCACTCACCGGCAACGGCGGCTTCTTCAACATCGGCGCCAACTTCTTCGCACCCATCTTCGATGGCGGCCAACGCCAGGCCGACGTCAAGATCGCCACCGCCGATCAGGAACAAGCCCTCGCCGCCTACGGCCAGACCGCGCTGCGTGCGTTCAAAGACGTGGAAGACGCCCTCACCGCCGACACCACACTCGCCCTCCGCGAGTCCCTCCAGCAGTCCGCTGTCACGGACACTGAAGAAGCCCTGCGCCTCCGCCAGATCGAAGCCAACGCTGGCAAGGCCGACACCCTCACCGTCCTCCAACTCAAGACCAAACTCGACCTCGCCAAGTCCGGCCTCATCACGCTCCGCCAATCCCGCCGCTCCGAACGAATCAACCTCCACCTCGCCCTCGGCGGCACGTTCGAAACCCCGCGATAAAACACCGACTCCGCGAACGGAACAGTGCCACGTACCGCTGAGGCGTGCCTCTCGCAGAGGCCGCTGAAGGCCGAACTCCACACCCAGCTCGCGGCGCAATGAGGGTATATACCCCTACTTACCCATCAGAAACTCAAACCCCGCCGGAAGCCGCGACGCCCACGCGCTCTCCGTGTGTTCCGCGTCCTTCGCCGCGGTCACCACCACCGCCTTCTCGCTCATCCCCGACGCGATCAGCGTCGCTTTCAGGTCCGCCACGTCCTTCGCGTACAACTCGTTCACCGCCGCTGCCGACGCGTCCTTGCCATACTCCAGCGTGCCGTAGCCGATCGCCACACGCACCGGCAGCTTCCTGTCCGCCGCCCGCTTCGCAGCGCTCGTGTCAAGCCACGTCTTCCACGCCTTCGCGTCCCCCGTCCGCAGCGGCAGACTCTCCGCCAGCACCAGACCAAACTGATCCGGATACTCCATCGCGCCGTACAACGCCATCGCCGCGCCCAGCGACGAGCCGCCCAGGCCCACCTTCGATCGGTCGGTCTCCACGCGGAACGCCCGCTCGACCCGCGGCTTGATCTGCGTCACGACAAACTCCATGAACGCTTTGCCGCCCGGCTTGGCCGCCCCGGGGATCGCGTCCACCGGCAGATACTCGTTGATCCGCGTCGCCCCGCTGTTCGGGATGCCCACGATGATGAAAGGCCCGGCCTTCTTCGCCGCGATCAGGCTCGTCGCCGTCTCGTCCGCGCCCCACTCCGCCGGAATGCCCTTGTGCTTCTCGAAGAGATTCTGCCCGTCGAACATATAGATCACGGGATACTTCACACCCGCGTTCGCCGCGTCGTCGTACCCCGCCGGCAGCCACACCAAGCACTCACGCACCTTCCCCTCCGCCCCGCCGCTGCCGCCCACGATCTGCAGCCGCCGCAGGTCCCCCGTCGCCTTTACCGGCACATGGTCCGCGTCCCCCGCGCTCGCGGTGTACCCAGCCGCCATGTCCGACCACGAGGCCACGCTCATCTCAATCAGAGGCTTCTCGCCCGGCGCAAGCTTCGACGCGTCGATCTTCGCCAGCGTCCGATTCCCGGGCTTCGTCAAGTCCGCGTTCAGCTCCTCAAGCTCCCACGACCCGCGCGTGAACTTGAACGCAAGCTCCGGCCCCGTCTTCCCGTCCTTCCACGCCGCGGGCTGCGGCAACTCGATCCGCCAACGCATGTCGCTCTGCGCGGTCAGCATCGACTCCTTCGCGCCCGGATTCCAATTGCTGTACAGGTTGGACGCGAGATACAGAGGCGACGTCTGCGTCGCTCGCCGCGCCTTGTCCTCGACCACAAGGATGAACCCCTGCGGCAACGACTCGACCGCGACCAGCTTGGAAGCCTCGGGCTGCTGCTGATCTTGGCTTTCCTTCGTGACTCCGTGACCGCGCGACTCCGTGACTTCTTCCGGAGCATTCGCATTATGCCTCGCGTCGTTCCCCGCGAGCCACTCCCCGATGGCGTTGGCCCCGCCCGTCCGTCCCGCCCCGGCCCCCACCGCCGGCGCAAACATCCGGATCGAGCTCGGGTCGCGGTATGCGATCACCACCACCAGCAGCACAACCGCCGCAAACGGCCCGATCAGCCAGAACGTCAAAAGCCACTGCCGAAACCGTGAAGCCACACGCGGGGGGGTTGCTGCCATCATGCTGATTTATAGGTGACCTGCGGCAGGGAAGACCGCGAAATCCACCCATGAAAGCGGCGGCGACCGCAAAGGCCGCCGCCGCACTCCATGAAATCGGTTCCAGCCTCAGCAGCCCGCTTCGAACGCCCCGACAAACTCGTCGTAGTCAAAGAAGTCCACGAACTGATCGCTGTTGAAGTCCGCCGTCCTGCCCGGGGGACAGGCGCCGGACTCAAAGCAGTTCACAAAGTCGTCGTAGTCGAAGAAATCGATGAAACCGTCGCTATTGAAATCCGCCGCGCAGACGCCGGGGAGACGCACCAGGAACGCCTGCTCGCATCCCTCGGGGTTCACACCCTGGCCAACGATCGTGCGTCCATCCGCCGAGACGTCGGTCGCAACAAGCAGCCGCCAACCAGCGAGTTGATCGGCCAGACCAAAGTTGTTCGTGAGATCGCTCTGAAGATCGATAAAGCCGCTGTTCGCACGCCAGATCCACGCACTCGTGCCCGGGGTCCCGAAGTTGAGGTAGTCCCCCACCACCACGTTGCCGTCCGCGCTCGTCGCCCGCGCGTACGTGCTGTCGTCCGAGCCAAGCCCGCTATTCAGCAGCGTGATGCCGCCGGCAGCCGTCCACCGGAACGCGTTCAGGGAGAAACCGCCGGGAGTTGTCAGATAGCCCACCGCGACACTTCCATCGAACGAGAGGTCCGTGACGCCCGCCTGCCCACTCTCCTCGGTGATCACGTTTGCACCAGACGGCGTCACGACGACCGCCGCGTAAGACTGTGAAAACCCGTCCGTAAAGTCGAATCGACGTGTCGAGCCCGCGACGACGTTCCCATCTCCGCTGATCGAATTGAAGTAGAAGTACCCCTGCGGAAAACTCGCCGCACGCGGCAACGTGACGAGTGGCGACTCGTCAATCTGCCAAAGGAACAGATCGCCCTCGTCCGGGTAGGTGCCCGTGACACCCGTGATCGTGCGCCCGTCGGAGGAGCACCCGAAGATCGTCTTGTTCAGAAAGAAGCCATTGGTCAGTCGCGAACGGAGGTCTTCATACCCCCCCGCCGCCGTCCAACGCCAGCTCTCGCCATAGATCGTGCGGCCGTCCGCCGAGATTCCTGTCACGCCGTACAGGCCGGGAACTTCCGGACCAATGACCACGGTGCCGCCAGCCTCGGTCCACCGCGCAGGACTGCGCGGAATGTACCCGCTCACAAACCCGGGATCGAACGTCACCGTCGTCACCGTGGTGCCATCATCGCTGACACGCGTCCCCGAGTATCCGGAAGTCCCGCTCAGGATGCACACGTTCTCGTTGCTCCCCGGAATCGACGATTGGCCGGGAATCGGAATAAACCGAGCGTCTTGTGCGAGGGCACAGTTTGACGCAAGCAACGCGAGAGTTGGAGCCGCAAGAGTGCTGAGCGAGCGGGAAACCGAAGGTACTGCTTTCTGCATCATGGTCTGATTCCTCAAAAAGGGTTCTGGGTCACGCGGAAGAACATTCGTCGGCCGCCTCTCAGGAGATTCTCTCAGAGAATATCTTTCGGAGAAATTCAGTTGCCAGCGCCTCAGAAGCGGCGATAATCACCCCTTGAGCACAAACCAACTCGAAAAACTGCTCGATCTCGCTGCTCAGCTTCGAACCGAACTGGGACAGTTACTCGGTTCGATTGGATTTGATTCGCCTCGTGTTCGAGATTTGACCGGTCCTCTCGGGCTCGACAAGTCCACCGCGAGCCGAGTCGTTCGGGGCATGCGCGGCGCAGACGCGGCGACGGTGCTTCGAGAGTTTCCGACAGCCGAAGGTCTGGCTCGAGTGGTGGACGCGTGTGCGACCCAGCGAGCCAAGGCATCCCTCGTGACGGCGGCACGGGAAACAATCGGAAGACTGGAAGGCGCCGTGCGGGCATTCCCAGGGGGGCGATCAGGGCTCGGAGCTTCGCTCGCGGGGTTCGCGACCACAGACAGCAGTCAGGGCGAGGGCAACGCGTCTCGGGCAAGGGCGGAGCGAACGGCGCGGCGAGCGGCTTTCAACGCGTCGAGCTACCTGCAGGGGATCTCGGTGGACGCGCTGGTGCACGGGCTGTTTCTCGGGCCGGGCTCCACGGGCGACCGGCTGCATCAGGCGATGCTGAACGGGTCGATCGGGGTGCGTCGGTTGAGGCCCGGGCCGCCGATCACGGTGTCGGGGGTGTATGGCTCGCCGCTCACTCCCGGACCACCGACGCGCGTGACGCTGGGAGGCCAGCCGATCAGTGACGACCCGTGCGTTGCTCTGTTGCCCGAGTTCTGTTCCGGAGCGACCGATCAGTTGCGAATTGACCGTGCAGCGTCGCACTCTCTCCTCTGGTGGGAGCGGGAGCAGCCGCCGCTCGATCGCCCTTCGAGCATCGTGCACGGCGTCAAGAGCATGGACTTCGTCGAACGGACGAAGTCGGCTCGTTATCACTACACGTGCACCAACTACACCGTCCGGCGGCCGACGAAGCTGTTTGTGCTCGACGTGCTGGTCTGGCAAGGTGTGTTTGGGGGCCGAGGCCCGGAAGCGAAGTTCTCGATGGACCCGTTTCGGGTTCCCGACCCAATCGCGGGCCCGCCGCGGGACGGGCGTGAGCTGCTGGAAACGACGTCGCGATTCGTGCCGATGGGGCGTGGTCTTTCACGACAGGGGAGCGCGCGCGCGGACGCGTTTCTCCCGATGTTCGCTCGTTCGATGGAGCTGCTGGGCTGGATGCCAGATGACTTCGAGCGATACCGGCTCGAGATCGAGTACCCCCTGTCCTTCGTCGGGATTCAGACGTGGTTCGAGCTCGACGACGTGCCCGAGGGCCGACCGGGGACGTCTGCCTGATGGGCACAAAAGAAAGAACCCCCGCTCTCACGGGGGTTCTCCAGTCAACTTGCCTTGATGTGCTCTTCAGCAGCCCGCTTCGAAAGCCCCGACAAACTCGTCGTAGTCAAAGAAGTCCACGAATCCGTCGCCGTTGAAGTCCGCCGTCCGCCCGTCCGGGCAGGTCCCGGTCTCGAAGCAGTTGACGAAATCGTCGTAGTCGAAGAAGTCCAGGAACCCGTCCCCGTTGAAGTCCGGCGGGCAAGGCAACGCGAAACTGAGCGTCAGTGTGCCCGAGCCGGTCCAGCCGCCAAAGCCGCCGACGCGGATGAGGTAGTTCTCGCCCTCAACCACAGGGACGACCATACGGGCCTGCACGCCGCACTCATCGTCGGCACACGCGATCGCCTGGCCGTCACCCGTCGGGCAGTCGGTGTAGGCGACCAACTTGGAGTCGTAGTCCGCGCCGCAGGTCGAGACCGTCAGCGTGCCGGTGCCGGTCGCGACGTACGCGTACCACATGTCGCCATGGATCTGCGCGTCGTTGCAGCAGAAGTTGCAGTTGGGCTCGGCGGGCCCGTCTGTGTAGTGGCCGACCGTGCTGAAGGGGAACGACCCGGCGGTCACGACGATGGGCGTCGTGCAGATCTCACCTGGGATGGGCGTCTCGTTGATGGTGATCGTTCCCGTGCCCGTCGAGCCGTTGTACCCGCCCGCAGCGAGAAGGAACTGCTGCCCCGGGTAACTCTGAAAGGAGATGGACGACTGCAAACCGCAGGCGTCGTCATTGCAGGTGATGAACGCTCCGCCCCCGGACGGACAACCGTTCCACGCCGCGAGCGTCGTGTCAAAGTCCGCGTTGCCGCACGTGGTCGCGGTCACCGTGGAGTACCCGGTAGCCGTGTAGCGATACCAGCGATTGGCCCCGCTGGAGCAAGTGGCGTTGTCGCTGGTGTAGCCGACGTTGGAGAAGGGCGTGTTGCCTGCCGAGATGGGCAGAGCCGTTTCGCACGAATCCGCGTCGCGGTTGAAGGCTACGTTCAGCTGGAAGTTGCCCGACAGATTCTGAAAGTGCGACACCCTGACGAGATACTGCCGCCCGCCGATGACGGGGATCGAGAGTGCCGACCCGCCGTTCCCGCACGATGGCGCGTTATCATTGCAGGCGATGAGATTGCCGCCGCTCTCCGGGCAGCCGTCGTACACACCCATGATCGTGTTGTTCGCGTTGCACACGCTCAGCCCGAGCGTGCCCTCGGAAGGAGCCGTAAACCTGTACCACGCGCCCCAAGGCAGCGTGAAGGAGTCGGCCGTGCACGACACCGGATAGGGCGTGGGCTCCGGACGGGCGAAGATCGTCGTGCCGTTGTAGACCCCGCTGGTGATGTCCACCGGCGTCTGGCAGGAGTCGTTGGTCGGCCCATCCATGTACCGGACCGAGAGGGTGTGCGGGCCTGGCGTGCCGCCGTTCGCGACCGCCACACGGATGATGCAGTCGCTGAAGTCATTGATGTTCACCTCGAGCACGCCGCCGAACCCGTTGTTCTGGTTCTGATTGATCGGAAACCACTGGTTCTGCGGCGAGGGTGCCGAGTTGCCCAGACGGTGAACCGAAATCAGATTGTTGCTGCCGCCCGTGGCGGTGATGCGGATCCGTCCGGGACCGTCCCAGGGGGTGAAGTTGTAGTAGACGTCCTGCGTGCCCAGGGTGCCGCCGGGTTGGAACGTCGCCGAGCCATCCGTGGTCGCGCCGACCGTCGTGCCGCTGATGGTCATGCCGTACGGCATCTGCCCCAGCAGAATCCCCTCGAACCACCGGTTGTTCAGGGGCGCCTGAGGCGCGCCGATCGTGCGTGTGAGCGTGTACATCTGCGGGAGGGCAAACGACGCCGACACCGGCGTGACCACCGAGTAGTAGTCGCCCTGCGGAACCTGGGCGGACACCGTGACCCACTGCCCGGGCGCGCCCTGCGAGGAAGCGAGGACGTTGCCAGCGGCATCTCGAATCTCGACCCGAAGACCGGTCTGATTGAGAGAGTTCACGAAGTTCCCTGACTGGCACGTCCCATCGGCGTTCTGCGGGCTGGTGTCATAGGACCGACCGACGGGCCTCGCGGAGAACGTCACGGGCATGCTCGCCACGAGCGTGGATTTCGTCCAATCCTGATCTCCCGGAACAACCGACGCCGTCGCGGTGTTCGCGACTTGTCCATACGAGAAGAACTCGAGTGAGGTGTTCTGCTGGGACTGGAACACCGTCGCGAGACTCGCTGAACCGTTCGGCTCCTGAGCATCGCCATAGAGGGCTTGCAATCCAAGAATGTCATCATGCTGCAGAATGTCAAAGTTCAGACTAAGGAGAGGCTCCATGAGCTTCGTGCTGTTGCCCGGGCATGAATGGCCGAGGCCCATCGAATGGCACAGCTCGTGCACGAAAATGTTCCTGAAGAACCTGAATGCATCCGCAGAGGTCTCCCATCTCTCGGCAGTATCAAGCCGAACGTCTCCATTCTGCGGGCCGTAGGCGTACGCAAGAACGTTGCTGCGGCCATCGATGGGCGCGGCTGAGATCCGAATGTCGCCGCGCGTCCCGCCCCAACCACTGTTGTTCGGCCACGAAGCGCCGTCGTCGGGGACTTGTTGAAATCTCGCGCCGCACACCCGGGAGATCTCTGCAAAGCTCGACTGAATGTAACCGACCCATAAGTCTCGAAACCCACCGAACTTCGAGTCCATCATCGCAAACAACGAACTGTTGTAGCCGTCATCGAGAGGCGTGCCGTCGGGAACGAGGCTCCACGTCACGTAAGCACCTTCGTTGGCATCCCATGCCCAACTGCCCCCGAGGAGCTGGTATCGATCACCGAAGCCCTCCGCCACCCCGTGCAGCAGGTTGTACCGGGCCATGAGTTCCGGCGTGAGGACCGTGCCGGCGTCAAAGCAGAACTGCGGCTGGTCACGCCGAAGTAGGCTCGCGATCGGCTCGTCCCGAACGCTCCAACCAAGATCGCTTGCTCCGTCCAAACCCGCACTCGTGCCAAAGCCCGCCCCGAACGCCGACGCCGACAACAGCCCCGCCCCGTGCTGGCACGTGCCGTGACTCGAATCCTGGCACTGCGCCTGGGCCCTCGCCGCACCGCCGACGAGCCCGGCAAGCATGGCGAGCACAACGGCCGCCCTGCCGACGACTGGACCCGAACCTGGGACAGACTGAACTGGAGGCTTGGTCTGAAACATAGAAGCTCCGATCATTCAAACGAGCAGAACGGCGAGGAGCCGACCCGCTTTCCAGCCACTTGTCCCGCGACACCGCGCCGCACGAGATCGTGGCCACACGCTTCAAGCGGTGCCCGCGCAAACGGTGGATCAAGAATCCTGAATCCAAACTCAGTCTGATCCCATAACAACAACCGAACAAGGCGGGAAGCCGCGCGCGGGAACTCGACCCCGACACCGTTCGCGGCATTCCACCTCACCAAACCTCTTCTATCACTTCTGCAATGCCGGCTCGGCAGCACGCCCCGCCCAGTCCGAGGCCTTCCTGTCGTGCCCCTGGCCCGGAACAGCCGTGTTCCACGCAGCGTACATCTCTGCCAGAGCACCGGCTGCTCGCTGGAGATCGCGATGGCCCGGCGGACGCGCCGCCACGCTGGACGCGTGCGCCTCACGCATCAACGCCTCGGCCTCCGGATACTTCCCAGCCCCCGCGCTGGCACGGCCCATCGCGAGAAGAAACGGCCCGAGATGCACGGCGTTGTTGTCCACCAGAGACTTGCGAGCAGCGGGCTCGTCCGCCAGCAGGAGCGCCTCGGCGTCGCCGTGACGACCCAGTTCGTTGAGAATCTGCGCCAGCCTCGTGGCCGTGACAAGCGTTACCGAGTTCGCAGGACCGATCGATCGCCGACGACGCTCCAGCACGTCGCGCGCGATCGGCTCTGCCTCCGCGAACCGCCGCTGCGCCGCCAGCAGATTGGCAACGTCCATCCCGAGAAGAAACGTGTTCAGATCATCCTCGCCCAACTCCCGCTGGCTGGTCGCGTACACCTCTCGGAGGATCGGCTCGGCCTGGTCGTACTTGCCCTGATCACTCAGATTCGCACCGAGATTTCCCGAAGCCTCGATCGTGATCGGGTGCGAAGTCCCGAGCGTTCGTGTCGCCCGCTCGGACGCTTCACGCAACAACGCCTCCGCCTCCGCAAGCCGGCCCGCGTCCCGTACCGTTGATGCAAGGTGGAGTATCGCTTTGAGCGTCGTCTGATGGTCGGGACCAAGCGCCTTCTTGCTTCTTTCCATGGAATCGCGAAGGAGCTCTTCCGCCTGCGTCAATTGCCGGCGCTCGCGAAGAACCATCGCGACCGTCTGCAACGTTCGAATCGTGATGTTGTGCCCCTCGCCCAGCGTGCGGCGGGCCTTCTCAAGCGCCTCGCGATAGTACTTCTCGCACTGCTCCAGGTCGCCGGTGTACCACATCTGCGAGCCCATGTTGCTAACGGACACGATGGTCTCAAGATGGTCCTCGCCCAGCACACGCCGTTTGCGCTCAAGTACCTCGCGGATCAACGGGTCGGCTTCCTTGAGCTTCCCCTGGACCTGCAACAGGTACCCGAGATTGTTGATGGAATTGAGCGTCGCGGGGTCGTCATCGCCCAGCACACGCCGACGGATCTCAAGAGCCCGTACCGCCAGAGGCATCGCCGCGTCACGCATCCCGATCGTGTCGTACACGTCCGCGAGCGCGTGGCACAACGCCGCATCAATCGCGGGCTGTTCCTTGAACTGCTCGTCGATCGCCTTGACCGCCGGCGACAGGATGGTGTTGTCGATCAGCGACCGTGCCGCGTCAGTGGCGTTCACGTTGCCCCAGAGCTTCACAAAGGTCTCGACCTGCGCGTCGCGTTCCGGCTTGGCCACGCCCGCTTTCTCGAGCGCCTTGTCCAGCCTCGCCCGGACGTCGTCGCTCAACAGCACGCCCGCCCGGGACGGATCGACCTGCACGATCATCTGCGACTGGAACGCCGAGACCTTCTCGAGCTCGTCCGCACGCTTCTTGGTCTCTTCCTCCGCCCGGACCGCGCGATCACGGTCCAGCTTCGCCGTGTCGCGCTCGCCCCGCGCCACCGACGCCTGCCACGCGAAACCCGCCGCTCCGAGCACCAGCCCAGCCGCTGCAATGACCCCCGCGGAGACCAGCACGCGGTTGCGACGCACGAACTTCCTCACGCGGTACGCAGCCCCCGGCGGAGCGGCGACAACCGGCTCGCCCGACAGGTACCGCGCGATGTCCGCCGCAAGCCCGCTCGGGCTGTCGTACCGGCGCTGACGATCCTTCTCGATCGCCTTCATCACGATCCAGTCCAGTTCCCCGCGCACCGTCGCACGAAGCCGCTGCGGCTCGGTCTTGCGACGCAACGCCACGCTCGGCAATTGCTCCATCGAACGCGCCAGCCTCGTCGAGGGATTCGGGGGGTCCACCTCCCGGATCAGCCGCTGCATCTCCTCGTACCCCGCGAGCCTGAGTTCCTTGGTCGTAAACGGCGTGCTCCCCGTCAGCAACTCGTACAGCAGCACGCCCAGCGAATACACATCGGTTCTTGTGTCCAGATCAAGCGACCCCCGCGCCTGCTCGGGACTCATGTACTCCGGCGTCCCGATGAACTGCTGCTGCTCCGTCAGGTTGGCCCTCTGCCCGGCCGACCCCGCCACCGCCTTTGCGATCCCGAAATCGATCACCCGCGCCACAGGCTTCCCGTCCTGCACCGAGACCAGCACGTTCGAAGGCTTGAGATCCCGGTGAATGATCCCCTTCGTGTGCGCATGCTGCACCGCGCCGCAGATCTGCACAAAGAGCTCAAGCCGCCCACCCACCGACATGTTCTGCGTATCACAAAACGTCGCGAGAGGCTCCCCCTCAACCAAGTCCATCACCACATAGGGCTGGCCGCCCGCAGTCGTGCCCGCGTCAAGCACGCGAGCGATGTTCGGATGGTCCATCATCGCCAGAGCCTGCCGCTCCTGATCGAACCGCGCCAAGATCTCCCGCGAATCCATCCCCGGCTTCAGAACCTTCAACGCGACCCGGCGGGCGATCGGCTCGGCCTGCTCCGCGAGGTACACCGACCCGAACCCACCCTCGCCCAGCAACCGGATCAGCGCGTAAGGCCCGATACGGGCCCCCGAAAGATCAGCCGCACGCGCAATCCCCCCGTGCGCCGTCGGGCTCTTCAGAAACCGGTCGTCCTCCACAGCCGCAAGCATCGCCTCGATACGCTGCCGCATCTCGGGCCGACCAACGCACTCACGATCGAGAATGCCGCCTCTTTCACCGGGCTGCGCTTCCGCCACAAGATCAAAGACGCGTCGCAGCGTCCCGTGTTCGCCGTCACTCATCGCCGCACTCCTCGAAACCGTCAGACACGCCCCGACTCGATCGCTTCCTTGAGCCATCCGCGAGCAAACGCCCACGCCCGCTTGACCGTCGGCGCCGAAACACCCAGAGCCTCCGCCGTCTGCTCGATCGTCAGCCCCCCGAAATAGCGGAGGCGCACAATCTCCGCCGCGTCCGGATCGACCCCCTCCAAGCGAGCAACCGCAGCATCGAGGATCAGAAATCCCGCCGCCTCCTCCGCCGAGTCAAGATCCGGCAACCCCGAGAGCCCAAGCGCCGCCCGCCGGGCACCCTCCACTTCCGCACGCGACTGACCCTCCGCCCCCCCACGGCTCGCCGCCGTCCGAGCCCTCGCGTGGTCGATCACGATCCGCCGCATCGCCTGCACCGCCGCTGCATAGAAATGCGCCCGGTTCTGCCACGGAATCTCCCGAGGCCCCACCAACTTCACATAAGCCTCGTGCACGAGCGCCGTCGCCTGAAGCGTGTGCCCCGCCCGCTCCCCCTTCAGGCATTGCTGCGCCGCCCGTCGGAGTTCGTCATACACCAAAGGCAGCAACTGCCCCAGCCGATCCGCAGCGGGGACTCCATCCTTCAGCAGTATCGTGATCGTCGGGCTCTCCGAAGCGTCCATAGCACCCAGTCTATCCGACCCCTCGCACCCGACGATTCCCAACCGCTTCTCACAATAACCGGTCGTCTCCCCTCGCTGTGCCACTGACTGTGGCCGCCCCGGCCACAGTCAGTGGATGGAGGCCCTTCGAGAGACCCGCGCCGAACCAGTGACGCGGCTCCAAACGCGAGATGTCAGTGGCTCTTCACAAAATCCGCTTGCTCCGCGGGAAGCTCCCCAGCACGTGCAATTCATTGCAATGCGTCGCTGCTTCCGCGATTGCTTTCGCCACCGCCGGGTCCTCTCGGTGCCCCGCCGCGTCGATGAAGAACGTGTACGCCCAGTTCTGCTTGCCGCTGGGCCTCTTGTCGATGTGCGTCAAATTCACGCCGTGATCCTGAAAGACCTTCAGCACACTCACCAGCGCGCCCGGCTTGTCCGCCGTCGCGAACATGATGCTCGTCTTGTCGTCCCCGCTCCGCTGCGCCTTCGCACGGCTGATCACAAAGAACCGCGTCACATTGTTCGGATTATCCTCGATCTTCGCGAACAGCACCTTCAAGCCGTAAAGCTCCGCTGCCAGCTCGCTCCCGATCGCCGCCGTCGCGGGCTCCGCACCGATCTCGCGGGCCTTGGCACATTCCTCCGCTGCGGTGATCACCGCACGGCTGCTGCTGGCCGCGGGGATGAGCTGCGCCTGCGGGTACTGCGTCGCCAGCCAATGCCGGCACTGGCTGAACACTTCGGGCTTGCTATGGATCCGCCGAACCTGCTTGGGCTCGCACTGCGCCAGCATGCAATGGTGCACCTCGAGTTGCACCTCCGAGTACACATGCAGATCGCGGCAATACTTCTGGAACGCGTCGAGCGTCTCGACGATCCCGCCGCCCGTTGAGTTCTCGATGGGCACGAGCCCATAGTTCACGTGCCCGCGCACCACCTCGGTGAAGACGCCCTCGATCTCGTGCAGATCCTCGAACGCCACCGACGTCCCAAAGTGCCGCACGGCCGCCAGATGGCTGAACGAACCCGGAGGCCCGAGGAACCCGATGCGAAGCGGCTGCTGGAGTTGGAACGAGCCCGACATGAGCTCACGGTAGACGCCTTCGAGCGCACGATTCGGCAACGGCCCCTTGTTCGACGTTGTCACCCGATCCAAAACCTCCGCCTCGCGGTGGGGCGCATAAATCGGCAACTTCGCCGCCCGCTTCAGGCGACCCACCTCGACCACCAGCTCCGCCCGGTCGTTGAGCAACTGGACGAGTTTCTTGTCCAGCGCATCGATCTTGTCCCGAAACTGCGGCAAACCCTCAAGGGCTCGCTTCTCCGCCGCGTTTGCAGGCTTGGCCGTCGCCTCCGGCGGCGGCCCGGCAGGCTTGGCGCGACGCGCCGGCGCGAGGGGGGGCTTGGGGTTCGGCGTGGCTTTGGTTGGCTTTTTCTTGGGCATGGAAAGACGATCTGAGAGAGTTATCTGACCCGGCTGGCGGGGCACAAACACCCCGGAAGGATGCAATCGGCTCGGGCGGGCTCCCAACGTTATAGTGTCGCCGGGTCTCCAGCATCCACGGCGGCAAGAAACGGCGATTGGGTGAGGATTGGGTGGGACGGAGGTCGGTATGAGCTTTTCGGACGTCTTTCGGCAATTCGACGCCTTTCTCGCGGCCGCCCAAGGCCTCCCGCTGGGCATCCACCTCCTCGTCGGCGCCGGGTTCGTCGCCGGCATGATCCTGTGGCTCGCTGGCGGCCGCGTCATCCAACCCGCGTTTGTCGTACTCGGATCCCTCGGCGGGGCCTGGATCGGCGCGATGGTCCTTCCGGGCATCGCACAGACCGCCACGGTCTTTGGGCTCCCCGCCGTCTACGCCGGTCTCGCCGGCGGACTCGTCGCGGGTTTGGTCATCTCGCTCGTCGCGTTCAAACTCGCGATGGGCGTCTCCGCCGCGTTCGTCTTCGCCGCCATCGGCATCGTCGGGGCCACCGTCACCCTCTCGCGCACGCCCGGCGCACTCCCCGAACCCTCCGAGACCCAGAAAGCCATCCAAGCCCTCAAGGACTCCGTCGCCGACAAGACCTCCAAGATCCGCGAAGAACTCCGCCTCAGCAAGGGTGACGCTGCGGAAAAAGTCCACGGCTACGCGGAGGAACTCCGCCAGGACATCAAGGGCCGATGGGACGCGCTCCCGATGCAGAGTCAGAAGATGCTCATGCTCGCCGCGGCGGGCGGGTTCATTCTGGGGCTGCTGCTCGGGCTCGCCGCACCTCAGAAGTGCGCCTCGCTTGTCACCGCGATGCTCGGCGGCGGCGCTGTCATCACCTGCGGCTATTGGCTGCTCGACGCCATGAACCCCGAACTGGCCAGCAAGGTCCAGATGGGCCCCATCGGAATCGCCATCACGTGGGGCGCCGTCGCCCTCGTCGGCGTCATGGTTCAATGGCAAGGCGGCGGCAAAGTCCCCGTCAAACAAGTCGCCGCCGCCGCGGCGGGGTCGCCGGGCGCGTAAGTGCTGCTCAGGCCTCCAGTCTCTACGGCACCCAGCGTCAGCAAAGGTGTTCTCTGTGGCGTAGACGCGTATCCCCGTCTCCGATCGGCCGGATGAGCGACAGCCCATCCGCCGTTCCATGACGCCTTCGGGCGATTGAAATCCCGCCGTCGTCGGTCAACGAATCAACCAAGGGACTCGGCGACACGCATCGCGAGTTCCTTCCAGGCTGGCAGTTCAGCATCCATTCTCAAACGCTTCGACGAAGCCGCCGTAGTCAAAGAAGTCCGCGAACCCATCGTCATTGAAGTCCGATTCTGGCTTCCCGGATTCAAAGGCTCCCACAAAGTCGATGTAATCAAGGCGATCCACATTCCCATCGCGGTTGAAATCGGCGAGGCACGTCACCCCAACGTTGGCAGGCTGACTGACGACGCCCCCGCAGGAGTTGGTGAAAACGACGGTGTAGGCGCCCGCGTCCGTGAGTTGGGCCGTGGTGATTGCGAGGCTGGAGGTCGTGCCCGTGGACGTCAGCGAACCGCTGGCACCTGCTACGGTGCCGCCGCCGGACGATGCTCCGCCGGGGCCGTCGATGATGTTCACGCCATTTCGCTGCCACTGGAACGCGATCGGCCCGTCAGAGTCGTACCCAGAGGCGCACGTGGCCGAGAGCGTGACGCTCTGCCCAGTTCGGACCAACCCGGGCGAGGGTTGACCGGCGATCCACGGAACACCGTTCTCGCTCCAGCGTGCCCAGTACGCGCTGGTCGCGCCGCCCGCGGTGAAGAAACCGCCCCCGGCGACGAGGTCCCCGTTCCGCAGCACAGTGAGGGTGTACACAGCGCGGTTCATCCCGGATCCAAACGGAGCCCACGCTGTTCCATCCCATCGAGCGACATAGTTGACGCTGACGCCTCCCGCGGTGGTGAATTCGCCCCCTGCGACGAGGTCACCGTTGGGCAGCACCGTGAGGACGTTCACAGTGTCGTTCGTCCCCGTTCCAAGCGAGGCCCATCCAGTGCCATCCCACCGAGCGATATGGTTCGCGCTGACGCCGCTGGCGGAAGTAAAACTGCCCGCGGCCACAAGGTCGCCGTTGGGCAGCACAACACTCGCGTGCACCTGTCCGTTCACTCCTTCTCCTATCGGGTGCCACGCTGTGCCATCCCAACGGGCGATTTTATTCACCAGCACACCGCTGGCAAAGTTGAAGCCGCCGCCCGCAACGAGGTCGCCGCTGGAGAACACTGCAAGGGTTCTCACGAAGCTCTGAAGCCCCGTTCCGAGAGGATTCCACGCTACACCATCCCAGCGTGCGACGCCGTTGACCGTGACCCCGCCAGCAGTCGTGAAGTTTCCCCCCGCGACGACGCCTCCGTCGGGAAGCACAGCCACATCGCGCACAAGTTGGTTCATCCCGGTCCCCATGGGAGCCCACGCAGTGCCGTCCCAGCGGGCGATGCGGTTCGCTGTCGCGCCGTCGGCTCTGTTGAAGTTTCCTGCCGCGACGATGCCCCCGCCGGGAAGTATGGCAAGAGCGTGCACATAGTCGTTCATCCCGGCCCCCAAGGGGCTCCAGGTCGAACCGTCCCATCGCGCGATGCAATTCACTGTGACATAGCTCGCGGTTGTGAAACCACCTCCCGCGACGAGATTCCCGTCCGGAAGAACCACCGATGCTAACACGTTCCCATTCAAACCTTCACCGAAGGGTGCCCATGTTGCGCCGTCCCATCGCGCAATGCGCTCGATCTCGACGTTCCCCGCGTATACAAAGTCGCCGCCCGCAACAAGCTCACCCGTCGGAAGCACGACGATCGCGTTCACGGTGTCGTTCGTCCCGGCTCCAAGCGGTGCCCACGTCGTGCCGTTCCACCGCGCCACGCGGTTCGCGCTGACTCCGCCAGCAACGTCGAAATCGCCGCCTGCGACAAGGTCACCCGTTGGAAGAACCGCCAAGGTGTACACAGATCGGTTCATCCCGGTCCCAAGCGGAGCCCACGTCGTGCCGTTCCAGCGTGCGATGGAGTTTACAAAGACGTCGCCGGTCCGAGCGAACGACCCTCCCGCAACGACGTCCCCGTTGGGAAGCACGGAAAGAGCCTCTACACGACTATCCCTGAACCCGGCCCCCATCGGCATCCACGACGAGCCGTCCCAGCGTGCCACGCGATTGGCCGTGACCTGACCGGCCCTCGTGAAAGCCCCCCCCGCGACAACGTCGCCGTTCGGAAGGACCGCAAGGGCATGAACAGGGCCGTTCATGCCGTTGCCCATCGGGGACCATGCTGTGCCGTCCCATCGCGCGATGTAGTTCATCCGAACGCCGTCCGCAATCGAAAATTCGCCTCCCGCAATGACGTCGCCGTTGGGAAGCACCGCGAGCGCGCGCACGTAATAAACCACGCCAGTGCCGCCCATCCCCGACCCCATCGGCGACCACGTCGTGCCGTTCCAGATCGCGATGTGATTGACCGTGACGCCGCTCGCGGTTGTAAACAGGCCTCCGGCAACGATGTCCCCGTTGGGCAGCACCGCCATCGCTTTCGGGCTACCTCCCCTGCCGTCGGTCAGGCCGCCCCCCAACGGTGCCCACGACGAACCATCCCAGCGGGAGATGTTCTGGGCCGCGACGCCGCCCGCGCGGTTGAAGCCGCCGCCGGCGATAAGTTCGCCATTGCGTGCTACCGCAAGCGCGAGCACGCTCCCGTTCAAGGTCGGAGGCACATGCTCGGGAGCCGTCAGCCACCGGCCCTCGCACTGGGCAAAGGCGGCGCTCGGCCCCACCACAACCAGCACCATCCACGCCGCCCACATCACGCACGCCTGCATCGACTGCTTCATCGTCCCTTACCTTCCTCGATCTCAGCCTCGTGTTCCCTCGGTTCCAACGCCAGCCAGATTCGAGAGGAACCAAGTCTCGCGAGACGACGGCCCCTCGATTCATAGCATCTTACACAACGCTCCCCAATGCCCGATGGCGCATCCGGTGGAGCGTCTGGATTCCTACCCAAGCGACTGCCCTCAGCAACTTCTCGGACTCAGCGAGACACCAAAGTTGAGGGTGGGGCCCGATTCGGCGAGCTCTGGGGTGTGGTTTGGAGGGCGCGTGGCTCGTCCCGCTGACTGGATTTCCGAGAGGTGAATGCCGCGCGGGTGGCCCTGAGCCCTGCCGCTGACTGTGTCCGCCCGGGACCCAGTCAGCGGGAAAAACAGCCGGGGTCGGTATCAACCGGGCCCAACCACTGAGATCGCCCGAAGCGGTCGATCTCAGTGGCACAGCAGTTGGCCATCAACACTCCCCCACCACCACCGACGCGCGATCTTTGCAATGGTCGAACCGTCCCCACCGACGCATCCGCCTCACCCAGACCCGATCCCCTTGCTGATCCGTAAGACATGCCCGTCCGGGTGCCTCACATGCATCTCGCGCACGCCCCAAGGCTCGTTCGTCGGCAGGTGCGTCACCTCCAAGCCTTCCGCGACGCACCGGGCGTGCACGGCGTCCACATCATCCACCCACACGCTCATCCAGCACCCCTTGTCGGCTGAATCGTCCTCGACAGAGCCGGTGAACGTCGATCGATTCGCGCCCTTCCCACGCCCGCCCTGCCCGTTCTGGCACAGGAAGATCTCGCACTCCCCCGCGCCCACCGCTCCGAACGTCGGGCCAGCCCCACCCTCGCCCCACGTCCAGCACGTGCGCCATCCGAGTTTCTCGAACCACGCCACGCTCGCGACCAGATCGCTCACGTTCAAGATCGGCGTCAGGTGCGAGACCGCCATCCACGTCTGGTCCGCCGCAGCCTTTGCCAAGTCGGTCTCGTTGTAGTGAGCACAAGCCCGCACCACGAGCCCCGCTTCGTTGAACTCCAGAGTCTCGCACGCGACAAGCCCCAGCACCGACCGGTACCGGATCACGATGCTGCGAGCCCCCACGTGCACCCCCAGCAAAGCCAGCCTCAGATCCGGAAAACGATCCAGCGCAGCCTGCCAATACGCCCCCACCGCTTGCTTGCCACGCAGCATCCCCGACGCTTCCCCCGCGACCGACGCGATCAATGGCGACTCCATCACGAAATCGTCGGTGTAATGGGCAAGGATCCGCGGCAAGTCCCGCGCATTCCACGCGGCAACCCACGCGTCGGCGAAGTGAGACGCGATGGCTTTGGTGAGCATCGCGGATTGTAGAACTTCTTCGGCGGCCGATGTTCACTCCCGCAGATCATCCAGCGGAAACGCCGGGTTCGCGATGGGACGCAGCGCGAGGGCGAGCAGCGAGCGTTCCTGGTCGTCGCCCGCGACGCGGTTGGTCTTGATGACGCTGCAGCCGGTGCAGCGGTGGATGAGGGCCCATTCGCCATCCTTGCGAACCTCGATCGCGATGGGCTCCATCCCCTCGCGACACGCGCAGCGGCGGTCGCCGGGCTCATCGTCGAGGTGACGCGACCACAAGCACCGAGGACAGTGGTTGCGGTGAGACGTGCCAAAGGACTTGGCGGGAACCTGCCAGCCGCAGGTGATGCAACGGAAATCGGACTCGGGACGTGATTTGTGTGACATTGGAAGTTGGGGGGGACCAGTCGGCGCGCAGCGAGCCACCGCCGACGACAAACATCGGACAAACCTGCCGCACGCGAGATCAGCCACGCTGATCGCGCACGACACCTCTGAATGAAGTTGAGAACCACCACGCGCCGCGCCGATGCCAAACCACGGGGCATCCGTGGAACGTCGGGCAAACACGGTGGAAATGTGGGGGCCGAATCCCGCCGACGATGCACAGCCACCTTCACCCGAGGAAGGGGCGCACGTCAGAATCCTTGGGCAAGGACCGCTTGGTCTCGCCGATCGGCAGCCCCGAATACACCGGAACGCGCCGTATCAGCGTCGACTCAGGCACAGGATGATCAGGCAATCGCAGTCATAGTCAAACCTTGAGCATGCAGCACCGCTGCGTGCCAAGAGTCTACCCGAAATGTCCCCGCAAAGCAAGCAGTTTTTGTCCTCTCACACCGAGGCTGAGTCCTCGAAGCCTCGGATTCCCTACCGTCGCCCGTGCCCCTCCCACCCTCCTCATCTCCCCCGCCCGCACGCTCGCACATCCCCGTCCTCCCCGCTGAGGTCCTCGCCGCTCTCGCGCCCAAACAAGGCGAGACGTATACCGACGCCACCGCGGGTCTCGGCGGCCACGCTGCACTCATCGCCCGCTCGCTCATGCCCAGTGGCCGCGTCGTGCTGAACGATGTCGACCCCGGCAACCTCCAAGCCTCCGCCGCTGCGGTCGCCGCCGCTGCTCCGGGGATCGAGACGCTCACGCTCCCCGGCAACTTCGCCGACCTGCATTGGCGAATGGAGAAGTCTTCCCTCAGCACCGACATGGTGCTCGCGGATCTCGGGTTCTCGTCCAACCAGATGGACGACCCCGAGCGTGGGTTCTCGTTCATGCGGGACGGCCCGCTCGACATGCGTCTTGACCCCACGATGCCGGTCACCGCCGCCGAGCTGGTGAACACCCTGCCGCCGAACGAACTCATCCGGATTTTGCGCGAGTTCGGGGAAGAGGAGGGTGCCGTTGGGATCGTCAGAAAGATTGCGCAAGCTCGGGCCGAGTCGCCGATAACAACCACGGGCAAGTTCGCCGAGGTTGTGCGCTCGGGGCTCAGGCCCCGTTACGGCTCCAAGACGGATCCCGCGACGAAGAGTTTCCAAGCCCTCCGGATCGCCGTCAACGACGAACTCGGAGCACTCGACGCCTTGCTCGCCGCGGTCGGACGGACGGCCGAACGGCTGGCGACCGGAAGAGGCGAGGGCGCCTGGCTCAGGCCGGGGGCGCGAGTCGGGATGATCTCGTTTCACTCGCTGGAGGACCGGCGCGTGAAACGTGCGTTCGCAGCGTGGGAGTCGGCGGGGTGGGTGACGGATGTGACCGGCGGCGCGGCGGAAGCCGGGCCGAACGAGATTGCGGGAAACCCGAGATCAAGGTCGGCAAAGTTCCGCGCGGTCAGGCTTTCGGACGTGACAGACGGACGCAAGTCGTTATGATGGAGTTGTCGAGTTCCCGGACGGGGATTCGTCGCAATAGTCGGTGACGGCGGGACGATGGATCGTCCTGAGGCTGTGCTGTGCCGATGGGTAACTTAAGTGCCACTGGGTACTCGGTTTGGATGCCGGGCCGGTGGGCAAGGATGCAGGCGTGACCCGTGAACTTAAACTCGCACTGATCGTCGGCCTTTCACTTGTTCTTGTGGTTGGGGTATTAATTACCGATCACGTGAAGAAATCCGACACGGCGTCGATGGTCGCCCCCATGACCGGGGATGACCCCAGCCGGCTCACGACCGTCGGCACCAAGGCCGACGACGCCTACACGCCAACCGTCAAGCTCCCCGAGAATGACCCGGCTCCCAAGCCGAAGGTCGAGTCCGGTCCAGACCACACGGTGATCAATCAGACCAAGCCGTCGGGAAAGACCGACGGCAACGGCTTCGCAGTCGGACCCGATCAAAGCCCGATCGATGGCGGTTCGGCTGGTTCTCTTTTCCCCGCCCCCACCGCCATTGCGGACACCGCTTACGCGATCCAGTCGGGTGACACGCTCTACTCGATCTGCAAGAAGCAGTACGGGGATGCCTCGCTGCACACCAAGCTCGCCGAGTACAACAAGCTGACCGATGGCAAGGCACTCAAGCTCAACCAGAAGCTCAACCTTCCCGCCAAGGATGTGCTGACCGGGAAGGCGTTGCCGTACGCCGGCAAGCCCACGGTGCCGGTGATCGCCCCGAACAAGCCCATCGCCGACCGTCCGCTGGAAGCGATGACGCCGGTCGTGACCTACAAGGTCGCGTCGGGCGACTCGTTGAGCAGCATCGCCCGCAAGGCCAACGTTTCCATCGCCAAGATTCGCGAGCTCAACCCGTCCCTCCGCGGACGCGAAGATACGCTCGCGGTCGGCGATGTACTGACGCTCCCCAAGACGACCGCTTCCCGTTGATTTCCGGTCTCCCTCGCCCGCGTGAGGGAGCATCCACCCGACCCCCACGTGAGGTTTTGTCCGATGTTCGCCAAACTGGTCGTTGTCATCCTGGTCTCGTGCGGAACCGCGTGCGGGCTGCTGGCTCTTCGGCAGTCGCGCCTCGTGGTCACGCACGAACTGGCCAAGGTCCAGCTCAGCGTGCGCGGGCTGGACGAACGCCTTCTCGCGGTCCGGGCCGACATCGGGCAGTTTGTCACCCCCGAGCGGGTGGGGACGATGGTCGCGGGCAAGGCTGAACTCCGTCCGCTCATCATGGCTCCCGCAACTCCCGTCGACGGCAACGGATCGCCCAAGCCCGTCGATCGGAACATCTACGTCCAGAGAGGCCCGACGACGGTCCCCGTCTCCGGCAAGCCCGCCCCCACGCCTTCGCCTCGCTAAGCGGCCGCCCAAGGTGCGTTTCGTCCGACGGCACTCCGCACAGCATCCGCCTTCGCCCTCCCAGCAGGGGTGTCCACCTTGAATCAGAAGACTCTGCCGTATGTTGCTTCCAACGAGCCCGCGCCCGCGGGGCTTTCCCGTGTCAACCTGACCGGGCTGGTCATGGTCGGGCTCGCGACGGTCGCGATGGGCGTGGTGGTCGGGCGCGTCGTGATGCTCCAGACCAAGCCACCCACACGCTTGCTTGAAACCGTGGGCACGCGTGTGAGCGTTCGCCCGGAACTCGCGGTTCGTGGTGACATCATGGACCGGCGCGGGCGGGTGCTGAGCACGACTCGATTCGGCTCGCGCGTCGTCATCGACCCGACGATGCTCGAACGCGAGAAGCTCGCGGCGCTCAAGAAGCCGCTTTCCCTCGACAAGGTGATCTTCGAACTGGCTCAGGCCACAGGGAAAAGCCCCGTTGAGATCGGGAAGGCTCTCAGTGACGCGCTGCGCGAGAACGATCTTCGACGTGAGCTTCTGCTCGCGGCTGCGGAGAGTGACGCCCTCGAGGCCGAGGAAGATCCCATTCCGGAGATTCCCACCTTCATCGCGCCCGAGAGCGGCGGCGAGCCGTTCGCGCTGCCGCAGAGCATCCTTAAGCCCGAGGATCTCCTCCCGATCGCGCCCAAACTCAAGAGGCCCTCTCGGTATGTTCCGCTGACCGGCGCGCTGACGGAGGAGCAGGCGGCCGCGATCAAGGCTCTGAACTTCCCCGGTGTCGTGCTCGAACGCGTCCCGGTTCGCGAGTACCCCGGAGGCCCGACCGTCGCCCCGCTCGTCGGGCGCCTCGGCGTCGATGCCAACGGGACGGTGGGTGCGGAGAAGCTCCTCGGCGATCGACTCCACGGCGATGCGGGCAAGGTCCGCTTTGTCCGCGACGCGGCCGGTCGCCCGCTCTGGATCGGTCAGGGCGACGTCATCCCGGCCAAGGCCGGCGAGGACATCCGCCTGACCATCGATCTTGAGATCCAGCGCATCGCCCAGGAGGAGCTCTACCGCGGCGTGATGGACACCGAGGCCGCCGGCGGACGGTGCGTCGTGCTCGACCCCGCGACCGGCGAAGTTCTCGCGATGATCGACATCATCCGCACGGTACCCGATGCGATGGACTACCCATTCGTTCTCATCGGGAACAAGCCGTCCCCCGGGTCGCCCGAGTATGTCCCTGAGAGACGCTACAAGGTCATCAAAGAGGACAAGGGCCGCGCAATCCATCCCGCCTTGGGGCACAACCGTTGCGTCGAGAGCGTGTACGAGCCGGGCTCGACGTTCAAGGCGTTCGTGTGGTCGACGATCACCGAACTGGGCAAGATGCGCCCGAGCGATGTCGTGGACACCGAGAACGGCTACTGGGTCACCTCGTACGGCCGCGAGATCCGCGACGTCAAAGCCAAGGCCAGCCAGACCTGGACCGACGTGCTCATCAACTCCTCCAACATCGGAATGGGCAAGGGAGCCGAGCGACTCTCCTTCGGCCAGCTGCACGACGCGGTCAAGCGATTCGGGTTCGGGTCCAAGACCGGGATCGGCCTCCCCGGCGAGAGCGGCGGCCTGGTGACCTCGATCGCGAACTGGAAGATCTCCTCGACGCACTCGGTCGCCTTCGGCAACGAAGTGGCGGTCACCCCTGTGCAGATGGTCCGCGCGTTCTCCAACTTCGCACGACAAGGCGAGTCGGCGGGAACGATGCCTCCCATCCGCATCCTCGCGGGCGATGAACAGTCCAGGCAGGGCGATGTGGTCTTCCGCGTGCTCCCGAGCAAAGTCGCGATCCTCACCCGCGAAGCCATGGCGCAGGTCGCTGAGCGCATGGAAACATCAATGGCGACCAGCTCGCCCGAAGAGAAGACCTGGCGTTACTCGATGTTCGGGAAGAGCGGAACCTCCAAGATCCCAGTCGGCAAAGCACCCGAGGGCAAGCGTCTCCCCCACGGCGTCCGCGGGTACCTCGACAAGCAGTACACCGCGAGTTTCCTCGCTGCGGGCCCCACCGAGAGCCCGCGCGTCGTCATTCTGGTCATCATCGACGATCCGGGCCCGAAGCTCACGCACACCAACCGCGCGTACGGCTCGCTCACCGCGGGACCCGTCAACCGCCGCATCATGGAACGTACGCTGACGTATCTTGGCGTGCCGACCTCGCCTGGGCACGAAACCATCGACAGCAAGATAAACGCGAGCGAGGCCAAGCCCGAGCCGCTCCCGCCGATCGAGGATGTGATCCCCGCCGGGGACGCCCCCGAGATGCCCGACGAGGAATC
Organism: Phycisphaera mikurensis NBRC 102666; assembly: GCA_943369765.1. Classification (GTDB taxonomy): domain Bacteria; phylum Planctomycetota; class Phycisphaerae; order Phycisphaerales; family UBA1924; genus UBA2396. The sequence continues at coordinate 11,932 of CALROI020000027.1, read as the reverse complement.
CGCCGAAGTGGCCGAAACGACGGAGCGATAACTTCCGCCTCGCCGCTCGAAACGTTTCTTGGGTGTTTCCGACGCTCAAAAAGACTCTGCACGCGCGTTTTCAGTCCAGTTTCACCTTGGATTTCGCCCAGGATGCGTTAGTATGGTGTGGGCGGAAGCCCTTAGGAGTCCCTCGTTCCAAAGACGCCGGATGCGTTACGGCCGAGGGAGAGACAGGAGTTTGAGACATGAAGATGGCTGCTTTGACCGCGCTCGTCGCGGTCGCGGGCGTGGCAAACGCCGGCGTCACGTACACGGACTCGTCGAACGATCTGTTCAACAACGGGTTCGATCACCTTGATATCACGAGCGTCGTCGTCGATCACGACGCGACCAACCTCTTCTTCACGGTTAACGTCCGGGGCAGCCTCGACGCCAACGCGTGGGGCAAGTACTGCATCGGGATCAACACGCCCGGCGGCGTGAACAGCACCGGCAACGGCTGGGGCCGCAACGTCTCCTGGGGCGGCCAGGGGATCGACTTCTGGGTTGCCTCCTGGGCCGACGACGGCGGGAGCAACTTCGGCGGCGAACTCCGTCAGATGACCAACGCCGGCAACAACGACAACACCCTCCTGGCTGCGACCTACGGGGCTGCGGGGATCTCCGGCACCTCGATCGGCACGCAGCAGACCTTCACGGTCTCCCGCGCCCTCCTCGGGCTCACCGGGAACGACACCTTCACGTTCGACGTGATCACCACGGGCAGCAACTTCGACCCCGGCGTCGATCACCTCAGCCGCGCTGACCAGGCCACCTCCGACTGGAGCGTCCAGTCCGTCGCGGGCACCTTCAATGCGTACACGATCCCGACCCCGGGCTCTGCGGCCCTTCTCGGCGTCGGCGCTCTCGCCCTCGTTCGCCGTCGCCGCTAACGAACAACGATCCGCATGAATCATGAACAGAGCCCGGGCCGAAAGGTCCGGGCTCTGTCGGTTTTTGAACAGGGTCGGTCCGATTCCTCCCGGCTTCAGCGACGATCGCGAATCAGCTCGAGGACTCGCTCGAACGCGGCGTCTCGCCCGGCGGCGGCTCATCGGCCGGCTGGCCAACGTGGACGAGGGCGGCGGAACCGAAAAACATCGCGATCCATGGGAGTGCCATGGATCGCGGTTCGCGTGCGGTTGTTGGTCGGATTCGGGGTGCGGTCCGCGGGTGCGGAGGGGCTCACTTCTTCTTCTTGGCCTGAATCGCCCTTTCGATGGTTTCCTCGAGCTGCTTGCCCCTGAGGCTGTTGCCCTCGGCGAGGATGAGGCCCGTGTCGCCGTCCACGAGCAACGCGCGCGGGATTGAAGTGACCTTGTAGATCGTTGCGATCGCGGAATCCGCGTCGTGAATGTGCACCCAGCTCATGCTCTTGTTGCTCACGGTCTGCTTGACCTTGCTCGCATCACCCTTCTTGTCGATGGTCACGCCCAGAACCTCGAGCCCGTCGCCGGAGAACTTCTTGTAGGAATCCACGATATGGGGAACCTCGGCCATGCAAGGGCCGCACCAGGTCGCCCAGAAATCGATCAGCACAACCTTGCCCTTGAAATCCTCAGGGAACTTGACGGTTGCGCCGTCAAGGTTCTTCCCCTCGAATGCCGTCGCGGGATCGCCGACATTGAAGGTCCCCTTGCCCGCCGGCTTCTTGACGTCTTCCTTGGCCTTCTCGATGGGCTTGAGGCCCTTCTTGCCGGCCTCGGTCTTCACGGTGTACCCCTTGGGCACCGAGAGCGCGAACGTTCCGCCCTTGGGCGTCTCGGATGCTTCGACCTTGTCAAAGGTGACCGTCCGCATCGCCTTGTCGCCGGGCTTGGCGTTGGGGCGGAATCGCTCGATCTTCCGGAGCATGTGGTCCTTGGCCGAGAATGTGTAGAGGCCGCCGAGCGCGTCGACGCCCTCGCCCGCGGGCTTGGCGTCCTTGATCGTGACGCGCACCGCGTGACACTTCTGTCCGTCGATATCCGCAGCCTCTTCCAGCTTGAGATCGGCCGTGTCGCTGAACGTGAAAGCCTTCTCGCCCAGAGTCTCCCACGCGACCGGGCTGGCTGCTCTCTCTTTCGCGAAGAACAGCATCATCTCGTTCAGGTCCGCCGGATCGGTCAGTTGCCCGACCTGCTTCTCGCTCTCGCGGATGGACCTGACGGACGCGCCGTCGAACGCCACCTCGAAGGGCCTGCCCTTGCTCGAGGACTTGCCCTTGAGTTCACCTTTGACCGCGACCTTCCAGCCCCCAGCCTCGGCCCGCTCGAGCGTGACCGTCGCGGTGTAGTCCCCGTTCATCCCGACACCCTCGACCTTGGCCTGGTACGAGATCCATTTGGCGTCGGCCATCGCCTTGGCCGCAGCCGCGAGGGCCGACTTGCCGTCCGTGACCGGCGCCGCAGCCGGCTTCCCTCCGGACCCCGGAGCGGGTGCCGGCGGAACCTTGTACTCCACGGGCTTGTCCGCGTTCTGCGCCACAGCCAAAGGAAGTCCGGACATGGCTGCCAGGAAAAGACCAACGGTTGACGCACGCATGCCCATAAAGCCTCCATTTCGCCACACCCATCGAAGATTGGACTCGCCCGGGCACCCCCGGTTCCCATCATTGTATCCCCGATCCTGAATCGCCCCGCCTCGCCCGTGCCGCCCCCAACCCGCTCGCTCACCCGAATCGGCGTCGGGCGTACTAGACTTCTCCATGGACCTCACCCCTCCCGGAAAGATCCGCTGCCCCAAAGACGCCATGATCATGGAAAAAATGTCCGTGGGGGACTTCTCGGTAGACCATTGCGGCCGCTGCGGGGCCATCTGGTTCGATGCGTACGAACTCGAGAAGACCATCAAAGCCAAGGACACCGGGCTCAAGCTCGACGAGATCGACTACGGCTCCGCACGGGTCTACGACTATGAGGTTCACGGCGCCATCACACGCGAATGCCCCCGAGACCATTCGACGCTGCTGCAGATCCCCGACCCACGCCAGCCGCACGTCATGATCGACCTCTGCAGGCAGTGCGGGGGCGTGCTCCTCGACGCGGGCGAACTCAAGGATCTCAGTGAGTTGACCCTGGCCGAGCGGGTCAAGTGCTTCTTCAAGAAGCACTAGCCCACATCGCCTCCACCATCACCCGCGACGCCGATGAAGATGTGGTTGAGGTTCGTCCCGGTCGGTCCGGTGCGAATCGAGTCGCCAAGTGCCCTGAAGTACGCCGCCGAGTCGTGGCGTGCCAGGAACCCTTGCGAGTCCAGGCCGCGTGCCAACCCACGGGCGACCGTGGTGCCATCCACGATCGCACCAGCGTGGTCGTTCCCGCCCTCCGGAGGCCCGTCCGCCCCGTCCGTCGAAACCGCAGCCATCGCGACCCGATCAAGCCCGGCGATCTCCGCCGCCGCCGCGAGCGCGAATTCCTGGCTCGGTCCCCCGCTCCCACTCCCGCTCCCCACCTTCACCACAGGCTCACCCCCCGCGAGAAGGCACGTTCCGCATGGCGATCTCGCCAGGTCGCGAAGCGACGCGGCGAACCGCCGCCCACTCTCTGCCGCGTCGCCGCTCACAAAGCAGTGCTCCCGAACGACAAAGAGCCCGAGCCTTCGCGCCGCGTCCGCCGCCGCGTCCAGCACCGTGCGGTTGTTGGCGATCACCTTCCACGAGCCGCGCGAGAGCCGCACGTCCCCGGGCTTGGGCGTGTCGTCGTGCTCGCCCGCCATGCGCTCACGCAGATGCTCACGCACCGTCGGCACCTCCACATCGTGCCGATCGAGCACCGCGAGGGCGTCGGCGAATGTCGACGGGTCCCCCACCGTCGGCCCCGACGCGATGACATCCGCCGCGTCCCCCTCCACATCCGACATCGCCAGCGTCACGATCCGCCGAGCCGAACACGCCGCTGCGAGCCGCCCGCCCTTGATCTGTTCGCAGTGCTTCCGCACCGTGTTGATCTCCGCGATCGTCGCGCCCGCCCGCTGCAAGCCGCCCGTGACGGCACGAAGGTCCGAGAGCGTGATCGCGCCCGCAGGCAGCGTCAGGTGCGCCGAACCGCCGCCCGAGAGCAGCACCAGCAGCGTCGCTTGCTTCGGAACCCGGCGCACAAACTCAAGCACCTCTCGCGCCGCAACGATGTTCCGATCCGTCGGCAACGGATGATCCGCCAGCACCACCGCGAGTCTCAGGTCCACAGGCCTGCCCGCGGCCAATCGCTCGGGCACCGCCGTCACGACGCCACGCACCAACCGCTCGCCAAGGCGTTCGGCGGCCGCCGCTGCAAGCCCGAGCGAAGCCTTCCCGATCGCAACCAGATACACAGGCCCATCCAGGTCCGTCGGCCACGCCCACGCGAGGCACGCCCCGGGCTCCGCCGAAGCGAGCGCCGATCGAATCAGATTCTCAAGCATCGAGTGTCGCACCGCGAATGCACTCCTCAGCCCCGAGCGTGCACCAACGCCTCGCAGACCGCCCGCGGGTCCCGCGCGCCGCACACCACGCTCGACACAGCCACGCCCCGGCACCCAGCCGCCCACAATTCACCAAAGTTCTCCGGCGTGATCCCGCTGATCGCCAGATGGGGCATCGAGCCAACCTCCGCATCCGCGAGAAACGCCCGCAGATACGCCACGCCCGCGAGTTCAGGCTTGGGCTTGGTCCCCGACGCAAACATCGGCCCAAGCCCGACCGAGTCCGCGCCGTCCGCCTTGGCTCGCCTTGCCTGCTCGATGTTCGCCGTCGACACGCCGACGCGAAGCATGAACCCCGCCAGTCGCCGCACGTCCGCGACCGACAAATCGCTCTGCCCGACATGCACGCCGTCCGCCCCTGCGAGCATCGCGACATCCGGGCGGTCGTTGATAACGACCGACGCCCGCGAGCCGTCCGCCGCCGCGTGGGCCCGCGCGATCTCGACCAGCCGCTCCGCCCGCCGCAGCAACTCGCCCGAGTCCATCATCTTCTCACGCAACTGAAAGCAATCCGCCCCGCCCGCGATCGCCGCCTCGACCACGCGCTCCCACGCATGATGCGTGCAGAGCGACTCGGTGATCAGCACGCACAACCGCCACTGCCGCGCCCCGCCGCCGCCAAGCCCGAGCATCAGCGTCGCGCCCGCCGTGTACAGACGATACCGGAGCGACTCGACCTCACGGGCGGCCGCTGCCGACCCAAGCACCTTGCAGGCCTCCTCGATCGACCGCATCGCCTCCGCCGCACGCCCGCACGCCGCCTCCGCCACGCTCGCGACATCGGGCCTGCTTGCCGGCCCCCCCGCCGACGCCACCGTCCCGACATCCCCCACCGTGTCGCGTGCGAGAAGCCTCACGGCCGCATCCCCCCCCACACCCCGCGCCGCCCCCACCAGCCCGTGCCGGATCGCCTTGAACTCCCCGCTCAGCCCCGCGTCATCCAGCACGAACCGCGCCAGGTCATCCGCGACCCGCAGGCCCTCGGCCGCCCGGTTCAGGTTCGCATCCAGCAGCCGGAGCATCCCCTCCCGGGCACCCCGCCCCCCCACCGGAGCTCGCCCCCCCATCCCGTCGCGCGATTCAGGCCCGTTTTCCATATGATGCACAACCATAGGAACGCCCTTTCCGGTTCCTGCCGCCTCCGTCTCCGCCCCGCAGACGAACAACACGCACCGCGTCACCACACCCTTGAACCCCTCCCCTGACCAACCCCCGCCGTCCGATCTTCTGGGCCTGGAGCCACTGCCCACCGCCCACCTGCGCCCATCCTTCCCCGGGGGCGGAGTCGTCCTGCGTTCCACCCCCGACGAGGTCTACGACGCCGCGTGCGCCGACCTGCTCATTCAAGCCAACAACTGCGTCCGCGCGTTCGGCGATTTCCATCTCGCCGTTTCCGCAGCCCCCGCCGCCGAGCCGTTCCTCGCCCGCCTCATGTGGGACCCGCAAATGCGAGACCTCCCCTGGAAGCGCACCCACCTGTGGATCGCCGACACCGACCACGAAGCCCGCGGCAGCGAGTCCATCAAGGGCCTGCTCGTCGATCACTCCGATCTCCCCCTCGAGCAGTTCCACCCGCTCCCGCCCTCCTATCCAGGCGATGAATCAACGCTCGCCGCCTACGAGACCACGCTCCGCGAGTGTCTCGGCTGGCGCGAGAAAGGCCACGACCGCCTCGACCATGTCATCCTCTCGCTCGACCCCGTCTCGCCCCTCGTGCGCCCGTTGCTCGCGGCACCCGAGGGCGCGCTCATCGCCCAGGGCCCCGGCGGGCTGGGGTCCATGATGACCCTGAGCTTGCTCAACGCCGCTCGCTTCCTCGCCGTCGTCGGCGTCGGCCAAAAGGTCGCCGCTGAACTCTCCTCGACGTGGCGCGCCACACCGCCCGAACAACGCAAAAGCCCCAGCGGCGAGCTTCCCCTCGCCCTTCGCCTCCGCCCTCACGCGGGCGAACTCCGCTGGTATCTCGACGCGGCCGCATTGTCCTAAGGGGGTCCCTACCCTCCCCCGTGCCCACGTTCACCATCGAGCCAAACGCCAAAGTCCGTTTCAAAATCCGCCATCAGGACGAGCACGTCCTGGTCCTCGACAAGCCGCACGGCCTGGTCACCCAGCCCGGCAAGGGGCACCTCACCGATTCCCTCCTCAACGGGCTGTTCGCGGGTTCCACCGAGAACAAAGAAACCGGCAAGAAGACTCCCTGGGGCATCCGCCTCCAGAAGCTCGGCGAGGAACGCGACTTCGGCCTGCTCCACCGCCTCGACCGCGAGACCAGCGGCCTGCTCGTCGCCGCTCTCTCCCGCGAGGCCTACGACGGGCTCCGCGAGCAGTTCGAGGCCCGCGAGGTCAAAAAGTTCTACTGGGCGATCTGCTCACGCCGCCCTCGCAACGAAACAGGCGTCATCAAGAAGTCGATCCTGGAAACCGTCGGCTTCGCCCAGGGCGACCTTTACGACAGCCGCAACGTCAAGATCGCACGCATCTCCGCCGCCGGCAAGCCCGCCCTGACCGCGTACCGCGTTCTGGACGCGAACAACCTCGGGGCTCTGATCGAGTGCCGCCCCGTGACGGGACGCCTGCACCAGGTCCGCATCCACCTCGACGCCATCGGATGCCCCATCCTCAGCGACGGGTTCTACGCCCCCGCCAACACGCGAGGCGTCGCCCCAAGGCTCGCCCTGCACAGCCACCGCATCGTCTTCACCCACCCCATCACCCGCGAGACCATCGACGTCCGCAGCCCCTTCCCCAAGGACCTCAAGCAGGCGCTCACCACGCTGAAACTGAAACTGCCCGACGGCGAGGAATGACGCGCCGACATCTGAAATGTCAAATGTGAAATCTCAAAATCTCCACGCCGTTCAGAACAGCTTGAGAGCGTAGAAGATCGCGGTGAAGATCAAGTCCGCGATGACAATCGCCACCACGCACTGCACGACGGTCGAGGTCGTCGCCTGGCCGACCCCGGCCGCGCCACCCTTGACCTTGAGCCCGTTCGCGCACGCGATCACTCCGATCAAAAGACCGAAGACCGACGACTTCGCGACGCCCGTCATGTAGTCGACGAATTTCACCTGGTCGAGCAGCCCTGTCTTGAAACTCTCCCAGGGCACGCCGAGCCCGATCGAAGAGATCACCGCCGCCGCCGAGAGCGCCGTCGCCGTCGAGAGCGTCCCCAGCACCGTCATCGCCAGCACGCTCGCCAGCACCCGAGGCACCACGAGAAACCGCACCGGATTGAGAGCGTGCGCCTCGAGCGCTTCGACCTCTTCGCTCACGACCATCGTCCCGATCTCCGCCGCGATCGACGCACCGGCAAACCCGGTCAGCACGATCGCCCCGATCAGAGGCCCGAGCTCACGCGTGATCGCCACGCCGATGATGTTCGCGATCAGGTCCCGCTTCCCGAAATCATCCAAGGGTGGCGCCAACTGGAACGCCAGGATAAGACCAACGCACCCCGACACGAGCGACACGATCCCGACCGACCGCACGCCCACACGCACGATCTGCGAGATGATCGCCTGTCGCCCGATGCGCGCCCCGCCGGGAAGGCACGACCGCAACACCCACCAGACGGACTCGGCCAGCAGGCGCATCACGCTCCCGAGATGGTCGAGCGTGCTGAACGCGAGCGAGCCGGCCGCCTCGAGAAACTGCACGACAAACCAGGGCTGCTTGGGCGGCGTTTCGGGATCGTGGAACACTTTGACCGACATGCACGCCATCCTTGCGAGCCCGGCACCATCCGCCGGGTATGAGCCTGCTCAACCCTGTATCCGATCCAGCCTCACCCCGACGCGGCAGCGAGATTGGGCACGATCTTGAACACCGTATGAAGCCGGGCGATCTCAAACACAGCCCGCACCCGATCCTGCAAGCCGCAAAGAACCAGCACCGTCTGCGTCTTCTTGCTCGTCTGAAGCGCCTCGACCAAGGTCGCCAATCCGGGCGTGCTCATGAACCCCACATTCGACAGATCCACGTGAACCCGTGGCGTCTTCTTGTCCTGCGCCTGCTTGAGGTACGCCCGGAACTGCGTCGCCTCGGCGTAACCTATCTCGCCGTATGGCGTGACGACCGCCGTCCCGCCGCTCTCCGCATAATCAACCTTGGACAGTCCGCTGCTCATGCCACGCTACTCCCGCGCAGGCCGCCGTCATTCGACGTGCCCGACGCCTTCTCCGACACTCGCTTCTTGACCATCGTGAGCCTCATCCCGACCCCGCCCTCACGTTTCTCGTACCTCGCCTCGTCCATCACTTCCTTGATGATGTGGACCCCGAGACCGCCGGGGCGAATCTCATCCAGGTTTCGACTCCGGATCGCCGCCGGATCCACCTGCTCCGCCTGATCCTCGATCACGATCCGGATCGCCGCCGCCTCGACACCTTCCACCGCCTCGGCCAGCCCCGCGTCCAGAGGCCACACCTTGACCCAGATCGGCTGATCCGTCTTCCGCTTGTACCCGTGCCTCATCACGTTGCACAACGCCTCGTCCACCGCCAACGCCACCTGCGAACATTGAGTATCGGAAAACCCAAGACGCTTGGTGACCGACGACAGCATCTCTCTCACCCCGCTCAGATACTGCGGATGCGACCGCAACTCGATCTGGATATGAGGCGGTGTTGGCGAAGCAGCCTGGCTCATTCGTGGTTCACCTTGTCTTTCGAGATTCTCTCCACCCCGCCACCCTCAGCCCAGGCCCGCCATCGCGCGACCGCCGCGTCACGTTCCGCAGGCGGGCCCGCATGCTCGTACCCGTGCGTCTCCCCCGTGATCCTCTTCAATGAAGTAATCGCCAGCAGCCGCTCCCCGCCGTCCTGACTATCAAGACGCGCGATCAGCCCGGGCACCGCAGCCCGATCACCCGTCGCCGCCGCGTCCAGCATCGCGTTGAGTCGCATCGCCGGATCGCGAGACCCAAGGCCGGGCTCGGAGGTCGGCAGGCATCCGCAGGCAGCCAAAACACCCCCGCCCAACACCGCGATGCAAACCCATCGGTTCATCGCTTCACCGCCATCGCGTCAAACCTCGCGTCGTACTTCCGCGCCGCGTCAAAGTCCTTCTGCGTGATCCCCCCGCTGTCGTGCGTGCTCAGCGTCAACGTCACCTTGTTGTACCTGATCAGAATGTCCGGGTGGTGCTGGTCGCTCTCCGCGACACCTGCAACCTCCTGAACAAACGTCATTGACTCCACGAAGTTCCGAAACTGGAACGTCCGCTGGATCGTGTCGCCCAACTCCGACCACTCCGCCGCACCCCGCAACGCCGCCTCGACCTGCCCATCGTTCAATCGCGCAGACGCGGGCGCAGCAGCTGATTTGGAACCCTTCACAGGCGTCTTGGCCATGTTCTGGACGACTCCGAGGACCCAGACGGACAGCCCGACGCCCTCAACCACGGGCCAAGGCCGCCGCCATGGTCGGCGACACCCACAGTGTACCGTTGCCCTCCCATGCACGCCGACTCTCCAACCCCCAAGCCCACCACGGCAAGTTTCCGCTCACTAACACCAATCCCCCTCGCGCCCACCACCCGACTGGCCCCCTCCCCCACAGGCGCCCTCCACCTCGGCAACGCCCGGACCTTCCTCATCACCTGGGCCCTCGCCCGGCAGCTCGGCTGGCGCATCATCCTCCGCATCGAGGACCTTGACACCCCGCGCGTCAAACCCGCCACCATCGACGACACCCTCCGCACGCTCGAATGGCTCGGGATCGACTGGGACACCGGGCCCCTGATCCAGTCCGCCGACCTCCCCCACCACGCCGCCGCCATGGCCGCCCTCGCCGCCCAAAGGCTCGTTTATCCCTCTCGGGAGTCCCGCTCCGAGATCGACGACGCCGCAGCCTCGCTCGCCGCGTCCGCCCCGCAGGAGGGAGCCCACGATGTCGCCTTTCCCGCCGCGCTGCGAACCCCGCCCGAATCAAGACCGCGCTCCTTCGAACGACTCCCCGAAGGGCACGAAGCCTCGGCCAATTGGCGTCTTGTCGTGGAACCAGGCTCCACACCGGTTGACGATCTCTTCGCCGGTCACCAGTCATTCGACGTCGCGTCCATCGTCGGCGACTTCGTCGTCTGGACCAAGCGAGGCACCCCCTCCTACCAACTGGCCGTCGTCGTCGACGACCACAGACAGGGCATAACCCACGTCGTCCGAGGCGACGACCTCCTCGATTCGGCCGCCCGCCAGACCCTCCTGTACCAAGCCCTCCGCTTGGGCCCGCCGCCCGAATACCTGCACCTCCCGCTGGTGCTGGGCACCGACGGCCGTCGCCTCGCCAAACGCCACGGCGACACCCGCGTCGCCGCATACTCGCGCCGGGGCGTGTCGCCCGAACGCATGCTGGGCCTCCTCGCGTTCTGGTCAGGAATCTCCCCCCGACGCTCCCCGATCTCCGCCGCCGAGTTCCGCGATCGACTCCGCCTCGATACCATCCCTAGACGACCGGTGACCTTCACCGCGGAGGACGACGCATGGCTACTCGAATGAACGGAGGCAACGTGACCTGGATCTACATTCTCATTCGCGCCATGGGCATCGCCGGCCTCGCCGCCGCATCTCACACCGCCGGCTGCGAGGGGCAGACCACCAAGCCCTCGGCGACGACCGCGCCGAAGGACACCAAGCTCACCATCGCGGACAAGACCTTCACACTCGAAGCCGCCCTGACCCCGACCAAGCAGTTCAAGGGCCTCTCCGGCCGGACCGATATTCCCTCCGACGGCGGAATGATCTTCGTCTTTCCCAGCGCGCAAGAGCGATACTTTGTCATGCGCGACTGCCCGGTCGCGATCGACATCGTTTACCTCGACGCCAAGATGAACGTCACCGCGATGCACGAGATGGTCCCGGAGCCGCCCCGCTCCGAGGCCGAGAAAGTCCTGGACCAAAACGGGACCAACAGAGCTTACGAAGATCGCCTGCATCGCTACCACAGCAAGTTCCCGGCGATGTACGTCCTGGAGTTCAAGGGCGGGACGATCAAGGGGCTGAATCTCAAAGAGGGCCAGAAGCTCCAGATCGACCCAGAGCTGAGGAAATGGGCCCGGTAGCCGACTCCAACTGAAGCCGTCCATCCCGAACGCCGATCCCCCTCACGACGCCGGGCAAACCCCGCGCGGCCCGCTGTCCGGGCTGCACCCATCCCGGCGTCCGAGGGGCCCGGATGTCGGAACGCACGCTGATCTTCGTTTCCGGACCGGGCCTTCGCGAGTCCGTGCCACGCTGGCTTGAGCCCATCCTGAGCCAGTGGCCCGCCGCGGACCTTCCCCGAATCACCACCATCGCCCACGTCCGAGATCTCCCGCACGACGCGGGCGTCGTTCTGGCCGTGCTCCACCCCGAAACGACTTCGACCGGCGTGCGCGAGGTCGTCGATACGCTCACGGACAAACACCTCCCCGGGGTACTCCTCTGCGACAACGCACAGGACATTCGATCCAAGGTCCAGCGCGACGGCGTGCT
>CALROI020000026.1:0-49845 GCA_943369765.1 Phycisphaera mikurensis NBRC 102666 | reverse complement strand
GATGCCTGATGCCCGATGCCTCCTCCCCCCTCCCGTCCGAAAAAAGCAGCCCCCCGCCCGCAGCACCAGCGTTCAGCCTCCCAGAGCGTCCCAAGGGGCGGCGAATAACCGGATGTTTTCTTCCATTCTGCCCCCAAAATGCTCCACTTTGCCGGAGGAATGCTCCATTCCTGCCACGTCGCGGACCATTTTGCCCCCGAAATGCTCCATTCTGCCCCCGTCGCGGACCATTCTGCCGGCAAAACGGAGCATTCCGCCCCAAGCGCGGAGCATTCTGCCCCCCAAATGTTCCATTTTGCCCCCCCACCCCCGGACCGACGCCTGTAAAACCCGCGCAGAATCGACCTTTCGGTTCGGGTTGGATGAGGGGAGACGTTTGGGGTGCTCGGAGAGCGTCCATTCCGGTTTCTTATGCGAGATCTCGCGTTCAAGCCGAAAACCTCCGCCCCAAGACCCCCGGCACGCGAAGCCCGGGAAACCGACTCCTAAAGGCGTGAGCAGCAGCGCCAACCGCCAACTTGAACGTGATACTCTCCACGCACCGGCCGAACAGGCCTCCAAGAGCCGGGCTGGACAGACCCGAACGCAATCCGTATAATTGGTTCATGGCTAAGCAGAGCAAGCACTCAGCCCGAAGCAGGACGCGAAAGGGCCACATGCCGCCAGCCAGAGTCAACGCCGACAAACCGCACCTCTGGAAAGCCGATGTCGCGGCCTCTGTTGACCAGTTCAACCAGTGGTTCATGGAGTTCGCGCCGCAGGCGTTTCGCTCGACTCGCGTCAAGACGACTGAACACGTCAAGGCCGCGCTCCTCGCCACACGCGATCTTCGCAATCTCGACGCGGCCACACTCCGAGCCAACCCCAGCGCACTCCCGACGCTCCGCATGTGTACCGCGCCGCCGCTCGCGGTTGACCGCTTAGTCGGGCTTGCCAGCGCGAGCAAGTCGCTCATCGGTAGCATGGAGGAAGGCAAACTCGCGGCCCGCATGAAGGCGGAACTGCTTGACGAGAACTTGGGCAAAGTCTGCCGCGTGCTGACCAAGCTCCTCGACCGCGACATCTTCCCGTGGCTGGATGCGGGCAAGGAGCCAACCGACCACGAACGCGACCGAGCATCGACGATCGTTGCCGACCGTTTGTGCAGCGCGGTCGCCAACCCGATCGTCCGCAACGCTCAGGAGCAACGCCAACTCGCCCTCGTCGGAGCTTGGCTGGATGCGCGGGGCTACCGGAAGCAATCCCATCCGGGTGGGAAGCCACTCGCGGAGATGGAAGCGGGCACGTATTCGTTCCGCATGAACTTGGGCGTCGGAAAGGCCGTCAAGGTCAACATCCCCATCGACGTAGTGATCCAGCCCAAGAAGTTGCGGAAGGACCACTTGCCCGTGCTGATCGAAGCAAAGTCGGCGGGCGACTTCACCAACACCAACAAACGCCGCAAAGAGGAAGCAACCAAGGTCCACCAACTCCAAGCCACCTTCAGCAAGAACGTGTGCTTTGTTCTGTTCCTTTGCGGGTATTTCGGCTCCGACTATTTGGGCTACGAGGCTGCCGAGGGGATCGACTGGGTTTGGGAGCATCGCATCGAAGACCTTGCGAAGTTGGGACTGTGAACCGAATGATTGCGCACCACGACAACACGACCGAAGCGCAACGCCAGTCGATTCAGACGGCGATTGATGCAACCAAGTCGGCAGCCGAGCGGAACCGCCTCGGCCAGTTCGCCACGCCCAACGCCCTTGCCGTCGATATCGCTCGCTACGTCGGCACACTCATCGGCACGCGCAAGCGTGGAATCCGCTTCGCCGACCCTTCTATAGGCTCGGGTAGTTTCTTCTCCGCCGCGCTTGCGGTCTATGGCCCCAAGCACTTGGAGAGCGCCGTCGGCGTCGAACTCGATTCCGCCTTCGCCGACGCCGCCCGCGACCTGTGGGCGAATGCAGGGCTGGAGGTTGTACGCGGCGATTTCACGCGCGTCGTCGCTAACGGCTCTTGCCCACCCGCGCCCAACCTGATCTTGGCGAATCCCCCGTATGTCCGCCACCATCACATGGACCGCGAGGACAAGGAACGCCTGCAACGGCTCGCGTTCAAGATGACCGGCGTCGAGGTCAGCGGGCTTGCGGGCTTGTACGTCTACTTCCTCTTGCTCGCCACGGCATGGATGGAGGACGACGGCTACGCCGCATGGCTCATCCCGTCGGAGTTCATGGATGTCAACTATGGAGCTGCGCTCAAGGGCTTCCTGACGGATCGTGTGACGCTGATCCGCGCTCACCGCTTCGACCCCGAGGATGTTCAGTTCGGCGATGCGTTTGTTTCGTCGGTTGTCTTGGTCTTCAAAAAAGCCCCGCCGCCTGTCGGCCACGCGCCCGAGTTCACATTCGGCGGCACGCTCGAACAGCCGCACGCAAGCGACCGCATTCCGCTCGAACGCCTGCGCGAGTCGCGCAAGTGGACAGTGTACCCAACGCACGCCAAGAACGACCGGCACACGCTCAGCGACGGCACCGGCCCGACACTCTCAGATCTCTTCAAGGTCCAGCGCGGCATCGCCACGGGCGACAATAAGTTCTTTGTCCTCGACCGCGCCGACGCAAAGCGTCGCGGCCTGCCCGCGAAGTTCCTGCGCCCGATTCTGCCAAGCCCACGCCACCTCAAAGCCACCGTGATTGAGCCCGACGACGACGGCTACCCGATCATCGACCGCCAACTCTGTGTCATCGACTGCGACCTCCCAGAGCATGTCGTCGAGCAGCGACACCCGGCCCTGTGGGAATACCTGCAAACGGCCGAAGCCCTCGGCGTCAAAGACGGCTATCTCGTCGGCAAGCGCACACCGTGGTACAAGCAGGAACAGCGAGAGCCGTGCCCGTTCCTGTGCACCTACATGGGTCGCGGCTCTAACGACAAGCAGCCATTCCGGTTTATCTACAATCGCTCCAAAGCCATCGGAACGAATCTGTACCTCATGCTCTACCCGCTGAAGGGCTTTGCTGCCATGCTCCGCCAGCACCCCGAGCGCGGCGCGGAAGTGCATGAACTCCTTGGTCAAGTTACCGGCCATGAACTGCGGGGCGAGGGTCGTGTTTACGGAGGCGGCTTGAACAAGATCGAGCCGAGCGAGTTGGGGCGAGTGTCGGCGGCGTCGTTCGTGGAGCGGTGGCCGGAGTTGGGCGCAAGTGTCCATCACGATGAAAGAGTCGGGCTGTTCGGATGATTGAGCTGGGTGTGCCGGGGGTTTCTTGGGTTGCTGGTTCCCACCGCTGAAGCGGTGGGGTCTGAGCGGGCGAGGCTGTTGAAGCAGCCTTTGGAGCTTGGAGCGGCTTTGCGGAATGGCTCGGATTTGTGCTTTGTTGCTTTCGCTTGGGCGTCGGAGGCACCACGCTGGCGCGTGGGGCTCATTGGGCTTTGTATCGGACCTCCCCAAACATCGACCCCCCCCACCCCTACACCCCCACCCCCACACCCCCACCAGTACACGACACCCAGCCAAGCAACCCCGAAAGCCGAAGGCAGCCGTGCCCCCCGTCCCGATCGGACGGGCAAGGTTCATCGGCACCAATCGCCGGAGGAACCGGCGATCGGTGGCACGGTTGGACACACATGGGATCGGTGCCAACCGCGCCTGCAATGCCAGCATGATGGCACGAAGAAGTGATGCCACCTGGCGCCCGATCCGCATTCAATCGCCATCACTCTTGGCCGAGTTCAACGCCCTGAACTCCTCCGCCGCGCTGGCATCCGCGAACTCGTACGTGATGAATGCCTTGCCGAGAAATGCGTCCAGTCGCATCGGGAAGAACACGTTGTAGATGAGCCCCGGCAACGCACCCACGACCAGACCTACCGCGGGCATCTGCCGGTGGCTCCACAGCCGACCCGTCAACACATTCGCGCGCACCAGAACGTACAGCAGCACCGGCGTCAGAACCATCGGTGCAAAGAAAAGGACGTAGCGGAACACCCGATTCCACGCCAGCCGCCGCCAACATGGACCGCAGGCCGGAACCGGCACCGTGATCCCACTGGGCCATGGGAAGAGCCCGAAGAAGGTTTCGACCAGCACCGCGAGCCGATGCGTCTCCCCCGGCCCCGACCGGCCGCACCGCACGCAGCGATCCGGCCACAGCGGCACCGTTGACTTCGGAAGCGAAACCTTGGTCGACATTCCCATGGCGCAACCCTTGTACCGAGGTTTCCCATTTGACTTTCCGCCCACGACCGTCGCGGGCCATCGGGCGTAAGTGTACCGCTCGATCATTCTGATTGGTGGCCGATTCCGGCGGGTGGCACCACTGACTTCGTCCTTGAAGGTCTGTGAGGCTCGTTCTCCGGAATCGGACTCCGCACCACCGAGGGGCGGGCGTCGTGCCACCCGGCCGGGTGCCACGAGACTGGTGGCATGGGTGCCACCGGTTGACGCCGCAGCATTGATCTGGATTGCGCGAGGGGCACCCGCGGCGTCTACTGGTGTCTTCCCGCGACCGACGCACATCCATCAGTAGGGTCGAAGCGACCCAACTGATGGCACCCGGCAAGGTTCATCGGCACCGATCACCGGAGGAACCGGCGATCGGTGACACGGTTGGACGACGCTCGGAAGGTGCCGCCCTTCCCCGGATGTCCTTTCAGCAGCCGTCTTCAAAGGCCGCCACGAACCCCGAGTAGTCGAAGAAGTCGACGAATCCGTCGGCGTTAAAGTCCGTGTTTCCTATCCCGGTTTCGAAGGACTGCACGAACGAGCTGTAGTCCGACGCATCCAGAAAGCCATCGCAATTGAAATCCGCTGGGCACACGGCGATCGTCGCTGCGACGCTGGTCACGCGACCGCACGCGTTACTCACAACGCTGCGAATCGACAAGACGCTCCGTCCAGCGAGAGGTGAAAGGTCGAGCTGTACGTCGAGGTGATCGGTTCTGGCGCCGCCGAAGGTGACCGTACCGAAACTCGTGGCCATGGGTCCGTTCTCGACGAGGGACCATTCGCCCGGCGCGGTTTCGATCTGCCACTCGTGCTGGAAAGGTGCCGCTCCCGAAACCGCCACGCTCAGCGTCGTGGTGCCCGTGGAGCAAGTGGACACCGACTGTGGAGCTTCCACCACAACGGGAGCGTCTCCGCCGAACGTGTACCTCGCGAGAAACGCAGACACCGAATCTCCTGCAAAGACAAACCAGCCGGCCGCGAGAAGATCACCGTTGGGTTGGATGGAAAGAGAAGCAACGGGGGAGTCACGCAAGCCCGATCCCAAGGGCGACCACGCCGCGCCGTCCCATTTCGCGATGTTCTTGGCAAATCCTGAACCTGCATAGTCGAACTGCCCCGCAGCGATGATGTCCCCGTTGGCCAATTCCACGAGCTCGCCAACTACGCCGGTCCCGACCCCATCACCCAAACCCGACCACGTCGCTCCGTTCCATCTCGCGATACGGCGTGCCGGCACCCCGCCAGCGGAGCTGAAACCCCCGCCCACGAGGACGTCGCCATTCGCGAGCCGGAGTACAGACGCGCCGGTACCGCCGGTCAAACCTGAACCCAACGGCGACCACGTCGATCCGGTCCAGTGGGCTATTCCTGATGCGGGTGCTCCCCCAGCGGTGGTGAAGGAACCAACAGCGTAGATATCCTGCAGCCCGTTCACAGAAAGCGCTACGACTTGGTTTCCTAGCCCGGTTCCAAGCGCTCTCCACGACTGTCCGTCCCAGTGCGCGATGCCGTTCACCCTCACACCCCCGGCGTTGGTGAACGCGCCACCAACGATTAGCCCGCCGTCGGGTAGCACGCTTATGCAGTTCACTCCGTTGTCAAGCCCGGGCGCATGCGGCAACCAGCGCGTCCCATCCCACCGAGCGATCCTGCTGATGTTCTCACCGCCAGCCATCGTGAAATTTCCGCCAGCGATGATGTCCCCATTCGGGAGCAACGCCAAAGCCCCTACCGCGCTGTTCATCCCACCGCCCATCGGGGACCATGCAACTCCGTCCCAATAAGCGATATGCTCGGCCAGTACACTTCCTGCGGTGACGAACTCGCCCCCGGCGACGATATGACCGTTGGGCAACGTAAGGGTCGTGTAGATGCCCGAGTCGAATCCCGAACCAAAGTGGGTCCAAGCCTCGCCTGTCCATCGTGCGACCTTGTTCAAACGCGTTTCCCCAACACGGGAAAAATCACCCCCCGACATGACCTCACCATTTGGCAAGACGGCGGCGGTGTACACAATTCCATTTGTGCTCGGGCCAACGGGTGAGAAGTTTGCGCCGTCCCATCGCATCATGTCCGTCAGATTCGAGCGAGAATCTCCGAAGAGAAAATCTCCGACGGCAATCACTTCGTTGGAGGGTGTTCTGATCATCCCCCACACCTGGCCACTAAATCCGGTTGCAAGCGCCGACCAGGAACCTCCGCTCCACTTTGCGAAACAGGCGGTGGGCACCCCCCCAGCGAGAGAAAAGCTGCCACCCGCGATCAGATCGCCATTCGGCATGACGACCATCGCCTTGACCGGGTAATTCGTCCCAGATCCCATTGGAGACCACGCGGAGCCGTTCCATCTCGCGATGTTCCAAGCACTGACTCCTCCGGCGGTATGGAAATTGCCGCCCGCGATGACATCGCCGTTGGCTGTCGCAACGACGGCACTGACGACCGGCACGTTGTTGCCAATCATGCCGGAGCCCATCGGCAACCATTCGGTTCCGTTCCAACGTGCGATGAGCGGCGTCCTCACGCTACCCGCCATCGTGAAGTTGCCGCCAACGACCAAGTCGCCGTTGGGCAGAACGGCGATCGACCGCACGTTGCCATTGAAACCAGAGCCGATGGGAACCCATGCCGTGCCTGTCCACCGGGCAATTCTGTTCACAGGCGGCGAGCCAAATGCGAATCTTCCCCCCGCGAGCAGATCGCCGTTGGGCAACGTCGCGAAACAGTACACCGAATCATGAAGTCCCTCGCCGAGGGGTGCCCATGTGTCCGTTGCCTGGTCGTATGTCACGACGCAATCCGCCGGAACATCCTGCATGAATCGAAAGAAACCCCCCACCACAAGCAATTCGGCGCGAGGTCCCGCGCCGTCCGGATCCCACATCGTGGATGAGAATACCGAGCCATCGATCGTGCCGCGGGCTCCATCGCCATCGAGCCACCGTGGTGGACATTGTGCGTGAGCCACCGGGATGCAACAGCCGAGCCACAGCATCATCGCGCCGAACACCAGCATCCGTCTCGCCCACCTTCGCAAGCCATTGTCTTCCTGCCCGGAAAACTTGGAGCATCTCTGCACGAAGCACGAGATACCGAGTGCAAGGGCCGAGTTTTTCTGTGAGACGGTGTCGCGCACGATCAAGACTCCTATGGCCGAGAAACCGATGCCTCTGCTTGGCCTTCTTTGTATACCAATCCTACCCGAAGTCGATCGTCGCCGGATGCTAGAATCGCTCTAAACGATCGGATAAGGACAACCCGGTTCCTCTGAGTGGTCGTGGTTGGGCGTTTGGGCAAGGGCGGGGGGTGTGCCGGTGGTTTCTTGCGTTGCTGGTTCCCACCGCTGAAGCGGTGGGCTATGAGCGGGCAAGGCCGTTGAAACGGCCTTTTGGGTGGAGGTGACCTTTGGGAGAGGGAGGGGCGACTCAGATTTGTGGTTTGTGCTTTGTGCTTTGTGGTTTGCCCTCGGAGACCCCACGCTGGCGCGTGGGGCTCGTTGGGGGAGTTTTTGTATCGGACCTCACCTTGCACCCCCCCTCAAATTGAAGGTGGGGGCTTGGGGAGGGCCGATCGATTGGGCGCGGGGAATTGGCCTCGCATTTAGCTGCGGCTTGGCCGCGGAGAGGCTTACTTATGGCGACTGTTTCGAGCAAGGACATCGAAGCGATCCAGCAATTTGAAAACTGGATCCCCATCTGGACCACAAACGCTGTGGCCGTGGGCACAAGTGCCGCAGCGTGCACGGCCCTGGATCTCAAGGTCAAAGCGGCACGCACCAGCTATTCGGCGCAGCAGGCGGCCAAACTGGCGGCGAAGACGGCCACCAACTCGTTCCATGATAATGTTGAATTGATGCGGGCCGCGGGCGCGGACATCATCCGGCAGATCAGGACGCAGGCCGAGGTCACCAACAACCCCAACGTCTACAACCTCGCGCAGGTGCCGCCGCCCGCGCCGCCCTCGCCCGCGCCGCTCCCCGGGCAGCCCACCAACTTCACCGTCGGCCTCACCGGCTCGGGCGGCATCCTGCTGACGTGGAAGAGCACCAACAGCTCGCCCAGCACCGGGGCCTACTTCACCGTCCGCCGCCGCCTCGCGGGCGAGAACACGTTCACCGTCGCGGGCGGCACCGGCAGCAAGTCCTTCGTCGATGACACCGTCCCCTTCGGCACCAACATGGTGACCTACCTCGTGCAGGGCTTTAAAGGCCAGGCTGCGGGGCCCGAGAGCGAACAGCTCACGGTGCAGTTCGGCGTCGGCGGCTCGGGCGCGAACGCGACGGCGCAGTTTAAGATCGCCGCTTGAGAAGGCACTGGGCACTAGGCACTTGGCACTAGGGAAGACAAGAGGCCCCGGCACTGCGCCGGGGCTTCTTTGTTGGCCGGCGGTCCCGGCGCATGCCTGAATGCAGCACTTCTCCGCTTGGGCGTCGCTCCGGTCCGGGGACTAGCGTGCGGGAGTCCCGCGAGCGGCCACGGGCCGATCTAGGGAGTGTCACTGGAGAGAAATCCGCTGGCAAGCGGCGAACCGAGCGAGATCGGGAGCCAAACGATGGACATCACCGAGCATGGTCGTTAGTCTGCACCGTTGAATGCGGAGTGGGTGTGGGGGCGTGAGGGCGTGAGGGCGTGGGGGTGTGGGGGTGTGGGGGTGTGGGGGTGTGGGGGTTTGGACATGTCCGGCGTGTTCCGGGGATGTGGTTCGGAGTCCCATTTGTCTTGGAGTCCATCATGATTACCGCGAAGTCTCTTTTGGTTCTTTCCGGTTTGGCGTGTCTTGCCGCTTCGGCGCAGGCGCAGACGGGCCGGTTGTTTGTGGGCGAGAACGGGTCGGACCCGGAGAACCCGCCGTACTGCTACGAGACGGACCTGAGCGGGTTTCCCGGCTCGGTCTCGTGGGTTCAGAGCTTTCCGATCGCGATTCAGGGCGCGGCGTGCACGCCGGGCAACTTCATGTACTTCACGCAGGGGGCGTTCCAGACGGATCTGTACGAGACGATCCCGGGTCGTCAGCCGACCAAGGCCTGCCGGACGTCGGTGGCGATCTTTGACATGGGGTACGTGAACGGGCGGCTGTACGGGTGGGCGGCGTACGCGTCGCCAAGCGGGATCTACGAGATCAATCCGAGCACGGGGGCGTGCACGTTGGCGGTGGCGTCGACGAGCGAGCTGTTCTTCGCGCTCGATGGCAATCCTGCGGACGGGCTGCTGTACGGGTACAGCGAGTACGGGCAGGCGGGGCTTTACTCGATCAACCCGGTGACGGGCGTGAAGCACCGCATCTCGACGGGGCCTGTGGGCGCGTTCCCCAACGCGTACGGGATGTACCGGGGGCTCGCGGTGGGCAACAACACGGTCTACCTGACGAACGTGTGGAACGCGGATCCGGCGGACTCGTACTACGCGTACGACCTGTCGCAGGGTGACAACGGGACGTTCGTGCAGTTCACGAACCCGTACGCGAATTCGACGCCGCAGCTTGGCGGGTCGTTCTGGTATGACCCGAGCGTGGTCGCGGTGCCGCCCACGCCGTCCAACGATCTTGCGGCCAACGCGACGGCGGTGGGCGAGGGGACGTTTGATTTCAACACGAACTGGGCGGAGACGGACGGGGATTCGGGGTGCGCCTCGGGCTCAACGTTCGCGGACGTGTGGTTCAGGTACACGCCGACGACGACCCACTTTGCCCAGTTTGATACGGTGAACGACGCGACGAACTTCGACACGCTGATGTCGCTGTACACGGCGGACGGGAGCACGGAGCTGGCGTGCAACGATGACTCGGGCAATTACTCGCTGGGGAGCACGATCGGGTACAACGTGACGGCCGGGGTTCCGATCCTGATCCGGATCGCGGGCTGGGATTACGGCCCGCCCTCGGGCATCCAGCGCGGGCCCGGGCAGCTGACCATCGGGGAGTGTCCCGGCCTGGAGATCACCACGCAGCCGGTGAACGGCGCGGCCACGCGGTGCATGTCGACGGCCAATGAGAACGGCAGCGAGGGGCCGTTCTACGTGATTGTGTCGACGGAGATTGCTCCGCACGCGGGGACGTTCAACTTCGCGTGGGAGAAGGACGGCGAGCCGGTGATCTCCGACTACGCGGGCACGTTCGCGGTTCGGAGCACTCTGGTGCAGACGAACGGGTTCTTCTCGCGGGTGATCCTGATCCGCCCCAACGGGCTTGACGTGGGCAGCTACCGCTGCGTGATCACGAGCGATGACGGGTGCTCGGCCCCGCTGAGCGTGACGACCGACACGGTGTCGGTGACGTTCTGCGCGGCGGACTTCAACTGCGACGGGTTCCTGGACTTCTTCGACTACGGCGACTTTGTGAACTGCTTCGAGACCGGGACGTGCGCGTTCGGCAACACGGCGGACTTCAACGGCGACAACTTTATCGACTTCTTCGACTACGACGCGTTTGTCAACCTGTTTGAGACGGGCTGCTGAGACTGATAGCTGGACAAATCGAAGGGCCCCGGCGTGTCGCCGGGGCCCTTTGTTTTTGCGTGTGATGGTGGACGCCGCGAACGTCCAATCTTGGGTTGCTTACCAGAAGAGATTGGCGTAGGGGTCGGTCGTGGCCAGGGTGCTGGGGACGGGCCCGGCGGAGTTGGAACTCACGCTGACGCTGGAGGCGCTGGTGGTGCTCTTGACGATGGGGCCGTGGCGGGTGCCGGCGGGCAAGCTGTAGATGGCGTTGGCCGCGCCGGTGGCGTTGCCGAACTTGTTGCCGATGACGGTGCAGCCACCAACGGCGAGCACGATGCCGGCGTTGAAGTTGGAACCGGAGTTGTTCTCGATCAGGGCTCGCGTTGAGCCGGCCTCGCCGCGGATGCACACGCCGGTGTTGCTCGCGCTGGTCATGGACTTGAAGTCGTTGTTTCTCACGACGGCATCGCTGGCCCAGATCTGCACGCCCACCACGCCCGAGGCAAACGTGTTGTGCTCGACGACCACGCCGAGGCTCGTGACCTTCACGCCGGTGGTGACGGTGGTGAACTCGCAGCCGGTGATGGTGCAGTAAGCGGTGGCCTCGACGCCGATCGCGTCGGCGAAGAGGGTGGAGACGGCCAGATTCTCGACGCGGGAGCGTGAAACGAACGCGCCGGTGCCGCAGTAGGCGGCGACGGCGTCCTTGATGAGTCCGCCGGTGATGTCATAGCCGATGCCGAAGCTGCGCACGTTGCTCGCCACCACGCTCGAGCCGTCATTCCCGGCCACGCCGCGTCCGCGGGTACGCGACGCGCCGACGGCGGTGATGTTGACCGCGTGGAGCGCGCCGTTCTCGGAGACGATCCCGCTGTCGCAGTCGTTCACGGTGATGTCCCGCGCGGCGAGCGTCGAGTTGCCGCCGAAGGAGATGGCCACCTTGTTGTTGGTGCTAAAGCCCGTGACGGTGCCGCTGTGGATCGTGATGGTCTGCCCGGCGTCTTCGGAGCTGGCATCGTCGGAGATGCCGCAGGGGCTCGTTGCGCCTTGACCCTGCTGGACGCTCATGCCGCTGAGGTCCACGGTGACGTTGTCCGCGATGATTCGGATGCCGATCTTGTTGCCGGTTGTCACGATGTCGCTGGTGAGGTAGTAGGAGCCCGGCTGGGTGATCAGGAACATGCTGGTGGCGTCGCCGGGCGTGTTGGTCGAGTTGATGGCGATACGTGGCTCGACCTCGGTCAGGGTCTTCATCGTCGAGGCGACGGGGCCGCCCGGTGGATTGAGGGGGCCTGCGACGAGCGTGCCCGCGGCGAGGATCAGTGCGGCGGCGGAGACGGATGCGAGGCGGGTGAAGGAGTTGCGGGGGGCGTTGTTCACGGCGAGGCTCTCTTTGGCTATGTCTTTCGTGCACGCGTGGGCGACACGCCCACGCTCGTGCTACAACCAATGCGATGACACCGGACGAGTTGGCTAGACGAATTCAGGAGATCTGGGCTTTCACTTGATTCGGCGGGTGGCGAGGGTTGGCACGGGAGGGGACGTTTCCTGCGTGGGTATCGCGGATCGCAGAGGCCGGCCGACAGCCGGCAAACGCGGATGGCCCACCCACCACGCCGCGAGACCACGCTGGGTGGACGCAAACCGGACATTCTCCGCTCATGTTCCACGCCACCATCGGCCCAATCCAGACTGTGCGAGAACTCAGCCGCGGCGGCACGGGAAGGTCATTCTTGCCCGTAAGACGTCTGGATCGACAGGTCGCCATCAAAGCGATTCCCGATGGCGGGTTCGTGATGATCGAGAGAACGCCGTGGCAGCAACAGCTACGGGCGATCCATGTGATCCTCAGCTGAACTGGGCGGAGGAGTTGCGGACCAGGGGCGGCAGCAGGTCGGGCGCGTGCATCCTTTGGAACGGCGCGGACGAGCACATGGCCCCGCGTGCGGTGCCGAGCGTCGGCTATGCCTTCTTGACGAATTCCGACTTGAGCTGCATGGCGCCGATGCCATCGATCTTGCAATCGATGTCATGGTCGCCGTCGACCAGCCGGATGTTCTTCACTTTGGTGCCGCCCTTGACCACCAGCGACGAGCCCTTGACCTTCAGGTCCTTGATGACGATGACGGAATCGCCGGAGTGGAGGATGTTCCCGTTGGCGTCGCGAACGGCGGTGTCTTCCGGGGCAACCTCGACCTCGGTGGCGGGCTGTGCGTCCGGATTCCATTCGTGGGCGCATGACGGGCAAACAAGGAGCGTGCCGTCAAGATAGGTGAAGTCCGCTTCACACTTGGGACACTTGGGTAACGCGTTCATGGGGCAACCTCAGAAAGGGCGGAACGATCAGGAGCCATACAGCCCGGGCTTTGGACTGATCCCGCTTTGCAAGGCGGGAAAGGACCCCGCCGGATGTTTCCCGTTGAGTCGTCGGCTGCGGCCGTCGCGGGCTCATTGGAGTGGCACTGTACCGCATCGCCACCGCCTGGACGGAACGTGGGCGGATCGGCGCCAGGGTTGTCCCCTTTGGCCGGGCGCTCGCCCGCCTATTCTCCCGCCATGAAGATCCACGAATACCAGGGCCGGCAACTCATCCAGCAAGCGGGGATTCCCGTTCCGGCGGGAACCACCGTTGACAACGTCGATCAGGCGGTCGGGGCGTTCAAGGCCGCCGTCGGGACGATGGAGCGGCCGATGGCGGTCGTCAAGGCCCAGGTTCATGCGGGCGGCCGCGGCAAGGCCGGGTTCGTCAAGCTCGTGAAGACCGCCGCCGAGGCTGAGGAGGCTGTGCGGTTCATGCTGGCCAACCGGATGCGGAGCCCGCAGACGCCGCCGGAGGGGTTGGAGGTTCGCAAGATTCTCGTCGCGCAGGCGGCGGACATTTCTGATCGGGCGGGCGGCGGCAAGGAGGAGTTCTACCTCGCCGTGACGACCGACCGCAAGACGCGACGGAACATCCTGATCGCCAGCCGCGAGGGAGGCGTCGAGATCGAGCAGATCGCCCACGACCGCCCCGACGCGATCATCAAAGAGCCGTTACACCCCGTCGCGGGCCTCTTGCCGAACCAGGCCCGCAAGGTCGCGTTCGAGCTGGGGCTCAAGGGCAAGCAGATCGGGCAGGCCGCGGACATCATGGTCAAGTTGGCGAAAGTTTACGTCGAGAAGGACTGCACGCTGGCCGAGATCAATCCCCTGGTCATCACGCCGCCCTCGAAGGAGTACCCCGACGGGCAGGTGCTCGCGATTGACGCGAAGTTCACGTTCGACGACAACGGGATGTTCCGGCAGACGCAGATCGAGGGGTGGTTTGACCCCTCGGAAGAGAACCCCGCTGAGATGCGGGCCCGCAAGTTCGGGCTGTCGTACGTGCCGCTCGACGGGAACATCGGGTGCCTCGTGAACGGGGCCGGGCTGGCGATGGCGACGATGGACGTGATCAAGCTGCACGGCGGTGAGCCGGCGAACTTCCTCGATGTGGGCGGCGGGGCGACCGAAGAGGCCGTCACCGAGGCGTTCAGCATCATCCTGTCCGATCGCCGCGTCAAGGGGATCATGGTCAACATCTTCGGCGGGATCATGAAGTGCGACGTGATCGCGGCGGGGATCATCAACGCCGCCAAGAAGCACGTGAACCACGACGGGTCCATCGGGTTCAAGGTCCCACTGGTTGTCCGACTCGAGGGGACGAACGTGAAGGAAGGGCGGGCGCTGCTCGAAGCGGCGAAGGCGAACCTGCCGACGCTTCAGGCGGCGAGCGACCTGGGCGACGCGGCGAACAAGATCTGTGCGGCGGTGGGATAGCCGCAGCTACGGGCCGTTTATCTGGAATCACTCGCAAAGCCCAAGACCTTCAGGAATTGACACCCCTCAGTCCCGATGGGTGGTTTACGCCGTGCCGGCAGCCAATCGCCGCACAAACACTCGCACCGCCCGTGCGTTTGCGGCATCCGCCGCCTCTGACTTCTCGTGGCCCCTCTCGACATGCCAGTTCCCCCAATCGTCAAGTGATCTCGGCGGCTTGAGGTACAGCAATTGTCGCCCCTTTGCAAGCCCGCTCTCGCGCACCACGGAGTTCTTCAGCAACGAACGTTCCATGCAAACGACCCCCTCGCACAGACGCGCGGCACGGGCCGCCTGCCTCGCCGCGTTTGGCATGTCTAAATCCACCGGGATCACAGCGTATTCCAACCGCTTGGGCTTGACCACGAACTTCGGGATCGGCTCCATCGCGGAGTAGAGTTGCATGTACGTCCGACTCGCACGTCCAAGAAGGCAGATGATTGGTCGATCCGAAGGCGGCCCCACTTCAGGAACGCGATACGGGAGCGTATCGTGGTCAATCTCGAAGTTTTTCCAATGTGCCAACGTCCACGCGAGCGCCTTCTGCGTCACGGCATGATCCGGATACCCGCACAAGAACTCGAGCATCTCGGCCGACGCCGCTTGCCACCCCATAAAGCCCATCTTCGGCTTCTTGGAGTACGTGCGTTGCAAGAGATCAAACGCTCGGAGCAGATCGGTTTCATCTCCCCGAGGCGCGAGAAACCCGAAGACCATTGACTTCTCCTTCCGCATCGGATGCTTCAGGAGCGACCGCAGAAATCCAATCGCTGAAGGTCCCGCGATTGTCGCAAATCCTAATGTCGCCGGACCCGAGGTTGACTGTTCCGGATCGACCGCGAGTTTCTTGAGCACGGGCAAGGACCGGCTTGTCGCTACCCCTCCTTCGAGCAGGCATCGCATTGCGGAACGTCTGAGAGCCCCACGCGGAGACGTCTTCAGCACCTTGAGCAGCGCACCTTCATTCTCGGGATCGATCTTCCGCTTTCGCAGGCTTTGCTGATCATCCCCAATCCAGAACTCCAGCAACCCGTGCTGGCGATACCATCGCACCTTTGCCACCTCATCTTCAAAATACTGCATGGTTCCTCCTTTGAACTCAGAGCCGAGTAATTTGCGAATGACGTTGGTCAGTGCGTCGACCTTCGCACCGGCTGCATAGCACCGTCGCTTACCGATTCTACCCGCGCGTAACGGAGCCCACCGCGGCTCCGGATCAAGATGAACAGCTGCACACTCATAGACGGTTCGGACGATTGACCGGTCGCGAGACGTGACAGACTGTGGGGTCAGGGTCGGTGTTGTACCTCGCGGAGTGCCGGTTCACTCATACGCCGAATCGAAGCACTTTTCCGCCGAAGAGGTGCTTTCGATGTCGGCATAGAGTCTGACTTGCTTACCGCCTCCACCATCCTCCGTCGTCGTGAGCCGGAGGTCATGGATGATCCGGCGTTGGAACCCGGGCTGCACGCGGCGGCGTTGCGGGGGCTGGCGCGGATCAATGTTGTGAGTCGGGCGGCGTGGCCGGTGTGGAGGGCGATCGAGCCGCTCGCTGTGCGTGCAAACGAGGCGGGCCGGTCGCTCACGGTCTTGGACATCGCGACGGGGAGCGCGGACGTGCCGATCGCGCTGGCGGGGTATGCCAAAGCCCGGGGGCTCACCCTTGAGCTGCACGCGTGCGACCTGAGCCCGCGGGCGCTCGGGCACGCGGCGCAGCGGGCGAAGCAGGCGGGCGTAACGCTACGGACGTTCGAAGCGGACGTGACGCGGGGGGTGTTGCCGGGCGACTTCGATGTCGTGACGTGCTCGCTCTTTCTGCACCATCTGGACGAGGCGGGCGCGGCAGCGGTGCTCGCGGCGATGCGGGCGGCAGCCCGGCAGCTCGTCGTCGTGAGCGATCTTCGTCGGACGCGTCTGGGGCTCGTGCTGGCGACGGTCGTGCCTCGGGTGCTGACGCGGTCGCCGGTTGTGCACACGGACGCGGTGCTGTCGGCACGAGCGGCGTGGACGATCGAGGAGCTTGGCGCGATGGCGGCGCGGGCGGGGATGGATGGGTGCGCGATCGCGCCGTGCTGGCCGAGCCGGATGGTGCTGACGTGGTCGCCAGGGGTGAAAGCGGGGGTGCTCACATGAGCATCGAGGAAGAGGATTCAGCGTGCGATGCGATCGTCGTCGGGGCGGGCGTGGCGGGATCGGTTGCAGCGTATCTTTTGGCCCGGCGGGGGAGGCGCGTGCTGCTCGTGGATCGGGCTCGGTTTCCTCGTGCGAAGGTGTGTGGCGGATGCCTGAGTGCTCGGGGGTTGGCGGCGCTGGACGCCATCGGCCTTGGCTCGCTGCGGTGCGTGGCGGCTGCGCCGCGTCTAACGGGCGCGGAGATCCGGTGGGGGCGTCGGGCTGCACGCATGCCGCTGCCGCCGGGTGTCGTCATCGATCGGGCTGAGCTTGATCTGGAACTTGCGACCAGAGCCCAAGAGGCGGGCGCGACCTTTCTCGACGGGACATCAGCGTCGCTGGAAGCACAGGTGTCGCCGGGTCGCGAGTCCGCCACGATTCAACATGACGGCGTGGCTCGCACGGTGAGTGCTCGCGTGGTGCTGGTGGCGGACGGGCTCGGCGGGAGCTTCTTTCGCTCTTCGCCACAGCACGCTGCGGCGGTGCACGCCCACGCGAGGCTTGGGGTCGGGACGATCATCGAAGCGAGCGCGGACGTGCGAACGCTCGACCTTCCGCCGGGTGTGGTGCGGATGAACGCGCACGCGAGTGGGTACGTCGGGCTTGCTGGTCTTGGCCAGGGTCGCGTGGTCGTGGCGGCCGCGTTTGACCCAGCTGCGGTTCGCGGGTTTGGCGGGCCTGGGTTGCTTGCTGAGCACATTCTGTCGTCGTGCGGGACGCCTGCTGCGAACCTCTCCGAGGCTCGCTGGCTAGGGACGCCGGGGCTGACCCGATCGCGCCAGGACCCTGCGAGGCCGTCGCTGATGCTCGTCGGCGATGCCGCGTCGTATGTCGAGCCGTTCACGGGCGAGGGGATGACATGGGCGGTGCTTGACGCGGTGCGGCAGGCTGAGCGGGCCGAGCGGTACCTGGTGGATGCTTGGCTGGCGGTGGCTGCGCCACGCAGGTCGAGTACCGTGGCGTGCCGGGCGGTGGCCGCGGTGCTTCGCAGGCCGCTGCTCGCGCGAGCGGCTGTCGGGGTGCTCGCCGCGAGCCCGTTGCTCGCCCGAGCCGCGAGTCGCGTGGTGCACGGGGGTGCCTCGTGACGCTCCGCATGCTCGCACGCTCGGTGGTCGCTCCGCCGGCGAGGCTCAGCCAGGACGACGCTGCAGACTTCGCCTCAGCGATCTTTCCGCTCGAAGGGGACGCCCAGCGGCAACGCCGTGCGGCGTACGCCCGCGCGGGGATCCG
Organism: Phycisphaera mikurensis NBRC 102666; assembly: GCA_943369765.1. Classification (GTDB taxonomy): domain Bacteria; phylum Planctomycetota; class Phycisphaerae; order Phycisphaerales; family UBA1924; genus UBA2396. Next base: position 31,962 of record CALROI020000026.1, on the reverse strand, counting down.
CATGCGGGGCGTGGCGATCATGTCGCCCGAGACGGGCGGTGCGGGCGTGCTCGCGCGGCAGTCGCTCTTCACGCCCGGCGGGGCTGTGCCGACGACAGGCGACCGCATGGCCACGTACCGCGAGCATGCGCCGGGCATGGCGATTGAGGCTGCTCGCAGGTGTCTGGACGCGTCGGGCGTCGATCGCTCGCGGGTCACGCATTTGGTCACCGTGTCGTGCACGGGCTTTGCCGCGCCGGGGCCTGACGCGGCGATCATCGACGCCCTCGGGCTGCCGCGGGACACCGCGCGAGTCAATGTCGGCTTTATGGGGTGCCATGGCGTCATCAACGCCCTGCGCGTCGCCATCGCTCTGGGCAGCGACCCCACCGCTGTCATTCTGGTGGTGGCGGTTGAGATCTGCTCGATCCACTTTCATTGCAGCCCCGAGCCTCAGAAGGTGATCGCCAACGCGCTCTTCGCCGATGGCGCGGCAGCGTTGTTGCTCAGGCACGTCGGGGGCGGGGACGGGCCCAGGCCGCTCGCCACGGCTTCGGTGCTGATCCCCGGGACGCAGGACGCGATGTCGTGGCACATCGCGCAGCACGGCTTTGAGATGACCCTCTCGATGGAGGTCCCCGCGCTCATCGAGGCTTCGCTCCGGCCTTGGCTCGAACCTTGGCTCGCGTCGCGGGGCCTGTCGATCGGTCAGGTCGCGGGCTGGGCGATTCATCCCGGCGGCCCCCGCATCCTCGACGCGGTGCAGCGCTCGCTGGACCTGAGTCCCGAAGCCCTCGCCGCGTCGCGTGAGACCCTTGCCGAACACGGCAACATGTCCTCGCCGACGGTGCTTTTCATCCTCGACCGCCTACTCACGCAGGGCGTCCGCGGGCCTGTGGTCATGCTAGCGTTTGGCCCGGGGCTGACAGCGGAGGCGGCGTTGGTGGAATGCTGAGGGTGTACGCGGGGGGCGCTGGGATGTGCCACTGACTTTGGCCGCTTCGGCCGTAGTCAGTGCGGAACAACGACGGTGCCGGTTTCAACGAAGCACAACTACTGAGATCGCCCGAAGCGGTCGATCTCAGTGGCACAACCGGGGGGTGGCGGCGTGCCACGACCATCCGGTCCCTCCGTATGGTCGTGGTTGGGCGTTTGATCGTGATCCGACGATGTTTGTGCTCATGGCCATCCATCCACCACCCTCGGTGGCTCGGGCTTTACGCCCTCGTCCAGTCCATGTACCAGTTGTCTTCCCAGGTCGTGCCGCCGTCCCACGAGACCGACTGCCACCAGCGGCAACTGGTGGGGGTGATGCGGTCCCAGACGCCTTTGACCTTGATGGGCTTGTCGCCATCCTTGTCGTCGGCGGTGAACGTCCCGACGCCGTTCTCGAACGTGCCGGTCTGCCCGGGCGTCGTCAGCACGCCGCTCTTCCCGTTGACCCAGAAGTCGTTCCAGACGCCTTTTTCAACGTCGAGCAGGCGCAAGCCCATGCCGGAGAACTTGCGGGCGGGGATGCGGAGTTCCTCGACGCTGCCGACGCCCCCCCCACCACCATCGAGGATCGTCCAGCAGGTTGCTTCGCCCTCGAACTCCTCCCATTCGCTCGTGTGCGGCGTCTTGAGACGCTTGTGCTTGATTTTCCATTCGCCCGCGAGAAAATCAAACTCGCCCGGCTTGCCCTTGCCCGCATCAGCCTTGCCATCGCTCATGGTGGTCTCCTTGGAACGCTTGTTATTCTGTGCTGCACAACCACCCGCCGCACCGGCAAGCAGCAGCGCCGCGCCCGATATGAGAACCGATCGCCTATCCACGTCCGTTATCATGCAGGTCGTCTCCGTTCCCCGCCGCCCGTCCATGCATTACGCACGGGACGGCAAGGGGTTGCGACGAAGACAGACTGTCGATCAGACGGCTTGGGTTTGACGGCTCGGTTTGCGTAGCCAACGCGAGACGTCGGCGTCGCCCGAAACGTCGCCGCCGCGTTTGGCGATCGCTGCCGCGATCAGGCCCATGAACATCGGCTGGGGGATCAGCGGGCGGCTCGTCAGTTCCGGGTGGAACTGACCCCCGATGAAGAACGGGTGCTCAGCCGCTTCCTTCGGCCCCGTTGCCCCCGCCGCTGCGGTCAGGCCTTGCGCCGAGCCGCGAGGCTGGCGCAGTTCGAGCATCTGCATGATCGGCCTGGTCGGGTGGCGACCGGAGAAGACCATGCCCGCGGCTTCGAGACGGCCGATGTAATCGGGGTCGACCTCGTAGCGATGGCGGAACCGCTCGCGGATGGTCGGGTTCAGGCCCGGCTTACTGCCATAGAGGAAATGGGCGAGCGAGCCGGGCGTGATGAGGACGTCCTGAGCGCCCAGACGCATCGTGCCGCCCAGGCCCTCGACCCGCTTTTGCTCGGGGAGTTCGCTGATGACGGGGTACTGCGTCTCGGGGACAAACTCGGTCGACGACGCGCCGCGAAGCCCCAGCACGTTGCGAGCGAACTCGATCACCGCGACCTGGAACCCAAGGCAGATGCCAAGGTACGGCACGCGGTTCACGCGACAATGCTTGACAACGGAGATCTTGCCCTCAACGCCCCGCGTCCCGAAACCGCCGGGGACGATGACAGCGTCGACATCTCCGAGGTTCTCGGCGACGTTGCGGTCGTCGAGATCGGTGGTGTCGAGCCAGTTGAGGTCGACCTTGCACGAGAGGTGGGCCGAGCAGTGCTCGACGGCCTTATCGATCGAGGCGTAGGCGTCGCGGAGGTTGGCGTACTTGCCGGCGATGCCGAGGGTGATGTGGTGGCGTTTGGTCGCGATGATCTTGTTGGCGAAGGCGTTCCACTTCACGCGGGCCTTGTCCTCGTGCTGAACGTCCACGCGGTCGTGAAGCCCGAGCATGGACATGATCTCGCGGTCGAGCCCCTCGCGGCGCATCTCTTCGGGGATGGTGTAGATCGACTCGCGGTCGTGCATCGAGAAGACCCGACGCATCGGCACGTTGCTGAACATCGCGATCTTCTGCATCACCTTGGGCTGGCAGGGCTTGCTCGCCCGGCAGGCGATGATGTGGGGCTGGATACCAGCCTGCATGAGACGCTGAATGCCGAGCTGGGCCGGCTTGGACTTCTGCTCGCCCAGGGCGGGGGGCTCGATGACGTACGTCAGAGCGACGAAGCAGACCGAGCCAGGGCCTTCCTCGAACGCCAATTCTCGCATGGCTTCAATGTAGAACGCGTTCTCATAGTCGCCGACGGTGCCGCCGACTTCGACAAAGACGACGTCAGCGGGCTTGGTGCCGTCGCCCTGCACCGCGAGCTCGCGGAGCTTCTTTTTGACCTCGCCGGTGACGTGCGGGATCATCTGGACGTCACGCCCGAGGTATCCACCGCGGCGTTCACGGTCCATGATCTCGGTGTAAATCCGTCCTGAGGTCGTGAAGTTCTTCTTGGTCAGGTTCTGCTCGAGCAGACGCTCGTAGGTGCCCAGGTCCATGTCGCACTCGGTGCCATCGTCCAGAACGAAGACCTCGCCGTGCCGGAAGGGGTTGAGCGTGCCCGAATCAAAGTTGAGGTACCCCTCCATCTTGATGGGGGCGACGCTGAGCCCTTTGTCCTTGAGCATCTTGGCCAGGCTACTGGCGAAGATCCCCTTGCCGAGCCCGGACATGACGGTGCCGAAGACGACGACGTATTTGTGCTGCCCGCGGCGGTAGCCTTCGGGGACGGGGGAGTAGAACTCGCTTTCCGCGGAGGAGTCGCCGACGGACGCCAGAAGCGATCCGCTGCTGACCTGACGCTCGTCGTGGTCGTCGTCGCGGCTCGAGCCTTCGATCAAGTCCTCAGCGGACGCCTGGACCTCGGGCATTCGAAGGCCCGCGGGTGTCGTACGCATCGTCGACGGCCTCGCTCGGGGCCCGGTCGGGTTGTTGGATTGAGTGTGGGGGTGGGCGTCGCGATGAGGTGCGGCATCCATGTACGCCTCGGTGGCGTCGGGCCAACGTCGCTGATCGGGCAAAGTCGGCTGGGTAGGCATGGGAGAGTGTACCCGCCCGGAACCCGCCTGTCGGCTTTGAGGGTCAAACTAAGGTGCCCGGCGGATCGAAATCTGATTGCTTTGGATGGTCAAACGCCGACCATGTTTGGTTCGCGGACGCTACGCTGTGCGTCTTGACCGGGTCGGCGTCCCCCCTCACCGACCCAAGGAGCCCTCGCGATGAACCAACTGCTCGCGTTTCGATGGATTCTGGCCACCCTTCTGCTTGCGTTGTCTTCTCTGACTGTCCGCGGGCAGGATCAGAGCACGACGGAGGCGCCGGAAGACCCTCGGATCGACGCGACGACCGGGGCCGAGAAGGCCAACTGGCCGCCGCCCACGCCTTGGGATCATGTCCACATGCTCCTCGAACTGGACTTTGGGGCGTTCACCTCTCCCGAGTTCTCGGGGGTGCAGACTCTCACGCTGACCCCCCGCGGGCGCGAGCGCTCGGAACTGGTTCTGAACTGCGGACCCGACATCGAGATCGAGAAGGTGGTGATCCCCACCGACCCCGCCAGCCCCTTGCGCAAGGACGGCAAGCCGTTGCCCGATGTCGAGCTGCGGTTCGAGCACAAAGACAGCCTGCTCACGATTGCCCTGCCCGAAGCGGTGATGCTGGGCAAGCAGATCGTGATCAGAACAACCTACTCGTGCAACTACGCCAAGAATCGCAACGTGGGACTGACCTGGGTCAAGCCGCGTGAAGAGGCGACGACCAAGACCGATGAGTTCCCGGTGGCGTACTCGCAGGGACAGGCCGAGGACAATCAGCGGTGGTTCCCGTGCCACGACTTCCCAAACGAGCGCGTCACCACCGAGATCATCGCCACGGTGCCCAAGGGGTTCGAGGCCGTCTCCAACGGACGCATCGTGTCAAAAAAGACCACCGGGAACAGAACGACGTTCCACTGGCTTCAGGACAAGCACCACCCGTACTACCTCGTCGCCCTCGTGGTCGGCAAGTACTCGATCATCAACCTCGACTCGGAGCGTCCGGACAACAAGCCCGACATGTCCTGGCCTCGCGACCCCAAGTACCGCCTGCCGATCACGGCGTACGTGCCCATCGGCAAGGAAGAAGAATGCGGAAAGGCCCTCGCCAACACGACCGCCATGATCAGACTCTTCGAGGACCTCTTCGACATCCCCTACCCCTGGGACAACTACAAGCAGGTCCTCGTCCGCGGGTTCCCCGGCGGGATGGAGAACACCTCCACGACCATCATGGGGAGCGGGTTCTTCACCGGCGGTCGCGACGCGGACGACTTGGTCGCCCATGAACTGGCCCACCAGTGGTTCGGCGATCTCGTCACCTGCCGAGGGTGGGAACACATCTGGCTCAACGAAGGATGGGCCTCCTACGCCGAGGCTCTGTGGGACGAATACAAGAACGGCATCGGCTCGCCCGACGACGAGGCGTACCTCAAGAAGATCGCCGGGTTCGTCTCCGCGCAGCGAGGCTCCAACCGCGGATCGCTCCCCCGATCGATCCCGATGGTCAGCAACCGATATCGCAACGCCGACGCACCCTTCAGCAAGCCAGACAACCCGTACAGCAAGGGCGCGATCGTGCTGCACATGCTCCGCGAACGCCTCGGCAAAGGGGCGTTCTACAAGGCGGTCCACAACTTCCTGGCTGAGAACCGCGAGAGTGGCCTGGTGGAGACCGATCAGTTCCAAAAGGCTCTCGAAATTGAGTCTGGTCTTTCGCTCGACCAGTTCTTCCAGCAGTGGACAAGGCGCCCCGGGTTCCCGCGCCTCGATATCAAGCTGTCGTTCGACACGGCCTCCAACCAACTGACCGTCGAAGCGGAGCAGACGCAGATAGTCAACGGGGACAACCCGGCGTACGTGCTTGACATTCCCGTGAAGTTCACGTTCGAGTCCGGCGAGCCCGTGATGCAGCAGATACGGATGAACACCAAGTCGATCCAATCGGTCTTCACCCTTGTCGGCAAGCCCAAAGACGTCGTCTTTGACCCTCGGATCACCAATCTGGCGGTCTACCGGGTCACCAGGAACATCGACGACCCGGCCGAACCGGCCAAGGCAGAACCTTCCAAGGAAGAGCCCAAGGAATCTGGAAAGTAAGCACGGACGCACGCCCGAAGGAAACCACCATGCCCAAGTCAACCATGACACACCTCCGCAGACTCATGCTCGCCGCAGGGCTCGCCGCTGTGCCGACAGCTCACGCGGGGGATCTTCTCTCGATGATGCTCGACCACGGGGCCGCCTCGTGCCTGCATTGCCGTCTGCTCACCAGCGACGCCGCGATGAACCCCATCGACGCCGCGACCGGGCACGACGCCCGCAACTTCGGGCGCAGCGCGGGGGTTGATTTCCGCCACATGGCCCTCGAACTGACGATCAACGACATGAACACGCCGGTGATCCAGGCCCGGCAGACCCTGACGGTCGTCGCGCCCCACCGGCCGGTGCCTTCTCTTTCCCTTGATGCCAGGCAGCTGAAGATCGAGTCCGTCGCCGTCGAGGGCCACAAAGCGACGTTCACGCATGACGGTGAACGGATCACCATCACGTTCGACCCGCCGCTCACGCCGAATCAGCCGACCGATGTTGTGACGCGATACGAGATCCGCGACCCGATGCGCGGACTGTACTGGACGCCCGAGTCACCAGCCTGGCCCGGCCGTCCCCCGCAGATTCACTCGCAGGGGCAACCCGAGACCAACAGCTCATGGTTCCCGTGCCACGACTTTCCCAACGAGCGTCTCACGACGGAACTGATCGTGACCGCGCCGGCGGGGTTCGAGGTCCTCAGCAACGGCCGCTTGGCCGAAAGAACGTCGACGATCCTCGAGAAGGCCGACGCCGCGGGCGGAACAGAGCTTGAGCCGTTCGATCGCTGGCGCTGGGTGCAGGATAAGCCGCACGTCAACTACCTGGTCACGCTCGTCGTCGGCAAGTTCGACGTCGTCGATCTCGGCACGCCGAGCCTTCCGCTCCCCGTGTACGCCCCGCTCGGCCGCGGCAACGACGCCCGGGCCACCTACGGGCGCACCCCCGCGATGATCCGGTTCTTCAACGAAAGACTCGGCGAGCAGTACCCCTGGGACAAGTACGCCCAGGCGGTCGTGTGGAACTTCATCGCCGGCGGGATGGAGAATACGTCCGCCACCACAATGTACGACACCGCCATCCTTTCCGCTCCATCGCTCGTGGACTTCGACCTTGACGGCCTGATCAGCCACGAACTCGCCCACCAGTGGTTCGGCGACTTGATGACCTGCCAGACCTGGGAGCACGTGTGGCTCAACGAGGGTTGGGCGACGTTTATGACGCAACTGTGGTTCGAGCATCGCGACGGACGCACCGCCTACGAAGCGGGTGTACGCGGGCTCTACGACGGCGTCATCGGGAGCGACAAGGGCTCGCTCCCCGACACCCCCGGCATGGCCAGCCGCGTGTACCGCGACCCGTGGGAGGTCTTCCGTCGCTCCGCCAACCCGTACGGCAAGGGTGCGAGTATCCTCGCCATGCTCCGGGCAAAGCTCGGCGACGACCCCTTCTTCCGCGGCGTTGCCCTCTACATCGATCGAAACAAACTCACCAACGTCGTTACGAGTGATTTCCGACGTGCCCTCGAGGACGCCTCGGGCGAGAGTCTGGGCCAGTTCTTCGCCCAGTGGGTCGAACGCCCCAACGTCCCGCGTGTCACCGTCGACGCCCAGTGGGATCAAGAGAGCAAGACGCTCTCTTTCGACGCCAAGCAAACCCAGACGATCAACGGGCTCAACCCCGCGTTTGAGTTCTCGCTCCCCGTCTGGGCTCTCGAATCCGTCGAACCGCGCCAATGGGTCAAGGGTGTCATCGCCTTCAAGGGGAGGCAGGCGTCGCTCAAGTTGGGCCTGCACGGAGCACCGGCCTCTATCGCCTTTGATCCCAACCTCACCGTGATCGCGGACGTCACGTGCGACCACCCCGCGACCGCGTCCGCAGCACTCGCCCTCGAGGGGCCCACGTTCGCCGCGCGGATGCAGGGCATCCGCGGGCTCGCCAAGTCCAAGAACGCGTCAAACACCGACCTCTTGCGCCTTTCGGAGATCGTGAGCAACGAGAGCGAACCGAAGCAACTTCGTGCCGAAGCGGCCCGCTCGCTCGCGGCGTTGGGTGACATCGCTTCCATCGGCTCGCTTGCCAGCACAAGCCTGGGTGCTTGGGACGTACGCGAGGCGGTGCTCACCGCGCTCGCCTCGCTCTCAACCCCCGAGAAGGCGTCGGACATCTCTCGCGAACGCGCGTACAAACTGCTGATGCACGCTTGGGAACACGACGCTTCCACCAAAGTGCGAGGGGCGGCCATCAAGGGGCTCGCCGCGATTCGCACGGACATGGACACGATCGTCGCGGCAACCAAGATCGACTCGCAGGACGACGAGATCCGTCGGGCGGCGATGGAGGCGCTCGCTTCTCTCAACACCAAGGCGTCGCTCGGTCCCGTCATCGAGATCACCAAGCCCGGCAATCTGAGCCGCACGCGGGCCGATGCGATCGGTCATGTCGTCAAGCTGGCGTCCCACGACCGTGAAGCCGCCTTTGCCGCCGTGGCCGCTTGCCTCAACGACCGCGAGCAGCGTGCCCGGCTCGCCGCGGGGCAGGCCTTGGCGGACCTCAAGGACCCTCGCGGCGTCGAATTGCTCACCAAACGCCTGGCCAAAGTCGACAACGCGACCGAACGCCGCATGATCGAGGGCTGGATCGCCGCACTGAAGTAAAGAGATGACCGCGCAAGGGGTCGACAGATCGCCCACAAAGCAACGAACCCCGCGGCCGTCCGCGGGGTTCGCTCTTGATTCAGATTCCTTCCGATCGCTCTCGCGATCTTCTCTTTAGCAACCCGTCTCGAACGCCAGCACAAAGTCGTCGTAGTCGAAGAAGTCGACGAACCCGTCGCCGTTGAAGTCGGCGTTGCAGCCCGGGGCTCCCAGGCCCTCGAAGCACGCCACATAATCGTCATAGTCGAAGAAGTCGAGGAACCCGTCCCCGTTGAAGTCCGGCGGGCAGGCGGGCGTGCACGAACCCGAGAAGATCAGGCCGAACGCCGCAAGGTCCGCCGCCGTCACGCTCGTGCCCGAGTTCCACTCGCCCGTGGTCCCGTCCGTCACGCTCATCCGCACCATGCCGAGCAGCCCGTTGAAGTCGCGACCCTGGAAGGTGTACGAGCCGATCGTGAAGTCGTCCGCCGTCGCGGGGGTGCCGTTCTCGTCGATGCGAGGGGCCACATCGTCGAGCGACGCCCCCACCGACGCCGTGATGAGCGTGAGGTCGTCGCAGTCCACCACGCCGTCGAAGTTGAAGTCGCCGGCGACAAACCGCGACTGAGCGATATTCGCCCCGCCCGCCCCGGAAGAATCGACGTCGTTGAACGTCCCGGGCGTCATGCGGAAGCCCACACGCGAGAGGTCGTTGAGACGGAAGGTGCCGCTCGGGTCCAGCGTGCCCGACGCGTTGTACGTCGGCCCGTTCTGGTCCGTGGGCCCTCCGGAGAGGACCGCGTCGTATACCAGGCTCGGCACCGTGGGGACATCCCCGTAAAACCACTCTTCATCCGCCATGCGAGAGTCGGACATGACCACGCCGTCGAAGACCGACCCACGAAGGGGGTTGCTGCCGTAGTACGCGACACGCGACACCGCGTCGGGGTTGAACCCCGGGGTGTCCGTCAGTTCCTGCTGCTTGGACCGCGTGTATTCCTTCCCGGCCGCGTTCGACCACGCGATGTCGTCGACCATCTGGTACGACTCGAGCACCTGAGCGGCTCCGACGGGCGGCGAGCCGGGGTTCTCGCTGTTGACCGTGATCTCCGCCGGGCGGGGCCCGCCCGACAGCAGCGTCCCCGCGCCGCCGAAGTCGATCTGACCGTCGAAATCAACGTCCTGATCGACATCCTTGCGCCAGGCGTACCCGGGGCCATACACGCTCAAGCCCGACGCGTTGAGCGAGTGGTTGGGACGCTTGCGGATGAGGATGAACGTCGCCGAGCCGTCGTTCTTCATACGCCCCGCCGTGTCCGTGGTAGGAATGTGGCACTGGACGTACGTCGCGCGATTCGTCTCCGCCGGAAGAAGCCCGGGGACAAAGCTCGCCCGGGACGGTGCCCCGTTGTTGTTGTAAAGCACGAAGAACCCGTTGGACCCGATCCGCTGCCCGTCGAGAGTCCACGCCTCGTCGATCTCGCCGACCTCATCTCCGACGTCAAACCCGGCCGGAAGCGGGCCGGGGATGTTGTTGCCGTTTCCATCCGCCCCGCCGAAGACGCTGGCGATCATGAACCCGCTAAGGTCGTAGCCCGCAGGTCCCTGAATCTCGATGTACTCCCAGCGGTCGTCCCCCGCCGAGCCCGAACCAGGAGGGTTCGAGAAAATCTCGTTGAGAACGACCTGAGCCGAAGCCGACGACGCAGCCCCCGCCAACAGACACAACGCAAGCGCACGATTCAACATCTTCATACTCCCTTTTTCTCGATCAAACTCGGACAAGACTCGCCAACCACGGACCGATCTCCCGGTCCGTCTCTCTGCTTTGATTCACATCCCGACCGCACGCCACCATCCCGCCGCCCGCTATCGCCCGGGGACGGGCGTGAAAAACCGCCCGCTGCTGAGGATGCCCCCGAAAATCCGCCCCTCGATGTCGTCGTCGTACGGCGCGTCCGCCTCGGGATTGGACCCGGACAGCCACCCAAACTCACCATCGCGGCTCGTGTCCGCGAACGCCGCTGCGTGCCCGTCCGCAAACACGAAGTTCCCGTAGTACTTGTTGTGGTTCTTGCGGTTGAACCCGTCCGCCGAATTGTTCACGTTCCCGCCAGGGGCCTTCCCGTGCGCCGGGCCGAAGTCCGAGTATTTCTGCCGCCCCCACGTCCCGTCCGCCGTCTGTCCGAGCGGCCCGTCCGTCAGGTCCTTCACCGGCCGCATCGCGACCCCGCCGATCACCTCGTTGATCTCCGACCCGTCCGACTCGTTGTCCTGCACGCGCCCGTCGGCGAACATCGGGACATACTGCGGCGAAACCCCCGAGATCCGCCGCTCGTTCAGTGCGCCGATGACCGACGCGGGCCGCTGCGGGTCCGCGTACGGGTCGCGGATGTTCCGCAGCTCCGAATACGCCATGTACCACGACATCGTGTAGTTGCTGTTGAGGCCCTTGGCGAAAAGCTCGTCGCGTTCTTCTCGGGAGATCGACTTCCACGGGTTGTCGTTCATCCGCCCCAGCATCATCGACTGGTTGATCCTCGCCGGATTCGTCGGGCACAAGAGCTTCCCCGGCACCGAATACTCGCCGTTGAGCTGGTCCGCCAGCCACCCCGCCGAATCAATCGCCCCAGGCCCCGACGCCCGACGATTGTCCGACCGCCCGCTCGAATAGAAACCCTTGTTGGACGCGCTGTACGTCGTCACCGCGACACCCAGATTCCGGAGATTGCTCGCGCACACCGTCTGCTTGGCCACCTCTCGGGCCGAGGCCAGCGAAGGCAGCAGGATGCCGATCAAGAGCGCAATGACCGCAATCACCACCAGCAGCTCGATCAGCGTAAACGCCCGACCGACCACCCGAGTGCGCCCAAAACACCCGGAAAGGTCACGGCCAAGATTGACGGAACCGATTTGCATGAGCCGACCTTAGTGAAGATCGGGATCGATTCGTGTTTGGGAACCACGAAGATTGCGCGAAGAACCGGACCCGTACCCACTCTCATCGCACAGAAGCAGCACGAGCACGGATCGCCTCGACGACCTCGCCCACCCCGATCCGCATCATCATCGCCCGCCCCGCCTCGAAGTTCTTGTGTTCAAACCGATCGCCGGGTTCGAGATGCTGCAGCACATCAGCCTCGCGCCGATACGGACCCACGAGGTCCACGCGCGTGGGACCGAAGAGAGCGACCATCGGCCGATCAAACCCAACCGCCATGTGCAACGCCGCCGAATCGTTCGCCACGACAAACGACGAGCCTTCGATCACCGCCATCAGCCCCGCCACACTCGTCGCCCCCAGAAGATCGACGACCCTGGGATCTTTCGCCGCAACTTCAATCATCGGCCCGCACTGCTCACGCTCGCCCTTGGACCCCACCACCGCCATCGCGTCAAACCCCATCTCGAGCACGCTCGGAACGGTCGCCGCAAATCGCTCGATCGGCCAACGCTTTCCCTCCCACTTGCTCGTCGGCGCGATCACCGCGTACCGCTTCCCACGAAGCGACTCGGGCACCTCCGCCCTGCCCGCCTCGCTCGTATAAAGACGCATATCGAGCACCGGCCGCACTCCACCGAGTTCCAGAAGCCTCAGCATGCGATCCACCGCGTGCATCGACGCGTCGACATGGTGCCGCTCGTTGCACCCAAGCCACCCCAGCTCGCGGGCGTTCGCGTACCCGACCCGCCGCGGAGCCCGTGTCGCCCAGGCGAACAACCCCGACCGCGCCAGACCCTGCAGATCGAACACCAGGTCGTACCCGCCCGCCTTGAGCCTCTTCATGAACGACCGGGGCGCACCAAGCTGCAGTCGCTTGATCCCGTTCCCGAACGCCCGCCGGTCAAACGGCACCGCCGCCGTAAGCCCGGGATGAGCCGAAACCGCCGGCACAAACGCGTCATTCACAAGCCAGTCAATCTCCGCCTGCGGAAACGCCCGGCGCAGGCTGACCAGACACGGGACCGTCCTGCAGACGTCCCCCAGAGCACTGGGGCGGATGATCAGGATGCGGCGGGGTTCGGTCACGGTGGGTGGTGAGGGGTTCAAGAATCCGAGCTCGGAGGCCACAGGATAACGCGAAAACAGTCGATAGCCCGTTTCGTGCCTCCCCCGAACAAGAAAACCGCCTCGAAACGAAACTCGGAGCGGTCGGTTGCCATAAAACAGGGGGCTCGTTTGCCAGCTCGCCCGTAGGGCTGCTCGGGCTTCTCGTGGAGATCCCTATGCGCTCGATCGCTCGCCGTGTCGTTCGTCCCTTGGCCCTGGTCACCGCTCTGTTCCGCTCGGCCGGCACCGCTTTCGCCCAGGACGAGGTCCCTCGACAGTTCATGGTCTTTGAGCATTGGGGCATGCCGAACCTTGCGGGCGACCCTCGCGACGCGAACCTCAAGAAGGCCATCGAGATGCTCCCCGCGCGCCTCGCCGAGCTCCGCGAGGAAGTTCCGGACATGCCCGGCGAAGTCGTGACGCTCCTCGACATGATCCCCCGCATGCTCGCCCGCCCCATGAAGATGGCCATCGCCTATACCCCCGGCGAACCCACCGGCGGCCTTTTCAACTACGGGATCGTCGTCAGCATCGAGGCCGCCGACGAAGCCGAAGCCAAGAAAAACCACGAACGCATCAAGAACCTCCTCAAGAACACCCAGGCCCCCACCTCCGTCAGCAAGCGCCTCGATGGATTCACCGAGATCGAGATGGGGCCCCCAGGCAACCTCGCCTACGGCGTCCGCAAATCCGGGAACGTCTGGCGCAACGAGGTCGTCTACGGCACCGTGGGCGATCTGGACCTCGTCCTGGCATCCCCCGCGCTCCTCAACAAGGACGCCAAGCCCCTCATGTCCGCCAGTTTCGACATGACCGCCCTGACGCCCGCTGAGAAAATGATCCTTACCGTGGTCCCCAACGATCAGCCTCAAGTCCGTGAGATCGCGGTCCAGCTCCGCAAGAACGGCCTCATCGGCAACGAAGCCATGAAGGCCAACCTTGAAATCGGCGTCGTCGGCGACGAGATGATCACCACCACCCGCATCGAACGCGCCGGAAAGTTCAAGGCGGCCCTCCACATGGCGAGCACCCCGCTCACCGAGGCCGACTTCCGCGCGGTCCCAGCCGACGCGTCGATGGCCACCATCGGCTCGGGCGACCTAGGCTACTTCCGCGAAGCCATCGACCAGGCGACCAAAGCCTCGCCCGAAGTCGGCGAGTTGCTCGAGAACTTCAAAGCCCAGACCGGCGTTGATCTCCGCACCGATGTCATCGATTCCGTCGGTGGCGCGTTCGCCTTCTACATGTCCGACTCCACCGGCGGCGGCGGGCTCGGCTCGGCTGTCATGCTCATCGGGCTCCGCGACCGCGAACGCTTCATGAAGGCCCATGCCAAGCTCGTTGGCAAGGCTCGAGAACTTATCGAACAGAACATGCCCGACATGCCCGGGCAATACGTCAAGCTCGACACGTGGAAGGAAGGCACAACCGACATGAATGCCCTGCGCATGCGCGGGCTCCCCATGCCTCTGGAGCTCTGTTACGCAGCCACAAGCAAGTACCTCATCCTCGGCATGACGCCCCAGGCTGTTACCGCCGCGGTGCGCCAGGCTGAAGGCAAGGGCGATGGCGGCATCCTCACCAACCCGCGCGTCGCTGCGGTCGCCAAGGCCAAGCAAGGCAACCTGATCAGCCTGGGCTTCTCCGACACCCCGCGCATGGTCCGCGAGGGATACACCCTTCTGGCCATGCTCGGCAACGGGATCGCCAACGGCGTCCGCTCCCCCACCGATTACGCCCGCGAGCCCGGGCTCGTCGTTCCCCCGCCCCACGACCTGCTCAAGACCGCCAAAGCCAGCGTCAGCATGTCCTACTGGGACGGCGAAACGCTCGTCATGGAATCCAAGGCCGATCGGTCCCTGCTCGTCAACGCCGGCGGAACCATCGGCACCGTCGTGCAGTTCGCCCCGATCATCGCGGGCTTTGGTGGGGCGGTCGCCTACGCGTCACAAGAGTTCCCAGGCGGCATGGGGGGCCCCTTCGGCTTCCTCGCACCCAAGCCTGACAGGCACGCGCTCGCAGCCATCCCCAAGGCCGACCCTGCCGCCCGCTTCCTTGCCATGTTCCAGCCCTGGTGGGTGGGCGGCGTTCACCAGCCGATGGGCCCTATCGGCGCGCTCGTCCTCGCCGACGATCTTCGAATCGCTCCCAACTTTCAACTCGCACCGGCCACGATCCCGTAAGATCGTCCAGTGACCGAGACCACCACGAACCAACATCCGCAACCCCTGCTGCGGATCATGCTTCAGACCGGGCGGTTTGTCGTCGTCGACAAACCGCCCGGTATTCGTTCTGTTCCCGGCCTGGGCGAGACGGGCTCGGTCTGCGTCATCAACGCCTGCCGTGCCATGTTCCCCGACGCGACCGGCCCCCTCTCGGTCCACAGGCTCGACATGCCCACCTCCGGGCTCATGGTCATCGCGCTCGACCCCGAGTCGCACCGGAAACTCTCCTGGCAGTTCGAGTCTCGCACCGTCCGCAAGCGCTACCGCGCCCTCGTCGTCGGGCATGTCCCCGCGAGTCTGGGAACCGAGCAGGGCGAAGTCACGCTCCCCCTCCGCGCCGACATCACACGACGCCCCACGCAGATCGTCGACTTTATCCACGGGCGAAACGCCCGAACCCTCTGGCGCAGTCTCGCCATCGAAACTCGCGACGGACTCGTCGTCACCCGCGTCGAATTCGAGCCTGTCACCGGCCGGTCCCACCAGATCCGCGTCCATGCCGCTTCGCCAGCACCCGGCGGGCTCGGGGCCCCCATCCTCGGCGATGCCCTCTACGGCACCTTGCCGACCTCGCCGGACGATCGCCTCATGCTCCACGCGTCCAAGCTCGAGTTTGATGATCCCGGAACCGGTGACCGCATCAGCGTGGATTCTCCCAGCCCATTTTGACCCTCTCATCACAACCGTGCGGAAACGTCCGAAGAATCCCCACAAGTCCCACATTTCCAGAGAAAACTGCAACCATGCAAACCGTTCGTCGAAAGGCTGTGAGGCACCTTCAGGAACTTCCCATGAACATGCGTGTTTGCTTCGCTTTGGCACTTTCTGCGTTGGCCACCCTTCCTGTGTTCGGACAGGATTGGCGGGGCGTGCCATTCCATTCGACGGAAGAAGCCCGCCGCGGTATCCAGACCCTCACGACCGACCCCGCGTTTGCCGCTCAAGCCGAGGAAGCCCGTGAGATCCTCGTCGATGCGTTCCCCCTCGCCGACGGCAGCTTTGTTTCGATGTCACTAACCCGCTTTCAGCCCATGACCGCCGACGCGCAGATCGTCGTCATGACGCCGGACGGCCCGCAGGACCTGGGACCCGTGCAGACCACGTTCTGGACCGGCTCTGTCGACAACGACCCCTCTGCCCGCGTGTATCTCGCGGTGTCTTCCATCAGGGTCGACGGGTTCATCATCGGCGACGAACGCACGTGGATCATCAGCAGCGGCCCCGCCGGCGAAGTTCTCCCCACCGTCGTCTACGACATGCGCACCGTTCCCTCCGATCTCGTCCGCGTCAGCGGCGGCGAATGCAGCGCCCTGATCCCGCCCGGCGGCCTCCCCGAAATCGCAGAAGCCGTCGGCGGTCGCGTGGGCGAGCGTGGCTCGCCATGCCGCATCGTCACCGTCGCCATCGAAACCGACTACGAAACGACGGTCGGAATCAGCGGGAACCCCGCTCTCGCCGCAGACTACCTCACGCGATTGATGGGCGCCGTCTCCGTCATCTATCAGCGCGACCTCAACGTCAGCCTCCAGATTCCCTACATGCGTCTGTGGACGACGCCCGAAGACCCGTGGGACCAGACCGAGATGGGCGCGCAGCTTGGCCAGTTCCGCGATCACTGGGCTGCGAACATGCGTGGCGTCCGCCGGTCGCTTTCGCACTTTCTCACCTTCCGAGGGCTGGGCGGCGGCGTCGCCTGGGTCGGCACCATCTGCAACTACGACTACGGGTTCGGGCTTTCGTCGGGCGTTGGCGGCGGGTTCCCGTATCCCCTCCGCGACCGTGACGGACGCAACTGGCCTCTCTTCGTCACCGCCCACGAACTGGGTCACAATTTCGGCACCGGGCACACCCACGACTCGTACAACCCCGTCATCGACGGGTGCGGCAACGGCGATTGCTCCGACGCGGCCAACGGGACCATCATGTCCTATTGCCACGGGTGTGCTGGCGGCATGACCAACATCTCGCTCCGATTCGGCCCCCGCGTTGTCGAGCAGATCCAGTCGTACCTTGACACCATCCCCGCCTCGTGCGGCATGACGGGCACGCTGCTCATCCGAGCCCACCCGGTGGACGTGCGGGTCCGGCGCGGACGATCTTTCACACTTTCCGCAGCCGCGAGCGGGCCCGGCGTCCCGGCGTTCGCCTGGGAACGCAACGACGTCGCGATCTCCGGGGGCTCGACCGGGCAGTTCACCATCACGCAGGCGACCCCGAACCACGCCGGCTCGTATCGCGCCCAAGCCTTCACCCCGTGCGCCTCGCGATGGACCTACCCCGCGCAGGTGACGGTCCTGTGCCGTGCGGACTTCAACCACGACGGCTTTGTCGATTTCTTCGACTACGACGCGTTCGTCGGGTGCTTCGAGGGGATCGCCTGCGACGACGGCGAGACCGCCGACTCCAACGGCGACGGGTTCGTCGACTTCTTCGACTACGACGCGTTCGTGGCGACGTTCCTCGGGCCTTGCTGAAATCAGCACCACTTTGTACCACGGACCATCAACGAAAAGAGGTCGCGACCATCGGGTCGCGACCTCTTGTGTTTGATCGTTCTTGTGTGTTCGGCGATCCGCTCATCCGTTGGTGGAGACGGCGGCGGGGACCATCCGCGTGATCCCTTCAGCGGTCTCGACAAGCACCTCGTCGGCCTCGTCCAAGAACAGCCCGTGGTCGATGACGCCCGGAATCGAGTCCAACTCACGAGCGATCTCCTCAACGTCCACACTCTCGGGGAGCGTGCAGTCGATGATGAGGCTGCCGTTGTCGGACAGGAAGAGCTGCCCGTCGAAATTACGACGGACGACCCCGTTGATGCCAAGGTTGGAGATGCGCTGGCGGACCGACGCCAGGCCGTACGCGACGACGGCGACCGGCAAAGGCGAGCGTGCGCCCAGATGATCGACCAGCTTGTCCTCGCCGACCATGAAGACGTTCCGGGTCGAAGCGTGCGCCACGATCCGCTCGCGGACGAGCGCGCCACCCTTGCCCTTAATCATCCGCAGTCGCGGGTCGACCTCGTCGGCCCCGTCGAAGAGATAGTCCACGCGCTCCACCATCGCAAAGTCGAGGATGTTGAGCAGGTGCGCACGGGCGAGCGTCTCGGAAACATGACTCGTCGGGACGCAGTGGACCAGCAGCCCCTCCTCACGCACGCGGCGTGCAAGCGACAGGATGCCGCGCGCCGCAGCCCGACCGGTGCCAAGACCGACAATCATGCCGGATTGAATCTCGGCCACTGCGGCTTCGCCCAAAAGATCACGGGGTGTTTCGTCGGTCACGTCAAAGTTCCTTCTCAGACGATCGCCCGGTTCGAGCGGCGGAAACGAATTGAAACCGTTGCTCTTCATGATTCTTCCCCGGGTCGAACGGCACCTCGCGGCGACGCCCTTCCCGTTTCTCCTCAGCCGAACTGTATCCCCTGAGCAAGCCTCACGGACGACCCACCGTTGATCGTGGTCGTCTGAC
Source organism: Phycisphaera mikurensis NBRC 102666 (assembly GCA_943369765.1). Lineage (GTDB taxonomy): Bacteria > Planctomycetota > Phycisphaerae > Phycisphaerales > UBA1924 > UBA2396. The sequence continues at coordinate 13,493 of CALROI020000026.1, read as the reverse complement.
GCCTCATGTAGACCTTCCAGGAGTCCGAACCCGACTCGCGCCCGCCCCCGGTGTCCTTCTCGCCACCAAAGGCCCCGCCGATCTCGGCCCCGCTCGTCCCGAGATTGACGTTCGCGATCCCGCAGTCCGACCCCGACCCCGCCGGCGACAGGAACCGCTCCATCGAGCGCACGCTGTCGGTGAAGATCGCGGAACTCAGCCCTTGGTCAACGCCGTTGTTCATCGAGATGGCTTCATCGAGCGTGTCATAGGTGAAGACATAAAGAATGGGGGCGAACGTTTCGTCGTCCGACACCGGCAGGCGGTTATCGGGCGGTGCCTGAACGATCGTCGGTTGCACGTAATACCCGCCACCACCCCCGTCGTGCGTGTTCCCGCCGATCAGCACCTTCCCGCCCTGCTCCTGAGCAAGACGGACCGCGTGGTGGAAGCCGTCTACCGCCCTTTGATTGATCAGCGGGCCGACCAAGGTGCTGCTGGCGAGAGGGTCGCCGATGGTGATCGTCTTGTACGCGCGCACGAGGCGCTCGACGACGTTGGTCGCGATGGACTTGTGCAGGATGAGCCTTCGTGTGGACGTGCACCGCTGGCCCGCTGTGCCAACCGCGCCGAAAACGATCGACGGGATCGCGACCTCGAGATCCGCGCTCGGCTCGACGATGATGGCGTTGTTCCCGCCCAGCTCAAGCAGGACGCGACCCAGACGCTCCGCGACGACCGCGCCGACCTTCCGACCCATGCGGCACGACCCCGTCGCGCTGATGAGCGGGATGCGCCGATCGCGAACCAGTCGTTCCCCGACCTGATCATCGGTCCCGATCACCAGCGTGAAGATCCCGGGGTGTCCGAGTTGCGTCGCCACGCGCTCCGCGATCGCGTTGGTCGCCACCGCGGTCAGCGGTGCGAACAGGCTCGGCTTCCAGATCGTCGTGTCGCCGCACACCGCGCCCAGCATCGCGTTCCAACCCCAGACCGCGTTGGGGAAGTTGAACGCGGTGATCACCCCGATCGGTCCCAGAGGCAACCACTGCTCGTACATCTTGTGCTGCGGGCGTTCGCTGGGCATCACGCTCCCCGGCAACTGCCGCGAAAGCCCGACAGCAAAGTCCGCGATATCAATCGTCTCCTGAACCTCGCCCAATCCCTCCTGATAGATCTTGCCGACCTCCAGGCTCACCAGTTTGCCGAGCGGCTCCTTCAGGCGGCGCATCTCGTCCGCGATCGCCCGGACCACCTGCCCGCGAATCGGAGCCGGCACCTCGCGCCAGCGCTTGAACGCCTCGACACTCTCCGCCACCACTCGATCACAGGCCGCCGCGTCGTCAAGACGCACGCCGGCGAGTGCCTGCCCGGTCGCCGGATTCTCCGATACCACAAACGATCCATCCGGCGAAACACCCGCGCCGCCCGAAGGCAGTTTGGCGTCCAGAATGATCCTGGGATGGTTGGAAAGGCCGAGGTCACGCAGCACATCGCGAATCATGCGACCAGTGTAGGACTGAAAATCCGAGACTTGCCACAGACACACAGCGTCCGGTAGAAAGACCACGCGAGAAGAACTCGATAGCGCAACTGATCACTTCGCCTTGGCGGGTGCGTCGGGCTTCTTCTCTTCTTTCTGGTCATCCTTCTTGGCCGGGGCGGGCGCCGCACCACCCTCGCCGAGCAGTTCGTCGATCTTCTTCCCGAGCGTGGCATCCAGAGGATCGATCCGAGGCTCGAACCGAGCGACGACCTTGCCCTCCTTGTTCACAAGGAATTTCGTGAAGTTCCACGACGGGTCGCCCCCGAGCGGCTTGGCCTGACCGGCGAGCTGCTTGAACAACGCGTGCTGCCCCTCGCCCTTCACGGAGATCTTCGAGAAAATCGGGAACGTGACGCCGTAGTTCTTCTCGCAGAAGGACTTGATGTCCGCGTCCTTCCCCGGCTCCTGCCCGGCGAAGTCGTTCGCCGGGAACCCGAGGATCACAAGCCCCTTGTCTTTCTTCTCCGTGAAAAGCTTCTGCAAGCTCTTGTACTGGGGCGTCAGCCCGCACTCGCTCGCGACGTTGACGATCAGAACCACCTTGCCCTTGTACTGATCGAGCTTCTGTTCCTTGCCGTCAATGTCCTTCATCGCGTACCCGAGCACGTAAGGGTCCGCGGGCTTGACCGGCTCTTTCGCGGGCTCCGCCGGCTTGACTTCAGCGGGTTTGACTTCAACAGGCTTGACCTCGACAGGTTTGACCTCTGCCGGCTTGACTTCCGCCGGCTTGGGCGCCGCCGGAGGGGTCTGAGGCTGGGCCAGAGCTAGGGGAAGCACGAAGGACGAAAGCAAAGCGGCGGCGGTGCGGACCATCGATCACTCCTTGAAACAAGACAGAACTACGGATCTTGCGAGAGAGACTAGGCCTCCCACCGGATCCTCGAAAAGACGCGGCCGCCCCGGTTGGGGCGGCCGCAAGGTGCTTCGCTGAAGTTGGCTGTGATTACTTCTTCTCAGGAGCCGCCGCCGGGGCTGCAGCCGGAGCCGCCGCCGGGGCCGCCGCTGGCGCCGCGGGCTTCGCCGGCGGGGTTGCTTTTTTCTCCTCGCAACCAACCAGGCAAACCCCGGCCGAGGCCAGGAAGGCGATGGGGAGGACGATATGGGCCAGTTTCTTCATGTGTTTTTCTCCATAGGGGGTGCGTGCACCCACAACCGCGACACAGGCCGGGCGCGCGCCCTGCCTCCAATCGACCCGTACAGTCTACACGATGTACGAACTGTGCAGATCCGTGCGATTCGCCGCCAATCATACCAGCCCCGAGCAGGGCAAGTTGCCCCCCCATCATTCCACAAATGGTCCCGTCGATTTCAGCGGAGAGAATGGTTACGCCGGCGTCCCCGCGCTTACGGGACTAGGCCGCTTCGAGCAGTTCGATGTCCGCTGCGTCGGCCCCCTCGACCCGACCCTCAACTACCTCGTCGACATCAAAGTCGTCGATCGGGCCGTCCGTCGGATGGTCGTCCCCATCGTCACCGACGCTTTCCGGGCTTCGGCGAGTTCCGCCATCTCTCCGCCGGAGATCCTCGCCAAAGCCGCCGCCGCCCTGGCTCTGGAGCTCAACACCCCCGGCGGAGCACGCCTGGCCTCCCTCCGCTGGCACCTCACCCCATTCCAAAGCTTGGAGTTCATCATGAACCCCCCCACCGCCTCCCCAACCGCCCTCTTCCGCCAGAAGTTTGAGTTCGCTGCCAGCCATCGCCTCCACGTCCCCACGCTCACCCCAGAGGAAAACCGCCGGGCCTTTGGCAAGTGCAACCACCCCAACGGGCACGGGCACAACTACATCTTCGAGCCTTGCGTCGAAATCCCCATCGCCGCCGCCCCCTCCTCCCTCTCCGTCCACGCCCTCGAACGCCTCTGCAAAGAGGTCATCCTCGACCGCTACGACCACACCTACCTCAATATCGACACCCCCGAGTTCGACGCCGCCCGAGGCGGGGTCGTCCCAAGCGTCGAGAACATCGCCCGCATCTTCTTTGAACGCCTCGCCCCCAAGATCGCCGAGACCGGGGGTGGAACGCTCGCACGCATGACCGTCTGGGAAAGCGAACGCACCGCCGCCTCCTACCCCGCCTGAGCACCGCCCCACACATCGCCAATCCTTACTACCATGTAGGTCATGAATGTCCCCCCTCCCAACTCTTCCACGCCCTCGCCCGACGGCGACCGCCGCCCGCACCTCTCCAACTCCCCGCAGTCCCAAGACCCGCGCCCGGTCTCTATCCGTCAAGTCGCCGCCCACGCCGGCGTCTCCATCGCCACCATCTCGCGGGTCATGAACAAGTCCGCCGACGTCTCCCCCGAGACCGCCGCCCGCGTCCGCAAAGCGGTCGAAGAACTCGGCTACATCCCCAACCCGATGGCCCGAGGCCTCAACTCCGGCGACACGCGCGTGCTGGGCATCGCCCTCCCGTGGTTCCAGGGCGAGTTCTTTACCGAACTCCTCCAGGGCGCCGACGAAGAAGCCGTCCGCCTTGGCTATCACCTCATGGTCACCTCGATCACCACGATGCCCGACGGCAAACGTCGCAACCGCATCGTCGGCTCGCGCCTCGTCGAGGGCACCGTCCTCATGATCGAGAAGACCGAGAACCCCCTCTGGCGTGACGCGATCGAGTCGGGGCTGCCAACAGTCTCGATCGTCACCGACCTGACGAAGCAAGGGCTCGACAGCGTCGTCATCGACAACGAAAAGGGCACCGCCGAAGCGGTTGAGCACCTGCTGCGTTGGATGCCGCCTTCAAAGGTCTTCTTCGCGGGCGGGCCCAGCGACAACTACGACTCGCAGCACCGCGCCGCCGCCTTTGTCGCCACCCTCGCCAAGCACGGCCACAAAGCCACGCCCGACCAGGTCATCTTCGGCGACTTCGCCGTCGAGTGGGGCCGCGAATGGTTCCTCCGTCACGCCCAGGTCGCGGGCGGCGCAGCCAAGGTCGCGGGCAGCGGGGTTCTGGCGGGCAACGACGAGATCGCCGTAGGCATCATGCGGGCTGCCGAGCACGCGTCGCTCAAGGTCCCCGACCAGTTCCGCATTGTCGGCTTCGACGACACGCAGCTCTCCAGGCTCATCCGCCCGAGCCTCTCCACCGTCGCCCTGCAAATGGCCGACGTGGGCGCCACCGCGATCTCCATGCTGGTCCGCCGGATCGAGAACCGCACCGCCCCCGCATCACTCGTGAAGGTCCCCACGCACCTGGTCGTCCGCGAGTCCAGCACCGCCCTCTCTTAACGAGCCCCGAGCGTCAGCGAGCGGGTTGATTTCCCCCGCCGCACGCCCGCACTCCGGGCACGGGACCGCCTCGGCGAGCCCGACGCGGGCGTACCCGCACGCGGGGCACACGTCTTTCGCGTTCTTCCACCGGCCTCTGGCGACAGAGCCCGTCCGCCACCCCCACACGCCCGCCAGGAGCGAAAGAAGCGCGGGGGGCCAGAGCAGAACCTGGACTTCGACCCAGCGCTGAATGGGGCCTTGCTGGGCATCGACGATCATGAAGAGCCCCGCATTGATGGTGGTGTCCGGGCGAGTGATCCACCATGTCATGTGCAGGGGAATGTCCTTGGTGATCACGCGAAGAGTGATGAAATCGAAGGGTTTGGCGGGCGTGTAGTACCGTGCACCGACAAGCCCGTCCCTGAGAGCCACCACAAGGTTGGTCCCGCCGTCGAACACAGACCAGTAGCACGACGCGACCATGAGCCCCGCCAGCACCACGCCGGCCACCACCAGCACCTTCCCGCCGAGGATTCGCTTTCTGCCGTGGGCCACCTTCGTCACCTCCGCTCATGCCGGTTCCGCTGCTGAACGACTTTACACGAGTCTGGTTTCCGGCGCGGGCAGCCCTCCGCGAGTGGCGGGCGTTCGCCACCCACGAACTTACAGAAAGAACAAGATGACGGGCAAAGGCCAGAGTACAAGCGGCAGGAAGAACGCCAGCCATGCCAGCACGATCCAGCGGTCCTGCGTCCGGCAGCTCGCACGTGAAAACCGCCATGCGAAGACGATGCTGGCGATCAACGAAAGAACCTGCGTGGCGAGCGTCACAAGCAGCAGCACGTTGAAGGCCGAATCAAAGACCGAGCCGTTCACAACGGTGCCGGCATAGCCCAGAACCCACAGGAAAAACAACCAACTGAGCGTGCCCACCACCAGCGGAACAATCACGATCGCCGCGGACCGCTGCGGCCCCAGCCTCACTCGGGCTTCAAGCACGTCCGCGCCGCACTCTGCACAAGTCACCCCCAACACCCCGGCCATGTCATACCCACACGCCGGGCACACAGCGGGCGTCGGCTCGGGGTTGTCTTGGGTTTGGGCCATGCTCACCAACGATACGAGGCCGCCATACGACAGGTTCAGGTGCCGAGGATCGTCCGCCTCGGCGATCCTCGCCTGATCGTGAGCGACGAGGCGCCACCGCCGCGACGGCGATCCCGCCACCTGACGTCACATCCTCATGAGAATGAGACATCCAAAGAGAACAAGCGGCGCTGCGAATACGTACCAAGCGAATTGGACCAGCAGATCCTGCAATGGGCGCGCGAAATGCGAGAATCGCCGGCGGTGGATGATGCCTAAAGCGAGGGGGACCGCTTGCGTCAGGAGGGTGCACAGCAGCACGAGGATCGTCATCACATCCAGGCCGAGCTCCGACTCCATCACGAAGTTCACCATCGCTAGCGCGACGATTGCCAGCCAGAGCGATGTCCCCAGCGTCAGTGGAACCAGGAGACCCGCCACCGGCCGACGCGGACCCAGCCGCGTGCACTCCTTCACCACGTCCACCCCGCACTCGGGACACCTCGTGCTCAGCGCTCCTTTCGTGTCGTACCCGCACGCCGGACACGCAGCGGGCGGCTCAGGGTTGTTGGGAGATCTGGGCATGCAGTCCGATGATACGAACGTGCGGCTGTGCGAGTTCCCCATTCGGTGCGGAGCGTAAACTCGCCCCGTGCCCTTTGCCACGCCCCACGACGACGCCGACGCCCGCTGCATCAAGTGCGGGCACCCCCTCGCGGGCTTGACAGCTCCCAAGTGCCCCGAGTGCGGCGGGGAATTCATGTTCGATGTTCCCGCGACCTGGGCGAGCGCGGACGCCAAAGCGAACAGAATCCGTCGCCTGAGGCGCGCTCCGGGGTGGTTCTTTCTGTCCTTCACCTTCGTCGTGGGTCTCGGGCTTCTCGTGCTGCATTCCGCGTTTGTCATCGATCAAGTGGCCGCTGCCGCGTTGTACGCCTTCCTCCTCTTGCCGTGCGTCGTCCTCTGGATGATCAGAGTCGTGATTGCCTTTGGTTCCTTTACGAAGCTCATGCCGACATTCTCCCCGATCAAACCACAGGTGCCAAGCCTCTCGCGATGGCTGGCCGTGCCCGTGTACCTTGGTTGTTGCTTCCTTCTCGGGTGGACCGGCGTCGCGAACAAGGTGCGTTGGTGGATCGACGAACCGTTCTTCCGCGCCGAAGCGAACAGAGTCCTCGCTTCGCCCCCCGCAGCGGGTACCAGTTGGACCACTCGTCGAGTCGGAACGATGGAAGTCTGGCAAGTCGACACTCGCGGCGGCCGAGTCCATTTCATGACTTCGCAGTCCGACTTTCTCGACCGGGTCGAACTGATCTACGCCCCGCCGGGCTCAACGCCCCCTCCTCGAAGCAACCCCATCGGCAAAGACTGGTTCTGGACCATGTGGAATTTCTAAGACAGCCGCCATCGCAAATGACCCATCGAAGGGACACACCCTTCGTGCCGGCTACGTCCCCACTTCGTCTCTTCGTCTCTCCGTCTCTTCCTCACAGCTTCTTCAACGCATCCACCAACGTATCAATATGCTCCCGCGTGTGGGCGGCAGAGATCTGGCACCGCAAGCGTGCGTGCCCCTCAGCCACGACGGGGTAGCCAAAGCCGATGACGAACACGCCCAACTCCAGCAGGCGCCGACTCATCTCGATGGCCTTGGCCGTCGGTCCCACGATCACCGGGCAGATCGCGGTGGGCGATTCCAACACGTCAAAGCCCGCGGTCTTGATCTTCTGCCGTGCGTACGTCACGTTGTCACGCAGACGCTGCACCCGCTCGGGCTCGCGCAGCATGATCTCGATCGCCTTGTTCGCCGAGCACGCCACCGTCACCGGCAACGCATTGGAGAACAACGTCGGCCGCCCACGCTGGATCAGAAGCTCGATCACCCGCTTGTCCGCCGCGACAAACCCGCCCGCCCCGCCGCCGAGAGCTTTCCCGAGCGTGCCGGTAAAGATGTCCACCCGCGAAGCGGCACGGAACATTCCCGCGTGTTCGTGCGTCCCGCGCCCCGTCTTTCCCATCACGCCGTGCCCGTGGCTGTCGTCCACGACCAGAATCGCCCCGTACGCGTCGCACATCTTCCGCATCGTCGGAAGGTCCGCGATCGACCCCTCCATGCTGAACACGCCATCGGTCACCACCCACACCTGCCCGCCGCCCTTCCCGTCCGCGTTGGCCTTCGACTCTTTGAGCCGCTGTTCGAGGCTGTTCTCGCCCGTGAGCTGGTTGTTCTTGTAGACGCTCTTGTTCAAACCCTTCTTGATGACCGTCGCCAGGCGGATGCTATCGATGATGCACGCGTGGTTCAGTTCATCCGAGATGACCGTGTCCCCCGCCTCGCAAAGCGTCGGAAAGACCGCCTCGTTCGCCGTCCACGCCGACACGAACGTGTACGACGACTCGGTCCCCATCATCGCCGCGATGTTGGCCTCGAGCTGTTCGTGCGGGCTGAACGTCCCGCAGATAAACCGCACGCTGGCCGTCCCCGCCCCCCAATCGCGCAACCCCTTGATCCCCGCCTCGACCACCTCCGGGTGATTCGCCAGCCCCAGGTAGTTGTTGCTGCAGAAGCACAGGCACTCGCCCTTCCCCCGGATCTTGACCGTCGGCCCCATCGGGCTCTCGAGCATCTGCAGCGATTTCCACACCTTCTGCTCCCGAAGCTGCTCGAAAAGGGCGTCCGTGCGGGTGTCAAAGATCGTGGGTCGGGCCGGGGTCTGGGTGACGGACATCGCAAGCTCCAAGAGAGGTATGATGGGCCGATTGTACCGGCCTCCCTCCCCCACACACTCCTCCCGGAGTCTCGCATGCGCGTCCCCGCCCCACTCCTCGCCCCAATGCTCGCCGCTTCGCTCCTCGCCGCAGCCCACGCCCAACCCGCCGCCAAGCCCACCAACCAACCGACCACGCCCCCCACCGTCCCGCTCGCCGGCCTGAAGTACGACGCCGACTTCTTCCCCGGCAGCGTCCACGACCCCAAGGTCCCCACCGTCGACGAGATCCTCGGCTTCCGCGCCGGCGACAAACCCGCGACCTACGCCCAGGTCCAAGCGGTCCTCAAAGCCCTCGCGACCAACCCCGCCTCAGCCCCACGCACGCGGCTCTTCGACTACGCGACCAGCCACGAAGGCCGCACGCTGTCGTACCTCGCCATCAGCAGCCCCGCCAACATCGCCCGCCTGGACGACATCAAGAAGCAAGCTGCCCAACTCGCCGACCCGCGCTCCATTCCCGCCGCCGACGCCGATAAGCTCGCTGCCGACCTCCCCATCATCGTCGTCCTCGCGTATGTCATCCATGGCGACGAGATGTCGGGCACCGACGCCGCCCTCCCCCTCGCGTGGCACCTCGCCGCGTGCACCGACCCCGCCGTCACGACGATGCTCGACAAGATGGTCATCATCCTCGACCCCCTCATGAACCCCGACGGCCGCGAACGCTGCATCACCTCCGTCGCCCAGTCCCGCACACGCCAGCCCAACGTCGACGACCAGTCCATCTTCCACGCCCAGCCCTGGCCCGGCGGGCGCATGAACCACTACCTCTTCGACCTCAACCGCGACTGGATCTTCACCACTCAGCCCGAAAGCCGAGGCCGCGTCAAAGTCCTCGGCGACTGGAACCCCCACTACTTCGTCGAGAGTCACGAGCAGTCGCCCCTCGACACGTTCCTCTTCATGCCGCCGCGTGCACCCATCAACCCCAACATCGGCGACCACATCAAGAAGTGGTCCGCGATCTTCGGCGACGAACAGGGCAAAGCCTTCGACGCCTTCGGCTGGCGCTATTACACCGGCGAATGGAACGAGGAGTGGTACCCGGGCTACTCCGGCTCCTGGGCCGCCCTTCGCGGCGCGACCGACAACCTCTACGAACAGGCCCGCCTCATCACCGACGGCGTCCGCCGCCCCGAAGGCACGATCGAGGCGTATCGCGAGGGCGTTCACAAGCAGCTCGTCGCGTCGGTCGCCAACCTCGCCACCGCCCAGAAGTATCGCACGACCATCCTCAAAGACTTCGTCGAAGACCGCCGCAAGGTCGTCGCGGGCGGGGGCGATTCCGAAGCTGGAGGCGTCGCCACACGACACTTCATCCTCCAACCGCCCGCCGGCAACGCCGGCCGCTGGCAACGCCTCGCCGACAACCTCCAGATCCAAGGCATCGAGGTTCTCCGCACCGCGGAGAAGTTCAAGACCTCCGGCAAAGACGCCCTAGGACGTGACTTCACCGACCGCGAGTTCCCCGCGGGCACATTCCTGATCTCCGCCAATCAACCCCTCGGCCGCCTCGCCGCCGCCCTCTTCGAGCTCGACCCGCGCATGAACAAGGACTTCCTCGTCGAGGAGCGCCGCGAACTCCTCCGCTTTGGCCAGTCCCGCCTCTACGACATCACCGGGTGGAACGTCGGCATGTTCTTCGGCATCGACATGTTCGAGGTCAAAGGTGCGCTGCCAGCCTCCGCGTCTCTGGTGAAGTGGGACGAGGTCTCCACGAAGGCTGCCGACACCAAGCCGGTCGAGAATCCCGTGGCGCTTGCCTTGAACGGGGCTGACGACCGCGCCGTCTCCGCCGTCGCACGCCTGCTCGAACTCGGCGTCAAGGTCCGCGCCACCGACAAGCCGACCGTGCTGGGCGAGCCTCGCCCGCGAGGCTCTTTCTTTGTTACGCGCGTCGACAACCGCAACGTCGCCGACTGGTCCAAAATCGTCCTTGACACCGCCGCCGCCTTCGGGCTCGCCGCCGAATCCGTCGCGGGCGGCATGGGCCCCGGCGACCTCCCCGACCTGGGCGGACAGCACTTCGCCCTCCTCGAAGCCCCGCGCGTCGCCGTCCTCGCTCGCACTCCAGTCAGCCCGTATTCCTACGGAGAGATCTGGCACCTCCTCGATCACGAGATGGGACTCCGTGCCTCGTACATCGACGTCGCCGATCTCGGCGGGTCCGACCTTCGCCGCTACAACGTCCTCGTCATCCCCGACGGCGGTGCGGCTTGGGCTGAACACATCCCCGCGATCAAAGCCTGGGTCGAAGCCGGCGGCACCCTCATCGCCATCGGAGACTCCGCCGCACCCTTCGCCAAGGACAAGGACGGCATCGGTTCTGTCCGTCTCCTCCCGGACGTGCTCACCAAACTCGACGCGTACCGCGCCGCGATCGTGCGTGATTGGCTCGGCAAGACCGCCACCGTCGATCCCGCAGCCGTCTGGTCCAACAACCCGCCCGACAAACTCGAATACCCATGGACGCTCGGCGAAGCCGAAAAGGTCGACGACGACGAAGCCAAACGCCGCGATCAATGGCGGACGCTGTTCATGCCTCAGGGCGCGTTCGTCGCCGCCCGCATCGACGACCGCCACTGGCTGACGTCGGGTTGCAGCGAGATCCTCCCCGTCCTGGCCGCGAACGGCCCCGTCCTTCTCGCGCCCTTCGGCGGGCAGGCACCCGTGATGCTCGGTGCGATCGTGCCCTCGACCAAGCCGCCCGCCCCCAAGCCGGAACCCAAGAAAGAAGAAACCAAGGACGAGAAGAAAGACGCCGACGCCAAGCAAGACGCCAAAGGCGACAAGAAGGAAGACAAGAAGGAAGAGAAGAAGGAAGAGCCCAAGCCGGGCTGGCTCCTCGCGCCGCCCGGGTTTGAACTTCGCCTGCGCATGTCCGGGCTGCTCTGGCCCGAGGCCGCCGATCGCCTCTCCCACGCCGCGTACTGCACGCAAGAGCGTGTCGGGTCCGGTCAGGTCATCCTCTTCGCCGGCAACCCGACCTTCCGCGCAGCCGCAGCGGGCACTTCCCGTCTATTCATGAACGCCGTCGTGATGGGCCCGGGCATGGGCGCGTCCCACCCGGTCAAGCCGTAACGCCCCCTACGCCGCGTCTCGCCCGCTTTCGCGCTTGCTCTTGGGCTTGATCTCGGGGATCTGCATCGCCGCCGCTCGGAGCGACGCCACGCGCCCGCCGAGCGACCCGAGCAGGTTCTCGACTTCGCGCAACTCCGCGAGGCGAAGTCGCGTGATCTCCTCCACCCGCTGCGATCCATCGATCGCCGCCTGGATCGCGGTGCACAACGCCTCCTGATTCTTCCCAGTGCTGATCGTCCCGAGGCTCTCAGCCCTCGCGACAAGCCCGTCGATCGCCCCCGCGCCAGACAAGAGATCGTCGGCGAGAACTCGTCGCGCTTGCTCCATCTGCGTCATGAACGCCTCGGCCTGGCCCACCGACTCGCGCGCATCGCTCATCATCCGCTCACCCCGCGACAGGAGCTCCGGCAGTTCCGACAGTTTCGTCGCACGCCTCTCGACAACGTCAAGCCCCTCGCCCAGCGCGGCGATCGTCTCGCTTTCCAGCACGCCCGCGCGGCTCGTCGCCGTGTCCAAATGCTGCTCGATCTCGCGAGCCCGAACCTCCGCCCGCCGCCCCGCCTCTTCCGCCTGCGCCAGCACGCTGTTCGTCCGGTGCTGAACACCCGCCGCCCGTCGCTCGCCCGCCGCGAGCCGATCCTCCGCAGCCGCGAAACGCTCGCCCATTGCACGCTCGATCTCCACCGCCCGATCATTCATCGCGTCCACCGCAGCCCGCGCCCGCGCTTCGAGCGAAGCCACCCTCGCCTCCGCCCCCGTCAGCGCCCCCTCAATCGCAGCCTCGATGTTCGCTTTCATCCGGTCCATCTCACGCCGCAACTGCCTCAGCGTCTCGACCGTCGGCGCTACCGAATGCTCAAACTCCGCCTTGCGACTCTCGACGATCCCCTCGATCGCCCGCTCGAGCTCTTTCGTCACCCGCTTTGGATCAATCCCCTTGGCCGTCAACTCCCGCGCCTCGACAACCCAGTGCTCGAGCGTCGGCGAGACCTTGCCCGCCCGCTCCAGCCGGTTCTGCAGTTCATTGAGCGCTGTGCGCAATGCCCCGGTCAGTCCCTTCACATCGTCGGTCGTCTTGCGCAGATTCTGCCCCTGCCCGTCCGCGTCCTGAATCAGCCCCTTGAGCTCCCCGGCCATCGCGTCAAACGCACCCTGATCCAGCACGCGCGGGGTCAGGAAGACCGCTTCCGCACGCCCCCCGGCACCCCCACCGCCGTCGTGCGATGCCGGTGCGAGATTCGCGGTGGAGGACACGTTGCTGGATGCGGCGGCGTTCTTTGACATGGGAATCCTCTTCGAGCGGAGCGAAACGAATGCCCATCCATCGACGCCGCCGGATGTCGGACCTGAATTCACGGTCCCTCTTCGCCTCGAAAGTTGGGCGGGTGGTTATCGGCGCATACCCTCTCGAACATGGGCAGCCGCAAGGAACCGTCGAATCTTCCTCTCAATGACCCCGACCGTGGTGAACGCCTGCAGCGGGTGCTCGCCGACGCGGGGGTGGCCGCTCGCCGCGCCTGCGAGGTCCTGATCGAGACCGGCCGCGTCAAGGTCAACGGCCGCGTCTGCGACCGCTTGCCCGCGTTCGTCGACCCCAAGGAAGACCGGATCGAGGTCGACGGCCGCCCCATCGCCAGCGAGATCCGCTTCGCGTACATCATGATGAACAAGCCCACCAAGGTCTTGACCGCGCCCATCGGGCCCGGGGACGACCGCCCGGCGGCCCTCGCCATGATCGACCACCCCGCCAAGCCGCGTCTGGTCGCGGTGGGCGGGCTGGACTTTGATTCTTCGGGGCTGCTCCTGTTCACCAACGAC
>CALROI020000025.1:0-52882 GCA_943369765.1 Phycisphaera mikurensis NBRC 102666 | reverse complement strand
CTTGCCCGACCCGGTGGGGCCGGTGACGAGGATCATCCCGTGGGGCTTGGTAATGGCGTCTTCGTACCACCCGGTCATGTCGGCGGGCATGCCCAGTTCCTTGAGCGCGCCGATCCTGCTGGCCGAACGCAGGAGGCGCATCACCACGTTCTCCCCGTGGATGGTGGGGATCACAGAGAGACGGATGTCGACGCCTTGGTCTCGGTGGACGAACCGGAACTTTCCGTCTTGGGGCTTGCGGGTCTGCGTGAGATCAAGCCGAGCGAGCACCTTGAGACGCTGTACGATCGCCGTGTGCGACTGCTTGGCGGGTCCCTGCTGTGTGAGCAGCATCCCATCGACGCGGTACCGAAGGTGGATCTCGTGCTCGTCGGGGTTGATGTGCACATCGCTGGCGCCGCTCTCGACCGCGCCAGCCATGATCTGGTTGACCATCAGGACGATCGGCTCGTCCCCGGTCGTCAGTTCCTCGTCGCTCTCGCTCACGCCCGGATTGGCTGTCGCGCCGGGCTGTGTCTGTCCACCCGTCAGCCCGTAGGCTCTGGCGATCAGCCCGCGCAACTGCTCGGCGTCGCACAGCACCGGCTCAACCTCCATCCGCAGCAACTGGCGCAGTTGATCGATCGTGGTCAGGTTCAGACTATCGAGCACACCGACCGTCGCCACGCCGTCGTGGACAAACAGCGGAAAGGCCGTGAGTCGTTCGAGCATCGCCCGGGGCGCGAGCGTCGTGTACCCGAAATCGATGTCGTAGTTGGCGAGATCGACGAACGGGCACTCGCAGATTTTGGCCCGCTCGATCGCAAGACGACGAGTGCCGACGATGCCCAGTTCGACCAGCGAGTCAGTCACGTCCCAACCATGTGACGCCGCATGCTGTTGCGCACGTTTCATGTCCGCTTCAGACAGCACCCTCTCGGCCAGCAGGGCACGCACGACATATTGACTCGAGTCCATCATTTCTTAGGCTCCGCGGTCCTTCGTGTGTTATCCGATCTCGCCCAACTCAGCCAGAAGTTCAGAGAGTTGGCCCCGCGCCTCGTCGCTCATCTCCTCGAAGTTCAGCCCGATGAGGTACATCGGTCTGCGGTCGGTCATTACGACCCGCGTCACGATACCGGTGCACGCAAACACCTCCGCGCTGCTGGGCAACAGCACCGCGCACTCGATCTTGACTCTCTTGGGGAGAAACACAGGCGTCAGCAGCCCGAGCCCGCCGCCCGACAGGTCTACCACGTCCGCCTCGATCGCACCATCGCGGACACCCGATGCTTTGGCGAGGCGGATGACGGAGGCGTGCGATTCTGCGATCCTGAACCGTCCGCGCAGGGCAACATCGTGCCGCTCGTTCCGCCTTACCGCCAGATGATCCATCCCTGACATGGGGCTTTCTCCTCGGATGAAGGTCCGACACGCTGGTATCGACCTTCTTCCATGGACAAGTAAGCCGATCACTCAAGTTCAGTGATTCGCTGAAAAAACTGGGAGTTTGTTGGGGTCTGTGCCGCCCGATGCGGGGAGCGGAGACGAGCCTCGAGGGCACTCGGCCCTCGAACGTCAACAAGCGTTGTGTTAGCGGACCGCGTCGAGCCGACCTCGGCACTCAAAGAGGAGTTGTTCCGCCGAGGCCCTGTCAACCCCGCGGCGGTGCATGACGACGGCGGTCTTGGCCGCGCCGCCCGCACGATCAAGCAGCGCAAAGCTCTCATCGCGCCCGAGGCCTGTCAGGGTCGCGATAACCCGCGCCGCACGATCACGAAGTTTGACGTTGCTCGCGCGAAGGTCCACCATCAGGTTCTCGTACACCCGCCCAGAACGCACCATCAACGTCGTTGAGATCGCGTTCAAGACCAACTTGGTCGCGGTCCCCGCCTTCATTCTCGTGGAGCCCGTCAAGACCTCGGCACCGGTTGCGGCGACGAGCAGGTGGTCGCAGCCCGTGGGCGCGGGCACCGGGGAACAGGTGAGGAAGCCGGTGATCGGTCGCGATGGCAACGCTTTCACAAACGGGAACGCGCCGTGGACGTACGGCGTGGTGCCGCCGGCGGCGATCCCGAGGACCGCGTCGTTGGACGTGAGGTTGAGGGCGGCCAGTTCGGCGTGCGCACCGGCGGGGTCATCCTCGCGTCCCTCGCTGGATTTGCGCAGTGCTCCGTCTCCCCCCGCGATAATCCCCACGATGCGTCCCGGGTCGATGCAGAACGTCGGCGGAGCTTCCGAGGCGTCGAGCACACCGAGCCGTCCGCTGGTGCCCGCGCCCAGGTAGACAAGACGCCCTCCGGCCAGGAAGCCCGGTTCGATGGCCTCGATGAATCGCGTGACGGACTGAGCGGCGGCGTGGGCCGCGTCCAGCGCGCCCTGGTCCTCGGTCTGGATCGTGCGCACGCAGTCGGCGACGCTCATCGCGTGCAGGTTCATCGTGCGCGGATTGCGCTGTTCGGCCAGGATGTTCGAGCGATCGGGAGGGAGCGATGTCACCAAAGACCGTAGGCACTACGGGAGGAGCCATGCTCCGGAGATCGGGGCGGGCGCGGCGCAGCCCGTGACGCTGGGGAGGGTGATAGGGACGCGGTCCTGGCAGAGGGCGCCCAAGACGGCGAAGCAGTCGGGCTCGCGGGAGTCGCCGCCCGGGAGCGTGCGGACGGGGCCCGGGGCGGCGGAGGCGAGGGCTTTGACGAGGGTTGTGTTCCGTGCGCCGCCTCCTGCAAGGTAGATGGTGCCGGGGACTCCGGGGAGCGAGGCGAGGTATTGCCCGATGATCTCGGCGACGGCGACGCACGCGGTATGGAGGAGGTCGTTGGTCGCGATCTGGTGCCGGTGGCGGGCGAGCCAGTCGGTGAGTTCGTCCCCGGTTCCGAGGGAGCGGCCCGGCTTCTGCTGGGCACGCATCACGCCGAGAAGGTCTTCGAGGGCCTCGTCGTCGACCTGCCCGGCGGCGGCGGCGGAGCCGTTCTCGTCGAAGGGTTGGCGAAGAAGCGTTCTGGCGGCGGCGTCGAGCAACTGGTTGCACGCGCAGACATCCCCGGCGCGGATGGCCCCGGTGTCGTCGCCCGCGGGGAGGGACGTGACGTTGCAGAACCCGCCGAGGTTCACGATGTCGATCCGGTCGGCATCGGATCGCAGGTGGCGGTAGAGGATCCAGTCGGCCAGCGGCGTGATCGGGGCCCCTTGTCCGCCCGCAGCGAGGTCCGCTGCACGCAGGTCGTAGACGACCGGGCAGCACACCGCCCGCGCGATCGGGGCGGGGTTGAGCAACTGCCACGAGAGCGGGGGCTTGTGATAGACCGTCTGCCCGTGGACACAGACAAGGTCGGCCCGCTCGCCCGCGAGCAGTTCGAGAATGGCCAGCGCGTGCAGGCCGGCAAAGTCGAGCGAGAGCCGAGCGATCTCGCCCGCGGTCATCGGGTGCTGTTCCGCGAGAGTTCGGAGGGGTGCAGCGACGGGCCCGAGCGGTCGAGAGAGGTGGCGTACGGGCCGGGCCGACATGGCAAGACCATGCCCCGAGATTTCGACGAGCGAGACATCGAGGCCGTCGAGACTGGTGCCGGTCATGCAGCCGACGACGAGGCGGGTGGGCATGGGGGAGTGTAAGAACCCGGACCATCGCAGAGGCTCAGGTCCGGCGTTGTTTCTCGCGTGAGATCAGGGCGTCTTTTTGTCGATCGCCGTCTGCACGGGGTCGGCCTTGCGTGCGGAGAGTTTGCCGAGCGCGGGCGGGAGTTCGATCCCCGCTTGTGCGGCGAGTTCGTGGAGTTTGGGGAGGCTGCCGACGAGCCCGGAGAGGAACTCGCCGGTGGTGCCGCGGCCTGACTCGCTCGTGGTGCCCGAGTCCCAGACGGTGATCTTGTCGATCTTGAGGTTCTGGATGGCTTTGACCTGGGCTTCGACGAGTTTGGGGAGTTGCTCGATGAGGAGGAGCGTGGGCCCGACCTGGGAATCCGAGCCGCACGCCTCGATGAGGCGGCGGTAACCCTCGGCCTTGGCTTCCATGACCTTCTGGATACCGGCGGCTTCGGCGTCGTACTTGGACGTGACGGCGTCGGCCTCGCCCTGTGCTTCGCGACGGCGTTTCTCGGCCTCGGCCTCGGCGGCGAGGGCCATGCGCTGCTTCTCGATCTCTTGCGGGACGATCTGTTCCTTTGACAGTCGGGCCAGGTCGCGTTCACGTTCGGCGACCAAGATCGCACGCGAGGATTCGGCAGAGGCGACCTCGGAGCGTTTGCGGCTCTCGGCCTGGATCTCGGAGAGTTTCGCCTGGCTTTCCGCGATGCGGGCCTTGGCGGTGTTCTCGCCCGTGATGGCGAGGGCTTCGGACTCGGAGATGCGGATGCGCTGTTCTTGCTCGGCCTGCTTCTTGGCGGACTCCATCTCGCTCTGCCGCTGGGCGCGGGTGATCTCCACGTCGCGGTGGCTCTGCAACTCGCCCTGCACGGCCTGGGCTTCCATCGCGGCGATGGTCACGCGGCGGCGCTGCTCGGCCTCTTTCTGACCCTCGGCGGAGGTGGTGGTTTCCTTGGCGACGTTGACGTTGCGTTCACGGACGGCGATGGCCTCGCCCGTCGCGCCATCGCGCTCCTGCTGGGCGACGTCGACCTTGGCGCGGTTGATGGCCTCGGCGGCGGCGCGCTT
The DNA here is from genome assembly GCA_943369765.1 of Phycisphaera mikurensis NBRC 102666. Classification (GTDB taxonomy): domain Bacteria; phylum Planctomycetota; class Phycisphaerae; order Phycisphaerales; family UBA1924; genus UBA2396. The sequence continues at coordinate 48,253 of CALROI020000025.1, read as the reverse complement.
GCCGATGGCCTGGATGTACCCGCTCTCATCCGTGATATCGCGGATATTGACGTTGATGAGTTCCAGGCCGACCTTGTTGACTTCCTGCCCGACGTTCTCGTTGATGAGCGTCATGAACTTCTCGCGGTCGCGGTTGATCTCCTCGATGGTGAGGGTCGCGATCACCAGCCGCAACTGGCCGAGGATGATGTCCTGGGCCTGCTCGTGGATGGCCTGCGACGAGAGGCTGCCCAGGCGGATGGCCGCGTTGTTCATCAGGACCGGGTCGGTCGAGATGCCCACGGTGAAGTTGGCGGGGACGTTCACGCGGATGTTGTTCTGCGACAAGGCACCCTCGAGGGGGATGTCGATGACCATGGGCTCGAGAGAGAGGTAGGCAAAGTCCTGGATGACGGGCATGACGAAGGTGCCGCCGCCGTGGAGACACTTGGCGGCGCGCCCCGCGCCGACGCGGCCGTAGACGACCAGGACCTTGTTGGGCGGGCACTTGCGGTACCGCGAGAGGAGCCACGCGATGAACGAGAGGCCGATGACGGCCAGGAGGGTGATCCCTCCGGCCAGATAGATCCCGGTATCAGCGGCGAGGACAGTGAAGTGATTCATGACTCCCCCTTCTCAAGGGCCGGACCGTCGGAGGACGGGCTCGGCGTGCGGTGGATGCTGCCGGGGCCTGAGGCCAGCGGCTGCGAGAGCGACTGGACAACGACGCTGTTGTCCGGATTGGTGGCGAGGATGAGGACGCGCGAGCCGGTCGGAATCGTCGTGTCGCGTGAGGATGCGGTGACGAATCGTTCGGCCCCGCGGACCTCAACGCGGACCTGGCCCGTGCCGTTGCCCCTGGGCGGGATGCCCACGTAGACGGAGGCTTCGAGCCCGAGCATGGTGTCGAGGGTGATGGTGCCGTCGGACTCGAACTTCCGCATCTGGCGGAAAACCGCGATGACACCCGCGGAGACGAGCGCGCCCGCGACGGACCCGGCGAGCAGGCCGCCGAGGATGCCGAACTGTTCGCGACCGATGAGCCCGGCCCAGCCGAAAGCCCCGGCGAAGGCGGCGAGGGATTGGATCGAGAAGATCTCGGCGACGGTGAAGTAGGAGAAGCTGCCGGCGGACGAGCCCGTCGTGTGGTGGGTGGGGTGGGGGACATCGACATGATGCGCCAGCGGCGTTTCGCCCATGTGCGTGTCTTGCGGGAAGTCGTGAGGAACGTCGTGGGGCAGGTCGTGACCGCCGACGGAATCCCCGACATCCGAGAAGACCCCGAAGAATCCGAGGGCTGTCCGCAGAATGAAGAATGCGGTCCCCAGAACGGCGGGAATCCCGAACCAGACCGCGGACCCTGAGAAGAGAGCGTCGTACCACATCGTCAGGAACGTGCCTCCAGTGATTCAACGGTATTCGCAGAATTCGCGGAATCTACACGCGCCGCGAGGAAACCGTGGTTCGGGTCGAGTCCGATCGGCGTTCGTGCCGGCATGCCCTGTAGCATGCCGAACCGTTCGTTTGGCCAGAGTTTTTGCGGGGGCCAACAAAAGATCCCCGGCGCAAACGCTCGGGGACCTCCGTGTGTGCAAACGCGTTTGAGTGGGTGAAGCGGTCTAGCAGCCGTGCTCGAAGTCCTCAACGAACTGGGTGTAATCGAAGAAGTCGACGAAGTTGTCGAGGTTGTAGTCGGCATCGCGGCCGCGGGGGCAGCCCGCGCCTTCGTAGCACGTGACGAAGTCTGCGTAGTCGAAGAAATCGAGGAACCCGTCGAGATTGAAGTCGGGGGCACACACCGGGACACCGGGGTCGTTGGGCTCGTCAACGGGGTCGATGTCACGCCAGCCGGGCGTGGCGTTTCTCACGCTCTCGTTGTGGCGAGAACGGGACAGGTCTGTCAGCCTGCCCATCGGCATCGAGCGGAAGGCGTTCCACGGGCTGGCGGTGTCGGGAATCCAACGTCCCGACGCGGGGTCGATGGTGAAGGGGCGGACCGAGCCATCGCCCGCGACGAGCATCTGGCCCAGGCGGTTGAACGACAGCCCGCGGATGTTGCGCAGGGTGCTGTGCGAGGCCGTGGAGACCACGGAGCTGCGGCCGCTGGCCGGGTCGAAAGCGATCTCGTGGACGCCGGGGCTTCCGATCGAGGTGATCCAGGGGCGGCCGGTGCGCGGGTTGATGGCGATGGACCCCTCGCCGCCGAGCGTCAGCCCCGAGGGGATGGGGGTGTTGCCGACAAGGCCGAGGTCGACGGTCATGCGCAGCAGGCGGGTATTGCCGCTGGCGAGGGCGACGATGGTGTCTGTGGCGTCGTCGATGGCCCACGCACTGACGGGGTTGGGGAGTGTGACGGTGCCGAGCGGAAAGGGGCGATCGTCGACGAGTTTGAACTTGCTGACGACCGAGCCGAGCTGCACGTAGTAGTGCCCGAACCGGTCGAGGAGGACGCGGTCGGGGTTGCGGTCGAAGGAATCCACGCGTTGGAAGGACCGTGTGGGGATATCAAGGAGGAAGACCCCCGCGGCACCGCCGCGACCCGCGCCGGCGAGGACGAGGTGAGAGACATCGGCGTGGTTGAAGACGCAGTCGATGATCGGGCCGGCGGTGGGGGAGTCGATCTCTTGGCTTTGCGGGTCGGTGCCCTTGAAGACGCCGGGGAGTTGGAAGGAGTTGAGGATCGTGGGGTTGACGGGGTGGACGCCCAGCGCGATCAAGGGGAGGATGTACCGGTAGGAGTCGAAAACGCGCACGGGGTCGGTCTCGGTGCCGTTGAAGGTCTCTTCAAAGGCGTAGACGGCGGCGTGGTCGCCGTCCATGTTCCAGAACCTGCGGTAGAAGGTCCGGGTGACGCGGGTGAACGGGGATTGCTCGATGCGGGATTCGTTGTCCTTGCTCGTGTTGGGGTCGTGGTACAGGATCTGCGGGCGGTTGAGGTCGCACCCGTCGAGCGTGCCGACCGCGGTGATGGCGTGTCCACCATCGCGCTCGAGCTCGTCCCCGTCGCGGTAGTACCGCCCGTACCCGAAGCAGGTCGGCCAGCCGAGTTTGACGAGGTTGTAGATCTTCTTGGGGCGTGGGAACTGATCGTCGTCGGCCTTGAAGGCGCAGAAGATGAACGTCCCGGCCACACCCCGGTCCTCGATCCAGTCCATGAGCCCATCGACGGCGTCGGCGTGGTTGGTCCCGCCGTCGTCGGTGTCCATGTACTCGCCCAACTCGTAGAGCTGAATGGTGATGGTGTTGTACAGGGGGAGCTGGCTTTGCCAGTTCGGGTGGTTGGTGTTGGGGATGACGTTGTACCCCGCGTCGTCGAGCACCGCGAGGAGGTTGGTAGCCGCGGTGGGCACGCAGTGGACGCCCCCGCCGTTGGGGAGGCCGAAGTGCGTGATGATGATCGGGTTGTCGGGGTCGTTTCTCTGGATCCTGCGCTGGTCAAAGTCGGGGATTCCGGGCCAGTAAATGTCGCACTGGCCTTGGGCCAGGCCCGCGAGGGCGAACATCGAGGCTGCGGCGACGAGGCGGACGCGGGGCAAAGCGAGTGTGGTCGTTGGCACGAGAAAGCTCCCTGTCGGACGGAGACGCCCGTCCGGCGAGAGAATGAGCGGGCGTGAAGCGATCAGGTCCGATTTTTTTCGGCTGCGGGTCCGACTTGGGGCCGGGAGGTCGAGCGATCGAGCCAATCCGAGATCCAGGCGGCCTGTCCGGGCAGGAAGTAGAACAGCATCCCGTGCCCGCCCGCGTGCCAGAGCCGATCGGGACGGCCTAGGCGTTCGTAGAGCACGTCGCCCAGGTCTGCCGGGACCCATGTGTCCCAGATCGCGTGGACCTGCAGGACCGGCATGCCCCGGAGGGCGGCGGCGGTGTGGTACGGGTCCAGGCGGGCGAGTTCGAGGTATCGGGCCCCGAGTTGGCGAACGAGATCATCGGACGGACGGTTGCGGCGTTCCTTGTTGTCGCTCGGCTCGTCCGGAAGGAGCGGGCGGGTCTCGAGCGTGATGCCCCCGTCGTAGAACGTGCTGCGGGCGCCGACCTCGACGAGGTTGGCCGCCCCCCCGATCATGACGGCGGCGGAGACTCTGTCGCGCAGGCGTGCGACGACGGCCGGCGTCGAGAGTGCGCCGGCGGAGAAGCCGACGACCACCGTCGGGAGCGTGCGTGTCCCGGGGTGCAGCGTGTGCAACGCGTCGAGGATCGCCTCGACCGCAAGTGCGTTCCTCCCGAGCGTTCGGTCGATCTCTTTAGCGAGCAGGTGCGCAAGCGGCTCAATGTCCGCCTGAGTCCTCAGGAGCAGAGGCGGGTTCCGCAGCCGCATGCTCTCTTTCGTCAGACGGTCCGCCTCGATCTGGATCGGGTCGTTCCGGCGTTCCGCGATCTGCTCGCCGAACGGGCGGTTGCTGTCCATCGGCTTGAGGAGCCTGTACATGGCGGCTTTCTGCTCCTCGATTTCGAGCACCTGTGAGACCGTCGACTCATCGATGTCGGGATCGATCCCGTCGTCGGGGTCGATGTCGATGATGATCCAGCCGCGTTTGCGGAACTCGGCGATCACCTGGCGTTCGTAGGGGTTGCTTCCCAGGGCCCAGAGGTGCAGGATCACGCCGCGAGGCCTGGGTGGGAGGAATGCCGGGAACTTGAACCCGATCCCGTTGTCGTAGCCCGCTCGTTCCTCGACGATGACGGCGGGGGCGCAGAAAGGCTGCGGCGTGGGTGTGGCCCGGGGTGAGGCGGGCCTCTGCAGCGACGCCAGGCGATCGCGTTCGCGGATGATGGCGGTGACATGCTCGTTGACGGTGCCGAAGGTCAGCCCGGTCTGCACGTACCCGTTGGGCGTAAAGCCGATGAAGATGGACATGAAGTCGGGCGGGATCTCGACGGGGCGGCCCATCTCGTCCACGTTGAGCTTGACGATCATCCCTTGGTACCGATGAATCCGGAGTGCCTCGGTGGGTGAGCCGGTCGAGGCGTTGAAGGAGCGAGGACGGACGCCGGGGGAGATCGGGCCGAGTCGTTGCGTATCGGGGTAGACGAAAAGCGTCTCGTCGAGCTGCTTGGTCGGTGGGGTGGGCCAGTCCGCAACGGAGACAAGCTGGGGCGGTTGAGTCAGGCGGTCTGCGGAGCCCGTGGATGAGAAGTAACACCCGCCCGTTGCCGCGGACATCGCCGCTGCCAAGCCCAGGATTCCCGCCCTCACCCGTTTCCAATGCGGCTGCATCGTCGCTCCTCTGGCTTTGAGACGTTCAAGCCTACCCCCGCCAAGGCGGGTTGGTTTCGAGGGTGTGTGGCGGAAGAGCCGGGTCGCCACACGCCGCGAAGCTCCCGGACCCTAGAATCGTTTCCAGATCCACGTTCCCGTACCTACGACCGCTTTCGGAGGTTGCCATGCCCTATTACACCAAGCTCGGCCTGCTCCCCAAGAAACGCCACGTCCAGTTCCGTCGTCCCGACGGGTGTCTGTATTCTGAAGAGCTTTTCGGCACCGAGGGGTTCTCAGGGCCGACCTCGACGATGTACCACATCCAGCCGCCCACGCAGGTGTACGGGTGGAAGCCGTTGTACGGCACCAAGGTCGAGTACGTCGAGCAGGAGATCATGCGGATGCGGCACGTTCGCTCGGGGCCTCAGAAGCCCGCGGGCGACTCGGTCACCGGGCGCGTCGTCCTCTTTGGGAACGCGGACTGCGAGATGGCGACGTGCAATCCGGCGGAGCAGATGCCTTATCACTTCAAGAATGCGCAGGGCGACGAGGTGATCTTCGTCCATTACGGCAGCGGCGTCTGCCACACGATGATGGGCACGCTGAAGTTCGGCCCGCGCGACTACCTCGTCATCCCCAAGGGGATCATTTACACGATCATCTGGGACAAGCGAAAGGACGAGAGCGACGGCGGCCCGGCGGTCGCGGACATGCCGTTCGGCAAGTTCCTGCTCATCGAGACCGCCAACGGCAGCCACATCGCCCCGCCGCCGCGGTACATCAGCAAGACGACCAGCCAGTTCCTGGAGCATTCGCCGTACTGCGAGCGTGACCTTCGAATCCCCGAGTTCCCGCTGTCGTGGGACCAGAAGGGCGAATACGAGGTGCGCATCAAGGCCCGCGACCTGATCCACGCGTACACGTATCACTACCACCCGCTCGACGTGGTCGGCTGGGACGGGTGCTACTACCCGTACATCTTCAGCGCGGACGATTTCTCGCCCATCACGGGCGCGCTGCACATGCCCCCGCCGATCCACCAGACCTTCGAAGCCCACAACTTCGTCATCTGCACCTTCGCCCCGCGGATGCTGGACTATCACCCGCAGGCGATCAAGGTGCCTTACAACCACAGCAACCTCGACAGCGACGAGGTGCTGTACTACGTGAGCGGCAACTACAAAGCACGCAAGGGCATCGAAAGCCAGAGCTTGACGCTGCACCCGCAGGGCATCGCCCATGGCCCGCACCCGGGAACCGTCGAAGCGAGCCTCGAAGCGACGCACACGAACGAATTGGCTGTGATGTGCGACACGTTCAGGCCGCTGTTCCCGACGAAGGCCGCCCTCGACATGGACGACCAGAACTACCCCAAGAGCTGGGAAGGCGAACACTTCCCGGGCTTGCAGAGCGGGAAGATCCTTCTGGGTGGTGGTGGCACGTCGACTGGAAAGGTCCCGGTCCACAAGCACGAGAGCGTCAGCAATGTCTGGGCGCCGTAAAGGCAGGATCGAACGGGGAGGTCGAAGTGGCTTTGCAAGGCGCAGGAGGAGCTCTCGCCCGTTGGTTCGTGCCGCAACGGATCCGTGTGGCCCGTTTGCTCGCGTCCAGCCAGGGCCAGGTCGAGACCAACGAGATCCAAGAAGACCTCCGCGCCGAACTCGCACGATGGAACTGGAATTGGTGGGATGGCAGCCGGGCGTCGCATCTTCGCGATCTCGATGTTCTCGTTTCAATCGTCTTGGCGATCCGACCGCTCAACGACAAGCATCACGAGGCACTCGATCAACTCAAGACGTTTGTGGCCGAGACGCGGGTGTTTCTCAAGGACGATTCCAACCATCGCGCGGACGGCCGCATGATGCCCCCGGCGGCCGCGCGGGCGTTCGTCGAAGTCGAGACGAGGCTGCGCGGGTCGATCGTGCGTGCGGCGAGTGGTGCCTCTCGCTGACCCGTGGCTGAGAAGCTGAGTTATCGTGACCAATGCAGCTTCCTGGTGGGTTGACGGTGTTCGGGGACGGGTTGAGGTCATTCGGCGGGGTTCTGATCGCTGTTGGCACTCTGCCAACGCGCTTGGATGCTCTGCTGACGGCGATTGGAGCTCAGCCCACGCGATTGGACGCTCCGCTGATGGCGATTTGCGCTCTGCCGACACGCTTGGATGCTCTGCTGATGGCGATTGGCGCTCTGCTGACACGCTTGGATGCTCTGCTGATGGCGATTGACGCTCCAAACCACGACGGGTTCGCTCTGCTGAATGTGGCTTTGGGGTGTGGGGGTGGCTGGATCACCGCGCCCCAGCGACCGAGAACCGGCGGGTGGGATCGAAGCCGTCGCTACGACGACTTCGGGAGGCGTCGCCGACCGACCGGCTCGGCGTTTCGACACCACAACTGCCACATCCCACGCCGAGGCTGACGAGTCTTCGAGGAAGCCTCGGATGAGGGGAGGGTGGGCGGGTCGGCTCCACGGCGCGGACGCATCCGAGGCTTCGCAAAGCCTCAGCCTCGGCGTGACTTCACGGAATCCAAACGCCAGCCCGCCCGGGGGCTTTGCACCGGCGACCGGCTGCGGCCCCTGCGGGATCTGCGAACCCTTCCGCCGAGCGGCTCGGTATCATCCCCCGATGCTCACCACCCCCTACACGCAAGAGTCCGCGCCCGACAAGCCCGTCCGGTTCGCCTGGGTCATGTCCGGGTGCCCGATCCCGCCGCCTGCGCCGGTTAAGCACTCGGTGCTGGCCGCGTACGGCGCGTGGTCCGGCTCGCGGATCTTTGTCGAAACAGGGACCTACGAGGGTGACACGACCCACGCGATGACCGCCCACTACGACACGGTGTATTCGTTCGAAGCCTCCGACCCGCTGTATCAGGCTGCCCGCAAGCGTTTCGCCGGCGTCTCCAAGGTCAAGCTCATCAACGCCGACAGCGCCAAAGCCATGGCGGCCCTGATGAACCAGATCACGCAGCGGGCGGTCTTCTGGCTCGACGCCCACTGGTGCGGCGGGCAGACCGCCGGGGCGGTCCTCTCGTCCGCGATCATGGGCGAGCTCGAAGCGATCTTCGCCCACTCGATCAAGAACCACACGATCATCATCGACGACGCCCGGTACTTCGTCGGCGAGCATGGCTACCCGAGCGTGGACTATCTCCGCCGGTGGGTCGCGTCGCGCCGCCCCGAGATGGTGTTCGATGTGGCGATCGATAGCATCCGGATCCACGCGCCGAACGCGGGGCAGAACGTCGCGAAGAAGATCGGGTAGCCCTCAAGCGGACACGCGTTCGATTCAGGAGTCCGGCCGCATCTTCGGGCGTCATCGCCCGAGACGCGGCTAACCCTTCATCGCAGCGGCGATGATCGACAGCACGCACGCGGAGAGCAGCGTGCCCGCGAGAATACCCAAGGCGATCGTCAACACGGGCGACCGGATGAGCGGGCTTTGCGCGATGGTCTGGAGCGCGTCCTCGGGGTGCAGCGTGAACGTGTGGAACTCCGCCTCGGACGGCGCCTCGTTGGGAAGCATCTCGCGCACGCTTTCGATCTTGAGTTGTCGACGCTTGGCCCACTCGCGGGCGTGCACTGCGGACACGGTGATGACGTAGAACGTCGCGGTCAAGTTCTCCGGCCCCACCGTGCGGATCTCCCACGTTTTCATCGGTGTCTCCCGGTGGATCATACCACGCCGGGAGATGCGGGCGGCGGATGGAGTCGGAGCCAGTGCTCCATATCAAGCGAAGAAGGATCAAGCGAAGCAATCGGAGGCGGGGTCATCACGGGCGGGGGCATCGCCTTGTGCTCACGGCGAGGCGTTGTCTTGGTGTTGACACGCTCCGTCGGCGCGGGCGCGTCAAAGTAATTCAACCACCAACGAACCGTCGACGGGTCCAGAGGCTCGTCGTTCGTGGTGCTCGCGCGGGCACGGCGGGCCAGGTCCGCCCCGAGGTGCGCGAGGAAATCCCGGGCTGTGACGCTCGTGGCGCCCGCGCGGGATGCTGCTGCACGCAGGCGGCGGTCGCTGCTGACGATCGTGACGCGCCGCGGCTCGGGGGCACCGGCGAGCAGTTCCTCGATGAGGTCGTCCGCCTCGCGGTTAAACGGGGGCGTGTTCGCGTAGAGCACGCGACGCGCTCGGGGGCGCCCCGCGCCCCCGAGCAGACGGGCCACTTGCGTGTGCTCACCGGTGGCCGCGTCCGGCGAGCCGTCGCAAACCAGCGTGATGTCCTCCCCCGCGTAGCGCCCGCGGGAGAGGGCGGCCAGCAACTCCGCGACGCCCCATGCGCCGTCCCTGGACGAGCGGCGTGCGTGCAGGATGTTGAACGCGTCGACGATCAGCATGCGATGAGTCTGGTGTCCGATCAGAGAAGAGAAAGCGGGTCGACATCTACCGCTGTCTTGCTGTCGGCCTTGAGCAGGCCCAGGCGGCGGAGATCGTTGAGCCCGCGTTGCAGCACGCCGGGCGAGTCGGCGTAGATCTCAACCGCCCACCGGTAATACGTCGCGATCTTGGCGATCGGCGCCTCCATCGGCCCCACGACCGTCAGGGCCGGGTTGGCTTTCAGTTTGATCGCCAGTTCGCGGGCGTGCGACTGGGACTCGGCCGAGTCGTTCTCGCGGCAGATGATGCGGGCCATGCGGACGGTGGGGGGGAGCCCCGCCGAACGACGCGTCTCGAGTTCCGCCGCGGCGAAGGCCTCGTAGTCGTGACGCGAAGCCAGCACGATCGCGGGGTTGGTCGGCTCGAACGTCTGCACGATGACACGCCCCGCGTGCTCGCCGCGGCCCGCCCGTCCCGAGACCTGCGAGACGAGTTGGAAGGCCCGTTCGCCCGCGCGGAAATCCGGCATGTTGAGCCCGACGTCCGCCGAGACCACGCCCACGAGGCGGACGTTCGGGAAGTCGAGCCCCTTGGCGATCATCTGCGTGCCCAGGAGCAACTTGATCTCGCCGCTGCCGAATCGTGAGAGGGCGTCGGCGTAGTCCTTCGCGGTCGCCATCGTGTCCGAGTCGACCCGGAGGAACGTCTTGCCCTCGACGAGACCGAGCGAGGAACCAAAGAGCGAGCCGAGCTCTTCCTCGATGCGCTGCGTGCCCGCGCCCATAAGCCCGACGACCTTCTGACAAGCCGGGCACGCTTTGGGGAGCAGTTGTTCCGCGAGGCAGTGATGACACCGGACCAGGCCGCCCTTGGGGAGTTTGGCGTCCTTGTGGAAGACCATCCCCGCGTCGCAGTGGTCGCACCGCATGACCCACCCGCAGGCGGGTGAGATGCACGACAGGTGGCTGGCGTAGCCGCGGCGATTGAGCAGCAGGATCACCTGCCCGCCCTCGCCGATGGTCTTTACGAGCGCCGCCGCGAGCGTGGGCCCGATCATCCGCTTGGAGACATCGGCACCCTCGCGGGCGAGCGTTCGGCGTTCCTCCGCCATGTCGACGATCTGGACCTCGGGGAGTTTCCCTCCGCCGACACGGTCGCGCATGGTCCAGAGTGCGAACTTGGGCCTGGGATTCTCTTCGTCCGCGGTTGCGGGCGGGGTGACGGTCGCGTTGGACCAACTCTCCATCGAGGGCGTCGCCGACCCGAGAACGACGGGGCACTCCTCGATCTGCCCGCGTTTGATGGCGACGTCGCGGGCGTTGTAACGGGGCAGTTGCTCGTGCTTGTAACTGTGGTCGTGCTCTTCATCGACGACGATGAGCCCGAGCCCCGCCATCGGGGCGAAGACGGCCGACCGGGGTCCGACCACGACGCGGGCTTCGCCGCTCGAGACGCGTTCCCATTCAGCGTTGCGTTGCGACGCGCTCAGGCCCGAATGCATCACCGCGACGCCGACGCCCTGAGGCGTGAGCCTGGCGCGGAACCACTGCTCGACCTGCGGGGTCAGCGCGATCTCGGGCACGAGCACGATCGCGCCCTCGCCTCGCTCGATCACTTTGGAGATCAGCCGCAGGTAGATCTCCGTCTTGCCCGACCCGGTGACGCCTCGGAGGAGGTGCACGCCGAAGGTGCCCAGCGTGCCCCCGATCCCCTCGACCACGCCGCGCTGGGTTGGTGTCAGTTCCGGTTCGATCGATCGGCGGGCGTCGGTACCGAGAAGGCCCGACGCGCCGCGAGACTTGACGACGCTGCGCTCGGTCGAGTCGAGGAGCCCAAGCCCGGTGAAGCGCCTCGCGCACCAGGCGCCGCGGATGCCCGTGGTCTCGAGCGCGGCAGCCACATCCGCCAGCAGCATCGGGAACAGCTTTGGATCCAGCGAGCGCAGATGCTCCCACGCAGCGCGGGCCTTGGGGGAGAGTCCCGCGACGACCTTGGGATCCGGATCGCTCACGGGGGCGAGCCGCGACTCGCTCCGCCGCCCGACACCCTTCTTGACCGCTGCGGGCATCATGGTCGCCAGGACGAGCCCGAGGGGGGTCACCGTGTAGCCCGCCACCCACCGGGCCAGGTCGACGAGGTCCTCGGGGAGTTTGACGCCCGGGCGGTCGAGGATCCGCTTGACTTTCGCCGCGGCGAACCCCTCGAGGAGTTCTTTCCCGCCCACGGCGACGACGACGCCTCCCGTCGAGCGATTGCCGGGGCCGAGGGGGACCTCGACGCGTTCGCCGACCGCGATGTCGGCAGCGTCCGAGCCGTAGGTCAGCCCGTCCACCCCGGATTTCTCGTCCATGCCCCGTTCCACCACGACGCGGACGTACCGCGAGGGTTCAGCACGGGAAGTTGTGCCGGAATCCGCGCCCGAGTATGGAAGAAAGTCAGTCAACGCCTAGACTCTACTCCGATGTCGAACACCCAGCCCAAGCAGGATGTCGGAACCAAGAAAGTAACCCCTATCGCCCGTCTGGCACTCGCTGACGGATCGGTTTTCACCGGGACCGCCTTCGGGGCGACCGGCCGCGGCATTGTCGCACAAGCCGAGGTTGTGTTCAATACCGCCACGAGCGGATATCAGGAATCTCTGACAGATCCGTCTTATACGGGCCAGATCATCGTCCAAACGTTCCCCCTGATCGGGAACACGGGCACCAATCCCGAAGATGTCGAGTCCGGAAAGGTGCAGGTCTCGGGGCTCGTCGTCCGCGAACTGGCCCGCCGCCACTCGAATTACCGGGCGGACAACGATCTCTCGGCGTACCTCGCACGCTACGGCGTGCTGGGCATCGCGGGTGTCGATACCCGCGCGATCACCAAGAAATTGCGCACCACCGGGAGCCTGTCCGGCGCGCTGACGGACCGCGCGGACCTTTCAGCCGACCAACTCGTGCAGATGGCACGGAGCGCGCCGTCGATGGCAGGGCAGAATCTTGTGCCGCTGGTGGGGTGTGCGACCAAGTCCTCTTGGGGCGCGGATATGGGCGATTGGAAGCCCGCCGCGTCGCCGTCGCACCCCGCCGGAATGCCCAGATTCCGCGTGGCCGCGCTCGATTGCGGCGCCAAGTCGAACATTCTGCGAAACCTGACCGAGCGCGGGTGCGAGGTCGTGCTGGTGCCGCACGACACCACGGCGGGCGTGCTCCGCGATCAGCACGCCTCGGGTCAGATCGACGGCATTTTCATCTCCAACGGCCCCGGCGACCCCGCCGCGGTTGAGAAAACCATCGCCACGCTCCGTGCACTCATGGACGTGAAGCTGCCCGCGATCCCGATGTTCGGGATCTGCCTCGGGCATCAGCTTCTCGCGCTGGCCGCGGGGGCGCAGACGTACAAGCTCAAGTTCGGGCATCGCGGGATCAACCACCCGATCCTGAACACGGATTCCGGACGCGTCGAGATCACCAGCCAGAACCACGGGTTCGCGGTTGAGCCCAAGAGTCTCGAGGCGGCGGGGGGCGTCCTGACGCACCGTCACCTCAACGACGGCACCGTGGCGGGCTTCCGCCTCAAGAACCGCCCGGTCTTCAGCGTGCAGTATCACCCGGAAGCCTCGCCCGGGCCCCACGATGCCGGGTACCTGTTCGATCAATTCGTCGCCGCCATGTCCGAGAACCGCGCGCGGACCGTCGCCGTGGCACTTTGAACGGCTGATCGGGTTTAATTCGGGTTCCTGTGTTGAAACTTGGTCGCCGTTGGGTGGGTTTTTCCGCGGTCTGGTGTATATTGAATGACCGGAGGTCACGCTCTGGGTTTTTTTGTTGCAGAGAGGGAAAGAGCATGAGTCGTACCTGGGTCTTGGCAGCGGCGGTCGGAGCGGTGGTGGGGTGTCCCGTGCTGGCGCAGCCGGTCTTGGATGACGGGCTCTACCCGGCGAAGATCGCGGGCGTGATCTACGTCAACGTGGCGACGGGCGAGCGGCGTATCTCTTCTTTCGAGGGGCGGAACGGTCAGTCGATCTGGTCGAACACCGACGTGGCCGGGGCCAACAACGAGTTCCACGGGATTGACGGGCGTTCGCGTTCCGACGGGCGCTCGACGTACAACAACCTCTCGGTGGACTGGGGCGACATTCCGGCGGGCCCGTTCGTGGACGGGATCAAGATCGGGTATGCGGTCCCGAGCACGCTCGCGAGCAGATTCCCTAATCCGAACGATCCCAACTACGCCAAGGTGTTTGGGTTCAATCTGTTCTACGCCATCTGGAACAACGAGAACGGGCAGCACGACGGATCGGTGGACTCGGATGACCTGGCGATCCTGCTGCCGTTCCCCGACGCCTACGGCTCGGTCGGGGCGGGGAACGCGTGGCAGGTGATTTTCGATCTCGAAGGGTCGAGCGAGTTCTCGATGTTCGCGACGGATCTTGACGGGGATCGTCGCGTGGACTTCGGGTACGGGTACTCATTCCGCCAGCGGCAGCATGTGGACCCGCGGAATTCGCCGCCGATCGCGCGAGCGATCGTGGGGCCGTTGCTGGTGCTCCCGGGGAACGCCGGCGGGACCGGGTTCCCCCCTTCGGCGGGCGTTGAGGATGCGCTCGATTGGTACAACACCTTTGACGCCGAGTTCGTCTTCAACTCGGGCACGCAGCAGTACGACGTGGACCAGACAAGAACGCTCGAGCGGAGCAATTTCGTCGACACGTTCTTCTTCGGCGGCGATCCGTACGCGTCGTACTACACGCAGTTGTTCGGCGCGATCCTGGGATGCACGGCGGACTTCAACGGTGATGGGTTCGTCGATTTCTTCGACTACGACGACTTTGTGTCCTGCTTCGAGGGTGGGCGTTGCCCGCCCGGACGCACGGCGGACGTCAACGGGGACGCCTTCGTCGATTTCTTCGACTATGACGACTTTGTCCAAGTGTTCGAGGTGGGGTGCTGATCACTCTCAGGCGGGCCAGACCTTGAGCCCGTCGCGTTTGTAGCGCGGGATCGTCGGATCAATCGCGAGCGACCACTGCTCGATCCCGCCGGCGATCGAGCGGGCCTTTGGAAATCCCGCTTCGCGGAGCGCGAGGGCCCCGGGGATGCTGCGTCGGCCGTGGTGACAGAGGACCGCGACGGTGTGCCCCTCGGGGATGTCGATCTTCGCGGCGCGGGCGGCCAGCTCGTCCAGCGGGATGTGGATCGACCCCTTGAGATGGGCGAAGGCGTGCTCCGGAGCGGTGCGCACGTCGACGATCGTCACACGCGACGCGTCGGCCGCGAGCGCGGCGGCAAGCTCGGCGGGTGAGATCTCAAGGTCCGCGTCGAGCGGGTAACGGGCGGGGAGCCCACGGCTGTCAAAGGTCGTCATGGATGCCCTCCGGGTGGTCTTGATCCAATTCACGCGGGAACTCGATCCCGTCAGGTTCGGGAAGCTCTCCCAAGGCATGGTCGGCTGCGGCCGCGGCGGTCTCGGGATCGAACCCTCGGCGGAGCAGCACGCCAAGCAGTCGGCGGCGTGCGGCGACCGGGTCTTTGCTCGGACGGACCGATCGCAGCGCGAGGTCCTTGGCCCGAGCGAGTTCGCTGACGCCCGCGACCGCGTTGGCGGCGGCCTTCGCGGCGGTGCGCTCCTGCACGCCCTTGGACTCGATCTTCTGACGCAGAAACTCCTCCGACGCGGGCTTGCGGGAGGTCTCGAGCCGCGCGGTCTCGTCGGCGAAAGCGGTGTCGCTCAGGAGCCCCGCTCGAGTCAGGTCGGCGATCACGGTCGCGGCGGCGTCTTCGGGGATTCCGCGGCGGAGAAGCCGGGCTTTCATCGAAGCGACGCTCCAACCGTGGGCGGCCAGAAGGCGCAGGGCGATGGCTTTCCCGTGTTCCACGGGGTCGGGTGAGGGGATGGGGTTTGAGCGTGCGCGTCCCACAGCCGAGCGTAGCCCGTTGGCTTGGGAGGGTGAATCAGAGAGAATCGAGGTACCCCGAGATCTCCGAGAGGGCTTTGCCGTCCGAGGCTTCACGTGCTGCCGCGACGCCTGCGGACAGTGTGGCTTTCAGGTCGGCCTGCCGTCCGAGTGCTTCGAGTGACCGCCCCTTGTGGAAGTACGCGTAGCAATACAAGCGGTCGGCGTCGAGGCACTTGTCGAAAAACACGAGGGCGTCGTCGTGCCGGCCCTGCTTGGCGAGCTCGATCGCCATCGCGTAGAGGACGAAGGGGTCGTTGGGATCGGCGGCCAGAAGCCGTTCGAGTTGCGGGATCGAGGGCATGGGCAACCATACCGCCCCGGAAACCCCCGGGCGCGGGATGGCGGGAATGCGTTGGCGGCGTGGGTATATTTGTTGTTCCTCCCGGCTGGGAGTTCTGGAGCACAGCATGAGCACGGTCAAAACGGTCGCGGTCGTCGGTGGCGGGCAGATGGGCGGGGGTATCGCGCAGGTCGCGGCGGTGAGTGGCCTCAGCGTCATCCTCTTCGACAAGAACCCGGCCCAGGTCGACAAGGCCAAGAGCGACCACGCCAAGCGACTCGCCCGCGAGGTTGAGAAGGGCAAGATGGACGCGACGGCGAAAGACGCTGCTCTTGCCCGGATTCGTTACACATCGACGCTCGCGGACATCGCTGCGGCGGACCTGGTCGTCGAAGCGGTCGTTGAGGATGCGGGCGTCAAGGCCGATCTGTTTGGGCAGTTCGCCCGGATGTTCACGGGGAACCAGATCCTGGCGAGCAACACAAGCTCGATCAGCATCACGCAGATCGCGGCTGCAGCGGACAAGGCGGTGCCGGGGACTTCAGCCCGCGTGATCGGGATGCATTTCTTTAATCCCGTGCCGATCATGAAACTTGTCGAGGTCATCAAGGGGCTTCAGACGAGCAACGACACGACGCAGCGTGTGCTGGCGTTGTCGGCCGCGATGGGGAAGACCGCGGTGCCCGCGAACGACCGCCCGGGGTTTGTGAGCAACCGCGTGCTGATGCCGATGATCAACGAGGCGTTCTACGCGCTCATGGAGGGCGTGGCGGAGCCCAAGGACATCGACGACATCATGAAACTCGGGTGCAACTTCCCGATGGGTCCGCTGAATCTCGCGGATTTCATCGGCCTTGACACCTGCGTGCACATCATGGATGTGCTGGCGGACGGCCTGAACAACGACCGGTATCGCGCGTGCCCGTTGCTCAAGCAGCTGGTGACGGCGGGGCGACTGGGCGTCAAGAGCGGACGTGGCGTGTTCGACTATTCAGCACCGGTCAAGGGCTGAAGGTTTCGGAGGGGTGAACGTGGAAGTCAGCAATCAAAGCGGCGGACCGAGCCCCTTTCGATTCTGGATCATCGGGACCGCTGTCCTTCTGGCAGGGGTGGCTTTCCTGATGATTGCCGTTCTGAGAACGGGTCCTGTACCTCCAATCGCGCCAACACCTCAGGAGGACGCGAAGCCCTACCCGCCCGCTCCGCCCGCCGGGGCGCCGCTTTCAAGGGTGGTATGGGCGGTTGGCCGGGCGGATGACGACGTGTTCGGGCTGCCGCACGAAGGAGCCGTGCGGTTTCGAGCGGATTACTTTCTTGATGCGCAACCGGGTCGCACCGACACTCTCGAGGGTGTCATCAAAGCGGCGGAGTTTCACGGGCTGTTCGAGGCATTGGAGGAACTCTCGGCCCAACCGGTACATGCCGAGGAGCCTCTTACCTCGAAGGGCCAGAGCACCGACATTCTCGTCGTGCTCGAGCCGCAGAGCGCGATGCGTCAGACCGCGAGGATGCTCGCGTGGCAGCTGCGGGAAGCTGCGGCGTTCGGAGACGGCCCCGGCGTGGCGCAGGCCTTCGTCCGGGTCATGGCATTGGGACGTTCGGCGTCGCATCGTCCGCTTTTGATATCGAGACTCTGTGCACTTGCGATCGTGGACACGGGCGTCAAGGTCCTTCGGACGATCATCGGGGAAGGACGACTCCCCAAGGGTGCCGCCACAGCACTCGCGGTCGAACTCGACCGAACGGGCTTCGCGGACCTGGCCATCATGATCGAAAGTGAGCAAAGTTATCATGCTGAGGCGGTCGCAAAGTTGAACGCGAGCGACCGAGAACCCTACGCGGCGATTCCCGGATTTCTGGCGTCTTTGGGAGAGGCGAGGACCCGAACTGAATTGGAATCTGTGGTCGGAGCCGCCGAGGGTCGTTTGGCCATGCAAGACGCGAATTCAGCGGGGGCGACCACTCCAAACACACCCGGGAGTTCGATCGTCAAGGCCATCCGCTCTGAGTTGGAGTTTCTTCAGCGCACCGATGAACTTCGGCTGATGCTGGCGATCGAGCGATACCGAGAGGCCAAGGGGACACTCCCAGCCAAGGTCACGGACCTGGTACCCGAGTTCATTTCCGACATCCCCAAGCATGCCGACGGCACCTCTTTGGAGTACCGACAGGAGGCGTCCAGCCCGAGTGGATATCGGGTCGGGCGCGGATCTTGAGACTTACGAGAAAGCCGCCGAGGGGACTCGAACCCCTGACCTGCGCTTTACAAAAGCGCTGCTCTACCAACTGAGCTATGGCGGCACGAGGCAGAGTGTAGACGGGCGGCTGTCGCCAGCGGCGGGTCCGGTGTATGTCAGGTGGGCAAGCCCCCCGAGAGTTGGGAAGTGGGGTGGAGTTTCGCCCGAATATCGCCGATTCCATGCACGGAGTGGGAACAAATCCCACAATCTTGCGTTATTCTGAACGTGGCGTCTCTGGGTTTGTGCCGGCGTGTTTTCCCGTCTTTCGGGAACGGCGCGGCCCGGGTGTCTCGGCCACGGTTTTTGAAGCAACTTGTCCAGAATGAGGAGCGGTTCGTATGAAGCACGGCACAGCACGATGGGTGGCACTTTCGGCGGCGGCGGTCTTTTTGTTCGCGGGTTCGTCGGTCGCGGTCACTGCCGACCAGAGCGTGAGCACGGAGGCGTCGGCTGTCGCCCGAGACGGCACGGCGCTCGCCCAGTTGCAAGATCAGGCTCCCGGCGTTCGGTTCCTCGTGCTCGACGAGTCGATCCGTCGCGTCTTTGGTCCGAACCTCGCGACCGGTGCGGACGCCGTCGCTTCGGCGACCTCGTTTCTCACGAACTACGCGAGCATTTTCGGCGTGTCGGCGGGGGACCTGATTCCCTGGTCGCTTTCTGAGAACGGGACGAACGTTACGCCGCTGATGCCCGATGATGACGGCAACCTGAGGTTCAATCTTGTCACGTTCGCGCAGACGTTCCAGGGCATCCCGGTCTTCCGGGCCGACGTTCGGCTCTTGGCGCGGAACACGGCGGAGAACGATCTGGTGTGGGTCGGCAACGCGCTGCGCCCCATCACGAACTTCAACGTGGATCAGGCTGTGATGAACAACCCCGCGTTGAACGCTGCGGTGGCGGACGCGGAGCTTCGATTCCCCGGGTTGGTGGGCGGCACGATCTCGCCTCCCCAGTTGACGATCTGGGCGGGGGTTGAGGGCAACCGTGTAACGCCGAAGTTGGCGGTGTTCTTCACCGCGACGACGGCGGCTCTTCCGAGCGAGCCCGGCTATGGCAAGTGGATTGTCGTGGCGGACGCGGCGACCGGCCGGATGCTGTGGTCGGAAAGCCAAGTCCATCAGGTGGACGTGAGCGGGCGAGTGTCGGGCGTGACCACAACGGGGTTCAAGTCGGCCGAGTGCAACCCTGAGGCCGACGCGGCGCTGCCGTACGCGACGGTCACGTCGGGCGCGGTTTCGACGTTCGCGGATGTGAACGGCAACTACACGCTGACGGGGCTGCCCGCGGGCGCGGTGACGGTCAACACGAGCCCGCGCGGCCGGTATTTCCGCACGTTCAACCCCAGCGCGGACGTGCCCGTGACCGGAGTGAGCGGTTCGGGCACGGTCAACGTTCAACTCAATTCGGCGAACACCGACCAGGTGGAGCGAGCGGGCGTGAACGCGTACACGCAGGCCAATCTGATCCGCGACCTTGTGGTCACGGCGTCCCCTGCCTACCCGACGATCTCGGGCCAGACGAGCTTTCGGATCAACGTCGCGGTCTCGGGGACGTGCAACGCGTTCTACGACGGATCATCAATCAACTTCTACAACTCGGGCGGCGGGTGCGGCAACACCGCGTTCTTCGATGTCGTGCACCACGAGTACGGGCACCACGTCGTCAACACCGGCGGCTCGGGCCAAGGCCAGTACGGCGAAGGGACCGGCGACTGCATGGGCGTGCTGATGGGCGACCAGCCGATTCTCGGGTTTGGTTTCCAGAGCAATTGCAACGCCGGCATTCGTAACGCGAACAACAACGTCCAGTACCCGCAGGACCCCAACGTCGTGCCGATCCACACGGCGGGTCAGCTGATCTCCGGGTGCTTGTGGTCGACGCGGAACGAAATGGTCGCGGCGGGGACGCCCAACTATCGCACGCTCTTGGCGAGGCTTTGTGTCAACGCGGTTCCGATGCACTCGGGGAGCACGATCGCCCCGGATATCACCGTCGACTGGCTGACGCTGGACGATAACGACGGGAACATCAACAACGGGACGCCCAACTACAGCACGATCAACGCCGGGTTCACGGCCCACAACATGGACGGTCCGGTGATTCAGTTGATTGATTTCTCCTTCCCCAACGGGCGCCCGACGACGCTCACGCCGGGTGTGGCGACGGGCATCCGGGTTGATGTGGTCGGCGTGGCGGGTACGCCACAGGACAACTCCGGACAGGTCACGTTCCGAACCGGCAGCGGGAGCAACACGACCGCGGCGATGACCCGTATCGGGGTTAACCAGTACATCGCGACGATCCCTGCGCAGGCGTGCGGGTCGGACGTGACGTACTCCTTCTCGGCGACGGCGACGGGCGGGACGACGCAGTCCTCGCCCGCGGGTGCGCCGGCGGTCGGGTACGCGGCGACCGCCTCGTTCGGGACCGTCACGCGATTTGCCGACAACTTCCAGACGAACACAGGCTGGACGGTGGCGGACGCGGGGCTGACCGACGGTCCTTGGGGCCGCGGGACTCCCGTGAACGAGACCGATCCGGTGCGGAGCGCTGCGGTTCCGAATGCAGACTTTGATGGATCGGGTCAGTGCTTCCTGACGGACAATGTGGCTGGAAACTCGGACGTGGACGGCGGCTCCACGACGCTGACCAGCCCGGTGATGGATGCTTCGGGCAACTCGGTGATCTCGTACGCTCGCTGGTACTCCAACCACACGGGCGGAGCGCCCGAGGCCGACACGTTCGTCGTCCAGGTCACCGGGAACAACGGTGCCTCGTGGGTGAACCTTGAGACCGTCGGGCCGACCGGTCCCGAGGTGCGTGGTGGGTGGAACTTGAAGAGCTTCCGCGTGCCGGCGGCTCAGGCGACCAGCCAGTTCCGCATCCGATTCGTCGCGAGCGACGTCGGCACCGGCTCGGTGGTCGAAGCGGCGGTTGACGCCGTGAATCTGTCGGCGTTGGATTGCACGCCGCCGTCATGCCCCGCCGACTTCAACGGGGACGGGTTCTTGGACTTCTTCGACTACGACTCGTTCGTCAACTGCTTCGAGACGGGCGTTTGCCCGCCCGGGAAGACTGCTGACTTCAACAGCGACGGCTTCGCGGACTTCTTCGACTACGACGCGTATGTGCTCGCGTATGAAGTCGGTTGCTAAGGATCGCCGGTCGAAGCTGATGCGAATCAATACCCCCGGGCGCGTGCCCGGGGTTTTTTCTTGGTGACGAAGTGGTGCGCCGTACGCTCGCGCGGCAGTTTCTTTGGGCGACGGGAGAATCGAGAACTCAACCCCGGCGTTGGGTGATCGGGGTTGCCACGAACTGGATCTTGCGATCCAGTTCGATCGCGAGGAGGTCGGCCTTGGACCGGGCGGCACGCATCTCGCGGATGAGCCGATCGCCGGGAGTGGTCGGCGTCACGGTGACGATCGCGGACGCTTTCTTGAACGTCACACCAACGTTGGCCACCAGCGATTCGTGCGTGCGGTCGAGCCCGTCAGCGACGCGGAGCACCCCCGCGAGCACGCGAACCAGGTGCTGGTCCTTGGGCGTCAGAGCGGCGAAGGCCGCGTGGGTCTTGCGGGGGCCGACACGGCGGTGGTACCGCACGATGTTCGCGAGGACCAGTTTGTCCCGGCGGGGCACGTGCTGCAGGTCGGCCCCGAGGATGATGTCGCGGCTGTGCTTGTGGTGTTTGGCATACCCCACGACCATGCCGATGTCGTGCAAGACCGCGGCGGCTTGAAGAAACTCCGCCGCCCGGGGTTCGTGACGCATCGCCTCACGCACCGCGCGTTGGTCTGCCAGAGCTTGCAGCAGCCCGCCGGCGAGCGTGGCGACGTGCTCGGCGTGCTTCTTCTCGTATCGGCACCGGGCCGCGAGTTCGCGGACGCTCGCCATCGCGTCGGTCATCGGCGCCAGCACGCGGTCGGCGAGCGACCAGCAAAGCCCTTCACGCAGGCCGCCGGCGTGGGAATGAACGACTCGCACTCCGAAATGGTCGGCCAGCCTTTCAAGCACGACCAGCCCCGCGAAGAGGATCGGTGTGCGATCCGGAGGCGTCCCTTCCGCGAACGGCGGCAGGTTGGGCGCAGCGTCGCGGAAGGCCTGGACCATCGCTTTGAGCGTGCGGTGATCCACCGCGGTGTCGGTCTTCTTCCGCGAGCTTCCTTCTTCGCGGTGGATCTGCGCAAGGGCGGCGACTGAAGTCACCGCCCCGCCCGTGCCCACGAGGATCTTCGGCTTGATCGGGGTCGCGGCCAGGCCCGCGTCGAGCTGGTCGTCGATGAATCGGCAGAGTTTGGGGAACCCTTTGGTCGCCATCGCGACCCATCCGCCAAACTGATCGGTGAGTCTCACCGCGCCCAGGGGCATGGAGACGATGCGGGCCGCGACGCCGTGGGTGCTGAGAATGACCTGGGCGGAACCGCCGCCGATATCGATCGAGGCCGCGGGAACCTCAGCCACGTCGAAGCGTCTCTCGAGGGAGAGGTACGCGAGCCCGCCCTCCTCGTCTCCTGAGATGAGGTCGATCTCAAAGCCGGTCTCGTGCCGGACCCGCTCGATGAACACCCGCCCGTTGCGAGCCTCACGCACTGCCGCGGTGGCAACGATGCGGGCCGCGTGGATCCCCGTCCTCTTGGCGGCCTTGGCGAAGCGGGCGAGAGCCTCGAGGGATGTCGTGATCCCCTGCGGGTTAAGCAGCCCCGTGCCGGCCAGCCCCTTGCCGAGTTGGGTCGGGACGCGGTCATCCGTGACGACCTTGAAAGCCCCGCCGCTTGACACGTCGGCGACCATGAGCCGAACAGCATTGCTCCCGACGTCGATGGCGACGACGCGGGCGTGCTTTGCTTTCGTTCGGGAAGACGCGGGAGACATGAACTGAATCCTACGAGACGTGGCGGAGGCTGGAAGCGGCCTGAGTATGAAGATTGACAGGCCCGCGGGAAGACTGCTCGGTCCGGCTCGGCGGTGTACGATCCCTTCCCGCTCCCCGTCGGCGAGCAGGTCGATCCTTGGTGCCCGTGCGGGTCGTCCGTGCGTGTGGGTTCGGCCCCCAGACGGGAAGAGTTGGGAGCACAGGAAGGGACCCCCATGGCCGAGACCCCCCAGCCCGAACAGCGTCAGCCCCAACTCCGGATTGACCCCAGCCGGATGACCACGACCTACGCCAACACGGTCGTCACCAGTTACACCCCCGAGGAAGTGTTCCTCGATTTCGGGATCCACCAGCCCGCGCAGGGCCCCGGCGGCGAGCCCGTCATCAACATCGCCATCGGGAGCCGCTGCGTCATGACCTGGGTCGGCGCCAAGCGGGCCGCCATCAGCCTCTACAACCTCATCCGCCAGTACGAACAGGCCAACGGCGAGATCAACGTCGGTCCCAAGGGTGCGCCGGCCGGTGGTGCAGCCCCCGCGGGCGGCGCGGGCGGGCCCCGTCTGGTCCAGTAGTACTGGTCCAGTAACACTGGCTCCACCGAATTCAATGCAGACCAACCTCCTCGCCGCCGACTTAGGCAGCGAGGAGGTTCTCTTTTGCCCACCGATCAACAACCCGAGGCCTTCTCGTACGCCGACCGCCTCGCCGGGGTCCGCGAACACTTCCGCGCGCTCAAGCCTCGGCGGGCGATGCTGGCGGAACTGGTGATCCACCGCCTCGCCGCGCGCTCACTCCCTGCCCGCCGCTTTGTCGCCGGGCGTGAGGCCGCATTGGCCGCCGACCTCGTGCGGACCCTTCGCGCGGTGGTGTACGCGAGCGGGCAGTACTCGGAATGGTCGCAGGGTCTCATCAGGCTCGGGCGGTCGCACGCCGCGTCGGGTGCAACGGTCGAGCACTACCGTGAGTTCAGGGCTGTCTTCCTCGCCACGCTCGCCGAGATGGAAGGCGAAGGTTGGAACGACAGCGACATCGCCCGCGCGTGGGACGCGTTCTTCGACACGGCGATCGGGCATCTCGCACGCAGCGTCGTGGGCGTTCGTGTCAGCATGGCGGCGTGATCGGGGCCGTGTGGTAGTGTGGTGGTGGGGGGCCGCTAGGATCGCTCATGCTGATCCGCGAAGCGACCGCTGACGACCTCCCCGGCATCTTCGAGATCTACGACCGCGAGGTGCTGCACGGCACCTGCACCTTTGACACCGTGTCCAAGACGCCGGCTGAGCGTGCTGAATGGCTCGCGGCCCACGCGAACCCGCTCCACCCCGCGATCGTCGCGGTCGAGCCCGATCACGGCGGCACCCGCGTGCTGGGATGGGCCTCGCTCTCGCCTTGGAGTGTGCGGTGTGCCTACGCCCGGGCTGCGGAGAACTCGGTGTATGTCCATGCGTCCGCCCGGGGTCGAGGCCTCGGCCGTTCGCTCTTGGACGCGCTGCTCGCCAAGGGGAAAGCCGCGGGAATCGCGGTGGTCGTCGCCCGCGTGGTCGAAGGCAACCCGGCGAGCGTGCGCCTGCACGAACAGGCAGGGTTCCAGACCATCGGCGTCATGCGCCGCATCGGCGAGAAGTTCGGCAAGCTGCACGATGTCAGGCTGATGGACCGGCATCTGCATTCATGATTCAGCTCGCAGAGCCCCTGCCGACCCTCGCCTGGGTTCCCTTGATGTTCGAGAGCCCCCAGTCGCGGACCGCTTCGAGAACTGGCAGGAGTGATCGGCCACGCTCGGTGAGCGCGTAAATCATCGCACCTGCCCGCTGGGGCGAGGGCGAGGCTTGGACGAGGCGTGACTGCACCAAGCGGTCGATTCGTTCCGCGAGAATGTTCGTCGAGATGCGTTCGGGCGAGGCGAGAAAGTCGCTGTAGTGCGACTTACCGCAGAGCATGTCTCGGATCACCAGCAGTGTCCATTTGTCACCGAGCAGGTCGAGCGTGCAGGCGACGGGGCAGACCGAGCGTTTGTGCGATGGAGCCATGAGGCTGAATCTCCCAAGTTGGGAACGGTATCCGTCGAGCCAACAGCCTCTGTCAGGAGGGCGCGGCAGCGTTGCGGTCTGGCGTGCGGTCGTACTCCTTGAACTCGACCGCTTCGAGCCGCTTGAGCATGTCGCTCCACGTCGGCGGCACCTCGTTCGTCGGATGCTCAAACCGCAGGAACTTGGCCCGGATCACCGGCGGCAAGCCCTTCCGCATCGCGGCACGGTGCGTCGGGGATCCGACAAAGTCGTTCAGCAACGCTTCGTCACGCCAGATCGTCATCGTCCACACCTCGTTTCCGAGAACGCGAGCCCGGACGGAGTGGCCGATGTACCCGTCGTTGCTCGGCAGGCTTTCGATGGTCTGCCGTGTGAAATCATCGAAGACACCCCGGGTCGCGTTGTCGACCTGCGCGTTGGTGACGGCGACCCACACCGTCGGCCCCGCGTCGGGCAGCGTGACACCCTCGGACTTGCTGTAACCCGGCCCGCGGAAGGGGCGTGCGATCTCACAACTGGCCAGGCTGAGAACCGCAGCGGTGCCGGCTGCGAACGCGGACGCGATGGCGATGACCTTGGCTTTCATCCAGATCTCCTGAATCGTGGGCACAGCCTCAGGCCCGAACGAGTGTAGATCGATCACTTGCAAAATGCAAGTAAGTGGGTTAGACTTGATGGTTCGTGCCGGACACAAGGAGCAGGCCGTGAGTTCACAAGCACCCAGCCGTTGGCAAACGCGGTTCAAGGAACGGTTCGGCCCCTGGGCGGTGGTGACGGGGGCGTCGTCGGGGATCGGCCGCGAGTTCGCGCACAGGCTCGCGGAGGCGGGGTTGAACCTTGTGCTCGTCGCGAGGCGGGCGGACGTGCTCGCGGACCTTTCGCGCGAACTGGCTGCCAAGCACGGGATCGACGCGAGAGGCCTCGCCCTCGATCTTGCTCGCCCAGACGCTCACCGATCGCTCGCGGATGCGACGGACACGCTTGACGTCGGGCTTCTGGTGTGCTCCGCAGGCTTTGGGAGTTCGGGACCGTTTATCGAATCAAGTCTTGACAGCGA
The DNA here is from genome assembly GCA_943369765.1 of Phycisphaera mikurensis NBRC 102666. Lineage (GTDB taxonomy): Bacteria > Planctomycetota > Phycisphaerae > Phycisphaerales > UBA1924 > UBA2396. The sequence goes on along the minus strand of CALROI020000025.1, from coordinate 22,338 downwards.
AACCGAGATGGTCGATGTCAATTGCAGGGCTCTCATGCAGCAGGCGCATCACTTCGGCTCGCGATTCGCAGCCCGGAAGCGTGGCGGAATCATCCTGATGAGTTCGCTCGTGGCGTTCCAGGGCGTGCCCGGGGCAGCCAACTACGCTGCGACCAAAGCCTACGTGCAATCGCTCGCGGAAGGGCTTCACCACGAACTCGCGCCGCACGGCGTCAGTGTGCTCGCGTCAGCACCCGGCCCGATTCAGAGCGGGTTCGCCGCGCGAGCCCGCATGACCATGGGCATGGCCCAGACGCCCCGGGACGTCGCGCAAGCCTCGCTGAACGCGCTCGGGGGACGCACGACCGTCCGCCCGGGTTGGCTTGCGAAGGGCCTTGAACTGTCGCTCAAGACGCTGCCAAGGCGGGGCCGCGTGCGGATGATGGGCGTGGTCATGCAGGGGATGGCGGCGAAGTAGCGCGTCTCCACCCCACCCGGACCTTCGGCGAAGCGTCTCAGGTCCGGCGTTGGAAACCGGACCGGTTTCTACTTCAAGAACTCCCAAGGCTCCCCCGGCGTGTATCCGATCAGGTCGTACAACTCTTTCCGCGTCTGCATCTGTCCAATGAACGGCTCGACGGATCCCGTGGCTTTGAGTTGTTCCAAGGCTTTCGTCACCGCGCCCATCGCCACGCGCAACAGGCTCACCGGGTAGATCACGCAGTGGTACCCCATCTCGGCGAACTTGGCCAAGGGGATCAGCGGGGTCTTGCCGAACTCGGTCATGTTCGCCAGGAGGTACACGCGGCGGTCGCTCGGCACCAGCGCGAGCAACTCCGCGGCAAACTTCGCGAACTCCGCCTCGCTCGCGAGCCCCTCGGGAAAGATCATGTCCGCCCCGGCCTCGACATAGACCTTCGCCCGCTCGACCGCAGCCGCAAACCCCTCGACGCCCCGCGCGTCCGTCCGCGCACAGATCACAAAGTCGCGGTACGCCTCGCTGATGCTCCGGGCCTTCGCGGCCCACTCGACCTTCTCCGCCATGTGGTCGGTGGGGACCAGCTCCTTGCCGTCCAGATGTCCGCAGCGTTTGGGAAACTTCTGGTCCTCAAGATGAAGACCCGCCGCCCCAGCCCGGGCGTATTCGATCACCGTCCGGCGAACCATCTCCGCCTCGCCGAACCCCGTGTCCGCGTCGGCCAAGACCGGGAGCCCCGACGCGTCGGCCACCTCGCGGATTACGCGGCAGAAGTGCTCGAGCGTCAGAAGCCCGACATCGGGCACGCCCGCCGACACACTCGTCGCCGCCCCGGAGACGTAGCACGCTTGGAACCCTGCCTTGGCGACGGCCCGGGCGCACAGGGCGTTGAACGCGCCGGGGGCCGCGGTGCAGCCGGAGTCCATCAATTCACGCAGGCGTGTGCCCGGCGAGCGGGCGTCGTCGAAGAAGTCGTTGCTCATGCGGGGAGCATAAGGCGTTGGAAGGGGTGCGGGCGACTACCGATTCAGCCGGTCGGAGATGAACCCGCCCGTGGCTTTGTGGCTGAACTCGGGCAATCCCGGGCGGTCCGTCACGGCAAAGAGCCCGCGAACGACATGGACGAGGGCCCGGGCCCGGTCGCCGATGGTGAGTCTGGGCATCAGGCCGTTGGATCGAAGCAACAGCGCCGTGAGGTCGTCGTTGATGACCGCCCCCATGCGCTCAAACTCCGCAAGCAGGGCGGCGATGACTCCCGATGGCTCGGCGTGCCCCACGCGGTTGAGGGCGGCGAGGAGGCCCGCCTCGCCGAGGAGTTTGTTGTCAGGCAGACGGGCCTCGACGAGCGAATCGGTGTACAGCAGGACAAGGTCGCCGCGTTTGAGGCGGACCTCGATCTGACGGTACGTCGTGGTGTCAAGCACCCCGAGCGGCACATCGACCGGGCCCTCGTCCTCGTTGGCGTCGACCCCCGGGTCCATGATCTCCCACTTCTTCGTGCGAGCGCGGTACCAGATGGGCCTAGGGTGTCCCGCGTTGCAGAGCGTGAGGTTGCCGGTGGGTCCCCAGAACGTGCCAAGAATCGCGGTGGCGAACCGGCCCGAGTGCTCCTGACGGCCGAACTCCTGATTCAGAAGCCCGACGGCCCGACGCTGGTCGAGATGGTTGATGAACTTGCGCATGAGCTTGCGCAACGCGGTGGCGGTCTCGCTCGCGGATTCGCCGTGTCCGGAAACGTCAGCCACCATGAGGCGTGTGATCCGACCCGTGGCGCACGAGGAGAGATAGTGGATATCGCCCCCCGAAGCGTCGCCCATGTGCGGCCGAGCGACGACCCACGCGTCAAGCCCGGGCATCATGACGCCGTTGTCGACCGCCTGATTTCCACCCCACACCTCCATGCACTGGAGTTGCTGCATGGGTCGAGCGTCCTGGGTCGGGTTGGCGGCGGTTGGGGGCACGGTGTTCCTTCGATGCGGATGAAGCCTGGACGTTACTGGTCTATTTCTCGGGGGTCAGCACGACCGCGTCAAGCCCGAAAAAGGTTCCTGGGCGGTTGGCAGCCTTGTTCTTGCCGGACAGTGTCGCGCGGAGCAGAATGAACCCGTCCTTGCTTTCCGCGGAGCCGATGCCGATACCCCCGGTGGGGCCGATCTCCTGGTCGCCGCCGGAATAGAAATCAACCGGGGCTCCCGCGTCGGTGCCGTTGAGGGCGAACTGGATGATGGCGTAGTCCCACGAGCGGGTCCCGTGAACGGTGACTTTGTGCTTGCCGGGGCCGGCGGGCACTTTGAGTTCCACGAACTCGCCCACGGCGGTCCCCTTGCACCACAGGTGGCTGTTGCTGCTCCAGCGGCTCACGCCGAAGCGGTCCAAGGGTTGTTCAGCCACCTGCATCGAGCCCGACTTGTCCGCAACGATCATCGTCTCGCATTCGATCGCGCCGGGCATGACAAAGACCGGCGGCAGCGGCGCGGGCTGCGGGACAGGGGCCTTGGCGCCGGCCTCTTCAGCCCCCCGGTTCGTCGTCGCGCCGGGGCGGGCGTAGAAATAGGCGGTGGTGGCGTAGGCGATATCGCAGCCGATCCAGTGCCACACCTCGATGTTCATGTCGAGCGAGGTCGTGAAGGGGATCGCGTCGAGCGCACGAACGCGCGTGACGCTCGTGTGCCCCCGGTTGCTCCGGCCGTTGCCGTCGCAGCGGACCTGGGAAACAAACGGCGTGTTGAAGATGTTCGAATCACACCACCCGTAGCCGTAGTAGTCCTCGGTGCCGGTGCCGAAGTGCGACGGGAACGCCTCGCCGTCGACGTAGATTTTCTCGTCGCCCTCGCCCCACCAGTCCAGGACAGGGTTCATGACGGAGAGGTTGTCCCCGACGTAGACGCCGCGCCCCGTGACGGTGACATAGTTCCAGTCGAGGGTGCCCTGGGCCTGCTTGGCTGTGACGGAAGGCTGGGTGTGCCAGGCGGCGGCGAAGTGCATCGAACGATCGTCGAACCGCCAGGGAGCGAGGCTGGCGGTGGCTCCCAGGCGAATGGCCTCTTCGCCGAGATTCTTGAAGGTGATCGTGGCCGACTTGGCGAAGGGCATGACAAACCGCGAAGTCATGAGCCCTTCCTTGGTGACCGAGCGGTACCGATCGGCGAACACATTGATGCCGACGCCGCTCCCGAAGAAGTCCGCGAGCGGGCACCAGATCGTGCGCTCGCCGTCAAACTCGGCGATGACCACCGTGGAGCGCAGGGCTTGCTCCATGTTCTTGGCGTCCACCAACACGGCGAGGGCGTCGATCGCCTGCCCCGGGCTTCCCGCGGCGGAAAACGAGAGCGTTTGCGTCGCGCCCGGCTCAAGGGTTGACGGATCGCTCGGAGCGACGGTGGAGGTGGTCTTGTTCAAGAGGGCGTCGCGCGCGAGGGCGAGGCTGTCGGCGTGCTCTTTGAGATTCGCCGCTGTGAAGGTCTCGACCTTCGTTCCCGCGCTGTAGGTGCGGTAGTTCACGTGGTAATAGATGGGGCCATCATCCGTCGTGATCTTGCACGAGGTCGCGTAAGGAATCGGCAGGTAGAGGTTCCACCCGCGCGAACGTGCGGTAGCGATGGGTTCCTCGATCTTCACGCGGCTGATGGCGGCCTTGCCCTCGAGAAGTTCTTTCATCCGCGTCTCGATCACCGGCGTCGGGTCGCCGTCGAGATACACACGCAGGGTCCCTTTGGGGTTCGGCGTCCAGATGCGAACGACCGCTCCGGGGCCGGTCATCTCCGCGAGCACGTTCTCGGTGCGGCCCTGGGTCTGTTCCGTGCGCAGGTAGTGCCCCTGATCGTCATTGGCGAACCAAGTCGCCGGATCGCTCTTGCTCGTCGAGGCCCGGTCGTAACTGGAGAACTGCTTGCAGGTGTACGACGGGACCGGCAGGCGAGCGATGGCCGAACGATCGGTCATCTCCGTGAGCAGCGAATCGAGGGTCACCTGCGCCCAGGCTGTAGCGTGAAGAAACAGAGACATCAGCACGAAGAGCCGGGGGATGGCGTTCATGCCCGCAGTTTACGACGGATCGCCCGGCGGGGCTTTGGGCGTGTACGGGCGGTCGAAAGGGACCAATTCCGTGGGCAAATCCCGGAGCCCCCGCCGCCGGGCCTTGTCGATCGCGTACTTCAGCGAGCGGTGCATCCGTCGGCGGACCGATTCGGTGATGTTGAGCCCGAGGCGCTCCATCTCGCGAATGGCGAACGCCCACGCGTGATACTCCTCGAGGCATCGGGGCTTGTAGACCTCAAACCCGATGGCGTGATGCCCGACCTCGTGCAGGAAGATCGCCGCGGACATGGGGCCCGTCGGTCTGGGTGATTCAAGCGTGCGGACGATCGACCCATCTTTGTACGTGGTAAGGCGTGCGATTCCCGAGGAGTTCTTCCGCCACTTGCGGACCTTGATCCCGTACTGGGCGAGCATCGCGCGGGTCATGGCGTCGTACCGATCCTGGGCCGGGGTGTTCTTCGGCTCGGGGCGCGCCGGCTTGGTAGCCCGCGGTTTCACAACACGCGACGGCACCATGGCCGGCGCAGCGGGTCGCCCGAGCAAGTTGCGGATCGGCGCGAGGATGTCCCACAGCGTGGTCACGGGGTGCCGGCTCCGGGAGTGGTGGGGGAAGGCTCCAGCAGTTCTTGGGATTTGACCTTGTGCCCGTTCGCAAAGTCGCGCCAAGGCATGACACGCTTGCCCGCAGGCTGAACATCGAGAATCCGGATGGGGCCGTTGCCACACGAGACCAAGCCCGACAATGGATCGAGGATCTCGCCCGGCCTGCCCTTGGCACCCTCGCCGGGGCCCGCACGAAGCAACTTCAGAGGTTGCCCGCGGAACCCGACCGTGACGCCCGGCCACGGCGAGAGTCCGTTGATCGTTCGGCGGCAGGTTTCAGCGTCCTTGGAAAAGTCGACCACCGCCATGCCGCGGCTGAGTTTGGGGGCGCGGGTTTTGAGCGACTCGTCCTGCGTGATCGGCATGGCGCGGCCTTGGGCGAGGGCGTCGAGGACGCTGAGCACAAGCGCGGGCCCGTCGGCGGAGAGCAGATCGTGCAACTCGCCCGCGGTTTGTGCGGGTTCGATCGGGCGTGTCGACTGGGCGTAGATCACGCCCGCGTCCATGCGCTGGGCGATGGAAATGACGCTGTTGCCGGTTGCTGTGTCGCCGCCGAGAATGGCCCAGTTGATCGGAGCTGCCCCGCGCCAGCGCGGCAGGTGCGACGCGTGCAGATTGATCGCGGGGCCGACGCGAGCGTGATCGACGAGTTCGGGGCTGAGTTTCTGACCAAACGCGATGACGACCATCGCGTCGGGACGCCAGGCGTGAATGGCCTCAACGACGCCCGGAACGTTGACATCCTCGGGCCGCACGAGGGGCGTGCCGACGAGGGAGGTCTGGGCAAAGGCGGCGATGGGTGTGGGCGTGAGAGTCGCGCCGCGGCCGGCGGGTCGGTCGGGCTGCGAGACGACGCCGACGACCTCGTGCCGACCCGCGAGGGCCTGAAGCGTCGGGAGCCCGAACTCGCCGGAACCGAGAAACGCGATCCGCATGGCGGAGGATAGCGGTTCGGGAGATACCAGCGTGGCGAGGTGCGGCATCACTATCATGCCCGATGCCCGCACGAACGCGAACGCCCGCGCCTCTCAAGCCGCTGTGGAAGTTCGGCGCGGCTGGCTGGTCGGCGGTGGCGGTTGGTGGGGGTTTGCTTGCGGCCCATTTCAGCGGGTACCGTCCGTTCGACATGCTGATGGAGGCGACGCAGGAGATGATGGGTGGCATCGGCGAGCAGATGCGGTGGGTCGTCTTCTTGTATGCAGGTCTTGGAGTGTTCGGGGAATGGAGATTGATGTGGTCGCCCGAGATCGAGCCGAATCTCTGGGTCGCCGCCACCTATGCCATCGCCCTCACGATCTCGGGGATTTCGCGGCGATGGCTTTGGATAGGCCTGATCACCGCCGTCGGTGTGTTCTTTATGGCGATGCTGTTCGCGTTCGGGCCGCTCATGGAGTGGATGCGCTCGGCGGGTGCGAGCCCTTTCGGCATTGAGTTTTGCTATATTCTGTGGTTGGCGGCCGGTATGCTCGTACAAGTGCTGTTGGTGCTAGCCGCAACCAGCGACCGGCGGCTCGCAGCCAGGCTCACCGTGCTCATCATCGTGGGCCTCGCCTTTCGTGCCGCTGTGATCGACCTCAACTCGCTCCAGCCCGGTCCGCTCGCCTTCCGCGCGTCGGTTCACTGGCTCTGGTACCTATGCTGGTTCGGCGTGCTGTTGCACTGGGCCATCGAAGACCGCCGGAGAAGGTTGCGTCCGCCGGGGCAGGTGTGCGACAAGTGCTCCTACGACCTTGCCGGGCTCGCCATCAAGCAGTGTCCGGAGTGTGGGACGCTGCCCGCCTAGGGTTGGCGGATGAGCCGACTGACCAAACCCGAGGATATCGAAGCCGCGTACAAAGCAGCCCAGTGCGTCGTGGAGACGCACCGGCGTGTCGCAGCGTTCCTTCGGCACGGGATGACGCTGCCCCAGGTGGACGAGTTTGTGGCCGCCACCCTCAAGGACCTCTCTTGCACATCGTGCTTCTTCGGGTACGCGCCCGACCGCAGCCACGTGCCGTTTCCTTCCAACGCGTGCCTGTCGGTCAACGAGTGCGTGGTCCACGGCACGCGCGGGTACTACACCGAGAAGCTCAAGGCGGGCGACCTGCTCAAGGTCGACATCGGCGTCTTTCACAAGGGCTGGGTTGGGGACGCCGCGTGGACGTACTCCTTCGGCGAGCCCAAGCCGATCATCCGCAAACTGATGGATTGCGGCAAGGAATGCCTCCGCCGCGGCGTCGAGACCTTGTCGCCCAAGAACCAGTGGATCGAGTGGGCCCGCGTCGTGCAGGGGCACGTCGAGGGTGAGTGCGGATTTCATCTCATCCGGGGGCTGGGCGGGCACGGGATCGGGTTCAAGCAGTTGCACGGAACACCGTTTGTCTCCAACACGGTGCCCACTCACGCGAACGAGTGGCGAGAGGCGTTCGAGAAATGTCCGGTAGGGACGCTGGTCGCGGTCGAGCCGATGATCGCCGTCGGGACCGGCAAGACGTTCACAAACATGGTGGACAAGAAGAGGCACGATTGGCCTGTCTTTACCGCTGACGGCTCGATGAGCGTTCATTACGAGCACGATGTCCTGATCACCGCTGAGGGGCCCCGCGTTCTGACAGCCGGGCTTGAGGCTCTGGACGACGTGATCCGGGGGTAGAGCACGAGTTCCGAAAGGAACTTGTTTGGGTCTGCCGATGATTTCGTCACAATCTTCGAGATAATCTGAGAATTCAGGGCAATGTTGCCTGTGGAACACGCTATTAGGGGTAGGGGTTGCCCGCTCGCGTGGTGTCGAGCGGCGGCGCGTCTCCACACGCGCGCCACGGCTGCGCACAGCCGTGGGCTCCTCTTGAACATGGTGGGGGGTTTCAGCGACGGGCCGGACCTGGGAGGGGACGGCCTGTCGCTTTTTTGCGCGCTGGCGACTGCGGGACTTGCCGCTTTGAGGGATGCCGTCGCGTCGGCCTAAGGTTGGTCCCATGCCACGCATTGACGACATTTTCTCCGACCTGCGCTCACGCGAAATGAAGGCGTTGATGCCGTTCGTCTGCGGGTGTTATCCCAAGCCCGGCTCCACCGGGGAGCTGCTCCGATCGATGGAACGCGCCGGGGCGCGGATCGTCGAGGTTGGGATTCCGTTCTCGGACCCGATCGCGGATGGCCCGGTGATCGCGGCGGCGATGCACGAGGCGCTGGTTGCTGGCGCGACGCCACGCGTGCTCTTTGACGAGGTTGCTGCGGCTCGTACGCAACTTGAGGTCGGGCTGGTCGCGATGGTCAGCGTGTCGATCGCGCTCAAGTGGCGGGGCGGGGCGGCGGGGTTCATCGGGGCCGCGTCCGAGGCGGGGTTTGACGGGTTTATCTTCCCCGACGCGCCGCTCGAAGAATCCGGTTCGCTGATCAAGGCGGCCAAGGATGCGCAGAAGTCGCTCGCGTTGCTCGTCGCGCCGACGACGCCGCCCGAACGCGCGAAAGCCATCGCTGAGGCGAGTTCTGGGTTTGTCTATCTGCTGGCCCGCGCGGGGATCACCGGCGAATCGAACAAGGCGCCGGTGGTGGGGCCCGCAGTCGCGCGGCTTCGCGAGTACACGACGCTTCCGATCGCGTGCGGGTTTGGCATCTCCAACGCAGAGCACGTGCGGGCGGTGGTCGGTGCGGGCAAGGCCGACGCGGCGATCGTGGGCTCGGGCGTGGTCCGTCGCATCTCCGACGCGGTGAAGGAAGGCCGCGATCACATCGTGCCGACCGAGAGCTTCGTGCGGAGCCTCGTCGGCGGGCTTGGATAAGGCGCGATCGCGGGGCCCGGTTCAGCACCCGGTTTCGTACGCTTCCACGAACGCGTCGTAGTCGAAGAAGTCCAGAAAGCCGTCGGTGTTGAAGTCGGGCGAAGGATTGGCCGCCGGGTCGCCCAGTTCATATGCCTCGACGAACGCGTCGTAGTCGAAGAAGTCGACAAAGCCGTCGGCGTTGAAGTCGGGCGGGCAGGTCGGCATCGTGAACGTGACGTCGAGCCTGGGACGAAGCTCGATCAACGCGGATTCGCTCGTGCTCCATCGCCAGCCGTCGGAGCTTGTCGGGAGAAGCGCCCACCCATGAGCCGCATTGTTCGGAGCAGGCGAGGTGAGCCATGATTCGATCGTGCTTGTGACGTCGAAGACAACCCAGACATCGGTGATGTTCGGCAGCAGGCTGAACTCGGGCATGGACGCGGCTTCGACGTCGTCGGGTGTGACTCCCGCCGTCAGCGAGTTCCATGTCGCGTTCGCCCCCCAGGGCACCAGCTTGCGATGAAGGTTGATCTTTCCCGTGGAAGGATCGCCCGACGCGGAACCGGTCAGGATCGACAGCTTCGCGGAGAGGACGATCGCGTTCTCGGGAATCCGCCCCGGTACACCGCCGAAGATCGCGTCAAAGCGAATGAGGCCTTGCGAGAGAGGCGAGCCGTCGATGGTGGCCGTGGTGTCGATGTTGTGCGAGGCGTCGGGCGCGGCGGCCTCGATGAACGTGTCGATGGTGTCGTCGTAGCCGAGCTCGCCGTCGCGGAACGAGACGGTGGTGACCGGCGGGTCCGTGGCAAGGACGCCGACGATCGGGCGAACGCTGGCGGTTGAGCCGCACGCGGATGCGCCGCACAGCTCCGAAACAGTCCTGGTGATGTTGTGAAGGGTCCAGGTCGAATCGACAGTGCCGGGACGGACCATGGGGCCGTAGAGGATCGTCGGAATCTGGTTCCGCGATTGCGACTCGTCCTCGTCCCATGTCACGATGAGGAGCGAGTTGTTCGCCATGGCCCATTGCGCGTAGGCGCCAAGTCTGGTCCTGAGCCAATCGTCGGCTTCGGCGATGGAGCCGCTATGCATGTTGTTCAGGTTGTTGGGCACGATGATACTGACGCGGGGAAGCAGCGCGAAGTCGGAGGGGAAGGCTGAGAATGGCTGGTTGCAGGTCCACGGCAACTGGTTGGAGCCGGGCGCGGGCGTCGCCGCGACGGACTGCCAGTTCGACCAGGGGTTGTGCCGGCGGGCGTAGTCGTCGCGAGCCCAGATCAAGGAGCCCATCTCGGGGAGGTCCTCGCAATAGCCAACGAACGACTGTCCCGCGGCAAGGAGGTTCGCTCCGAGGTTGGGCGATGAAAACGGCGTGTTGGCAATCGGGAGGTTCTCGGTGACCCCCTGATTGTCACCGGAGAAGAACTCGAGGTAGTTCGGCTGGCTCGGGTGGGTCAGGGCGAAGCAACGGGTGAGGTTGGCCCCGGCGGCGGCGAGGCTGTTGATGTACGGAGCGTCCGGGTTGCCGATCACTTCCGAGAAGGCGTGGTTCTCCTCGATCACGATGACGATTTTGTTCGGGGGCAGCGCCATCGTCGAGGAAACGAACAACGTGGACGCGGTGAGAACGAATCGCATGACTCAGAGCGTAACACGAAGTACCGTCAGTCGCAAGGCCTTTCTTGCCGACTGTTCAGCAACCGTTCTCGAACGCTTCGACGTACATGGTGTAGTCGAAGAGGTCGATGAACCCGTCGCCGCTGGTGTCGGCGCCGCGGTCGCCGCGTTCGAAACCCTCAACGAAATCGGAGTAGTCGAAGAAGTCGACAAAGCCGTCGCCGTTGTAGTCGTTGGGGCAGGGGAGGGCGATCTCCCACGATCCTCGGCCTTGCGTGGAGATCACGAGCCTGTTGCGGTGTGGTTCGACGTGCATGTCGATGACGGCGGCGTTGGGCAGGCGGACGGTCATGTCGCCGAGGCGATACCACGTTCGGCCGTCATCGGCGGAGCGGAAGACCCCGCCGTCGGCTCCGGCGTAAAGCACGGGACGCAGCCCGCGCGGGTCGACGCCGATGACGTTGACGGGCGTATCGGGGAGGCCCGGGCCGTCGAGAATCTCCCAGGTCGCTCCGGCGTCGACGGAGCGGCGGACGTGGGGCTGGCCGAAGACTGCGCCGGCCAGGTAGACGGTTGCCGGCTCGTAAGGATGGACGCGGAGTTCGCGGGTGACGCGCGGCCAGCCAGGGTTGTTGCTCAGCCGGAGTGTGAACGTGGCACCGCCGTCGGTGCTCGCGAGGACGCGGCGGTCGTTGGTGGCGGCGTACACGTAGCGGGAATCCGACGGCGCGATCGCCAGCGCGCGGATGGCGGCGGGAGCGCCGAGCGTCAGATCGGGCGAGAGCGGCGTGAACGACGAGCCGTTGTTGGTGGAGACGAAGATGCGTTCCGTGGCGTACAGGATGCGGTTGGGGACCGCGGGGTCGACGAGGTAGGGCGGCAGAAAGCAGTTGCGACCCGAGAGGCCGCCGCCGATTCCGCTGAAATTGAGCCCACCGTCGGTTGAACGGGAGAGGTATCCCGTGCCCTGTGATTCGGAGAAGAGGTGGCGTGGGTTGTGTGGAGAGATCTGGGTCCAGCCCCCGTCGCCGCCGGTCACGGTGTTCCAGAGGAGCGTGTCGGCCTGACGCAGAACGGTGCCGTTGTCTTGAAGGCCCGCGAAGACGATCTCGGGGTTGGTGGGGTGGAGCGACAGCCCGGCGTACATCTGCGTGATGCCGAGGCGTTGGTTGAGGGAGATCCAAGAGTTCTGGCCGTTGGCGGAGCGGTACACCCCGCCGTCGCACCCGACGAGCAGTCGTCCGCTGGCGTCCCACGTCATTCCGTGGACGTCAGGGTGGGGAGGGCCGATGTTGTTGAACGAGAGCCCGCCGTTGGACGAGCGGTAAAGATTGAGTTCTCCCGCGTAGACAAGGTCGGGGTTGGTCGGGTGGACAGCCACTCGCGCGAAGTACCACCCGTAGGGCGCTGATCCGGCGGAGGCGGGCGTGGACCATGTGGCACCGGCGTCGAGGCTTCTCGACACGCCGACGGTGTAGCCCGAACCGCCGAAGGGATCGGCGGGTTGGGTCATCATGACCCAGACCCTGCCCGCGGCCGCGGCGAGACCGAGCCGTCCGGGGCTGGCGATGGGGATGGTGATCCGCGACCACGTTTGGCCGCGATCGGCGGAGCGATAGACGCCGTTGTCCGGCGAGCCGAAGATGTGCCCGATCGCGGCGTACATCACGTCGGGGTTGGATGGATCGATCACGACATCGGACGCGTCCTGACACGGGAGTCCGTTGCCCATGAGGGTCCAAGTCTCGCCCGCATCGGTCGAACGGAACAGGCCCGTGGGGCCCGCCGCGTCGGGGTGGCCCTTGGCACCAGCGAGGGTTGGGAATCCTCCCGCGCGGGTGATCGCGGCGAAGAGCAGTTGGGGATCGCGCGGGTGGATGATGAGTGTCGAGAAGCACCGGCCCGCGAACGTCTGCGGTGCGAGAACGCGCCATGTCTCCCCGCCGTCCGTGGTCTTGTACAGACCGAGCCCGAAGCGTGAGTGATTGGCGTAATTGCCCTCGCCCGAACCGGCGTACAGAACATCGGCGTTCGATGGGTCGAGCGCGAGGGCCCCGATGGCTGTGGTGGGGAGATCGTCGGTGAGTGGCGTCCAGGTGACACCCGCGTCGGTTGTTCGCCAGACTCCGCCGTCAGCCCCGGCCGCGTAATAAAGCGAGGGGTTGTCCGGGTGCGCGACGAGCGAGGAAACACGCCCGGTGGCACCGGAGAATCCGGTCGTCGGTGCGGGACCGAGTTCCGTCCAGGTCTGAGCTCGGGCGGCGGCGCAGAGGACGCAGGACACAAACCATGCCGAAAGCCTGATTGCTCGCATAGGGGACTCCGGTACTTTCTGTCCGCTGCAGGATACCGGAAGCGGCGTGATGTTGCGCGTGAAACTTCATCAACGGTGCCCAAAAAAGCCCGCGGCGGGCACGCCACGGGCTTTGGGGGTCCGGATTGCTCTCGTTCGACGATTCTCGTGCTCAGCACCCAAGCTCGAAAGCGGTCACGAAATCGTCATAGTCAAAGAAGTCAACGAAGTTATCGCCGTTGAAATCGGCGGTCTTGCCCGGGGGGCAGATACCGGTTTCGAAGCAGTTGACGTAGTCGTCATAGTCGAAGAAATCGAGGAACCCGTCGCCGTTGAAATCGGCGGCGCAGGGCACAGGGTCGGTCTCGGGGAGGGTGGCGACCCACCCTTCGGTTTCACCGTTGGGGTTGATCCCCGAGCCGCAGACGACGAGCCCGTTGCTGGACACACCGTTGGCGCTGGAGAGGAACCAGCCCACGTGGCTGGTCACGCCCGCAGCGGTGAGGAGTTCACGGATGATGTGGACGCGGCCGTTGCGCCAGACGACAGCCTCGAGACCGGCGTCGCTGGAGGAACGTCCGACTACCACGTCACCCGTGCTGTCGCAGGCGTTGGCGGAGGCAAAGTTGAAGCCTCCAGAGAGGTCCGCGAGCTCGGAAACAACGCCGTTGGTCCATATGAGTGCTGCCGTGCGGCCGGGAAGCGTCGCAGTCCCGACGATGACGTTGCCGTCTTGGTTGACGGCCTTCGCTTCGCTGGTGACCAGACCGGGAAGCGTGGCGAGCTGGGTCATGACGCCGTCAGAACCGATCTTGAACGCGAGGTAGTCGCTTGCGGCGTCCGAACCGCCGACGATGGTCGTGCCGTCGAGGGAGACGCCAAGGGCGAGGGATTGGAATCCGCCCGGGGCGAGGTAACCCAGCCCGGAGATGGACGGCCCATCCCATCGGCAGGCTTCGAGACGGAACCCGGACTGCTCGCGAGAACCGACGACGAGACTTCCGCCCGCGGAAACGTCGTAGGCGGCGCCGCCGAAGAATCCGCCCGGGAGGTTCCCGCCGAGAGTGCGGTAGCGATTCGCACCGGAGAGGTTGTATTTGAAGCCCTCGACGCCGCTGGGGCCTTGAGCTTCGCCGACCAGAACGCCGCGATTGGTGATGGCGTAGGCGGCCCGGGTCGTGTAGACGCCGTTGGGATCAACGATCTGCGTCATCACGCCCGCGGACCAGTGGATGGCCCGGCCGAAATTGCCCGCGATCGTGCCGTAACCGACGATGTCGGTCCCGGACTCGGAGATCCCGAAGGCTTCCGAGGTCAAGGGGCCTCCGGGAAGATCGCCGATGCCCGTGAAGCCGGGATCCGCAAGGGTGGAGCCGGCGAGACTGACGATGAGCGAATAGGCCAGAGCGTGTTTCAAAGAGGACCTCCGCAATCAGTGTCATGAACAGATCCCGCATTGCAGCCGCGACACGAATACTACTGCATTTCTCAAAAAAATCGAGGCGAACAACCGATTCCGACGCGTGTTTTGCGCGAGGCACGATCGAGGATGCGATTCGGACCTGAACAAGAGATCTTCGATCGCAGACATTCGGGCAGGGTCGGACACGCGACCGCGGTGGCATTCGACCTCCGACGGACGGATGTTCTCGGAACCTTGAACGGCTGAGAGGCAAGAACTGGGTGTGAAGATAGGGTGAGTATGGGTCGATGACTCGGTTGGCCATGACGGCCAGCGGAGCCACTCATGTCCGAGAACCGAGACAGTTCCAAACGGATCTTCACGACGGGCGAAGCTGCGAAGATCTGCAAAGTCTCGCAGCAGACCATCATCCGCTGCTTTGACAACGGGCGGCTGACCGGATTCAAGGTCCCCGGCTCGAAGTTTCGGCGGATTCCGCGCGAGGAGCTGGCCCGTTTCATGCGAGAGAACGGGATGCCGCTCTCTCAGCTTGGGAATCGGCCGAGAGTGCTGGTGATTGACGACGACCCGACGACGCTGGCGGTTGTGAAGGCCGGGCTCGAGCGGGATGGTCGATTTGAGGTGGCGTCGGCCGCGAACGGTTTCGACGCGGGGCTGGCGGCCGCGACGTTCAAACCGGACCTGATCGTGATGGACTCCATGTTGCCGGACGTTGATGGTGCCGCGGTGTGTCGGCGGTTGCGTTCGGAGGATTCGGCGAGAGGGATCAAGATCTTGTGTGTCAGTTCGGTTCTCGAGGCGAAGGCGGTCGAGGAACTGCGTAGGGCGGGCGCCGACGGCTTTATGCACAAGCCGCTGCAGGAGGGGGCGATCGCGGAGCGGGTGTCCGCGATGCTGGAGGAGCGATAAGCCCGGGAGGGTGGGTCTGGGAAGGCTGGTGGGGATGGTGCGTGTGGTGGGTCTGGGTGGAAAGTGCGGGGTTGGGCGTGCGTGCTTTGTGGGACGTGCGTGCGGAACATGAAGTGTGGGCGAGCGGAGGTCGATTCATGGTCCAGCCCGGAAGGACTCGGGCAGTAGCGTGAGGATGGACCCGTGAAGAGCCGACGCAATCAAATCGATGCCGCTTCGAAGCAAAAGCCACACGCCGACCCAGAAGTGGTCACGGCGGTGATCCTCGTCTCCGGATTGGCCCGGAGAAAGTCGATCCTGACGTGCCTGAAGGAGCGGGGAATCGCGTGCATGGCTGCGGACGATCTGGCCCACGCTGAGGAACTCATGTCCCACGCGGACTTTGACGTGGTGGTGATGGACGCGACACGGGCGGGCCGCGCCAAGGTGAAGGGCAAGCCCGCGTACAACGGACTGAGAAAGGTGTCGTCGGCCCACCCCGGGACCGGAGTCGTGGTCGTGCTCGACCAGCCCGGTCTCGATGATGCCATCGCGGTCATGCAGGCGGGCGCGGCGGACCTCGTGCCGGCGGGGTCGGAAGGCGCGGAACTCTCTCGACGGGTGCTCGCGGCGGCGGGTCGGAGCGGAACCGCTCGGGAGCGATGGGCGGACCGAGAGCAGCGGGCCGATCGCCTCAAGAAGCTTTGCAAAGGGCTCAACCACTCTCGCCACGAGCTGAGCCGTCAGGTCTCGTCTCTCTGCGAGAATCTCGCCGGAGCGTACAAGGAACTGGCGGAGCAGATGACGATGATCTCTCTCGCGTCGGAGTTCAACAGCCTCATCAGGCAGGAACTCGACCTGGAGTGCCTCCTGCGAGTCAGCGTCGAGTTCATTCTCGGCAAGAGCGGCCCGACCAACGCGGCGGTCTTTCTCCCCGCGGCGAGCGGCGACTACTCGCTCGGCGCATACGTGAACTACGACTGTCCAAAGGACTCGGCCGAGGTGCTGATGGACCAGCTCGCCGCCTCCGTCGCGCCTCGATTTGACGCGGAGGTCGGGGTTGTGGTGATGAACTCGGCGGACGAGCTCCGCGAACATCTCGGGGACGGTGCGGAATGGCTCGAGGGGATGGGCGTCATGGCGGCGTCTTGCCGTCACAAGGGAGAGTGTCTCGGTGTGATCACGCTCTTCCGCCCGCGTTCGGCGCCGTTCACGCCGGAGATTTCGACGGCGTTCGGCGTGCTTGCGGGGCTGTTCGCGCAGCAACTGTCAAAGGTGATCCATGTTCACCATCGGCATCTGCCCAAGGACAAGTGGGGTTTCCCCGGCGATTCGGCGGATGGGGCTGACGACATCGATCTCGCCGCGTGACGCGCCGCAGGTCGCGATGAACTCCGGCGAGGGTCAATTCGGAGCGACGGCCGCGGGTCGGGGATGGATGGTGTAGTAAGTCTGTAACTCGGGTGAAAAGGTGACGTGCCTTACCGAGCCATCCCACGCCGCCATGTTGCCCGATCTGGGCTCGCTGTGCCACGACGCGTCCAGCAAAGACTCGGGGCTTTCGGTCGCGCGGGTCGCGTAGTACCAGACCGCGTCGCCGGCAATCAAGAGTCTCGCGGGATTCACCGTGATGTCGTGCTCGGCCAGAGGGCGGGCGAGAGAGTCGATTCCGGCCAAGGTCGAGTCCATCAGGAGCGAGTTCGCGCGGTAGCTGTTTCCGTAGAACTCGTAGCAGGATTGGTCGCCGATGACGCTCGGGCCGGGGTTTCGCGGCCCAGCACCCAGACGCCAGAGTCCGCGGTCGGCGGGGCATCGGAAACTCGCCAGGTGCTCCCCGGATGTCGATGGCAGTTTGTCCGAATAGAAAGCGTTGAGCGGTCGGTTGGCGGAGAGGAGAGGGACGCGCTCGGGACCGGCGAAGTCAACCCCGCCGTATCGCCACTCGGGTGACGATTCCGTCTTCGGAAAGCGTTGATGGTCCTGCACATAGGCGAAGAACGCGGACCCGAGCTGTTTGAGGTGGCCTGCGCACACTGTGGTCTGGCTGGCGCGCCGTGCGTGCATCAACGCCGGCAAAAGCACGCTGACCAAGACCGCCATGATCGCCACGGCGATCAAAAGCTCCACCAGATTGAACGCTCGACGGTTCACAGGCAAACACGCGCTCCTTGCCGCCATCATACCGACATGCAACCGCGATGACATACAAACAAATCCCAAATCCGAAGAGTGCGATCGTCAACACCCCGGTTCATGCGGTAACGCGCTGGCGGACGTGGTCCAGGACGTTCATGAAGTTGATGTACCCGTCGTACGGGGAGTCGTAGTGCGAGAAGTACTTGTGGACGTCCCCGTCGGACCAATACTTCGTGCACATGTAGTAGAAGTGGTCCGAGGTGGTCAGTTTCCGCCAGTCGGCCAAGAGGTATCGGGCCTGCTGCACGGGGTCGGTGTCCGGGAGTTTGTCCGGGGCGTCCTTCCCGTGCGTCATCTTGTAGACCGCGAGGGCCTTGGCGAGTTTGTCCTTAATCGGCTTCTCGAGGCGGTACGTCTCCGCGAGGGCGTTGTCCTGCATGGCGTTCCCGCGCCAGGCGGAGAGGTCCCGCTCCATGTCGGCCCACGAGATGAAGTCGTGGATGTCGTATTCGCCCACGGGCTCGAACTGCTTAAACGCCTCGGAAGGCGTGATGAAGTGGTTCTGCCCGGGGGCGATGTCGAAGATGGCCTCGGGGAGTTTTTCGAGGAACTTGAAGATGCCGGTGTCTTCCCACTGGTGCTCGCCGAAGGTCTCGTAGTCCATAAAGAGGTTGCACAGGAACCCATCGCCGTTGATCTGGTGGACCCACTGGGCGAACTTTTCGGCCGAGAGGGGCCACTCGGCCCAGCCGCGGTTGGAGAAGCGGAAGGCGATGTCGTCGGAGAGGCGGTAGTTCTTGAGCAGCAACTTGAAGACTTTGCCGTCGCGACCCGTCAGGTCGCGTGCGTCCCCGGTGTTGAACGCGTCCCACTTTGGCGGCTTGTAGACGAAGTTGGGCGTGCGGTACCCGAGGTTGCGGTCGGTCCCTTCGCAGATCGCACCTGAGAAGCGAGGGTTGCCCGAAGCGTCCTTGATCTGGCACAGTTCGTGGGCGAGTTGGTTGGAATAGATCAATTCGGTGTTGCGGAAGACGACAGGCGTCTGGCCGAAGAGCCCTTCGATGCGCTTGGTGTGCATCGCGACCTGCTCGCGGAACTCCTCGGGCGAGTAGAGGAACGAGAGGGAGTGGTAGTAGGTCTCGGCGATGAACTCGCAGCACCCGGTCTTGGCGAGTTCCTTGAAGACCTCGATGACCTCGGGGCAGAAGGCCTCGAACTGATCGAGCGCGATTCCGGTGATGGCGTACGAGACGCGGAAGTTGCCCTTGTGCTTCTTGACCAGCTCAAGGATGAGTTTGGTCGTGGGGAGGTAGCACTTGGTGGCGACCTTGCGTGCGATCTCGTCGTTCTTCTTGTCGTCGAAGTAGAACGGATCGTTGTCGAAAACGGAGAACTTGCGCAGGCGGAAGGGCTGGTGGACCTGAAAGTAGAAGACGACTGAGGCCATGGGCGGTGCTCCCGGAGCGGTAGGGTGGGAAGCAGAGTGTAACCGGGGCGGGGGACGGGCACGCCGAAAGCACGCCGGGCCGGTCGTGAAAGGGTGTTTCAGGTTTTCAGAGATGTGCCCGACGCGATGGCGAGGGGGAGCAGGGCCAGAGCGGGGAGGAAGACCGAGAGTGCCGCGGGGAGGGCCGGGACCGGGAGCGAGGTGCCGAGGAGTCCGCCCAGAAGCACCAGCATGGCGAGCGGGGCCGCCTTGATCGCCGAGAGCATCATGGGGATCGGCTCGCGGCGGAGGAAGAGCGGGAGGACGATGATGAGCCCGAGCATGTTGCACAGCATCGTGCCAAAGCGGCCGAGCCGGATGCGCTCGATCTCGTCAGAGTGAGCCCCTCCCACGTCGGTCCCGCGGCGGAGCATCTCCGAGGCTTGCGAGAACGAGAGGGTGGCTCGGTACTCGGAGAACCGGCGAAGCCGCAGGGTCATGGGGTCGAGATTGGATTCCAAGCGGTCGATGGATTCGGGGAGGGTGCCGGCATCGGCAAACGGCCGGGCGAAACCCCGTTGCAAGACCCACGCGCCGCCGGACCATGTCGCCCGGTCGGCCGAGATCTCTCGGATGCCCACCCCTTGCGCGTCGCGTTCGATGACGTGAAGTCCGGTGAGAACTCCCCGATCCGCGTCGAATGTGGTGGCGTGAAAGACGCGACCTTTGGCGTCGGACGTCAGATTCAGGCGATTGGTTCCCATCGTTCGCTGGCCGGCCTCCTGCGGGGTCCGGGTCAGCAACGGGGCGATCCTCGGGAGGACGTACTCCTGAATCGCCAGTTGACCGAGCGACAGCATGACCGCGCAGAAGAGAATCGGGCGGGCGGCTCGGCGGAGGCTGAGCCCGCTTGCAAGCATCGCGACCAGTTCGCGATGACGAACCATTTGAGTCAGGGTGAACCCCGCTCCCGCGATCATGACCATCCCGAGCAGATGCACGCCGAGCTGGATCAACTGAGGCCACCAGAAATCAAGCACGAGCCCCAGGGCGAAAATCAGTGTTCGTCCCCACCCGGGCGGGCCCTGGTCGGAGGTCAGGGCCTGCGTGGCGGCTTTGGTGTATTCGTCAAACTTCACGGAGACATCGACCGCGACGACGAAGGTGAAGAGGATGACCAGCAGCAGCAGCGTGTTGCCGAGGAACTGCCGTGCGATGTAGCGGTCGAGGAGGGTCACGCGGGCCTCCGATCCACGCTCAGTCGGCTGACGAGACACGCGGCGAGCGCGCCCAGGGCCGCCCCGGCGACGGTGTCGGAGAAGAAATGGGCTCCGGAGAAGATCCGGC
This sequence comes from Phycisphaera mikurensis NBRC 102666, assembly GCA_943369765.1. Classification (GTDB taxonomy): domain Bacteria; phylum Planctomycetota; class Phycisphaerae; order Phycisphaerales; family UBA1924; genus UBA2396. The sequence goes on along the minus strand of CALROI020000025.1, from coordinate 2,367 downwards.
TCAGGCTGCAGCCGACGGCGAGTGTTATGAAGATCGGGGTGGCCCGCGGGAAGGCGGCGGCGAGGGCGAACATGCCGCCGAAGGCGACGGCGGCGTGGCTGCTGGGGATGCCGCGGTTGCCTTCGTCCAGCGAAGCGAACAACCCGTGCCAGACATAGGAGCCTGTATCGTCGGGGCGGCCCCTGCCGATGACAAACTTGAGCCCTTCAGCCAGAGCGCCGGCAAGGGCTGCGGAGAGAAGGGCGGCGAGCCCCGGGAGGTTGCGCGGACGGGGCGAAAGGCTGGTGCGGGCGAAATCGATCGCCAAGGCGATGCCCGCCCAGGTGCCGAGATAGCCGATGGCCCGGAGGAACTGCCACCAGTCGCGGCGTTCGACTTCTTTGCCCAAGGTCGCCCACGACCAGACCCAGTGGTCGATCGCGTGGGCCGCGCCAAGGGCCACGATCCAGCACACCACGGGCAAGAGCCAGCGAGGTCGGGTGCGGAGGTTGTTCAGAGGCGTGGTCATCGGGTGGTGGTGGGGGCGGGTGGAGTGTATTCGAGCGCGGTGAAGGCCTCGCGGTTGCGTTTGCGGTCGCCATCGAGCTTGCCGCGGGGCTGGACCGATCTAAAGCCCCAGGACCAGTCCTGGTCAACATCGCCGAGGAGAACCGCGGGGCGGCCGGCGAGGGCTGGGTCGGAAAGGTCGGTGTGAGGCCACAGGTCGTACTGACTCTTGCGGCCTCCCATTCGGCTGCCCGAGCAGAAAGCGGTGGGTTGGCCGGGGAGGTAGAACGAGAGTTGGCTGGCCCGGCCGTAGAACTGCGAGATGACCATCGGTTCACGACCTGGGACGGCGATGCGGAGTTCGTCCGCGAGGCGAGAGACGTGGGCGGCCATGTGGTCCGCGCCCATCAGACGCGAGAGTGGGACTTTCGGCCCGACGCCCGGGAGCTTGGCGAGGAGGTCCAGGCGAAGGATGCCGACCCCGGCGATGAGGCCGAAGACGACGGCGGCGTGCCACGAGACCTGCGCGAGTGTTTCCGGGCTCCGGCGGAGCAACCCGGCTTTGGGGCGAGGTTCAGGCAGGGCGAGCCATGTGCGACGGCGGGCGTTGAAGTCGTCCATGCCGCGGACGACGCCCCATGCGGCGAGGACGGTGAGTGTGGTGTAGCCGGCGAAGGCCCAGTTGCCTTCAGGCTCGGTGACGGCGCTGACACCAAGATAGAACAGGAGAATCGGAGCCCCGCAGCAGAGCAGAAAGCTTCGAGCGGGTCGGTGAGTATGAAGGGCTCGCCAGCCGAGCACCGCGAGCAAGAGCGTGGGGCCGACGAGCGCGAGCTGCGTGCCGAGGAACTCAAGGGTCCACATCGGGTCGTAGTGGTAGCCCGAGGCGGACTGGGTGGGCTTGACGTCGCCACCGGCGAGCCCGAGGTGTCCGAGAAGATGCCGGGCGGTGGGCCAGTCGCGCTGCGCGTTCCAGATGACGTTGGGAAGAAGTCCCAGGAGCGCCGTGATCGCGATCAAGAAGAAACGTGCAAGTGTTGAGCCCGACGTCGAGTCTGAGGCTTTGCGAAGGCTCGGGTTCTTCCGCGCGAGCAGCACAAACACGAACAAGCCAGGCAAGAGCAGCAGCATCGTGTGCTTGAACGTCAGACCCGCCGCGATCGCGAGCCCCGCCCCGATGACCGGCCCCAGGCCGCCGCGCGAGAAAGCCCGCCACGCCAGCCACGCGGCGAGCGACCAGCACGCGGCGTACGGCATGTCGATGGTCATCAGCAGGCTTGTGGATTGGAAGAGAGGGACCAGTTGGAAGAGAGCAGCGGCGAAGAACCCCGCCCGACGGTCGCCCGTCGCGTCGCGAGCCAGGCCCGAGAGGGCGAGTGCCGCGGCGGCACTGCTCAGGACCGCGGGCAGGCGCACGGCGAACTCCGTGTGCCCGAAAATGGCGGTCGAGGCGGCGATGATCGCCGCGATGCCCGGCGGCTTGCTGTAGTACGACCAGTCCAGGTGCCTGGACCATTCCCAGTAGTGCGCCTCGTCTTCGAGGAGGGTGTACGGGCAAAGCCACGCGAGGTACATGATGCGGAGGGCCGCCACGCCCAGGACGAGCAGGAGCACCGAACGCCACGACGAAGCCCATGAGGCGAAGGCGGGAGGAGGCGGGGATTGCGGCTCGGTATTCACAGTCAGTGGCGTGCGACGGACCGGAACGAGAGGAGCGTGTAAAGCCCGAGCCCGGCGACGCCCGCCCACAGGAGGTACAAGCCGCTGTCGCCGCTGCTGTGGGTCGTCTGTTGTCCGCCCGCGATCGTGATGTAGCAGAGGAGCGCGGGGAGGAACGACCACATGTACACGGTGAGAGGCTGACGGAGGGAGAGTCGCAGG
>CALROI020000024.1:0-59553 GCA_943369765.1 Phycisphaera mikurensis NBRC 102666 | reverse complement strand
GCGGGATACATGTCGCCCGAGCAGGCGCGTGGCAAGCCGGTGGACAAGCGTTCGGACATTTTCTCCTTCGGCTGCGTGCTCTTCGAGATGCTGACGGGAGCGAGGCCGTTCCGAGGCGAGACGGTGGCGGACGCGCTGGGCGCGACGCTCCACAAGGAACTGGACTTTGGCCTGCTGCCGGAGGCGACGCCGCGGCGCGTTCGGGAACTGCTGACGAATTGTCTCGCGAAGGACCGCAAGAACCGTCTGCACGACATCGGTGATGCGAGGCTTGAACTTGATCGTGCGATCAGCGAGCCGCGCGAGGCCGCGCAAAGGCCCGCCGCACAACTGCCGTGGTGGCGTTCGGCGGGCGTGCTCGCCACGGTCTCGCTGATCGCGATCGCGGCGGTGACCTCAGCGGCGCTCCTGCGGCCGTCGCTCGGAACGACCGCAAGCGAGCAAAGGGTGTTTCGCGCGGCCTTGGCCCTTCCCAAGGGCATGACGCTGATGGAAGGTTTGCGATCGGTCGCCATCTCGCCGGACGGGACGCAGGCGCTGCTCTCGCTGACCTCGAAGGAGGGCACCTCGCCCCCGTCGCTGTTCTTGCGTGATCTCTCGCGGCTGGAGTTCCGCCCTCTCCCGGGCACGGAAGGCGCGACGTCCCCGTTCTGGTCGCCCGATGGCAGGTCCATCGCGTTCTTCGCCGACACCAGACTCAAGCGGCTCGATCTTGCCGACGGCATCGTGCGCGTCCTCTGCGACGCCCCGGTAGGCCGCGGCGGATCGTGGGGAACCAAGGGCACGATCGTCTTCGCCCCCAGCGCCGGCGGCGGCCTCTCCATCGTGAACGATGCCGGCGGCACTCCCACTCCCGTCACCACGTCCGCGACGCCCGGGGAGTCGCACCGTGTGCCTCAGATGCTTCCGGACGGGCAGCGGTTTCTCTACGTCGTCAACAACAGCGCAGCCCCGGGCGTCTACGCGTATGACCCCTCGTCCACACAATCGCGGCTGATCATGGCAGGGAAAGACGCGACGGAGGCGACCTTCGTTGAGCCGGGGATGCTCGTCTTCGCACGCGACGAGAATCTGATGGTGCAGTCGTTCGACGTTCAGCGTCTGGAACTCACCGGAGCTGCCCGGCCGATCGCCGCCGACGTGCAGTACGACAAGAGGCGTGCGTACATCAACGCGGGGGTGTCGGCGCGCGGCCCGTTGATCTACCAGATCGTCAATCCGCCAGCCCGATACAAGCTTGCGTGGATGGACCGCAAGGGCGAGCGTACCACGCTGCCCGCGGATCCTGCGAACATTCGGTCCGGATACGCCTCGCTCTCGAAGGACGGTCGCCGCGCGGTCGTCGAGCTCGCGGGGAGCCGCGGCGAGTCGTTCGTTTCGGTCTTCGATCTGGAGCGTGGCATCAAGGTGCCCATCGGCGATCCAAAGTCCATCTTTAACTATGGCGGGTTGTGGGCTCCGGGGGAGCAGAGCGTCATCATTGGCACTGACCTGAGCCCTGGTGTTCAGTCCGTGTCGAGCTTCCCGATGAGCGGCGGCATCGGCACCCCGGTCGTCAAGGGCGAGTTCGGGTTTGAGTACTGGGCGACGACGGTCTCACCCGACGGCAAGACACTGTTGTTCACCCAGACCTCGATGATCGACAAGCTCCCCGACATTATGGCACAGGGCCTCGACAAGGACCAGCCCGCAACGCGGTTCATGCAGACGCCCGAGGGGGAATGGAGCCCGCGTTTCTCGCCCGCGGGTGACATTGTCGCGTACACCGTCTCGGCGGAAGATGACACGAGCGCCGTGCTCAAAGTGGTCTGCTATCCGAAACCATCGGCCCCGGTTCAGGTCTCGACCACACCGGTCGCCCTCGCCTCGGGCCTCTGGACTGGTCCGGGCGAGTTGTCGTGGGTGGACACGTCACGACGGGCATGGAGCACGACGATCACCGCCAAGGATGGTCGCCTCGACGTCGGGGTACCCAAGGCGATGTTCGACGGCACGCCGCTGGACAAGCAGATCGGAATCCTGGACTATGACATCACCCGCGATCGGTTCCTCATCGCCATCGAGGCCGAGCCACGCGACGACGCGCGGCTCATCATGGTGAGCGATTGGCGGTCGGATGGCGCGGGCACGCAGACGGGGCAGAAGTAGCCACCCGCGTGCGCACCGGTTGCGATTTGCGTTTCCCGGCCCTTGGATGCCTCTCCCAAACTCCGGATCGGGCAAGGTCCGTAGGCCCTGGGCACCCTCGGCGGACGCGGCAGGATGAATCGTGACGCAAGTCGCCTTTCGCGCGCACGCTTTCGGTGGTTACACCGGCTGTCGTTCCCGGTGTGGCGTGACGATGAAGGCGCAGCGAGTTGAGGGGGGCGTTTCGCCGCTTCTCCCTCGCTGACGCTTCGGGCTCTGTCAGAGCACGATGTCGACGGTCGCTCCGCTTTGGCCGGTGGCGAGGGTGTGTTCGTGGGTGCCGTGTTTGGTGCAGTGGTCGCGGAGGTGTTGGACGACGGCGCCGAGGTCGCCTCGGAGGGGGGCGGTGAAGCGGAGTTTGGCTTCGGTGGCGGGGTGGGCGATGCCGAGGATGGCGGCGTGGAGGGCTTGGCGTTCGAGGTTGATCTTGGTGCCGGTTGCGCTGGTGGCGGCGAAGGGTTTGCCGCCGTACATGTCGTCGCCGACGATGGGCCAGCCGAGGTGGGCGAGGTGGACGCGGATCTGGTGGGTGCGGCCGGTTTTGAGTTCGAGTTCGACGAGGGAGTAGCAGTCGGAGCGGACGCCGCCGGTGTTGCGGGGGGTTCGGGCGACAGGGTTCCAGCCTTGGGCGACCTCGGGGAGGGGTGGGGCGATGTCGCCGCGGGGCGTTAAGGCGAAGCGTTCGCGCACGCGGCAGATGGTGGTGGCGGGCTTGCCGAGTTCGTCGTGGCGGACGACCTGGCGTTCGCGGAGGCCTCGCTCGCGGGAGGGGTGGGGGCCCAGGGGGAACTCGATGGTGTCGATGATGGGCTCGACCCAGCCGTGGACGAGGGCGAGGTAGCGTTTGTCGACGCGGCGGTGTTCGAACTGGTGGCCGAGTTTCCAGTGGGCCTCGTCCTGCTTGGCGAAAACGATGCAGCCGGAGGTGTCGCGGTCGAGGCGGTGGACGACGCCGGGGCGAGCGAAATCTTCGCCGACGGCTGACAACGCGCCACCGAGCGTGCTTTTGTTTTTGAAGTGCCAGGCGAGGGCGTTGATGAGGGTGCCTGAGAGGTGGGAGCGAGCGGGGTGGACGATGATGTCGGGCTGTTTGTTGAGGACGATCATGAACTCGTCTTCGAAGAGGATGTCGAGTGGGATCTCTTCGGGGACGGCGCCGCGAGCGGTGGGGGGGGGGACGACGACGCGGATGACGTCGCCGAGGCCGACTTTGTACGAGGCTTTGCCGGGCTTGCCGTTGACGTGGACTTCGCCCTCGTCGATGAGCTTCTGGAGCCTTGTGCGGCTCATGAAGGTGATTCGGTCGGTGAGGTATTTGTCGAGGCGTTTGCCCAGGTCGCGCTGCAGGGTGAACTCGACGGTGCGGAGGCCTTCATCGTCGCCGGCGTCTTCCATGGCGGCGAGGATGGCGTCGGGATCGACCTTGCCGCCTCGGAGGATGAGCGAACTCTCCGCGTCGTCGTCGGCGGTCGGGTTTGGGCCTGTGGGGCGTTCACGCATGACGGCACGCAGTCTGGGCGTCGGCGTGCGAAGACGCGAAGGACTCGCCCGTCGGGAAAGGAACTACTTCGGGGCGTCGGGCGGCGTCGTCGGCAGGGGAGGCGTGGAGGGTGCGGGCTCGGACGGCGCGGGCGTGTTTGGCGCGGGCGTGGTGCCTGGGGCGGCCGCGGGGGTTGCCGCAGGGGCTGGCGTCGCTTCCGGCGTGGGCGCGGGGCCGATGGGTGCGGGCAGGGTTGTCGGCGGAGCCGGTGGCGCGGGGGGCTTGGGGAGTTCGGCCTGGCTTGGGAGGCTGGCGATGTTCTTGACGTTGTCGAGGCTGGCGATGCGCTTTTTGGCGATCTCGACGTGGAGCGCGTCGCCGGCGGCCTCGGCGAGGCGGGCGGCTTCTTCGTAGGCATTGCTCGCGTCGGAGAAGTTGCCCGAGCTCTCGGCGACGGCCGCGATCCCGAAGGCGGCGGCGACGGCGAGGAGGTGCTTCTCTGGGACGTTCTTGGTGGCGTCAAAGACGATCTGGTACTGCTGCTTGGCGTTGCTGAGGTATTCCTCACGCTGGGTGTCCGTCAGCAGGCCCGAGGCTTCGATGAGGGTACCGTCGGCGGCGTTGATCGCGGCGCCGAGGGCGGCGCGCTGGCGGACTGCGCGGAGGTAGGCGTCCCCGGCACCAAGGCGGGCGAGAACCGCGACGCTCTTGATCTTGGGGTATTGCTCCGCGACGGCGATGAGGGAGACGGGGTTGGGGCGCTCGCCCTCGGAGGCGGCGTGAAGTTCTTCGAACGCCACGCTGATCTCTTCCTTCTGAGCCTTGGCGTACCGCGTGTAAAGGGCGTAGCCGCCGGCGATCACCGCGACCGCGATCAGCAGCGGGGTGCTCCATTTGCGGAGGAACTCGATGAATTCGAGGTTGAGCTTCGCGTCTTCGAGGCCTGCACGCTCGCGGATCTGAAATTGACGGTCGTCGGTCATGGGATGAGGTTCCAGGTTTGAGCCTCGATTCTAGGAGGCCCCCGGGCCCCGAGAATGAGCGGCTGATCGGGCGGAATCGGCCGCGGCGGCACCGTGCCCGCCCCAGAATCGCCACGGGCGATCCGCGTTGAGAAGGGTGTGCGGCACAAGGCGTTCGCGGATGGTCCGGGCGAGTTCGTCCAGACCAACCCCAAGCTTTGCGGCCGTCGAGATTTCGGGGTGCCAGGTCGGTGGTCCCAAGTCTCGGCGAAGGCAGACGGTGAGGCTTGGAGCGGGGGGTCGGCCTGATGTGGGCGGGGAGGGCGGCGGGGTGGAGGGGTCGCCGCAGCGCAGGAAGAGATCGGCGGCGGAGGCGAGGTCGGCGGCGGCAGCGGCGGCTTCGCGTTCGATGGGGTCCGGGGTGTTTCGCACGCCGGGGGTGTCGACGTAACGAACCGTCAAACCGTCGAGCTCGAGAAGGACGCCGACATGGTCGCGCGTGGTGCCGGGCTCGTCGGCGACGATGGAGGCTTCGCGATGGGCGAGGGCGTTGCAGAGGGAGGACTTGCCGATGTTGGCGCCGCCCCACGCGACGACGAGCGGCGGGGAGATGAGGTGGCGCAGCAGCAGGTCGCGGGGCTCGGGTTCGCCGTCGGGTAGCTGATGAGGCGCGAGGTTCGGAAAGGCGCGGGCCCAGCGGGCGGGCTGTTCCAGAAGGAGGTCGATCGCGGCGGGGCTTGCGGCGCGGGCCAGCGCGCGGAGCATCTCTTCCTCGATCGCTGACGCGGCTTCGGGGTAGTCGGGGTTGCTTGCTTCGGCGGCGTTGGCGGCGAGGAGGCTGAGCAAAGCGTGGACGACGGCGGGGCCGCCGTGGGGCATGACCTGCATGAATGTGGAGGAGAATCTGGCGACGAGCGTGCTGTCGATGTTCGGGATGGTCCGGATGGCGACGCTGCCGACGGGGAGGGATTGAAAGCCGAGCGTGTGAAACGCGGATTCGAGGTCGCCCGTGCAATCGAAGATCGCGACGGCACCGGGGCGCGGCGGGGAGACCAGTTTCCAGGTCCAGCGATCGCTGCGGGAGTTCCCTGGGCCTGGGGCGTTCATGGTTCGTCCGGAGTGTCGTCGTGCTCGATGAGGAGAAGCCGCCCGGCCTCGACGATGCCGAGGAGTTGAAGGTCGGGGACGACGTGTTCGACGACCTCGTCGCCGTCGAAGAGGAGGGCTGCGTCGCCGCCGGTGGCGATGATCTGGGGGTAGGCCTCGTAGTACTCGGCGTATTTCTCGGCGACGTATCGAACAAGGCCGATCGCGGAACCGCGGACACCCAGGAGCATGGCGTGGGCGGTGTCTTTGCCGAAGGGGCCTCGTGCGGGGTCGGGGCGGGCCAGATCGAGCAGGGGAAGCGAGGCGGTCTGCTCGTGCATGGCTTTGAGCATCATGCGAAGGCCCGGCGCGATGACGCCGCCTTGGAAGACGCCCGCTCCGTCGACGAAATCGACGGTGATGGCGGTTCCGGCGTCGACGATGACGCAGGCCTGCTTGGCTTTGGCGAAGGCGCCCAGAGCGCAGAGGAGGCGGTCTTGTCCGACAGTCGAGGCGTCGTCCAAGGCGTGGACGATGGGGATGGACATTTCGCGCCCGAAGGGGTGGACGTCCAGGCCGTGCTCGCCGAAAAGGGCGGCGGTGAGGGCGAAGGAGACTTTGGGGTTGACGGTGGACATCAGGATGTCGCGGGCGGCGGCTCTTTCAGCGAGGGCGGCGATTTCCTTGGCGGCGGCGGCAATGTCGGTGTGCTCGATGGGGGCGGGGTCGTGGAGGGTGCCGAGCTTGACGACTCCGGCCCTGGTGCGAGTGTTTCCGACGGCGACAGCGACGAAGGAGGCGGGGTCAAAGTCGGGCGGGATGTCGCGGGGAGCGGGATCGGGGGTCATGCGCTCACGGTAGGGTCGCCGGAATCGTCCCGAGGATTGCGCATCGCTACCGTTGGGGTCATCGATGCCCGAACCTGACGAGACAACCCCGCCGTCCACGCCCGACCCCGCTGAGGGATCGCGGGCCCAAACTCCCGGGCCGGCCGATCCGGGTGCGGCGGACATGTTCGTTCGTTGCAGGGCGGATCCTGAGATCGATCGGCATCGTCTGGGCGAGTTTCGATTTCCGCTTGGGGTGTATCCGGTTGAGGAGCTTGAACCCAGGCCGGGGTTCACGCTGGACTTTGAGTCCGCGGACGGGGAGGACACGGCGGGGGAGCTTGAGGAGTGGCCGGATCGGTACGTCTTTGACGCGGTTTTGACGGTCGAACGGGTGCCGAATCTTGTGCGGTGCCTGCTGTCGATGATGCCGAGCAAGGTCTTTCCGATTCTGGATATTCTGGGTCACGACGCGTTTCGCGAGATCGACCCGTATGTGGCGTACGACCGGGTGGGGCTTGATCGGGTGATTGAGGCGCTCAAGCAGGTTCCGGCGTTTTTCTACGAGGACGGGCTGTGCGGGTTTGGGGCGATGTCCGAGGAGCCTTTCTTCTACTTCTTTGTGGACGAGCACAAAATCGTGACGATCCGGGTCGAGGCGGGGTTAAAGGAGCAGATCGAGAAGCTTCTTGGGGCGTTCGGGCTGGAACAGAACGAGGATGCGGCGGGGGTTGATGCGGCCGCTCACGAGCACCGGAGCGTGCTGATCACGCCGCCGAGTGACCCGCGTCTTTTGGGGTTTGACGAGGTGGTGGAGCAGCTCCGGGACGACTGGCGACTGGTTTTGAACATCGACCCCGAGACGAATGTGGACGACGAGGGGCGTGGTTTGGGTCGGACGGCGTGGTGGTGCCGGGTCCGGGTTGAGGTGCCGGTGGAGCTCGATGGGACAGAGGACGTGGAAGAATCGGAAGAGAAGGAGGGGGCGGATGGCACCTCCGGGGAATCAACGGGCTCCGGGGCGATGAGCGAGTCTCGGTACGTCGAGGTGGTGCTGATGGCGGATTGCTTGAGGGAGGCGGAAGAGGAAGCGATTCTGGCGGCGGAGCGGCATGCGGGGCTTCCGCCGAGCACGGATGAGGTCTCGAGCCTGATGGATGATGACGAGGAGGACGAGGGAACGCCCCCACCTTTTGTGGTGTTTGCGGATCGGATGACGGAGGAGCAATTGAAGTCTCACAAGAAGACGGCTCCCAAGCGTCGTGTGTCGGACGAGACCTCGGGCGAGATTTTCTCGGTGAAGTGGGCGGATTGAGGCGGTTTAGAGGCTGGTGGGCGGCCGATCTGCGCGAGAAAATCAGGAAGAATGACAGAAACTCGAATCGTGGAGGAACCCCGGGGTTTGGGGGTGCGAAGGGGCACCCACACCCCGGTTGCGTTTCCGAACGCGATCCTGTATGGTGTGCGTCCCAGCCGCCAAAGGGCCGAAGAGATCGGCGTTGGCGGGTGCCCGAAGGGGTTGCGGGGGCACCGAGCGGGGGAGAGGGGTCCCGCTTGGGAGCGGATCCCAGGGGTGGACAAGGGGCGGGGGAAGAGCGTCGGCTGGGCGTCGGCGGCACGTGCGTGCTGCGGCTTGGCGGGCGGAGACGTTGCGGTTGGCCCTTCCCGAGGGTCGGCGCACGAAAGTGTTCTTGGGAGTTGACCCCGGGGATTAGGACGCCACGATAGCGATCCCTTTCCCGGTATGTCTCGGAGACCCTCCATGATGAAGTCCCATTCTCAGACGGTTCGAACCCTTGCCATGGCCGCCGGCCTTGCCGCGTGCCACACCGCGGTGGCTTTCGTTTCGGGAGAGCCCGTGGCGGACGTTCCGGCATCCGGTCAGTCGCAACAGGCGGCTGCGGTGGTGAAGTGGACGTTTGATGAAGTGACTCGGTTGATCTCGTTGAGCGAGGTCGTGAAGGCCAAGGACCTGCTCGGGAGCCTTCGGGCTGACTCGAGCGTGGCGATGACCGCCGCGAACAACACCCGCTTCAACGAGCTGTACAAGGCGGTGGTTGCCCGCGAGAAGACTCTGGACCGCAACGACCTGAGCATCCAGAAGGCTCAGTTCGCCTTGGACAACGGCGAGCTGAAGCTCGCTGAGCAACACGCGAAGGCGGTGGTCACTGCGACGGGCGTCTCGCCGGTGGTGCAGAAGCAGGCCGACACGATTCTCGGGAAGGTTGACACCAAGCGTCGCGCGGCGGTCACGGCCGCTCCGGCGGCGATTCGTGCGGCGGCGAACGCGTACGACATGGGCAAGTTCCAGGACGCGAAGAACCTGCTGGACGTGGTGGTGAAGGCGGGCGTGGATCTGGCGCCGGCGGATTCCAAGATGCTCGACGAGTATCGCGACAAGATCATCGCGATCGCTCAGGCCGATTCCAGCCTTTTCGGTCGTCCGTCGGCCGGGATGGTCCAGCCCGGCGAGATTCAGCCGCGTCAGCCCGAACAGCCCGCGGCGGAGGCCCCGGCCGCACCGGCTGCGACGCCGGCGGTCGAGACGGCGATGGCTCAGCCTGCGGCGGAAGCTGCGGCGCAGCCCGCGAGCGACGCGATGATCGCGGCTCGCAAGAACGAGGCGGCCCGCGAACTGGCACGGGCCAACGGGCTGTTTGAGCAGAAGAAGTACATGGAAGCGGCGGCTGCTTACCAGAACACGCGGACGACGTACGGGGATGTCCTGACTCCCGAACAGGCCACGCAGCTGAGCAGCAACCTTGTCGCGAGTCAGGCGGCGTTGGCGGCTTCGGCGACCGCCGCTCCGTCGGCGACTCCTGCGGCTCAGCCCGCGGGCCCGCTGACTTCGTACACGGGGAACACGACGGTTGCGAAGCAGCAGGCGTTGGCCGAATTCAACAACGAGCTCATCGAGGCGAAGAAGGCTCTCGATGAAGCGAACGTGGAGCAGGCACGTCAGCTGGCTGCCAAGGCCCAGCTCAAGCTTGATCAGCGCAAGGCTCTCTTCAGCGAGCCCGAGCGGATCGATCTTTCCGGTCGTGTCGTGGCGATGCGGGCCGACATTGAGCGGGTCGGCGATGAGCTGGCGGCTCGTGAGCGGGCTCGTCGTGACGCTGAGCTTGCCGCGGGCGCGAGTTCTGCCTCGGCACGCGATCAGGCGATCAAGGCCCAGAAGATCCGGGAGCACATCGACCGAGTCCGTGCGCTTCAGGCCGAGCGGAAGTACAAGGAAGCGTTGCAGGTCTGCGATCAGATCCTGTTCCTTGAGCCTTCGAATCCGACCGGGCTTTTGCTGCACGACGTGCTGACGGACATGCGGGCTTACAACGAAGGCGGGATGATCGACGCCGAGAAGTCGCGCTCGTACACGGATCTGGCGATCGACAATGTTCGCTCGTTGATCGCGCCGACCGATATCGTGAACTATCCCAAGGACTGGCCGAATATCAGCAACATCCGGAGCGAGGCTCTCGCGTTCCAGGACACGGTAGACAATCGTCGCGTGATCGCGTCGATCGAGGGGACCCGGATCCCCAAGGCCGAACTCGCGGACACCCCGTTCGATGCGGCCCTGAAGTATCTCCAGACGTTCGCGAACGTGAACATGGACGTGGATTGGGCGTCGCTCGAGGCGATCGGCGTGCAGAAGGAGACGACGGTCTCCCTGAATCTCACGAACCCGACTGTGAAGACGGTTCTGGAGCAGGTGCTCAACAAGGCGGCACCGTCGCTGGATCTGAACTCCCGTGCATCGTGGACCGTGTATGACGGGGTGCTGCACATCGGTTCGGAGATGGCCCTGCGCAAGAACCGGATTATGGTGATCTACGACGTGCAGGACCTTCTGTTTGAAGTCCGCGACAAGACGGACGTTCCGGAACTGGACCTGCAGGCAGCCTTCCAGAATACGGGCGGCGCGGGCGGTGGCGGCGGCGGCGGGACCTCTCCCTTCGGCGGCGCGGGCGGGGGTCAGCAGCAGCGTCAGCCCGGTCAAGGGCTTCAGCGTCCGATCGAGGATCGCATCCGTGACCTGCGCAACATCATCGTCGAGCAGGTGGACAAGGACGGGTGGGAGGACGGCGGCGGCGATACCGGGACCATCCAGGTCTTCCAGCAGAACCTGATTGTCACCAACACCCCCAAGAACCACCGCGCGATCGAGGGGCTTCTCTCCAAGCTGCGTCGCGTTCGCAACATGCAGATCAACGTCGAGGCTCGGTTCCTCGTCGTCGCGTCGGACTTCTTCGAGAAGATCGGGTTTGACGTCGATCTCTATCTCAACGCTCGCGGCAACCAGGTCCGCTTCCTCCGGGGATTCAATTACGCGTTCATGCCCTCTGAGTTCTTCCCGCAGGGCACGTATGTCGGCAACAACGTGGGCAGCGGCAACCGGGTCTTCGACAGCGACAACGACGGCATCCCCGATTCTCCCCTCACGAACGGCGGGCCGGCCGCTCCGCCACCCGAGAACTTCTCGGTGCTGGGGATCGCGAACGGTTCGCTCGGGCTTGCGTCGCGTCTCATGACCTCGCCCTTCGCGAGCGAAGTGACCGGTGCGGGCACGGCGGCTCCGGCGCTGGGGATTTCCGGGACGTTCCTCGACGACGTGCAGGTCGACTTCCTCCTCGAAGCGACCCAGGCTGATCGTCGGGCGGTCTCTCTCAACGCTCCGCGACTGACGTTCACCAACGGTCAGACGGCGAACGTCTACGTCGCCCGCCAGATCGCGTACATCTCCGACCTCACCCCCGTGATCGCCGACCAGTCGGTGGCGTTCGATCCGGTGCCGGGCTTTGTCAACGACGGCGTGACGCTCTTGGTGAGCGGCGTGATCCTCGCGGATCGCCGGTACGTGCAGCTCGACGTCGAAACCCGCGTTTCGAACTATCCGGAAGACAAGATCCGTCGTATCCCGGTCAACGCGGGTGCGGCGGGCGGCGGTGGCGGCGGTGGTGGTGGCGGCGGCGGGCAGCCGGCGAACGTCACCGGGTTTATCGAATTGCCGCAGGGTCAGATCCAGAGCGTGTCCACCACGGTCACCGTTCCCGATCAGGGCACCGTGCTCCTGGGTGGTCAGCGGCTCACCAACGAGGTCGAGGTTGAGTCCGGTGTGCCGGTGCTCTCCAAGATCCCGTTCCTCAACCGGTTCTTCAGCAACCGTTCGATGAGCCGTGAAGAGCGGACCCTGCTCATGCTCATCCGGCCGCAGATCCTGATCCAGGACGAGACCGAGGATCGGTTCTTCCCGGGTCTGCGTGACGCGATCCGCACGGGCGGGCTCGGCTCCTAAGCCGGGATCGAGGTTCGAATGATCTCTTGAATTGACGCGGGCCCGACGAGTGATCGTCGGGCCCGCTTTGTTTGGGCATTCGAATGAAAGTCGAGGTTTTCGTACGATCGGAGCGCATCGCGCCGCCTCGTGCGAGCGGCGGCGCACGATTCGGCGATGGGCGTGGATTGCTCTTGGATCGCTCTTGGATCGCGGGAGGGCTAGATGGTGCCCGGGCGGTACTCTTTGATTTCCGTGCGGACGTCCCAGAGTTCGGGGAAGAAGGAGTCGTCCACGATGTGTCGAAGGTAGCTCACGCCCGCTGTGCCGCCGGTGCCGCGTTTCATCCCGATGACGCGTTGAACGACCTTGAGGTGCCGGAATCTCCAGAGGCACTGGGCCTCGTCGATGTCGACGAGTTTCTCGGCCATTTCGTAGGCGTCCCAGTGCTTGCTGGGTTCTTCATAGATTTCGCGGAGCGCCTCGACGACGCCCGGGTGGGCGACGTGGCGTTGCCGGACGTCCCGTGAAAGGACCTCGGCGGGAATGGGGAGGCCTCGACGTGCGAGGGCCCGGAGGAACTCGTCGTAGATGCCCGGGGCTCTCCACGCCGCGTCGAGTCTGGCGTACGAGGCTGAATCGTGGCGGAAGATGGCGAGCATGCGTTCGTCTTTGTGGCCGAGCATGAACTCGATGAGTCGGTTCTGGAGCGATTGGATCCCCGAGGCGGGGCCGAGCACATGCCGGAACTGGACGTACTCGCTCGGGGTGAGCGTGGCGAGCACGGACCACTGTCCGAGCAGCTGCTGCTGGATGTGCTTGACGCGTGCGAGGACCTTGAAGGAAGACTCGAACTTGTCCGCTGCGACGAGTGCGATGGCCTCGCGGAGCTCGTGGACAACGAGCTTGAACCACAGCTCGGTGGTCTGGTGCTGGATGATGAACAGCAACTCGTCGTGATGCTCCGGAGAGGAGAGCACGTTCTGGCAGGAGAGCAGTTTGTCGAGGGAGAGGTATCCCCCGTAGTCCAGCTGTCCGCCGAGTTCGGTTTTGGTGTTGGGATCAAACGCGGGGCCGGGTGTGCGGCCTGTCGAATCGTGCGTGCTCATGGCTGCCCCTCAAGGATCGGAGGACGAGGTTGCAGGATAGCCATTACCGGGGCTGTGTCTCGGGGCTTTCGTCGGGTGCGCCGGCGATCCCTTCCGGTTCGTGCCCGGCGACGGTTGGCGCGATCCGGATGTTGCGGGACGCCATGTATTCGTCCCGAGCGGAGGATCGGCATCCGCCAGCTGCTCCAACGAGAAGGGCTGCAGCGAGGATGATTCGGGTCGGCGAGATGGTTCGTTTGGATCGGTTCATCGCGGGGGTGTCGGGCGGGGTCGATACGGGTGCATCAGGGGGCGGGATTCGGATTATACGGAAAAGAGAATCGGCTGGAGTGAGCGTTCGGGGCGAGGCCGCTTCGGCGATGCCAGACCGAGAACCGGGTGTTTTCCCTCCGAAACGGAAGGACCCGTGAAATCGGCGATTGACGTTTGGGTTCTGCGTGGTAGCATCGGACCCGTTCGACGCGGGTACGATCCGCCTCACCCGATCTCCGGAGACGCTCCCGATGAAGTTCGCTTTCAGCACTGTTGCATGTCCCGATTGGACTTTGGATCGAGTCGCGGATGCGGCCCAGCGGCTCGGCTTTGCTGGAGTTGAACTTCGTTCCTTCGGGTGGGGTTCGAGCGTCTCGGCGTGCGATCCCGCGTTGACCGCGGCCACGAAGATCCAGCAGACGCTTCGTTCGGCCGGCGCCGAACCGATCTGCCTCTCGACGGGGATCGGATTTGGCACCCCGGTGACCCCTCCGGTCATCGGCTGGGCCATCACGGATGTGAACTGTGCGCCACGCGAGGCATCCTCGATGGTTGAGCTGGCGGCGGCGATGGATTGCCCGGCGATTCGAGTGTTCGGGCACGAGTACCCGCGCGGCGAGAAGCGGTCGCGGGCGATTGATCGCATCGTCGCCAGGCTGGTGCAGGTCGCGGACACGGGGAGGGCTCGGCAAGTCCGCGTGCTGGTCGAGAATTCGGGTTCTTTCGCGACGGCGGCGGAACTCTGCGAGATCCTGGACGAGGCGGACCATCCTTGCCTCGGCGCTCTGTACAACGTTGCGGAGGCGCACGCCGCGGGGGAGAGCCCGGAGGCGGGGATCAACGTGCTCGGCGAGCGGCTGCTGATGGCCAAGGTCAAGGACTTTGCGGGCGGAAAGCCTGTTGCGCTCGGCGAAGGCACGATGCCCGTCAGGAACGCGATGGAGGAACTCCGCCGATCGGGCTTTGCGGGGTCTGTGTCGTACGAGCTTGACCGGGCCTGGCTGGGGATGGGAACTGATCCGATGCCGTTGCTTCAGGAATCCGTCCGGCGGATGTTCGAATGGGGGGCGAAGGCTCCAGCACGTGTCACAACGGCACACGCTGCCCACGCCCGCTGACGGGAGGCATGACGGGCGGCGAGAACGGTGCTATAGTTGCCACTCGGGTTCGCCGAGACACATCCGGGCGATTAGCGCAGTTGGCTAGCGCGCTTCCTTGACATGGAAGAGGTCACTGGTTCAAGTCCAGTATCGCTCATTGAATCGATTTGCGGGGGTTCGCCCCCGCTCGCTTGGCCGAGCGTAACCCCGGCACCCACCAACACCTCGGACGATTCCGGCGAGGCCGTGCGAAATTCGGCGGACGTGTGCTGCGCCGCACACGATGAATCAAAGGTCGGCGGCGATTCGAGCAGCGGGAGAGCGGGCAGAGGACGCGTGGTCGATCGGCTTGTGTTCTCGGGCTCAACAATCGTGAGGGGACGCACTTCCGAGCGCGTCTTGCGCCGGGTGCGTGTGGATCAGCGCGACCATGCGAAGCCTCGCGGATTCAGGGAAGTGATTCGTTACCGTCTGCGCGGCTGGCAGGGTCCATCTGGGCTTGCCGCCCTCGTCCTCCCACCGAGACAACGCGAGTGCGGCCGAGTCGATGTCCTGCTGCGCGCGGGTCTTTCGAGTGATGCTGTGTTCAGAGAATTGCATAACCAGTGCTCGTTGTCCGGCGGGTTGTGCCGAGAGAAGAATGAAGGAAGTGCGGAGGGAGGCGGTATTCCGCGTGAAGATGCTGATCAGAACGGGTCGCTGAGGTCGCTGATGCGGATGAGTTTCTTGTTGACGAACTCTTCGATGCCGAGGGTGGCGAGTTCGCGTCCGTAGCCGGAGCGTTTGACGCCCCCGAAGGGGAGTTCGGGCGCGGTCCAGGTCGGATGATTGATGAAGACCATGCCGGTGTCGATCTGGTCGGCGATGCGGATGCCTCGTTCGATATCCTGGGTGAAGACCGAGCCGCCCAGGCCGAAGGGGGAATCGTTGGCGAGGGCGACGGCGGCGTCTTCGTCGCGGACGCGGTAGATGGTGGCGACGGGGCCGAAGAACTCTTCCTGGGCGATGGGTGCTTTGGGGTCAAGGTCGGCCAGGACGGTGGCCTCGAAGTAGGCACCGTCGCGATTGATGCGTTTGCCGCCGAGAAGGACCGAGGCACCGGCCTTCACAGCCTGATTGACCTGTTTTTCCAGGTGGACCACGGCGTCTTCGGAACTGAGCGGCCCCAGTTGAGTCTGCGCTTCGAGGGGGTCTCCGACGCGGAGGCCGCTCATCGCGGCGACGAACTGGCGGATGAACGTGTCGGCAACGGCGTCGAGGACGATGAATCTCTTGGCGGCGATGCAGCACTGGCCGGTGTTGTTCATGCGACCGATGAACGCCCAGTGGACGGTTCTCTCGATGTCGGCGTCTTCGAGGACGATGAAGGCGTCGTTCCCCCCGAGTTCGAGGACGGACTTCTTGAGATTCTTGCCCGCAGCGGTGGCCAGGCTCTCGCCGGCCCTTTCGCTACCGGTGAGCGATGCGCCACGGATGCGCGGATCGTCGAGCAGCGTGGAGACCTTGTCCCCGGGGATGAGCAGGTTGGTGTAGAGCCCTTCGGGTGCCCCGGCCTCGCGGAAGATCTCTTCGATGACCATGCCGCAGCGCGGCACGATCGAGGCGTGCTTGATGACGACGACGTTGCCGGCCATGATGTTCGGGGCCGCGAGTCTGGCGACCTGATAAAACGGGAAATTCCAGGGCTGAACGCCGAGAATGACGCCGATGGGGGTGTGGCGGATGAAAGCACGGCCGAGGGGTGTGTCGAGGGGCATGTCGGCGAGGAAGGCCTCGCCGTGCTCGGCGTAGTAGTCGAAGATCGCCGCGCTGATGTCGATTTCGCCGTTGCTCTCGGCGATGAGTTTGCCCATCTCGACGGTGACGAGGCGTGCGAGTTCGTCCTTGCGGGCGCGGAAGATCGAGGCGACCGCGCGGAGCAGGTCCGCACGTTCTTCCATGCCGGTCGTCTTCCAATGGGCGAACTCGGTGTGTGCGAGGGCGAGTGCCGATTCGATCTGGGCGGGGGTGCTGGGGGCGATGACTTTCGACTTGAGGCCCGTGGATGGACTGGCGTTCGCGACGGTCATGGGTTGTCCTTCAAAGCCGAGTTGATGCTGGTGTGGGTCGGAGTGGGATCAGGCGGTTGGGTCAGACTCGGACGAGAGGCGTGTCCACCAGGTGCTCGACCAGGAACCACGCCTGGAGTTCGTTGCCGCGGATGATCTCCGAAATGATGAGGTCGACCGTGCCGTCGTCGCCGAGGGGGGTGATCTTGGTCACGGCCTCGTGGGCGTCGATGAGGATCATTTCGTGGGCTTCGAGCAGGCGAGAGAGCATGGCCGGGACCTCTTCGCACCCGTCGGGGGCGCGTGGGATGCGGCTGATCTCGGCGGCGTGTCTGGGGTCGCCGACGGCGATGCCGCCGAGGGTCTGGATGCGTTCGGCGACGGTATCGATGAGTGCGGATTGTTCGCCGGCGTGCTTATCCATGAGGAGGTGCAGTTGGTAGAACGTCGCACCCCGCATGAGCCAGTGGTGCTTTTTGTAGAGGCATTGGAGGATCTGCAGATCGGCCAGGAGTTGGTTGAGCCTCTGGCAGGAATAGGTCCGGGCGTCGTGCGAGAGTCCGAGGGGGAACTGGCGGACGGTGCCGAACCTCTGGATTTCCACGCCGTGCTGGTGAAGCCAAGGCTGGCTGTGAAGAGCGGGCGAGCGCGTGCTTAGCGATGGCTTGGTGGCGATGCTCATGGGGGCAGTCTTTCTGCTGGGCGGCAAGGCGCGTTGAAGCCACCGCGTTCAATCTCGCGGGGATCATCGTTCTTGGTTGTGGGAGCGGCGGGGCGTTACTTGTTGCGTTCGGCGCTGTCTTCGATGTTGCCACCGAGGTGCTTGACGTCCTCGCCGAAGCCTTCGGTGGTGCTGCACGCTGAGAGAGCGGCGAGGCCGGTGCCCAGGACGATCACGAGGGCGACAGCGGCGAGGGTGGAACGCAGCGACGTGGTGGGGGACTGCTTGAGAACGGTCATGGGTGGGCTCCTCGTAGTAATCAGACGGTGGTCAATCCAACGGGTGGTCAATCGAAGGTGCTGGCTTCCGCCAGCACCCTCTCATCTCTTTATCCCCCGCGCCGCAGGAGCGGCTCGAGATAGTCGTCGCGTTACCGCGGGTTATTTCTGCGATCGCCGTAGGCGGTGCGGTGGGCCTTCGACCAGGCGTCCCTGGTGGCGTCCTTGGCCTCGTGCCACACGAGTTTGGATTGGCCCTTGGCTGCGTCCCAGCCACGCCCGAGTTCGTCCTCGAAACTGGCGAAGGAGTGGTCCTCGCCGTCGTAGCGTTTGTAGCTTTCCCATCCGTAGCGGTAGGCGGGCTCGTATTCCTCGAAGCCGTAGATGCTCATGCCGTAGGGGCGAGAGGCGAAATGCTCGCGCCAATACTCGCGCTCACCGGTGGGGTTGACTTCTTCGGCGGTGGCCTTCCCGGCCAGGCCGCCGAGGACCGCTCCGATGGCCGCCCCGGCGACGGCGCCGATGGGCCCGCCGACGGCTCCGCCCATAGCACCGGTCGCCGCACCAGCGGCGGCGGCACCGATCCCGACGCCGACAGGGTGAGCCCCGTTCGTTCCGGTGATGGGGTCTTTGTTCAGGTCCGATTCGACAGTTCGCTGCGTTGACATATGGTCACTCCTTGTGAATCCGTGACGGGCTGGTACACCACCGGCGGGTTACGGGTTGCCCCAAGAGGGGGCGTTGTCGCTATCGATGAGAACGACGGATCTTTCGTTGCAAGCGAACGACTTGGCGATCCAGTACTGGCGGCCTTCGATCGTGGTGCGGCACGCCTCGATCTTGATGGACTCGCCGGACTTGTACGCGGGCTTTTGGTTGTCCATGTACCACGCGGGCCCGAGGAGGACGAGTTCTTCGGCGCCGTTCTCGCCGCCGGTGCGGATCTTGATCGCGCGGGCGGACTTGATCTCTTTGCCGAAGTCAACTTCGGTGGAACCGACGATCGTGCCTTCGAGGGTCTTGGCGGAGCCATGCTCGATGCCCGAGAGGATTGCGCCCCGGGCGGACCATGCGCCGCTGCCTTCAGAGGGGTTCGTTCCGGCGGGCTTGCGCATCTCGAACTTTGGTGCGGGGACGGCGAAGGCCTTGTACACGCGCTCCGCGTGCGTGCCGGTGTTCAGCGTGGAAAGGTCCGACGGGGTCTCCGGGCTGGCGAGGACCATTTCCTTGGAGGCATCAATTCGCATCGTGCCGTCGAGCATCACGAGGGCGATGGACCAGGGGACCATGCGCTTGGTGTCGCTGATGCCGAGAAAGTTCTGGTTGGGATCGATGGAGAGGAATCCGATCTCGCCGGAGGTGCGGTCGAGGATGATGTCGTAGACCTTGCCGCACTCGTTGCCGCGGCAGTCGATCTTCATACCGGGGAGATCACTGAGGAGGAGGTAGCGTGAGTAGAGCGAGCTGTAGGTTTTGCCGCCGGCATCGACCTGCTTGAGAGCCCAGGCGGGGCTGCCGTTGGTATCGCGGAGGTGCAGTTCGTTCTTGCCGATATGGATGTGGGTCCCGGCGAGGAGCGAGTCGGCGTCCCGTGGGAGTGCGACGGTCTCGACGACGACCTTGTCGCCCCGCATCGGTGCGGCGGCGGAGCCGTTAACGTACCAAGAGGGGCCGAGCGTGACCTTTTTCGCGCCCTGGGCTGTCTCGACGGTGATCTGGACCTGCTCGCCGAACTTGCTGGTGCGGACGCGCTCGACGTTGGTGATCTCACCGGTGACGGTGGACTGCTTGGCGGCATCGAGGTTTCCAGCGTAGGGGTCGCTGGCGGAGATGCCGTCGGTGTCGAGTCGCTGGCGGAGGACGCTCTTGTCGTCCTTGGCGGCTTCCCTGAGGGCCTTCCAGGTTTCGGGCGTGTACTCGGCGTACTGCTTGAGTTGCTCGATGGTCTGTCCGAGGATGAAGCGGTCCTTTCCGCCAGCGGCCTCCCATGCGAAGGAGCCGAAGGGGACGGCGATGGCTCGGCCGCCCAGGCCGAAGGTGGTGCCGGTTTTGACGACGACGTACTCGATGCGTCCGGTGCCGCGGTCGAGGATGAGGTCGGAGACGTTGGCGATGTCCTCGCCGTTGTTGTTCACCACGGTGCGGTCGCTCATCCACTTCGAGGAGCGGAAGTCAACGGTCGAGGCGACCTTGGTGGCGACTTTCGTCTGCTTGGTTTCGGGCTGCGCGAGAACGGGCGAATGTGAGCCGGCGGCGAGGGCCAGCAGCATCGCTGTCAAGATCACGGAGGTCTTTCTGTCTTTCATGGAGCATCTACTTTCACTGAATAGGGATTCGTGTACTCACACCGCGGCGCGGCGTGCGGTCCATCCCCGTGCGAAGAACCAGGGAACTGGGACGAGTACATCATCGCACGCGCGGCCGTGCTGGGTAGTGCGAAAGAATCCCCGTTCAGCAGCGACGCGACGCTCGTTCGCTCACCGGGGCGTTGACGGATCAGGCCACACGCGACGACCCGCGGCGACCTCTCGCACGGCTCGGATCATGAAGTCCGGCTCATGGCGCTTGGAAACAAAGCCCCACGCCCCCGCGGCCTTTGCCCGTTGCACGAAGTCCGACCCTTCGTGCCCGCTGAACACAATCACGCGAACTTCGGGCAACGCCACGCTCATCTCGAGCATCGCGGACAAGGGGCCCTTCCCGGGCATGGTGGCGTCGAGCAGGACAACGTCGGGCCGCTCGGGCATCGCGCGCACGCTCGCGATCAGCCTATCCGCGGACGTGAGGCAGCCAACACACCGCATCGACGGTACCGCATCGATCATCAGCTGGAACGCGGCGTTCATGTCCGGGTTGTCGTCCACGCAGAGCACACGGATGATCGGATCGGCGGTCGTCGATTCCGTAGGTTTGTTCGGCATGAGTCTCCTTTGGGGAAGATTGAGGGGCCTACTTGAGCGGAGCCGACATCAGTCGTTCGAGTTCGTCCATGTCGCAAGGCTTGACCAGGTGCCCGTCGAAACCGGATTCGAGCGCGAGAACGATATCGGCATCGCGCCCGTAGCCCGTGAGCGCGAGAAGCCGCATCCGCACGGGCCTCTCCCCGACCTCACCCGGCGTCAGGGCTGCGGCACGCAACCGCCTGGCGACCTCGTACCCGTCAAGCCCGGGCAGGCCGATGTCCAGCAAGGTGATATCAGGTTGCCATTGCTGGGCGATGAGAAGCCCGTCGGGCCCGGTGTGGGCGCTGCGGACGCTGTAGCCCTTGTGCCGCAGCACGCTCGCGAGCATCGTCACAAGGTCCACGTTGTCGTCGACGACCAGAACGCGGGCGGCACTCGCGAGCCTTGGCGGTTCGATCGGCGTGTGTGCTTCGTCACTGGGCGTGACGGCGGGCGGCTGCTCGATCAGCGGGAGCCCGACGATAAACTCGCTGCCCTTCCCGGGGCCTTCGCTCTTGGCCTCGATGGTCCCCTCGTGCTGTCCGACGAGCCTGTTCGCCAGGGAGAGGCCGATGCCCAGTCCGCCCGCCGATCGGGCGAGGGAACGGTCTGCCTGCGTGAAGAGGTCGAAGATGCGGGGCAACAGTTCCGCGTCGATGCCCACGCCGTTGTCCCGCACGCTGATGATGCCGCGATCGCTTGCCCGGTCGCAGGTGACGACGATGTGCCCGCCGTCGGGGGTGTATTTGGCGGCGTTGTTGAGGAGGTTGACGAGCACCTCTTCGAGCCTGGTTGCGTCGGCGAGGGCCCAGACGGGCTCGTCGCAGAGGCTGACCTCGACAACGTGCGAGCGTTGCTCGAAGAGAACGGCGGTGCTCTGGACGGCGTGCGCGATGACCTGCTTGATATCGAGCGGCTTGAGGTCGAGTTGAATCCGCCCGCTCACAACCCTCGATACTTCGAGCAGGTCGCTGACCATGCGGGTCAGGTTGGCGACCTGACGCTCGATGATCTCGCGGGCCTGCTGCTGGACGGGCAGCGCGTCGGGTGGCTCGTTGATCCTGAGCAACTGCACCGCGGCGCGGATGGGCGCGAGGGGGTTGCGAAGTTCGTGGCTTAGCATGGCGAGAAACTCGTCCTTGCCCTTGGATTGCGCCGCGAGAGCCTCGGCATGCTGGCTGACCTCCCGTTCGAGCCTGTTGCGTTCGGAGATATCGCGCACGTTGCACTGAGCGACGAGCCTTTCCCCTTCGCGGTAGACGTTGGCGATAAACTCAACCTCGACCTGCCCGCCGCTGCGGTTCTTGATCGGGAGGTGGTCGTACCGGAGGTAGCCGGTGCGCAAGAGATGGCGGAACGCGTCTTTGTTCTCCTCGACGTCCTTGTACATCCCGATCTCAAAGAGTTCCTTCCCCAGCAACCCGCCGGATTCAAGCCCGGTCAGCCCGCACATGAAGGCGTTGGCGTCGGTGATCTTTCGCGTATGAACGTCGAGGATGAGGATGCCGTCTTTGGCGGTCTCGAACAGCCTGCGGAACCGGACCTCCGAGTCGCGTTGGGCGCGCTGGGCAAACTCGCGGTCGGTGACGTCCTCGATCGCAAGCAGGATGTGTTCGGAGTCGTCCTCGAGCGTGCGCACCCTGCGCGCGTTGATCTTCATGGTTTTCCCGCCGAGGCCGCCCGGAAAGTCGTGCGACACCTCGAACCCGTCGAACGCGTTCTTCAGAGGCAGCACTTCCTCGAGCAGTTCGCGGAGCCTGGGGATGTTCCACTGCCCGTCCCCAAGGTTGTACACGAACCGCCCGATGGTCGTGTCCGGCTCGGCCTGGAACGTCTGGTAGAACGATCTGTTCGCGCTCACCACACTCAGGTCCTTGTCGAGCACAAGGAAGGGCTCACGCTGGGTCTCCAGAATGTTCGAGGCGTACTCAAAGGCGTCTTGGATGATCTTCTCACGCTTCTTGTGCTCGGACACGTCTCGGAAGACCAGCACCGCGCCGGCGATCTTGCCTTCGGTTCCGCGGATCGGGGCTCCGCTGTCGTCGATGGAGATCTCCGTCCCCGACTTGCTGATCAGCACCGTGTGGTTGGCCAGCCCGACGATGACCCCTTCTCGCAGCGCTCGCGACGCGGGGTTCTCGACGATCGCACGGCTTGATTCGTTCACGATGTTGAAGACCTGCTCGATCGGCACGCCCGCGCCGCCGGGCCCGGAGGATGCGTCCGCCTGCGTCCAGCCCGTCAGCCTTTCCGCGACGGGGTTGAGAAACGTCACGCGACCTTGCCCGTCGGTCGTGATGACGCCGTCGCCGATGCTCAAGAGTGTGACGCGCAGCCATTCGGACGCTGAGAGGATCTTGTTCTCGTTGTGCATGATGGTCCGCGTGACCAACAGGCCGATGGCGGAGGCGATCAGCGTGCCGACGACCATCAGCAGGAGCACTGTGTTCTGAATCGTGACGATGCCATCAACCGCTGTCATGCTGCTTTGGTCGTACGCCGCCGTGGCGAGGGGTTGAATCTCCGACTCCAGGAGCGTGTTGATCTTCGTCCGGAGAGTCAGGAACTCTTCGGAGACTGCGGAGCCGGCATCAGGCCTTTCATCGGCCGCCAGCATCATCGCGGTGCCGAGCGCTTCAAGTTCTCCCCAGAGCCCCGAGAATCGATCGACGAGTCCGCGATGCTCTTCGTCCATGCCACGCTGCGAATGCTGCAAGAGCAGTTCGTCCACCCGCCTGGCAGACTCGATGGCATCGGCGCGGATGGCGGGTGAACGCCGCTGCAAGTAGGCTCTGAAATCCAGGGCGTACTGCAGCACGTTCACGTGCAGCCGACGAATCTCCGAGCTGTAGGTTCGGGCCTCCGACATGCGTTGCACATCACGTTCGATCGTGTGAGCGTTGACAAGGATCACCATGGATGAGATTGCGAGGATCGCAATCACGAGCCCGAAGCCGATCCAGAGTTTGCGTGTGGTTGTCATCATTGTGGTGCCTGTGCGCGATCGCTGCAGCCGTCCGGAAGGTGTGCGAACACCGTCGGCACTTGCTGCGTTGCGAGGGGCTGGTGGGCGGGCTGACCGCCTGGACTGAGGCGGGACGAGTGAGAACAGCGTCCCTTGAAGGAGCCGCCGCCGCCGGCATCGTCACCTGCTGTCATGTCGGTCCTTCCGCGATGTCGCCACAATGCCGCGCCTTGAATCAGTGATTCCTATCCACGCCCTGACTCGGCTCGTTCACGCCTGAGCGAGCCCCTCGCGGATCGCGAATCGCATGAGGTCGGCCCGTGCGGTGATTCCGAGCTTGCGCATCATCCGGTCCTGGTGCCCGTCGACGGTTTTGACGCTTCGGCAGAGTTGGGCCGCGATCTGCACCCGGGACAGACCCTTGCCGATCAGTCGAAGGATCTCCGTCTCGCGTGCCGTCAATGATTCCAGCAGCGTGACGGGAGCTCCCTCGATCGTTCCCACGAACTGCGGCACTCCTTTGCGAACGCTCCGGGAGCCGTGCGAGGGCTCGAGCGGTTTGCAACGATCGCGGACCTTGGGTCCCAGCACGAACATCCCGCGCCGGTTGCGGACGACCTCGTGGATGCCCTTGATGATGTCCTCGAGTTCGTCCGACTTGGTGAAGTACGCCGCCGCACCCGCGGCGAACGCCGCCGAGATGTACGCGTCACGGATGTGCGCGGTGAGGATCATCACCCGCACCTCGGGATGGAGTCTCGACAGTCGATCGGCGGTCTCGAAGGCGTCCGGCCCCGGCATCTCGATGTCCAGGATGACCACGTTCGGGTTGAGTCTCGTCACCTCGTCGAGCAGTTTGTCCGCGGACGCGAGTTGTCCGACGATCTCGATGCCGCCGTCCGATCTGTCGATGCTGAACTGGGCCCGGAGACCCTCGACCATCATCGCGTGGTCGTCCACGCACAGCACGCGGATGGCGTGCGACGTGGTCGCGGGACTTTCCTTCCGCGAGGTGCTGGCCCCGAATTTGATCGGACTTGCGCCCGCCTTGGCGGGGCTCGAATTGCTCAGCGAACGATTCATGGGCGTTGCTCCTTTGGTGTTTGCTTCTTCGGCGCGTTCCCCGCGTCCAGAGTGTTTGCCAATATGCGGACCGCGGACCGGATCGAGAGGTAGTCCTCAGGTGACTCGATGACGGTTGCGTCGATGGTGGTCCACCGCCCGGCCTCTCTCGCCCCCGGCGCCCCGACGCACACCACGGTGCTGCTCGGATGAAGCGCAACCCACCCCTCCGCCTTCTTGATGTTGCCCGGGCTCGGCTTGAGGAGCCATATGTTGGCGTTGCCGGGCCGCGTCGTGCCCTTCGCACCGCCCCGCACTTGGATTCCCGCGCCCAGCAGAACCTGCGCGTACAGCGCGGCCAGCCGGGGCGTTCGGAGAGAGATGACGGCGAGGAGCGGGTGCTTTGACTTCCGGGCTTTCGCGTCAGGCTTCTGACGGGTTGCTTTCCCTGCGACCGGGATCGACACCACGACGGTGGTCCCCTTCCCGGGCTTGGAGGTGATCTCGATCGTGCCGCCCGCCTGGGTGATGACCTTTCGTGCAAGAGGCAGGCCGAGCCCCGTGCCCAGGCTCCTGGATTTGGTGGTAAAGAACAGGTCAAAGACGCGACGGACCACCGCTTCCTTCATCCCGCGTCCGTTGTCGACGATGCTGAGCCTGACCATCCGCCCGTCGTCCGAGGGTGATGCTGAGACTGTGATGCTTGGCTTGCGGCGTGCTCTCGGGATCGCTTCGCCCGCGTTGATGAGGCAGTTCAGCACGGCCTGTGTCAGCCAGTGTGCGCCGATGGCGACGGGGGGCAATCCGGGCTCAAACCTGGTTGAGAAACTGATCGTGGTGGGAATCGCCAACCGCATCAGCGTTCCCACTTGGGACCACCAGGTGGGAAGGTCGGTGACTTCGACATGATGGGACACGTCGTGGGATGTCCCTGCTTCGGGGGCGAGAAAGTGCAGCCCGTCGCTGAGGTGCTGAAGGTACGCCACGGCGGACCGCACCACCGCGACGTGGGCGAGTGCGGGCTCGGTGAGCCCGGAATGTTCGAGCGCGTTGAGCCTCGCACGCACGGGGAGCAGCACGTTGTTCATGTCGTGCCCCAGGCCTGCGCTGAGCGTCCCAAGAATGGCAAGCCGGTCCGAGAGCAAGAGCCTGAGGTGCGCGGTGGCCAACGCGCGCGTCTGCTCGGTGACCAAATCCTGAAGAAGTGTGCGCTGGATCTGCGGGTCAGAATTGGTATCGATCGTGCGGCTCACGTCGCGGACGATGCCCACAAAGTACGAGGACGTAAGCGACGGGAGGTCCGCCCGTGAGAGCGACAACTCGATCTGGATCGCGGTCCCGTCCTTGCGCAGGGCGTCGAAGCGGTGCGACTGTTGCAACGACTTGGAGAGGCCGGGCTTCCTGTATCGGTCGAGATAGCGGTCAAGATCGGTGCGACGAGGCTCGGGGACGAGTTCTTTGAGATTCCGCCCGTACAACTCGGTCGGGGACCAACCGAAGACCTGCTCGACCGAGTCGCTGGCGGACTGAATGACGCCGCTTGAGTTCATCGTCAAGATCGGGTCAAGAACGAGACCGGACCGTGGTCGTGCCACGGCGGGCAACGCGGCACGAAGTGCGTCACTGGGTGGAACAGTCTGGATTGTGCGGTCTTTCCGGGCTCGGCCGGGCATGAGTGATGGTATGAGGGAAGATTGATCCAAGGAATCAAGGGCTGGTGGGCTGTTTGGAGATAGGGGAACTTTCCGTCTAGCGTGTTTGTGTCCTGTGAGGCGATACTCAAACACCAGAGCGCGGAGGCGATTGAGAATCCATGTGAAAGGAGCGGAGTGATGCTGATGTCTTACGAGAATGATGTGTCCTCCGTGCGGAAGGCAGCGGCCCGAACTCGGCTGCTCGCGGCGATCGCACGCGAACTGTGGCGATTGCAGGGGCACTGGGGATCGGTCGTGCACGGGGGGCCTGTGCGTCGCGCGAGCTTTCCGGCCTTCGAGTCGGGTCTGTCGTGCTCGGCACGGGTATCTCTCCACGATGAAGATGGGTTCTCGTGGTTTCCAGACAACGCGTGAGCGAGCGCGGATCAACACCGCCGCGCGAGAGCGGCGGGGGAGATAGCGATCAAGGAAGATTCCGCTTCGACACGCGGGGCCGGTCTGCGCACGATTTAGCCGTGGCGCATAACAGGCCACGGATCAGCAATCAAGAAGTCAAACAGGGGAACAAGCATGGCAACCAACCAGCAGAGTCCAGGCGGACAAGGCCCGATCGAGGGGGTTCACGCGGCGGCGCAGCCCGTTCTCTCTGTGTCCGAGAGCGCGTGGGTCGACGACCGCCAAGACGAACTGATGAAGAAGGAATCGCCCGAGGGCAGGCCGCCAAAGCACGAGGCAAGCGTCCGAGGGTGGCGACGCCTGTTGATCGGGCTTTCGGCCCTGGTCATCATCGCGGTGGTGTGGTCGCTCTTGCGTGGCGTACAGACCCACGACGTGATCGGGTTCGCGGTGGCCACGGGACTGGTGCTCATCCTGGGCGCGTGGCCTGTTCTGACGGCGGGGTTGCTGCGGGGCAAGGAAGAAACCAAAGCCCGTCACGAAGCGATCGTCGAGTTGCGAACGGACAAACTCCCTTGACCTGAAGGCCCGATGTGTAAACCTGCTGCCGCCCCAGAGGGCGAAACGCACGAAAGGAATCAACATGCTGAATCAACGAATCCTGCCCGCTGTTGTCTTTATTGGTGGAGCTGTCCTTCTTGTGCTGGGTATTCGCGAGACCGACTCGTTCAGTTCTCAGTTCAAGGAGTTCTTCACGGGCTCGATGAGTGACCGGGCTGTCTGGCTGATTCTCGGCGGCATCGCGTGCATTGTGCTCGCCGGGGTGATGATGCGAGCGTCAACGAGAGAAGCCAGGTTGTAGTCGAGCGATGTGCTCTCGACAATCATGCACCGATCCGAACGGGAACCACTCGGGACATCAGACCCATGAGCATTCGTGAACCATCGCACCGCCTTGCCGCGGCACTCCGTGAAGCCACTCGCATTGCCGCTGATCGCGAGAAGCAGGAAAGTGCTTCTGGGCCGTGCGGAGCGGGCTTGGAAAGCAAGGTCCGCGTGATGAATGTTCAAGACAAGGTGTCGTCAGCGCACGCGCCGGATCATGGCGATGATGCGTTGACCGGATAAGTCCCCCATCGTCCTCGTTTCTCTGCATGAGGCTTGCAGTCGACGCGGAAGCGAGTAGAGTGATGGAGCGAGTGGAGGTATGCGGCCTCCCGGCTGAAGTCGGATATGAAAGGGATACACATGCACACGGCAACCCAGACCAGAACTCTCGAGATCGACGGCATGAGCGGCGACGCCTGCGTGAAGAAGGTCACCAGCGCGCTCAAGGATGTCAACGGAGTGGAAACACATTCGGTGAAGGTCGGCTCGGCGAACATCAAGTCCGACAAGGCTGGCTGCGACGCGGCCTGCGCGGGTATCAAGAGCGCGGGCTACACGGCCCACGAAGGCACTCGTACGGGCAACGACCGCAACGAAGCCAGCGGGGACTCGAAGGGCGGTCAGCATGGCAGTCAGCATGGCAACGAGCAAGGAAAGGGGCAGAGTCAGCACCCCGTGTCTCAGCCCGGCAACTCGACAGATGCCGACAAAGCTGGCAAGCCGGCGAGTCAGGAGCCTTCCAAAGTTCAGACTCCGGCCAACGCGCCCAAGCCAGTCATGAAGTAGATTCCTATCGCGCCGCGCGGTGAGCCGATTCGAGTTCACTCGGTCTTATCGCACGAACGCGCTCTTGTTCTAACCGAGGGTCGGCCGTTTCGTTGATCTGGAGTTGTACGGCACAGCCTGTTCACTCCAACGGCCGACCCTTGCGTTTATTCACCGGCACAGTTCAAGTGGAACCCGACCCGATGTGCCTCTTATTCAACGATCGAAAGGGATTCGCATGGGCCTCATTCTACTTGTGATTGTCATCCTGCTTCTCATCGGCGGGCTTCCCACTTGGGGTTACAGCCGCAAGTGGGGCTACGGACCCAGCGGCGGCCTCGGATTGATTCTCCTGGTCCTGATCGTGCTCCTCGTCCTGAATGTCGTCCCTCGCGGATTCTAGAGGCAGTTGCACGCTGGCTCACTCCGGTGGTGCGTGCCGAAGCACGCGCCCTTTACATTCACAACCGCCAGAGGTTCGTTTGACCGACCTGGCCTTCTTGAAGGATTGATTCATGGCAACCGCAACTTCTGAAAGCACCGGGTTCAAGCACGACATGCAAGGCCTTGGCCGCGGTATGGAAACTCTCAAGAACGACGTTGGCAACCTCGCGCACGGCGCGGCGGACGCGGCTCGTTCCGGCGTCGCCGAGCTCCGCGAAGGAGCCCATCACGCCGTCGACGCCGCGAAGGGCAAACTCGAGGACGCTCGCAAGGCCACCGCGGACGCCGCTCTCTCGCTCAAGGACGTTGTCGCTCGCAACCCAGTGACCAGTATCGGATTGGCGGCCGGCCTCGGCATCCTGATCGGAATGGTCCTCTGCCGTTCCAGGAGTTGAGTGTGAGGGTGATCTCTCAGTTTATCGTTCGCGTCTTCGACCTGATCGAGGCCGAGGGAGCCGCCCTTCTCACGACGATTCGTGGGGAGGCAGACAGGGTCAGATCCGCCGCCGCTCAACTGGCGATGGGTCTGGCCCTGCTTGCCGTTGCGGTTCCGTTGGCCGTGGCCGGCCTGGGCTTTATGACGTTCGGTCTTCTGTGGTTTCTGGAGACGCACCTGAGCCGGTGGCTCTCGGCCACTTTGACCGGTGCCGCGGTCCTTGCTGTCGGAGCGCTCTTCCTGCTGATGTTCATCCGGTTGACGTGGAGGCGTAAGCCTTGAATATCGAGGCCCAAACCAACGCACTTTCCAGCCCGCGTGTTCCGCCACGCCCGTCGATCGCCGAGGCCAAGGCGGGTCTGCTCGCCTGGGCGGAGCAGACCGATGAACGATCCAAGGCAACCAAGTCAAACGCAGCGATTGTGGTCGGCGGCTTGCTCGCCGCGGCGGGCGGAGTGCTGCTCGTCCGCATGTTGACTTCCAGGCCTTCCCCAAACACCCCCGTCACGCCGGCACCCGTCGGCAAGCGACTGGTCGGGCTTTTGCTCGCGGCCAAGGCTGCCAAGTGGCTCGTGCCTCTGGTTCTCTCCGCGGTTCGTGCGAGCGTCCCGCCGAAGTGACGCTTCCCCTGTTCACGTCCTGTTCGATCTCTTGTAGATTGGAGATTCAAATGCTTCGATGGGCTCTAACGTTTCTCGTGCTCGCCCTCATCGCCGGCCTGCTCGGGTTCACCGGAATCGCCGGCGACGCGATGTACATCGCGCGCGTCCTCTTCTACATCTTCATCGTGATCTTCCTGGTCAGCCTGATCTACGGGCTCATTACCGGCAGGGGCGTCCAGACACCATGAGCGAAGGCGGCGCGTCATGACATGACGCCGACCGTTCCGCAGGTCTGATGTACGCTCGGATGGCTCGCAGTGCCTCGCACGATGTCCCGCTCCGGACGGATCGGGATGTCGTCGTGCGCTCGATGTTCAGCGAAAGCTCAGTGTGCAAAGTTCAGGCAGTGCGCACTCAGCATCCGCTCTCAAACGCCGCCACAAAGGCGCCGTCGTCGAAGAAGTCCGCGAAACCGTCGGCGTTGAAGTCCGCGGCACATGACGCAACCTCCACGACGCGGCAGGCTGAGACTTCGGACGTGCTCCCGGTCACGGTCTCCGTCGCCGTCGCGGTAACGACCGTGCCCGCGAGGAGGTCCTCCGCGACCAAGGCATCGATCGCCGCGAGCCCCGACGTGTCGGTCCGGACCTGCGTGCTCCCCAGGAACCTTGCGCCCGCGCCGAACCCCGATGGGTCGCACGACGGGCTCGCGAAGAACTCAATCACAAATGTTCGGCTTCGTGTGCTGTCGAGCGTTCCCGTCACGCGGAGCAACCCGCCAGCGAGGCTCGCCGCGCACAACCCCGCACCCCCCCAGGATCAGAATCGCCCCGGCGGCATGGCAAAGGCGACTTGCAGGGGAACGGCCGGTTTATGTGAGGGCGTTCCTGCCCGAGAGGACACGCAACGGACCGATTTCGGACACGAGCATGTCCTTTCCTGCAAAGAACGCATCGAGAAAGCACCCGATCCGCTCCAGCCTGTTTGGAAAAAAATAGGGTTCTTTGCTCATAGGCGAGCAATCTTCCTCGGCCCGTTCTATGATGGGCACAGGCCTCAGGAGTTCGCGTTGACCAGTGTCCCATCCCGAGCACCGTCCCCCCGCCACTCGTCCGTGGCCGAGCGCGTCTCCCACTGGACCCTCCCGGGTCAGTTCGGGCCCGACCGCGAGCCACTCACTGCGCGCATCGCCGAGGCCGGGCCAATCACGGGCACGCCCATCGTCTTCTTGCACGGTCTCGTGGGGCTCAACGACCACTGGGAAGGTGTCGTCTCCCACATCAAGGACCGCGCCCGGTGCGTCATGGTCGAGATGCCGCTGCTGCGACTCTCCGGCGATGACTGTGGTGTCGAGGGTGTGACGAAACTGACGCTCCGGTTTCTTCGCGAAGAGATTCGCGAGCCGGCCATTCTCGTCGGCAACAGCTTCGGTGGCCACGTGGCGATGCGCATCGCCTGCGACGACCCCTCCGCGGTCCGCGGCCTGGTGCTCGCCGGTGCGTCGGGCCTCTACGAGCGTTCTCTGCTCGCCAATGTACAGATCCGTCCGAGCCGCGCCTGGCTTGCACGCAAGATCGGCGAGCTCTTCTACGACAAGCGGCACGTCTGGGAGAGCGACATCGATCGCGCGTACAACGAGCTCTGCGAACGTTCCTGCGCCCGCGCGATGGTCCGTCTGTCCCGCTCTGCCCGCGCGGACCACCTCGGCGAGAAGCTCCACAGCATCTCCTCGCCCACACTGCTCATCTGGGGTCGCCAGGACGTCGTCACGCCGCCGGACACCGCTGAGGAGTTCAACCGGCTCATCAAGGGCTCCAGACTCGAGTGGATCGACCAGTGCGGCCATGCTCCGATGATGGAATGCACCGAGATCTTCACCGAGCACCTCGCCAAGTTCTACCAAGGGCTGCGGACCCCGTGATCCCCAATCATTCTCTGCTCCCACCGCCGCTCCCGCCTGCGCCGTTGCGCTGGACCTCCCTCGTCGGTGCCGGCCTCGCCACGCTGACCGCTCGCCGCCGACTGCTCCTCGAAGACCTTACCCACTGGAAGGTCCATACCGCCCGCCTGCAGATGGAGCAACTCCGAAGCGTCCTCTCGCGGGCGAAAGGCACCCAGTTCGGCAAGGCCCACGATTTCGCACGCCTCCTCGCGATTGACAACCGCGATCTCCTCGCCGCGTACCGCAAAGCGGTCCCGCTGGGTGACTACGAAGCGTTCCGCGAGCCCATCGTCCGCATGCGCGAGCACGCCGAACCCGATGTCCTCTGGCCCGGTGTCGTCATGAACTACGCCCAGACCAGCGGCACCACCGCGGGCGACAAGTTCATGCCCATCTCGGACGAGATGATGAAGTCCAACTTCAAAGCCTCCCTCGATATCTTCGGGCACGCGTCGCGCATGGGCATTTCGATCCCGCGCCTGACTTCCGGCCGCCTGCTGTTCCTGGGCGGGTCCACCGAACTCTCGCAGAACCGGCACGGGATCAAGACCGGCGACCTCTCCGGCATCGTCGCCCCGCTCATCCGCTGGCCGCTCTCGGAGGTGTACTCCCCCGGGCACACCATCGCCCTCATGAGCGATTGGCCCGCGAAGATCGAAGCGATGGCCCGCGCGACCGTCACGCAGGACATCCGCATGATCTCGGGGATGCCGAGCTGGACGCTCAAGCTTGTCGCCCGCGCGGTCGAGCTCGCGAGAGAGATGCCCGGCGGCCGCCGTATCCGCACCCTTCGTGACCTCTGGCCCAACCTCATGCTCTTTGTTCATGGCGGCGTGAAGTACTCCCCGTTCGAGCCCCGTTTGCGAGAGGCTTGGTCCGGAGATCCCTCGGGGGATGACATCCCGCGGCGGCTGGAGGTTTATCCCGCCAGCGAGGGGTTCATCGCCATGCAAGACGCGGCGGGCGATCCCGGCCTGCGGTTGCTGTCCGACGTGGGCATCTTCTACGAGTTTGTCCCTCTCGAAGAGATCAACGACGCCAATCCGCGTGCGTTCGCGGCTCATCAGGTCGAGAAGGGTCAGCGATACGTCGTCATCATGACCACGTGCGCCGGCTTCTACCGGTACATCATCGGCGACGTCGTTGAGTTCGACACGATCCCCGGACGCCCCGAATGGGAAGGCGGCGGTGGGGGAGATGGGCCTTGCCGCCTGCGCATCGTCGGCCGTCACAAGCACTTCATCAACGCCTTCGGCGAGAACATCATCGTCGAGCACATCGAGAACGCTGTCGCCAGGGCCGCCGCTGCCGCGAGCGTTGTGGTGGGGGAGTTCACCGCGGCCCCGGTCTATCCGGCCCCGGGCGTGACGCCGGGGCTGGAACTGGCGGTCGAATCTGTGCAGGGGCTCGACGCCGCAACGGCCAAGCGCACCTTTGCCACCGCGTTCGATGAGGCCATCAAGGCCCAGAACGTCGACTACACCACCAAACGCACGGGCGACGTCGGCATGGCCCCGCCGACCATTACGGTGCTCCCTCCGGGCACGTTCCATCGCTGGATGCAGAGCCGAGGCAAGCTCGGCGGGCAGCACAAATGTCCGCGGTGCGCCAACCATCGCGACATCATCGACGCGGCGAAGGCGTTCGCTTCGGGCGTCTGACCGCTGTTTGCAGCTGATCGTTGGAAGCGGAAAGCGGGCGACCGGATTCGAACCGGCGACGTACAGCTTGGAAGGCTGTCACTCTACCACTGAGTTACGCCCGCAACTCGTTCAAATCCTAGGCGGCCTCGCCCTCGATTTGGCCGCCTCTGTGGCCATTCCGTTCCCGGCCGCCTGCCCACCTCCGGCTCACCCCTTCTTCTCAAACGCCGCGTCGAACGCCCCCGCCGCGGGCTTGAACTGCAGTTTCCGCACGTACGCGCAGCTCTCCGCCGCCCCGTGCTCGCGGTCCATGTCCGGGTCTTCCCACTCCACGCTCAAAGGCCCGGCGTATCCGGCCCGGTTGAGGCTCCGCATGATGGCCTCGAAGTTCACATGCCCGCGACCCACCGACCGGAAGTCCCACCCGCGCCGCGCGTCGCCGAATGAAAGGTGCGACCCGAGCACGCCGCTGAGCCCGTCCCCGCCCGCGCCGCCCTTCGCCCCGTAATGCACCGCCACGTCCTTCATGTGCACGTGGAAAATCCGATCCGCGAAACCGTCGATGAACTTGTTCGGCGACACGCCCTGCCACAACAGATGCGACGGGTCAAAGTTGAACCCGAAGCTCGGATGGTTCCCGACCGCCGACAGCGCGGTCTGCGCGGAGTAATAGTCGTACGCGATCTCCCCCGGGTGCACCTCGAGCGCGAACTTCACGCCCGCCGATTTGAACGCGTCCAGAATCGGCCCCCAGCGGTTCGCGAAATCGTCAAACCCCTTCTTGACGTCCGCCTTTCCCGTCGGCGGGAAGAAGTACCACCAGCCCCAGATCGACGAACCCGTGAACCCGTTGACGACACCGACGCCGAGAGCCTTCGCGGCCTTGGCCGTCGCGATCATCTCCGCCGCCGCCCGCTGCCGAACGCCCTCGGGCGCACCGTCGCCCCAGACGTGAGCGGGCAGGATCGACTGGTGCCGGTGGTCGATGTGGTCACAGACCGCCTGCCCCACCAGGTGGTTGCTGATCGCCCAGGTCTTCAGCCCGTGCCTAGCCAAGAGATCATGCCGCCCCTTGCAGTACGCGGGGTCGCTGAGAGCCTTCGTCGGTTCAAAGTGATCCCCCCAGCAGGCCAGTTCAAGCCCGTCGTACCCGCACGCCTTGGCCTTGCCAGCCATGACCTCAAGCGGCAGGTCCGCCCACTGCCCCGTAAACAACGTCACCGGTCGATTCATGGTCGTCATAGACGCAACTATACCAGATTTGACGCGACCGCCCACAGGGCACGTCGCCGAGTCTCGCACCGGCACGCTCACCGCGTGAGGATCATGCGGATCGTCATGACGACCTCGCGGCTCGGGTTCTCCGCGAGGAGTTCCTTGAACTTCTTCCCTCCGATCGTCCACCGGTGCATCGCGTGCAGGATCGGCTCGTCCCAGTCCTTGCGCCCGCTGTCCATGCCGTTCTTGAACTTCGCCTCTTTCACCCTCCCGTCGGGTCCGAACCGCATCTCGATCACCGGATTCTTGAGTGTCCCCGTGATCGTCGACAGCACCGGGATATCCGGGTCAAAAGTCGTGACCTCGATTCCCTCGGGGGCGAGCGTGCGCCCGGGCTTGAAATCCTGCGTCTTCTTGATCGCGAACGCGGAGGACTCTTTGCCCGCCACCTCGCCGGGCCTCGATTTCTCGCCGCCGCCTCCCGCGGGAGAGGGCGTGACAACCTTCGGCGTCGCTTCGGCGGCGGGCACAGAGGGACCCGGTGGCGTCGGCGTCCCCGTGACTTCATTGGGCTTCATCCGGGGCAGCACGATCACGCCGCCGCCCGGCGTCACGAACGCGAAGCTGCTGAATGGATCGATTTCCTTCGCCGGCACCTTCGGTCTGCCGTCGCCCTCGGGGTTGGGCTCCATCTCGGGCGTCGGAGGCAGCAGCGGCGCGACCGGCCCCGGTTGACCGAGCGGCTGCGGTTCGGCCGCGGGAGAGGGTGCCGCTTCGCTCGGTGTCTCACGCGGTACTTCATTCGCCAGCGTATCCGCGGGCTTGGGCTCCGCCTCTTCCGTCGGCTTCGCATCCGGTGCGGGGGTCGTCTCTGCGCCTTCCCCCAAAGGGCCCACCGGCCCCGGCGTCGCGGCGGGCTTGGTCGTCAGTTCCGGCTGTTCCACCTCCGACAGCGGTGCGGCGTGCGGCGTCGGCTCCGCGGCGCCCAGAAACGCCTCCGTCTTCTTCGGGGCTTTGCTCTCGTCGATTCCCAGGATGATCTTGTCGAGATCGATCGGCTCGGGCTCGATCTCGATCGGCTTGGGTGGTTCGGGCGGCCTTTCCGGAACGGCCTGCGGAGGCACGCTCCGAAGTGCCGGGTCGTCAGGCGGCAAGGGCGGCGTCTCAGCCGCAGGCGGTGTCGCTTCATCACCGAAGGGCCCAAAGTCCCCCAGCGCGATCTCGACCTCGTTCGCCCGCGAGCCTGACGGCGCGAACGACGGCGGTGCCACCGCCATCCACGTTGCCACCCCGGCATGCAAAGCCAGACTGGCCCCGACGCCGATCACCGTGCTCACCCTAAAGGCACCCGATTCCATCACCCGGATCGTATTCCGTCTCTTCACGCCGCCCTATTTGCCACCCCGGTCATACGTCATCCCCGCCCACTCAACCCCCCGCCCACGGGAAAGATCCCTCCCCGCCCCGATCAAAAGCCCGCCCACCAGCCACCCTCCGATCGGCGTCGCCAACGCAGCCCAGATCGGCCCGCGCCCGAGTCGTTGCACGATGACCATCCCTGTCAGCATGACGAGCAGCCCCGCGATCGAAACCCACGCCGCGAGCGTGACACCCCCGACAATCCCGCAGGCCAAGCCGCACGCCGCACCGAGTGGCAACCCCGTCAGTGACGAGCGCACACGCCACCCCAGCCGCGTCAGCCGGCCCGGGTTGCGATGGGCGGCCTCCGTGTAAATCCGCTTCCAGCCCTTGGTGAACTGCGCCCACGAGTCGTACATCCGGCAGATGAGCATCCCATCCGCGAGCAAGACGCCGCACGGCATTCCGTAATACTCGAGAATCTGCGCAAACCGCAGATCCTCGAGCAGCTCCTTGCGGACCTCGTGATGCCCGCCAAACCGCGCGTAACAGTCGCGACGGAACAGCATGAATTGACCGTTCGCGAACGCCCGCCGCCCCTCGCCGGTCTCGTTCGCGAGCAGCAGCGGGTACTGCTTGACCAGTTCCAACCCCGCGATCGGCTGCACGAGCACCTCGTACCACCGCTCGTGCCTCATCGTGGAAAGCAGGCTCAGCATGTCGAGCTTGCGGTGTTCGAGGAGCGCGACGCACGCCCTGAGGCACCCCGGATCAAACAGCGTGTCCGCGTCGGCGAACAGCAGCAACTCCGCGTTCATCGCCCCCGACGCGTGCGTCCCGATATGCGCTGCGTGCACTTTGCCCGACCACCCCGGCTCGCACGAAGCGATCTCGACGATTGAGAATCGTTGGTCATCCCCGATCGCCTCCCGCGCCGCCGCCGGGGTCCCGTCCGTACACCGGTCCAGCGCGAGTGTCACCGAGAACGACGGATACTCAACCGCCCGGAGCGACGCGATCAGTTCCGCGATCACGGTCGCTTCGTTGTGCGCGGGGATCACCACCGCCACACTCGGCCACGCCGTCCGTCCCGTCGCCAGCGAGAGCCCGTCCCGCGCCGTCGGCAACGTGGCCGCCGTGCGCCACATCCGAACGAGCGCGATCGACCAGTACACCGCCAGCACGCCCCCGCACGCCGCTCCCGCCCACGCCAACACCGTCATCATGTCCGTCGCACTGGGCATCGGGCAACGGTAGTCGAAACGCCGTCCCCGCGCCCCACGTCCGGTATCTCATCTCGCGCAAATTCACCGCAGAGGGGGTTGTCGGACTCATGTCGCTCGGGGGGCCGGTCGATACCCAACGGTCGGGCTCACACGGATCGTGCGCCCTTTCCACGCCTTTGCAAAGAGACCCCCATGCACAAGACATCCGCTCTCCTCGCCACCGCAGGGCTCGCGTCCGTTCTGACTGGTTGCTCGGTCTTTACCGCTTCCGACAAGCCCGAAGGCCCGGTGACGGCATGGGGCAAGCCCGTCGAGCCCGTCGCTCCGTCTGATGCATCAACGACCACCAAAGACGCGACGAAGAGCGCAACCACGCCGACCGTCGCGAAAAACTCCGGGCCTCACGGCGTCTCGTCGCTGTCGATGATGACCGATCACCCCACCGCCACGCCCGCGCCAGAGTCGATCGGTGCGATGAACCCGTACCCCTACGGCGGGTTCAAGGACGCCCCCCGCGGCACCGCGAGCGAGGCCGAGCCCATGGGGTTCTCGCCGCTCGAACGCGTGAGTTTCTCCGAGGTCGGCGCGGACTTTGACCCTGTCATCACCCCCGACGGATCGAACATCGTGTTCGCCAGCACGCAGCACCGGCACACGTCCGACCTGTACATCAAGTCCCTCTCGGGCGAGGTTGTCACACAACTCACCAGCGACCCCGCGGACGACGTGATGCCCGCCATCAGCCCCGACGGCACCCGCATCGCGTTCGCCAGCAATCGCGGCGGAAACTGGGATATCTACGTCATGCCGGCCGCCGGCGGGCAGGCGGTCCGCGTGTCGAGCGACGCCTCGGACGAACTCCACCCCTCGTGGTCGCCCGACGGCTCGCGCCTCTCGTACTGCCGCATGGGCGAAGTGTCGGGCCGCTGGGAACTCTGGGTCACCGCGCTCGGCCGGGCTGGCTCGTCGCAGTTCCTCGGATACGGCATGTTCCCGCAGTGGTGCCCCGTCGGCTCTTCGGGCGTGAACGGCGCGGACAAGTTGCTCTTTCAGGTCGCTCGCGAACGCGGCACACGCACGTTTGGCGTTTGGACCCTCGACTTCAAGGACGGCCGCGTCTCGGGCGTCAGCGAGCTGGCCTCAAGCCCCCTCTCGGCCTTGATTAACCCCACGTGGAGCCCCGACGGGACGCGCATCGCGTACAGCGAAGTTCCCCTCGGCGGCGAAGGAAATGTCAAGCTTGCCGCGGACGCAGCGCCCGGTTCTGCCCGCCTCTGGGTTCAGAACATCGACGGCACCGCCAAAATGCGTATCAGCGAGAACGCCTCGATCGCCATGATGCCCGCCTGGGGCAAGGACGGCCAGCTCGTGTTCATGGCCAAGCGTTCCGGCCGCGAGAACCTCTGGTCGATGGACATGGGCCCGGTGGTTGCCGCGATGGACCAGGTGCGCACGAACGCGGTTGCGACCAAGTCGGTGGATGTCACGCCCGAGCCGGAGGCGAACGTTACCCCAACGCCGGCGACCGCGACCGCGACAGAATCCGAGAATCCTTCCGAAACTCCTGAATAGAAACCCGGGTTGACGTGATTGTTATCGCGGACGCACCAAGCCCAGGACGGGCCACGCGGCGTCGGGCAAGGAGGCCCAGCGGTGACACTCATTCGATTCGCTGTTCTTTTCACGGTGGCTGGCCTGCTCGGCGCATGCGCCGGGCCCCAGCCGGACCTGACCGCACCTCAGGTCACCACCGCGCCGTACGAGGCGCCCGGTGATGTACTCTGGGCGGTTGTTCCTTTCCGCAACGAGTCCGGCACCACCGGCGTCGACCCGCTCGTCGTGAGCGACAAGATCGTCGCGGCTGCGCAGGAAATCCGGGGCGTGCGGTGCCTGCCGCTCAACCGCACCATCGAAACCATGCGGGCCTTGAAAATGAACGGGCTCTCGACCGCGGTCGATTTGGCCACACTCGCCCGTGCGATGAATGTCGACGCGATCCTGGCGGGCAGCATCACCGCGTACGACCCGTACGAACCCGTGATCGGCCTGTCGATGGTCCTCTACGCCAAGCCCGGCTCGGCGATCGAGGGTGGCAGTTTCACGTCGACAATCGATCCCAGAGCTCTCAGCGGCGCGACGCAGGAGAGACCATCCGCGAGCAACCGCCCGCGTGACGGCGTCGTCGCGAGCGTCTCCGAGCACCTCGACGGCAAGAACCACCAGGTTCTGATGGATGTCCGTTCGTACGCCGAAGGACGCAGCAAGCTGACGGACGCGATGAACTGGAGGCGATTCGTCGCGTCGATGCCGCTGTACGAGGAATTCGCCGCGAGTTTCGCGGTTTCGAGGCTGATGCAGGCGGAGTGGCTCCGACTGGGTCGGGCTGTGATTCAAGAAGGGCGTGAGGTTGGTGGTGCCGCGAACGTTCAAGGGGATAGGAACGTAAACCGTCAGGCCGGCGCGACGCCGGAGGAGCGATAAGCCATGGAACCCAAGAGCCGTAGGGGCCGTAGCGCACCGGTAGAGGCGTGCGTCCAGCAGTCCGGAATCGACGTGTACGAGGTGGTCTTCCAGAAAGGGGAGCACCAATGGCGATTCCGGTACATGGGCGGGGAAGAGCCCGCCATGATCGAGGCTGTCCGGGACATCATGCGGCAGGGTTCGACGGGCGACGAGACCGGCGGCGGGAGCCTTGATTGGGTGGATCTCGCCCTGATCGCCCACGAGATCCGGAGCGGCCCGGCAATCGAGATTGTTAGGAAAAAGGAAGGTATCCTCTGAATCACGGGTGGAGAAGTTTGGACCGATAGAAGTGGGGTCCCAAGGACGGGAACACGCCGGGATGGTGGCCCGGGAAGAAGATCAGGAGCCGATCATGCAGAGCAACATCACACTGGCGATCATTGACGATTTCACGAAGTTCCTCGCCGACGAGAAGCACTTCAGCCCGTACACCGCCCGCTGCTACGGCGCGGACCTGCGGCAGTACACCGAATACCTCGTGGACGAGCTGGGCATCTCGATGGACCCCGCCAAGGAAACGGCGGCGGCCCGAGTGACGATCGAACGCGGGCAGACCGTCGCGCCGGGCGCCAAGACGGCGACCGTCACCGAGACGATCCGCAAGGCGTCGAGCGAGACGGTTCGCGGGTTCCTCGCGTTCCTGGGCGAACAGCAGTATTCAGCGGCGACCATGGCGCGAAAGATCGCCACGCTGCGTTCTTTCTACAAGTGGGCGGAACGGCGTGGCGCGTCGGGGATCAATCCCTTGACGGTCATCCGCACGCCCCGTCAAGCCAAGCGCCTCCCCAAGGCCATCACCATCGAGCAGGTCGAGAAGCTCCTTGCCGCTCCGGGTGACGCGGACGTCCTGGGCCGCCGCGATCGCGCGATGCTCGAGACGCTTTATTCGACCGGCCTCCGTGTGAGCGAGCTGGTCGGTCTCAACTCCGAGGATCTTGATCTCGGCGCGGAGGCGTTGCACGTCCGGGGCAAGGGCAAAAAGGAGCGGATCGTTCCTCTCGGCAGCCACGCCCTGGCGGCGATTGCCCGGTATCTCGAGAAGCTCCGCGAGGAGCCGCGTTACGCGGTGAACACCGACGTGGCGAAGAAGCCTCTGTTTGTGAACAAGCACACGGGCCGGCTTTCGAGCCGATCTGTTCGACGCAAGCTCGACAAGTACCTCAAGCAGGTCGGCCTGGACCCGACGATCAGCCCGCACACGCTGCGTCACACCTTCGCGACGCACCTTCTCGACAACGGGGCGGATCTGCGGAGCGTGCAGGAACTGCTCGGGCACCAGTCGCTCAGCACGACCCAGGTCTACACGCATCTTTCGACGGGACGGGTGCAGGAGGCGTACACCAAGGCGCACCCTCGGGCGCAGGCCAGTTGAAAGACGGCCTGCCAAGCACGAACACCCGCGAACGCCGTGCCTGATCCCCAGCGGATCAATCTGATTACTTCGCGCCGGGCGAGCCTTTGAGCTCGCCCGGTCTTTCTTTGGCAGGCGGCGCGACGCTCGCGGCGAGAATCGCTTCGATTTCTTCTTGCAACTTGCCAGACTGATCGGATCGGCCGTCGGCGACGACCACGCCCAGCACCTTCAGGTCCGGCGACAGCACGATGACCGCCGCGTCAACCGCCTGCCCGCCGCGTTCGACACCGAGCACTTCCGACGCTGTCAGCAGCGTGGCGCGAGCCCCGGTGAGCCCGGCAGCGGCGGCGATCTTTGTCGCCCTGCCGACGAGGGCGTCGATCTTCGTCGGGTCCAGATCGCTCTTGCCGAGCAAGCCCACC
The DNA here is from genome assembly GCA_943369765.1 of Phycisphaera mikurensis NBRC 102666. Classification (GTDB taxonomy): domain Bacteria; phylum Planctomycetota; class Phycisphaerae; order Phycisphaerales; family UBA1924; genus UBA2396. The sequence goes on along the minus strand of CALROI020000024.1, from coordinate 18,449 downwards.
GACGCGACTCGCACGGCCTGGTCTTTCCCTGCGGCCTCGACCGCGGCCCGCATCGCGGCGACGAGGTCCTTGGGCTCTTCCACCGCTTCCACCAGGTCGCTTCTGAAAGTGATCAGCACGACCGCTCGGGGAGGTGCCGACGCGGATCCCCCTTCGAAGAGAGACTCTGGTGTGATCGCCTCAAGGCTCTGCGTCATGAGCGAGGCGTGTTTGATCGACGATCCCGCGGCGAGCCCGGCGCGGGGCGGGACGAGCAGCGCGGGCGAATCGACTTTCGTCCGGCCTTCCACGGGCAAAAGCCAGTTCTTCGGCGTGCCCGAGTCGGCGGGCGAACTGGTCAGTTCGAGTTTCGCGAGTGCTACGCCTGTCGCGCCCGGATACTCAGCGACGAACCGGCGCAGGCGGTTGGTCTGGCGGTCGAAGGCGAGGGTGAGGTTCGCGGGCGTGGGGCCGGACGAACTCCCCTTGAGAATCAGCATCGCGCGGCCGACCTCGACGCCGGTTTCGATGCTCGTCCATGTCGCGCCCGTCGTCAGCGGCGTCGGTGTCGTCAGCAGCGTGCCCTCCGCGTATGCGAGGGCGACCTGCGGGACCGGCACGGACGGGAAGTTCGCGGCAAGAGCTTTGAGCGGCGAAGCGTCGCAGGGCGTGCGGAAGTAGGTCGTGCGGTCGAAGAGATTGACGGCGGTCAGTGTGGCGTCCTGCACGTGCACGTGCAACTGCGAGAGGTCGATGCGGAACTGGGCCGGGCGGAGTTTCGGTGTGGCGACTGGCTCCGTTGGAGTGTTGGGGGGCTTGTCCGCCGTGGGGGCTGATGTTGCTGGGGCGGGTGCCGCGGGCGGCTCTTTGGCTATCTCGCCCACGTCGGTATAAACGACAACCTGCACACGGCGGTCCTTGCCCGAGGCGTCCGACGCCTTGATCACGACGCGATCAGCGACCGGCCCCGAGCGGTACGCGCGGTGCAACAAGTCGAGAGCGTCCTGGATCGAAGGCGGCGCTTTGGTCGCGGCTCCCGGCGTCGGAGCGGGCGGCAGTTCGGGCTGCATCGCCAGCGTGGAGCCCGCGACAAGGGCGAGGCACGCGGCGGCGAGAAGGAATGGCTGCGGTACGAACGTCGGGGGCAAATGACTCGGCACGCGTGGCCTCCGATCGGAATGGACGCTTCAGATCGGCTTGAGTTCCGTGAGCGTGGGCAGGTCGGTGATGGACGCCAGGCCGAAGTGATCGAGGAACTGCTTGCTGGTCGCGTAGAGGATGGGGCGGCCGAGTTCTTCGGAGCGTCCCTTGATCGTGACCAGACGGCGGTCCATGAGCGAGCGGAGCACTTCGCCGCACGCGACGCCGCGGATGGCCTCGAGCTGCGCCCGCGTGATGGGCTGCTTGTATGCGATGATGGCCAGGGCCTCGACGGCGGATTTGGAGAGGCGAGTCTGCACGCGGTTGGCGTGGATCGCGGCGACGACCGCGGCGTGCGCGGGGAGCGTCATCATCCGGAACCCGCCCGAGACCTGCTCGATGCGGAAACTACGACCCGTGGCCGCGTAGGAGTCGTTGAGGTGCGCGATCGCCGCGTCGATGAGGGCCGAGGCGGCGGAGAGCGCTTCGCGTCGAGCCTTGGCGGCGGCGGTGGCCCGTGTGGTGCGGCGCTTGGGGGCGGGGTTCGACGAGCCCCGAGCGTCAGCGAGCGGGTCTGGACTAGTCTCGGCATTGCTTTCAACAACCGGTCCCGACGGGAGCACGGTTTCCGGTTCGGCGGCGGAGGGTGAGGGGGCGTCCTCGGGCTCGGGCTCGACCAGGCCGAGCGCGACCGCGAGGCGTTCATGCCCGGCGGGTCGTTCGAGGCTCAGCAAGGCCGCCTCGATCGACGGGGCGAGGGCCTCCGCGGTGGGGGGAGCGGCTGGGTCGAGTGCGTCGGCCGAGGGGGATTCTGTCTGGGTGGCGAGGGCGTCGGAGGTCATCGTTGGATGGTAGTGCAAAGGTGGAGGGTGCGGATCAAAAAAAGTCGCCCGCACTGTCTCTTGGACAGTGCGGGCGTTCGCGTCACTCTGGATCCGGGGCCAGAGCGAAATGGGCTAGGGAGTACCGCTGGTTCAACGCCCGATTCGCACCGGTATTGCCGGGCCGCTTTAGGCGGGGTTTTTTTTCTGGGGGTTTGGGGCGGGGATGGGGGTTTGCGGGGTGTACGGGGTGGCGAAGAGGCCTCGGACGGGGGTTTCGAGCGGCTTGGGTCGGCCTGCGCGGTGGGTGGTGAGGAGGGTTTCAAGGCCGTCGTGGCGCGTGGTGAAGGTGAGTTTGGCCTGGTCGTCTTTGGGATAGTTGGGGTCGTAGACGCGCAGGGCGGTTGCTTCAGGAGTGGTGGCGTCGGCGTAAGCGAGGATTTGGTGGTTGTCCCAAGGCTTGGTCTTGCCGTCGGCCTTGCCGAGGATCAGGCACAGTGGCACCAGTTCGCCCTTGGCGAGCCGAGCGCGGACGGCGGGGAGTTCTTTCGCGGTCAGGGCGAAAAGCCCGTTTTCGCCGCGGTCGGTGGCGGTCATCAGTTGGAGGACGCGCAGCGGGAGCGAGAGGCCGCTGAAGGAGTCGAGTTGGCGTTGGTAGAGGGCGGCGTACAGCGGATCGCCGTCGGCGGGGGGCGTGGTGTCGGTGGGAATCGGGACGCCGGCGGTGAAGAAGTCTGCGGCGGCGAGGCACATGCCGCCGCAGAGGCCGAAGCGCTCGGGGAGGGTCGAGCCCAGGACACGCTCGAGCGAGCGGAGATTGGGCGGGAGCGGCGAGCCTTTGAACGTGTTGACGAACGCGAAGCCGTGTTGCGAGGGGAGGAACGTCGGCTTGGTTTCAATGGGGGGCGTGACGACGGGCGGGGTTTCGATCACGACCGGCGCGGGAGCGGGCTGCTGAGCCGGAGCAGGCTTGGGAGGTGGCGTGGGCGTTGGGGCGGGGCGTTCACACGCGGCCAAGGTCGTCAGAATCACACACGCCGCGGCAGCACGCATCATGGGAGGTTGGCCCTGAGAAAGGCGAGCATCGGATCGTCGATCATCACCGGGTAGAGCCTGGCCACGCTTCCCGTCGTGGTGGGGTTGGAGGTGGTGGTGACGATGGTGAGGACACGTCGCTTGATCCCCCCGGCGGCGGCGGCTTGCGGTGTGCTCAGGCCGATCGAAACGTCACCGAGGGTGACCTTGTCGAGAGCCTGGAGGCGCAGCGTCGCGAGTGGCTCGAAGTCGGCGGGAGTTTCGAGCAGCGTCGCGGCGGCGGGCGTGACGCAGAGGGTTTCGAGCAGCGCGACGAAGGTTTTCGCGTCGGCTTCCGGGAGGGGCTGATCCGCGAGCAGCCAGCGATCCGCGTCGCGGCGGACGACGCGGGGTTCGGCGAGTTCATCGCCCGGGCGGAGGAGCATGGCGGCCATGATGTCCGCAGCGGGGCGGTCAAGAGCCTGCTTGCTGAGGATTGCGGCGAGATCGACGAAGATGGGTTCGAGGTCGGGATCGCGGAGGATGAGCGAAGCGGAGCCTTGCGGGCTGGTCGCGGTGGCCTGGGATCCTGTGGCGGAGACGAACGAGATCGACTGGACGAATGGGGATTCGGCGGTTCCGGTCGTGATCTGAACCTTGAGCGCGGGGAGCGGCGCGAGCCCCGACGGTACGGGGGCGGCGGAGGCAAGGCGAAGGTTGCTGAGCGCGGCTTGCATCTCGCCGACGACCTTGCGGTCGGCGGGGGCGGCGATGGGCGAGGTCAGACGCCAGGAACGACCGACGCGTTCGAGGTTGATGGTGCGATCGGGGCGCACGAGTGTGAGGCGTGTGGGCTCGGAGGGCCAGCGCAGCACCGCGGGATCGAGGAGTGTGGTGATGGGGCCTGTGAACGCGGCGAGCGTGCCGGCGGGCGCGGCGGAGGTGGTGATGGTGTTGTCGCGAGAGACCTCGATCGTCGCGCGGCCCGCGAGCGCGGTCGACCCCGCGCGGAGCGTGATGGATCCGGTGGGGAATTCGAGCGAGATCGTGCACGAGGGGAGACCGACGAGGGGTTCGACTGGGCCGAGGTGCGCGACGGAGGCGAGATTGGCGAGTGCTGACTTGATGGCGGAGGTATCGGCGGGCCACGTCATCATCGAGCCGTCGGTGTTGGCGGCAGAGAGGATCCACGAGGCGCCGGACGCGTCGCGTGTGAGCGTGCGCGTGGCCTGCGAGTCCTTGATGGAGAACGACGTGACGGCGGTGGTGTCAAACGGGACCAGCCGAGGGTCTTCGGGGGCGGTGGGCGGGCGAAGAACAACGGCGGCCACCACGGAAAGCACGGCCGCGACGGCGAGAGCGAGCATAAGGGCGGCGCGGGACATGGCGGACGGTAGCGTCAGGTGGTAGGCGGGGGGGAATCTTGACAGCCACTTGCCTCGCCCGACCGGAGGTTCTACCATTCATCCGGATATACGGATGAAGACACGTCCCGTCATCTCGATCGCAGAGCAGCTCGCCACGCTCGGGGACCCTACCAGGCTCCGAATGATGCGGCTGCTGGAGGCCTCGGAGCTCTCCGTGGGCGAGGTTGCCCGGGTGCTCCAGATGGCCCAGTCGACGGCGAGTCGGCATCTCAAGTCGCTCGCGGATGGACGATGGGTGTCGCGTCGGAACGAGGGCCCCGCCACGTATTATCGGATGGTTTTGGATGATCTTTCCGCCACGCTCCGGGCGATGTGGCTGGTCGTGCGTGAGCAGGCGGGAACGTCGGGCGAGTTGGCGGAGGATCAGGAGCGGCTCGTGGCGGTCTTGGCGGAGCGCCGGACCGACAGCGAGGCGTTCTTCGGGCGGGTGGCTGGGGAATGGGATGCGCTGCGGGGGCAGTTGTTCGGGGAGCGGTTCACGCCGGCGGCCCTGATGGGGTTCATGCCGCGTCGGTGGACGGTGGCGGATCTTGGGTGCGGGACGGGTGATGCGGCGGAGTTGCTCGCGCCGGTGGTGGAGCGGGTGATCGCGGTGGATTCGTCGGAGCCGATGCTATCGGCGGGGCGCGAGCGGCTGGTCGGGGCGAAGAACGTCGAGTTTGTGCGGGCGGAGCTGGACGCGATGCCCATTGAGAGCGCAACGGTGGATGCGGCGGTGATGGTGCTGGTGCTGCACCATGTGGGGGATGTGGCGGGGACGCTGCGGGAGGCGCGGCGGATTCTGAGGGCCGGGGCGGGTGGCGGTGGCGGGCTGATGGTGATTGACATGGTGGGTCATGGACGGGACGAGTACCGGCAGACGATGGGGCACAAGCACCTTGGGTTTGGGAAGTCGGAGATCGAATCGGCGATGGGGGTGGCTGGGTTTGTGGATATTGAGTACCGAGAACTCCCGCGTGAACCCGAGGCCCGTGGCCCGGGGTTGTTCGTCGCGAGGGGGCGAGTTGGATAGGCGTTTGAACCGATAGCAGAGAACACACAGGAGATCATGATGACCACGTTTGCAGCACGTCCGACAGCGAAGTCCGGTAAGTCCAAGGCCAAGTTTGATTTCAAGGTCAAGGACCTGAACGAAGCGGAGTTGGGTCGCAAGGAGATGCGTCTGGCCGAGCACGAGATGCCGGGCCTGATGGCGCTCCGCGAGCGGTACAAGGGGAAGAAGCCGCTGGCTGGTGCGCGGATCACCGGTTCGCTTCACATGACGATTCAGACGGCGGTTTTGATCGAGACGCTGACGTCCCTTGGCGCGGACGTGCGTTGGGCGTCGTGCAACATCTTCAGCACGCAGGATCACGCGGCGGCGGCGGTTGTCGTCGGTCCCGACGGCACGCCGGAAGAGCCCGCGGGCATCCCGGTCTTCGCGTGGAAGGGCGAGACGCTTGAGGAGTATTGGTGGTGCACGGAGCAGATCTTCAAGTTCACCGATGCGAAGGGGAACATCATCGGGCCGAATCTGCTCTTGGACGACGGCGGCGACGCGACGCTGCTCGTGCACAAGGGTGCGGAGTTTGAGAAGGCTGGGAAGGTTCCGGCGTTTAACGCGAAGAATGATCCGGAGGAATGGGGCGTGATTCTTGAGGTTCTCAAGAAGAGCCTGAAGGCGACGCCGGGGTATTTCTCCTCGATCATCAAGAACATCAAGGGTGTTTCGGAAGAGACGACGACGGGCGTACACCGGTTGTACGAGATGGCCAAGAAGGGTCAGCTCGCGTTCCCGGGCGTGAACGTGAACGACTCGGCGACGAAGAGCAAGTTCGACAACCTGTACGGCTGCCGCCACTCGCTGATCGACGGGCTCAACCGTGCGACGGACGTGATGCTGTCGGCGAAGGTGGCGGTGGTGATCGGGTACGGCGACGTGGGCAAGGGTTGCTGCCAGGCACTTCGTGGGCAGGGTTGCCGCGTGATCGTGACGGAGATCGACCCGATCAACGCGCTGCAGGCGGCGATGGAGGGTTACCAGGTGACCGTGCTGGAGGATGCGCTGGAGACGGCGGACCTGTTCATCACGGCGTCGGGGAACAAGAACGTGATCACGATGGATCACATGAAGAAGATGAAGGACAAGGCGATTGTGGCGAACATCGGCCACTTCGACAACGAGATTGATATCGCGTCGCTGTACGCGGCGGAGAAGGGCGGGACGGTCGCCCGCGTGAACATCAAGGCGCAGTACGACGAGTTCGTGTTCAAAAGGAGCGGCAAGAGCGTGCTGATTCTCGCTGAGGGCCGCCTGATGAACCTGGGATGCGCGACGGGGCACCCCTCGTTCGTGATGTCGTCCTCGTTCACGAACCAGACGATGGCGCAGCTTGACCTGTGGTTCTCGGCGAACAACAAGCCGACGCTGAGCGGGATCAAGTACGAGTCTGGCAAGGTGTACACGCTGCCGAAGAAGCTTGACGAAGAGGTGGCTCGTTTGCACCTGGACAAGCTGGGCGTGAAGCTGACGAAGCTCTCGAAGGATCAGGCCGATTATCTCGGCGTGCCCGTGGACGGGCCCTACAAGAGCGACATCTACCGGTACTAAGTCATCGCGCGGGTCTCGGACCTGTGCCATAACATCAGTCATTCTCCCCATGCCCAGCGGCGTGGGGAGGATTTTCAGGAAGGAATGTGCAGGCCCGAGGCCTGTGCCACGACGCATGGACATTCGCGATCTCTTTCAATCCCGGCGGACGACGTTCTCGTTTGAGTTCTTTCCGCCCAAGACGGCGGAGGGGGCGAGCGATCTGTTCGAGCACGTTCGCGAGTTCGAGAAGCTCAAGCCGACGTTCGTGTCGGTGACTTACGGGGCTGGTGGGTCGACGCGTCAATTGACGAACGACCTGGTGGTGAAGATCGGGAAAACGACGGGTCTGGACCCGATGCCGCACCTGACGTGTGTGGGGCACGACGAGAAGGACATCGACGAGATTCTGACGCGGTACGCGGAGGCGGGGATCAACAAGATTCTCGCGCTGCGGGGGGATCGGCCCAAGGGTGTGACGGGCGACGAGCCTTTCAAGCACTTCCGGTACGCGGCGGACCTGGTCGCGTTCATCAAGAAGTTCAACGAGTCGGGGCGGCACCCGTCGCGGCGCGGGTTCGCGATCGCGGTGGCGGGGTTCCCCGAGGGGCATCCGGACACGCCGAACCGGTTGGCGGAGATGGATCGGCTGAAGGCGAAGGTGGATCAGGGGGCGGACTTCATCGTCACGCAGTTGTTTTTCGACAATCGCGACTTGTATGACTTTCGAGATCGGTGCGAGCTGGCGGGGATTCGCGTTCCGATCATCGCGGGTGTGATGCCGATCACGTCGATCGGCGGGATGAAGCGGATGGCGGACCTCGCGGCGGGGGCGCGGTACCCGGCGCCGCTGGTGCGAGCGGTGAATCGGGCGGGCGGGAGCGACGAGGGCGTGAAGCGGGTGGGCGTGCACTGGGCGACGGAGCAGTGCCGCGACCTGCTGGACCACAAGGTCGCGGGGATTCATCTGTACACACTCAACAAGAGCAGTGCGACGCGGGAGATCTACGCGACGCTTGGTGTGCAGGATTCGCTCGGGCTGCTCTGAGAATCGAGAGCGGGGCACAGACCGCTTGCGCGGTCGACTCTTTATTGGCGTGATTCGGGGAGGGTGTCCAGCATGGCCTTGGCCTGGGCGGCTTGCTCGCTGAGGCTGTTGGCGTTGGCGTACCCGATAGTCTCGCGGAGTTTGGCTGCGGCTGCCGCGGTATCGCCGGAGGCAACGAGGGCCTGCCCCCACTTGAGGAGCGTGTTGGCGGTGAGGTTTTTCTGTGCCGGGTCGGCGAGCACGAGGGTGTGGGCTTCGGCGAGTGTGGCGAGGGCGTCGGCGTGCCTGCCTTGTGCGGTGAGGGTTGAGGCGAGCAGATGACGAAGAGAGACGGCGGTCGGGCTGCGTGAGCCTGGTTTGATGACGGCGATTGCCTCTCTGGCGTAGGTCTCTGCTTGCGTGAAGAGGCCTCGGGTGCGCATGTTCTCGGAGAGCGTCTGCATCGCGACGATGAGGAGCACGGGGTCCTTCAAGATGCGTTGGAGGCGGACGTAGTGTTCGAGAAGCGGAGTTGCGCGATCGTGCTCGCCGAGTTGGGTGTGGATGGCGGAGAGGATCGACAGCGTGTTGGAGAGTTCGGGGGAGTCTTCGCCGAGGGCTTTGGTTTCGTCGGCCAGGAGAGCGATGCCGAGGTCTCGTGCCTCGGGGAGTCGGTCCTGAACGCGGAGTGCCGAGCAGAGGCGGAGGCGCATCGAGAACGTGGCGGGGTGTCCCGGGGGAAAGATCCTGTCGCGGAGGGAGATTGCTTCGCGGATGGTGGTTTCGGCGTCCGCGGCTCGGTTCTGACGCATGAGGACGAGGCCGAGGGAGCCGAGGATGGTGGCGGTGTCGGGGTCTGCGGAGGTGCCTTGAGCGCGGAGGTCGGCGAGGGTTTCGCGGAGCATCCTCTCGGCATCGGGGACGCGGGTGTTGGGCTGGGGGAGGCGCAGGAGCATCTCGGCGTGGAGCGTGGCGCAGAAGGCCAACTCGGGGTCTTCGGCGGTCTTGAGGTCGGCGCGGGCGGTGGTGAGTTCGCGGTCGGCGTCGTCGAACTTGAGGTTGTCGATGAGGGCTTTGGCGTAGATCATGCGGGCGCGTGCGACTTGTGCGTGGTGCTCGGGGAGCAGGCGCAGTCTCAGGTCCAGGGCTTGCTTTGACAGGGAGAGTGATTCGTCGCGTTTGCGTTCGGCGAGAGCGACGGAGGCTTTGGCGGCGAGGGCGTCGGAGAAGGGGAGCGACTCGGGGCCGAAGGACGCGGCGGCGAGTGTTGCGGCGAGTTCGGCCTGTTGCGAGGCTTGCGGGAGGGCGAAGAGGGAGAGGTAGGTCCGAGCGAGGGCGACGCGGGTGACGGCTTCGACCTGGGGTTGATCCGCGAGGTCGTAGGCGGCGCGGGCGGCGGTCTGGTCGACGAGCTCGCGGACGGTGATCTGTCGGCCCCGGGACGCTGTGGGATTGGCTGAGGCGAGCATGCCGGTGAGGAACGAGGTGGCGCGTTCGGCTTGGGCGGCGGCGAGGCGGGCGTCTCTCTCGCGGAGCTGTGCCTGCGTGGTGGCGGTGTTGGCGCGGACGAGCCCGATGGAGGTGCCGACGATCCCGGCGATGAGCAGGACGATGGCGAGTGCTGTGCCTGCGACGAGGGTGCGGTTGCGGCGTGCGAATTTGCGGAGTTGGTAGGAGGCGGTGGGGGGGCGTGCGAGGATCGGCGCGTCGGCGAGGGAACGGCGGATGTCGTCGGCGAGGGCGGCGGCGGATTGGTATCGGCGGGAGCGGTCTTTCTCGAGGGCCTTTGCGGCGATGGTCTCGATGTCGCCTCGGAGGGCGCGGTCGAGCGTGCCGAGGAGGGCGGGCTCGTGCTCGAGGATGAGCGGGGCGGCTTGGGCGAGCGTTTTGCCGGAGAGATCGACGGGGAGTTTGCCCGAGAGGATTTGGTACATGACGACGCCGAGGGCGTAGACGTCGGCGCGTGTGTCGACGCCGTCGCTCGGCGCGGAGTCGGAGGTGTCGATCTGTTCGGGGCTCATGTAGGCGAGTGTGCCGACGATCTCGCCTGCTGAGGTCTGGGCGGAGAGGGCCATGGAGAGGCGTGCGTCGTCGGCGCAGAGGCGTGCGACGCCGAAGTCGAGGACTTTGGGCTCGTGGGTGTCGTTGGTGACGAGGATGTTGGCGGGTTTGAGGTCTCGGTGGATGACGCCTTTGGCATGGGCGTGTTGGACCGCGTCGCAGATGCGGGCGAAGAGATTGAGTCGTTGGGGGCGGGTGAGAGCGTTGGAGTGTGCGAAGTCGAGGAGGGGTGTGCCTTGGACGAGTTCCATGGCGAAGAAGGGCTGGGTGCCGAGGTCGGTTCGGAGGCGGCCGGCGCGGTAGATCTGGGCGATGCCTGGGTGTTGGAGGCGAGCGAGGATTTCGGCTTCGTGCTCGAAGCGGCGGACGAGGGAAGGGGAGAAGAGACCGGGGCGCATGAGTTTGAGGGCGACTTCGCGTGTGGGGTCTCGTTGGAGGGCGCGGTAGACGACGCCCATGCCGCCGGTGCCGAGGCGTTCGAGGACGTGGTACTCGCCGAAGTCTTTGCCGACGAGAGGATCGTGGATGTCGGCGTCGGAGGCGGCGGCGTCCCAGAGGCCACCGATGTTGGCGATGGGAGCGGCGAGAAAGTCGGCGGCGCCGGTGGCGTCGAGGAGGGACGAGACTTCGGAAAGCAGGACGGTGTCGCCTTGACAGGCGCGTTCGACAGCGGCGGCGCGGTCGGTCGCGGGGAGCTCCATCACGTCGTGAAAGATGGCCTCGGCCTTGGCGAGGAGATCAGCCTCGGGAAGGCGGAGGGGCTGAGGGCCGTGTGGGGGGGGTGTGGAGTGCATCCCGTGCTCCGGAGGAGAGTTCGCGGAAGAGCCAGGCGCGGGCGAAATCCCAGTCGCGCTTGACGGTCGCTGGTGCGACGCCGAGGGCTTGGGCGGTGTCGTCGATGGACATTCCAGCGAAGAACCGCATCTCGACGGTACGGGCCTTGCGTTGATCGAGGGTGGCGAGTTTGGAGAGGGATTCGTCGAGTGCGACGAGGTCGAGGCCGGAGTCTGGGGCGGAGTCGGTGACGGCGGGGGCCATGATGCCGGATTCGTCGAGGCTGACGCGTTGGCGGTCGCCGCCACGTTTGAGGCGGTTGGCGTCGCGGGCGTGGTTGACGAGGATTCGTCGCATGGCCTGGGCGGCGACGGCGAAAAAGTGGGCACGGCCCGAGAACTTGGCCTCTGACTGGTTGACGAGTTTGAGGTAGGCCTCGTGGACGAGGGCGGTGGTCTGGAGGGTGTGCCCGGGGTCTTCGCGGCGGAGGAAGGAGCCTGCGAGGGCCCGGAGCTGGTCGTAGATCACGGGGAGCAGAACATCCACCGCACGGGAATCCCCGTCGGAAAGGCGTTGTAGGAGTTTGGTGACATCCTGGTTCATCGCCTACCGGTCCATCTTCGACAAGAAATCGCAGCGGGATGAGCTGTGCGGGGTTCGGAGGGTGCGTTGCAATGCGGAAGCCTCGCTTTGCCATCTGCCTGGGGTTGGGCGGATGGAGTGGGGCGAGGCTTCCGACAGAGTGTATCAGACCGGGCTGATTTCGCCGCGTGCGATCGGTCGGGTGGTTCTTCGCGCCGAGCGTGCTTGTTTCGAGGAGTTTTCTATGAACCGTTGCAACCTGAACCGTCGTTCTTTCCCGATGATGATGGCGATCTTGGCGGGCGGGGTGGGCATGAGCGGCCAGTCGGCTCGGGGGCAGACTCTGACGTGGCTGAATGCTGCGGGGGGGAGCATCGGGACTGCGGCGAACTGGAATCCGGCGCAGGTGCCGGGGGCGGGGAACACGCTGCTGTTCAATCTTGCGGCGGCGTACCCGCTGACGTTCCCGGCGGGGGTGGCGACGACGGCGAACCTGACGTTCACGCGCGGGACGCAGACGCTGACGATCAGTTCGCCGCACACGACGGGGCTGGTTTCGATCGGGAACGTCAATGGGGTAACGGGGACGGTGAACCTGACGACGGGGACGCTGAATGCGGGGGATGTGAGGCTCGGCACGGCGTTCGGATCGGCGGGGGTGCTGAATGTGAACGATGATGATGCGTTGCTGGACTGCTCGCAGTTGAGTGTCGCGAGCAACACGAACCAGATCTGCACGGTGAACGTGACGAACTCGGGTCGAATCGAGGCGTCGAGCGTGGTGATCGGGGACGACAACCCCATCGGGGAGGGGCGTGTGACGGTGAGCGGGCGCACGCAGTTGTTCCCGCCGCTCCAATCAGTGCTGCAGACCACGGGGCCGATGGTTGTGGGTCGGGACGGGGTCGGGGTGCTGAACGTGGCGAACGGGGCGTTTGTGGACGTGGGGACAGCGATGACGCTGGGGCAGAATGTGTCGGCCGGGCCGCTGTTCAGCGAAGGGACGGTGACGGTGGGCGGGGCGGGTCTGGGGTTCCCTGCGACGCTGCTCGTGGGGTCGACGTTGCGGATCGGGCGCGGGACGCTGGCGGTGAGCGACACTGGGAACGGGACGCTGGCGGTGAACGACGACGGTTCGGTGGTGGTGGACGGGGCGACGACGGTGGGCGGCTCTGGGCAAGGCTCAGGGGTGCTGCGGGTGAATTCGGGCGGGCGGTTCACATCTGCGGGGCTTTCCTTCGGGACATCCGGCGACTTTCAGCATGCGGGCGGCGTTGTGACGGTCAATGGTGGAGGGTTCACGCACGATGAAGCGGCGCTGACGGTGAGTGGTGCAGTGGACACGAGCCTGGTGCTCGATGGGCTCACGGCGGCGGTGAACTTCAGTGCGCCGTCGAGCACCCTCAGTGCGATTACGATCGGGAGTCTCGGGACGGGGTCGATGACCGTTCGGAACGGGTCGGATGTCAACATGGTCGTGGGCGGCCTTCTCTTGGGGAATGGAGGGGGGGCGTTGGGGACGTTCGCGCTCGAGACCGGGGCGACACTCCGAGGCGCGGACAACGCCTTTATCGTCGTCGGTGACGAAGGCTCCGGCGTGCTCACGCTCCGTTCTGGGAGCTCCATGGACGTCTGGTTGATGCTCGTGAGTGAGGAGGATGGGTCGGGGACGGTGGTCGTCGAGAACCCGGGCACGACGCTGCTTGCGGGCGCGGCATTCTTGAGGTTGGGCGCTTCGATGGCGATCCGGGATGGTGCGATGGCCGCGTTCGACGGGAATTTCGCCGTGCAGGTTCCTGTCGATGCCGGGGCTATGTTGACCATCGAGAACGCAACGCTGAGCGCGACGACGGACGTGGACATCGATGGTTCTCTGACGATGGTGAACGGGGTGATCAACGCGAGGACGTTCAAGCGGTCCGTGCCGGTGTCAGGGTCGGGGACGATCAATGCGAAGATTGATGCGGGGGCGGCAATTACTGCGACGGGGAACCTCGTGCTCGGTGACGGCGGGCCGCTGGGATTCCAATCGACGGATCTCGTGGTCGGGGCGCATCGTGTCGACCTGATGGACTCGAACTCGGCAGTACTGAGGAACACGACGATCGCGGGTGGGCACCTTGTCGCGGCATCGGCGTTGTCCCTCCCGGCGGCCACGGCTCTGACGGGGACGGGTGTAGTGGATGGGGACGTTTTCAACAGCGGATTCATCACGGCATCTGGGGCAGAAGGGCTTGTCTTTAACGGTGTGATCACCGGCATGGGACTGGGGATCGGGGGAACGAAAGTCACGTTTGGGACCGGGGGAGGCATCGTCGGCGCGGGCATCATCACATCCAAGGTTCACAACAGTGCCGGGGCTCGGATCACCATCACTGCGCCTTCGCTCATCGGAGACAGCAGCCCGACCGGCTTTACCGGCGGCGGAGATCTTGACATCACCGGCGGGCTCATTATCAATGACAGCAACGGGATCAGTCTCTCCGGGTCCACGATACTTCGTGACGCGGATGTCTCCTGTGCTTCTGCGGTGAACCTGGGTACCAGCGGGACTCTTGTAGGCCAAGGCAGAATTCTGGGAGCGCTCAACAGCAGCGGCGTGATCTCGCCGGGGTTGCCCGACGGCGATGTCACCGGGGAGATTCAAGTGGGTGGGCCGTACATCCAGCGGGTCGGTGGTTCGGCGGGCGAACTGATCATTGACATAGAGGGACCGGAACCGCATCAGAGCGACCTTCTCTCCATGGGTTCGCATCCAGCGACGTTGGACGGGATCCTGACCATCCGAGTTGCGGAAGGGTTCAGGCCGGAGAACGGCTTTCGGCGGATCGTGTTGCGTTCGGGCGGGATCACGAACGAATTGGACGCCGTTGTGACCCCGCCTCGATTCAGTGTGTATGACACGCAGGCATACCTGGTGGTGTTGTATTGCTCTGCGGACTTCAACGACGACGGGTTCGTGGATTTCTTCGACTATGACCAATATGTCGAGTGCTTCGAGACCGGCGTGTGCCCTGGGAGCGAATCGGCCGACTTCAACGGCGACGGGTTTGTGGATTTCTTCGACTACGACGACTTTGTCTTGGTGTTCGAGAGTGGGTGCTGAAGAATTGGGGATGAGTGGGGTACGAAGACGTGGAGGGAGGCCGACGCCTTGCGGAGCCGGAATGGTTCAGCAAGGCATTCGGCTTTTTGTGGTCGTGCGCGAGAGCGCGGCAGGGTCGCGATGGAGTCACCGTCTGGGCGTTCGGCTGTACTGACTTCGCGTGACAACGACCACGGAAGGATCTTCGACGCGGCGGACGCGCAGGGCTTTCCACCCTTTGTCTGTCTTGACAGCGTCGTAGATGACGCGGCTGCCGTCTTTGAGAACTCGGAAACCGTCGCCCTCGATGATGGAGAAGTGGGCGAAGATATCCTGGCCCTCGGGGCCTGTGATAAAGCCGAACCCCTTGCGAGGGTCGAACCACTTGACGGCTCCCTCGACCTCCGCCAAGTCTGGCTTGACGGACGATGAGGAGTCTGGTTTGGGCTCGATTTCTTCCGAAATCCGGCCTTCGCTGAGTTGTCGATCCGACGATCCTACAGACGCATTTTCGTTCATGGCCTCAACCCCCGAACGTCTCGGGGGGCTGGGAAGCCGTCGCTCTTCGCGGGACGCGTTCGGGCCTCCACCCGATCGCGTCTGCGGCTTCTCAACCCGGGTTTCTCTCTCCGGGACCACTTCCGCTGGGGTATGGGCGTCGGCCGGCCAGCGGCCCGGCAGGGTGACGCCACCCACACGAATCCACAATCTACCAACTTCTCCCACGCTTTGCAACAGCGGAGCATGAAGAAGACTCCCTATGTATCCGGTTTCATGGCGGAGGAGGAAAAAGCAATGAAAAACCCCGGGTCCAAACGGGCCCGGGGTTCGAGTTTTGATCTCAGACTGAAATCAGTCTCAATCAGGCTTTGGCGGGTTCTGCCGTTGCGCCAGCGGCCTTCTTCTCATCGAGGATGACAGCCTTGCGGCTGAGTTTGATGCGGCCTTGGTCGTCGATGTTGATGACCTTGACCTTGACCATGTCGCCGAGCTTGACGACTTCGGTGACGCTCTTGATGAACCCGTCGGCGAGTTCGGAGATGTGGCACATGCCGTCGGTGCCGGGGGCGAGTTCGACGAAGGCGCCGAAGTCTTTCATCGACACGATCTTGCCGGTGTACACCGTGCCGACCTTGATCTCTTCGCAGAGGGCTTCGATTTCGGAGCGTGCGCCGGCGAGGTTTTCCCCGTTGGCGGAGGCGACCTGAACCTTGCCGTCGTCCTCGACGTCGATGGTGACCTGCCACCGCTCCTGGATGGCGCGGATCATCTTGCCGCCGGGCCCGATGAGCTTGCCGATCTTCTCCGGGTCGATCTGGATCGTGACCAGACGCGGCGCGAGGTTGCTGATGTCGGCGCGGGGCTTGGAGATGCACGTCTCCATGATCTCGATGATCTCGAGACGGCCGACCTTGGCCTGAGCCAGGGTCTTCTTGATCTGGTTCAGATCCAGACCGCGGGCCTTGAGGTCAAGCTGGATCCCGGTGATCCCTTCGCGGGTGCCGGAGACCTTGAAGTCCATGTCGCCGAAGAAGTCTTCCTCGCCGATGATGTCGGTGACGAAGAGTTCCTTGGTATTGTCGTCGTTGGAGAAGCGACCGACCGAAATGCCGGCGCAGGTGGCCTTGATGGGCACGCCGGCGTCCATGAGGGCAAGACACCCGCCGCAGACCGAGGCCATCGACGAGGAGCCGTTGGACTCGGTGATGTCGCTGACGACGCGGATGGTGTACGGGAACTCGTCCGGGCTTGGGAGGATGGCCATGAGCGAACGCTCAGCCAGCGCACCGTGCCCGATTTCGCGGCGGCCCGGGGCTGAGATCCGCTTGACCTCGCCCGTGCTCATCGGGGGGAAGTTGTAGTGGAGGGTGAACTTCTTGGTGTACTCGGGGAGCAGACCGTCGATGATCTGCTCGTCCTTGCCGGTGCCGAGGGTGACGGAGCAGAGGCTCTGCGTCTCGCCGCGTTGGAACCAGGCCGACCCGTGCGTGCGCTGGAAGATGCCCACGGCGGACTCGATCTTGCGGAGCTGCGTGGCCTTGCGGCCGTCGGCGCGGATGCCTTCCTCAACGATGAGGCGGCGGGTGACCTTCTCTTCGAGGCGCTTGAAGGCTTCCTTGGCCATCGTCTTGGCCTTGGCGGAATCGGCGTAGGAGCCGTAGGTCCCGTCGGTCTTGACGGCGAAGTGCGTGTCGAGGGTGGCCTTGCGGAGGGCGTCGACCTTGTCGTTGCGCTCCTTCTTGCTCTTGATCTTGCGGGCCGCGGTCATCTCGGTCTCGCAGAGCGAGGCGATCTTCGCGGTGATCTCGGGCGTGGGGAGCATGAGGGCGCCCATGACCTTGGGCTTGCCGACCTTGGCGACCAGTTCGTTGATGAGCGCGAGCACTTCCTTGACCTGGCCGTAGCCGAACTCGATGGACGCCTGGATGACGTCGTCGGGCAACTCAGCCGCGCCGACTTCGATCATGTTGATTCCGTCCTTGTGCCCGGAGAGCACAAGGTCGAGATCGGAGAAGTCGAGTTGGGAGACCGTGGGGTTGACGACGAACTGCGGGCCGGTCTCGGTGTGGACGCGACCGACGCGGACGGTGGCGATGGGCCCCTCGAAAGGGATGTCCGACATCGCGAGGGCTGCGGAGGAGGCAACGCCCGCAAGGACGTCGGCGTCGTTCTCGGCGTCGTGGCTGAGGACGAAGACCTGGATCAGCACCTCGTCGATGTACCCGTCGGGGAAGAGCGGGCGGATCGGGCGGTCGATCATCCGCATGGTGAGAATCTCTTTCTCGGAGGGCGGGCCTTCACGCTTCTTGAACCCGCCGGGGAACTTGCCCACGGCGCTGGTCCGCTCGCGGTAATCGACGGTGAGGGGGAAGAAGTCGATGCCTTCGCGGGGCGGAGCCCGGAGGACGGACGCCAGGACGGTGGTCCCGCCGTAGGTCGCCATGATCGTCGCGCCGGCGAGCTTGCCGACGACGCCGGTCTCAAGGGTGAGGGTGCGACCGCCGATGTCGCGTTTGACAACGGTGGTGCCGGGGAGGGAAGCGACGCCAAAGGGCACCGCGCCGGGAAGGGGAGAAAACTCGGACATGGGTGTACCGGCGAAAACGCCGGCCTTTGTGTGTGCCATCCGGATCTCTGGCCTGAGGGTCCCCCGAACATCACGTCCGGACGAGGGAAACAGGCCGATCTGGAGGCCGCACGCACCGAAGGGTTCCGAGACGCGAGGCAGAGGGCAAGGCCCAGTCGGGGAAGACTGATCGTTGCCCGCTGCCCAAGCCGCTCGGGGAATCGGACGCGTGCCTAAGACTGAAAGCAGACCGAAACGAAGCGGCCCGATGCCGGTGGGGCATCGGGCCGTGTGTTGTTCGAGCTTACTTGCGGAGGCCGAGGCTCAGAATCAACTTCTGGTAGTCGGCGGGGTTGGTCCGCGCGAGGTACTTGAGAAGTTTGTTCCGGCGGCCGACCATCAGGACCAAGCCGCGGCGGCCGTGGTTGTCCTTGTCGTGGTCCTTGAGATGCCCGGCGACCTGCGTGATCCGCGCGGTCAGCAGAGCGATCTGAACTTCGGGCGAACCCGAGTCCTTCTCGTGACGGCGGAAAGTGGTCCGGGTTGATGCACGCTGAGCGGTCGAAAGAGCCATCGCAGTTCCTACTCCGTTTGGTTTCCTGAGCTCCCATCATAGCCGGTCCACCGGGGGAGGGGCAAGTGCGGGCCGGTGGGGGCAAATGATGCCATTCCTACCATAACGCGAACATCTTGGTAAAATCCGGTCGAACAAGTTCAGTTTCCGTAGTTTGTTCGTGCCCGATACACTCTCCGCTCATGCATCCCGCCACCATCGGCCCATACAAGATCGAACGTGAACTCGGCCGCGGCGGCATGGGCGAGGTCTTTCTCGCCCGGGACACGCGTCTTGATCGGCAGGTGGCCATCAAGGCGATGCCCGCCCATCTGGCTCAGGACGCCGAC
>CALROI020000023.1:0-62616 GCA_943369765.1 Phycisphaera mikurensis NBRC 102666 | reverse complement strand
TCCCGCATGGGCGGCATGGCCCCCGAAGCCGCAACCGGCGGCGGCGGACTCTTCGAAGGCAACGCCGCTGCCGAAGCCGCCGCGATCAATCCCGCCATGATGGCCGCCTACGCCGAGGCGTACGACGGACCGGGCTCAGGCCTCGTCGCCGGGCTCTCCCTGGGCGCCATCGTCGCCCTCGCGATGACCACCTTCGGCCTCATCGTCGCGATGACCGGCTCCGGCGCGGGCTCCATCCTCGCACTCATGGGCGACAACCTTCTGGCCTTCGTCGGCGGCTTCTTCGGCTTCGCCGTGCTCGCCGGCATTATCGGCTACCTGATGGGCAAGCGGTCCTAATCACCCGATCTCAATCGTGATCAAACGTGCACGCCCGGTCTTTCGCGACCGGGCGTGTTCTTTTCTGATTCGTCAGGAGAATGACGCGCAAAAAGAGCGGCGAGGTGCCAACGCACGCTCGCCGCCTATCCGGGGCCTCTCAACCTCCACCTCCGGGAATCCCCTTGCAAGCCGGTTGTGGCGGCAAGGAGCGGTAGGGCTTTCACCCCAGCTTACATCGGCGCGCAGTCATCACGGAATTCAACTTCATGCGAAGGTTTTCACTTTCTAGGTATAACCACTGTCGGTCATTCAAATCAGCGTGTCGGCGCACCCCAGAACCCCGACCACCACGCTGACAACCCCGTTGATCGTGAAGAAGGCCATATCCAGGCCAGCCTTCCCGCGCCGGGCCAGCACGACATGCTCGAGCACCAGCAGCCCGCACACCAGCGCGACGCCCGCGCCGAATACCGGGCCAAACCGCGGGCCCCGCGACCACGCCATCCACAGGCACGCCGCCCCAGCCGAGTGCAGCCCGCGCGAGATCCACATCGCAGCCCCGATCCCCAGCGACGCCGGCATGCTGTACAGCCCGCTCTTGCGATCAAACTCCACGTCCTGCAGCGCGTAGATCACGTCGAACCCCGCCACCCAGCACAGCACAAACCCCGCGATCCACGGGAGCGACGCCACGACCCCGCCGACCGACGCGCCGCCCAACGCGGGCAGCCCGAGCGATCCCGGATCAACCGCGATCGCCGCCGCGAGCGGCGACGCCGCCAGCGCGCTGCCGAGCACCACATGGCAGAGCCACGTGAACCGCTTGGTCCACGAGTAGAGCGCGATCCAAGCGAGCACAGGCAGCGCGAGCACCGTGGGCCACCAGTTCCCTCCGGCAAACCCGAACGCCGACGCCGAAGCGACAAACAACAGCGCCGACCCCAAAGCCCAGAGCCAGCCATCCCGCGCCGACATCGCGCCCGCCGCGAACGCTCGACGCGCCGTGCGCGCGTTCCCCGCGTCGATGCCCCGATCAGCCAGACGATTGACCAGCATCGCCCATGTCCGCGCCGTCACCATGCACGCGACGACCGCGGCAAACATCCACGCCGCCCCGCCCCGCCCGGTCGGCCACGCCACGCACGCCGCGAGCAACGCGAACGGGAGCGCGAAGACCGAGTGCGAGAGCTTGATATCCCGCGCGATCAGAACGAATTGAGGTGTTGACGACGCCGCCTGGCTCATGCCGGCAACCGTACGCCGCCCAGCCCACGCCGCCACGGACCTTCGGACGCCCGGAAAACGACAGCGGGCCCATGCATCCTCCTCAAGACGCACGGACCCGTGTCGGCACGCCGCGGAACACACACGCAGCGGCACCCTGCCCACCCGCCTCTCTCCTGCCAGACTCGAAAGCCGCAGGCCGCTCCCTCCTCGGACCGGCCCACAACCGCCCCCTCCAAGGGGACTCCAACACAACACGCCGTTTTGTACACCACCGGCGGGTCGAACGGGACACCCGAACTCGCTCGGCACGTTCCCGTGCCCTCGCGATTCCATCGCAACAGAATCACTCCCCATCGAGGGCAGAACGTCACCCCGCGTGTGAGCCTTATTGATTCCGTCCCATTCCCCGGACCAGCTTGTGTGAACCTCAAACCAAAGGGCCGAGTGAATCCAGCCCAAGACACCATCCCTTTCGAGCCCGAAGGTTGCACGGTTCCTCATTTGGTCGAACAAATTGCGCAGATTCCCACGCCCTAGAACACGCGGCACACCCCCAGCACGGGCCGGATCGCCACAACCCTCCCCCGGACGTCTCTCGCGTTCCAAGCAGACCACCGCAGAAAGCGCGTCCCGCCACACCCCTCAACCGCCACCACACGCCCAAGCCCGATCGC
The DNA here is from genome assembly GCA_943369765.1 of Phycisphaera mikurensis NBRC 102666. Classification (GTDB taxonomy): domain Bacteria; phylum Planctomycetota; class Phycisphaerae; order Phycisphaerales; family UBA1924; genus UBA2396. Next base: position 60,394 of record CALROI020000023.1, on the reverse strand, counting down.
CAGCTCCGCAACCGCAGCGCCAAGCACCACCACGTCACCCCGCTGGATCGACGAAATGTCCACGTCCTCCGTGACCACCACCACGCGCTGCGCCCCGGCCCATCCCGCAATGCACGTCAGCTTCAGATCCCCCGCGCCAGCCTCGCGGCCCTCTCTCGCGGCCAAAACCTCGGCCCGCACGGGCGCCGGTGTTCGGCTCCACGCCGACGCTCGCACGATGATCCCCGTCGGCGTCGAGAGCTCGCGCTCCAAACGCTCCGCCAGCTCCGTTTCGGGCGGCGGCCGCTTCCCTCGCTCAATCGCCGACAGGTACCCCTTCACACACCCGACGCGGGCCGCAAGCCCCTCCAGCGTCAACCCCTTGGCCAACCTCAACTGCCTGATCATCGGCCCGACTGGCTCGCACGTTCCTTCCGACGATACGTCCATCCCCACCTCCCACGCCGAACCCCATCGTCCGGGCAAGGTTTGTAGCATTCGGAGTTCGTAAGTACATGGTTTGTGCGCTGGAAAGGTGTCGATCCGTACACGTACCGCTCAAAAATGAGCGATTCGGTGAAAGATTGGTCCGATTGTGGGGTTAATTCACTGTCCAGAGAACAAATCAGGGGTTGTTTCTCAAACATGGAGGTGTCGGGTGGATCAAGTTCCGGGGATGGAGCGGGCGGGAGATGCGGATGTGGTCGTGGTTGGACGGGGCTCTGAGGCGATCCGGCCAAGGCCGGGCCGTCGTGCCGAGGCTCCCGCGACAGTCGCCGATCCGATGGAGTACTGGGGACGCGCCGATCTTCGCCGTCGCCGCTCGCGTGCCTTGGCCGACGAAGTGCTCGAGCAGTCGGGCGCGTTGGCGCCCGAGGACGGCGCTCTGCTCCGCGCCGTGTTTCTCGATCACAAGCCGATGACCGAGCTCGCAGCCCTCACGCGCATGCCCGTCCGTCGGGTCCGGCGCTATGTCCGCGAGTTGGTCGAACGCGTCACCTCGCCCGAGTTCGCGTTTGTCGTGCGTCACTCCCACGCGTGGCCCGAAGAGCGCAAACGCGTCGCGCGTGCCGTCGTCGTCATGGGAAAGTCCTACCGCAAGACCGGCGGAGACCTGGGGCTTTCTCTGCACGCCGTCCGGTGTCACTCGGCCAGCATCTACGCGATGTGCGAAGCCTCGCAGCAGCTCGCTTCGGAGATCGCCGCAGCCCGGCTCGGGGAGCCTTCGCTTGCGTGAAGTCATCACGCAAGCCCGCGTCAGCCCGCGCGTCGTGTCGGTCTGCCTCGCGCTGGGCCTGACGCTCCGCAGGCCCCGGCACGGCACGACGCCGCGCCGAATCCGCGTCGCCGCACGCGAGATCGTCGAGAGCATTCGCGCGTCCAACGGGGGCGGTGCCGTCGTCTGCGTCACAGGCCCCAGCGGCGGCGGAAAGTCCACGTTGCTCCGGGTGATCGCTCGGCGACTGCGCGTTTCCATGACGCGAAGGGGCGTCCAACTCGCAAGCGACCTCGCCGCGGTCGACACCGTACGCGGCGGCGGCGCGACGCTCGCCAGGGCCGGGCTCGCCGACGGGGCCGCGATGATTCGGCGGGCCTGCGAGTTGTCCGAAGGGCAGCGTCACCGCGTTCAGATCGCGCAATCGATGGGCCGACGCGCCCGGGTGGTCCTGATCGACGAATTCGCGTCGACGCTCGATCGCGCGACGGCCATGGGCGTGGCGATGGGGCTTGGAAAGTGGGCGAGAGCAAGCCGGAAGGTGGTCCTCTGCGCGACGGCGCACGACGACGTGATCGAGTGGCTCGGGGCCGACATTCACGTGCGTGTGCCCTTGGAGGGCGAGATCGCCGTGGAGCGGTCGAGACGGGATTGAGTGATCGGATCGGGTCGGATTGGGCGGGTTGGGGTGGGGGGGTGAGGGGTGCGGATCGAATCAGGCGGCGTGGCCGACTACGAGCGGCTCTCGGTATGGCATTACCTCGCGGGGCCGCCCGCGACGGTCGACATCATTCTCCGTGCCGTGCATCCCGGGCCGCGCGGCGAGCCCGAGGTCGCGGGCGTGCTGGTCGTCTCGCACCCCACGCTCCACGGCTGGTGGCGCGACGTGGCATGGCCGGGCCGCTACACGCACCGCGCGGGCGGCCCCTCGCGCGAACTCGCGGCCTCTCGTCTCAACGCCGAGGTCCGCACCATCTCGCGGGTCATCGTCGATCCCAGGTTCCGCGCCCTGGGCGTCGCTTCGACGCTGGTGCGGGCGTACCTCTCCAGCCCTCGGACGCGCCGAACCGAGGCGGTGGCCGCGATGGGCGGGCTCTGCCCGTTTTTCGAACGCGCGGGAATGACCGCGCACACCGCCGCGCCCGACGAACGGTCTCGCGCGGTCCGGGCGTGGCTGAACGCCCGCGGGATCGTCGCAGCGGACCTGATCGAAGCGGGGCGTGCCGAATGCGTCCTGCGTCGGCGGGGTGTCGAGGCGATCCTGCGGGCGTGGTGCGCGGCGGGCGTCGCGACCAGGAGAGCGGCGGAGCTGCCGCCAGCCGGCATGGCCGCGGCGGTCGCGGCCAGGGCGTGGGGAACACGGCGGGCGTTTACGTGGGATGAACACAAAGGCGTGGAGACGCCGAGGGGGAACTGTGGGGGCGAAGAAAGTCAGTCGGAAGGGCGCGGCAACGCAAGGCGCGGAAGGACCGGACGTCATCGAGCGACGCGGCGTTGATCTCGAGAAGGAAAGGCCGCGAACGCCGGACCAGCTGCACCTGTGGCTGCGAGAACATCTGGAGATCGACCTGCCGCGCGAGAGCGTGATCGACGGGCACACGACGCCCTTCGCGTACGTCGCGTGGACGTTCTTTGACGCCTCGACCGAGCCGGTCGTGAAGGGCGACCCGCTCGCGGGCGTGCCCGACGCGGTCGTCTGGGCCAATCGCGGCGGGGGCAAGACGTTCCTGGGCGCGGTGGCGACCACGCTCGACCTGCTCTTCTCGCCGGGGATCGAGGTGCGGATCCTCGCGGGGAGCATGGACCAGGCCCAGCGGATGCACGCGCACCTCCGCAGGTTCTTCGCAGGGGCCGCGCTCGCGGGGCTTCTCGACGGACGCGTGACCGATAAACGCCTGCGCCTCGTCAACGGATCGGTCGTCGAGCTGCTCGCCCAGTCGCAGACCTCCGTCCGCGGCACGCGCGTTCAGCGTGTCCGCTGCGACGAGGTCGAACTCTTCGATCCCGACGTCTGGGACGCGGTCCAGCTCACGACACGGTCCAAGACCTGCGGCGGGCGCCTCGTGCGAGGGTCGATCGAGTGCCTCAGCACCATGCACGTCCCGCACGGGCTCATGCACCGCCTGGTCGCTGAGGCGCGAGAGGGCAAGCGGAAACTCTTCAAGTGGGGCGTGGTGGATGTGCTCGACCGTTGCGGCACCGAGCGACCGTGCGGGATGCAGAGCGAGCCTCCGACGGTCGAAGGCCGAGAAGGGGGCGCGGTTGTCGCGCTCCCTGTGCTGACGAGCGGCACCGCGGCGCGGGTGTGCAAACTGTGGGAGGAGTGCCGCGGGCGTGCCAAGGCCCGTGCGGGCAACGAAACGGGCGTCGGTGTCGGGCACGTGGCGATCGAGGACGCCATCGGGATGAAGGGGCGGGTGTCTCGTTCGGTGTGGGAGGCGGAGATGCTCTGCCTGAGGCCCAAACGCGACGACGCCGTGCTCCCCGAGTTTGAGACCAAGATCCACGTTGTGCGCGAAGTGCCGGGAGTCGAGGGGGACAAGGCCGATGAGGCGCGGCTGCGATGGGTCGGCGGGATGGACTTCGGGTACCGCTCGCCGGCGGTGGTGCTGTGGGCGGCAGTGGACGAGCTCGGACGCGTCTGGGTCGTCGACGAGCGGGTCCGAAAGGGGCAGACCGTGGCCGAGCACGCCCAGGCGATCCACAAGGCGATCTGGCCTCGTCTGGCATGGATCGGTGCGGATCCGGCGGGGAACGCGGTCAACGAGCAGACCGCGACCAGCGCGGTCCAGGTGCTCAGGGCCGCGGGGCATGTCGTTCGAACCTCGAGGCTGCCGGTGGCCCGCGGGCTCGAACTGATCCGGCAGCGGCTGAGGCCGGCGGACCAGCGGGCGGGGGAGGTCGGTCCCGGGCTGTTCATCCACGAACGGTGCAAGGGGTTGATCGAATCGCTTGAGCGGTACCACTACCCCGAGAAGGACGCGGAGAGCACCGAGCCGGTGAAGGACGGGTTTGACCACGCGGTGGACGCGCTGCGGTACATGATCCAGAATCTGGACAAGCACCAGCGAACTCGGGTTCTGTACTATGCGTGAGAGCGGGCGGGTGTCGTTGCGCGGCAGCTACCGTGCCGCGATGCGGGGCATGATCTGCGTGATGAGCAGGAACATGAGCAGCCCGAGCCCGACGATGCCCAGGACGATCTGGACGGTCATCATCAGGACGTTGCGCCAGTAGTGGTCAAACGACTGGACACGGACGGCCTTGTACGCCATCGAGACGAAGAACGCGAGCGGGATCAGCGTGAAATACCACCAGGACTCGATGTTGAGCGGGTCCAAGAACGGCGTGTAGGCGAGAAAGGTGGTGGTCATGGGGTGTGAATCAGAAGGTGGAGTTTCGGCGGCGGGTGGGGAACCCGGCGTCGATGACGGCGATGATGTTGAGCATTCCGGCGATGGCGGTGAAGAGAATTCCGATATCCAGGGGCTTGCCGATGGAGCGCTTGTACCTCGACACGGCGGGGTCGGGGGTGAGCCGCACGCCCGAACTGGTCATTTCCTTGAGCTTGTTCTGGTGGAAGTAGTCGATTCCGAAGGTCGCAGGGCCGACCATGGCCTGCCCGATAAACCACCAGTCGTTCTCTTTCCGGTCGATGACGGAAATCCCTCCGATGAAGATTCCCGTGGCGTAAAGGCCGAGGATCCCCGCACCGATATGCAGCCCGCGACGGCGGTCGCCGGCGACAAAGTGCCCGGCGCCGGGGATGGCGGCCGCTGCGATCAGGGCCGCCGGGTCAAAGCCGGTGACGAGATCGTGGTGCGAGTCGGAGTTTGGGGAGGTGGTGTGTGGGTCGGGCATGGTGTGGAGAGCCGGTAATGTATCGCCGTTGGGGCCTCGGTGCGGCGAGGGGGGCGGCGAGGGGGGCGGGGAGGGGGGTTTGAAATCTCCGGAGGGGGAGGGTGGAGCGGCGCGGGGAAGGTGGGTAAGGTTGGGGCATTCGGGGGGCGGGTCGGATTGGAGCGGCTTGGAGTTGGGATGGAGTCTGGAATCGGATGGAACTTCTCACGAGGTTGAGGGCTTGAACATGATGACGAATGTGCTCGGGTGTGAAGAATGGTCGGACAGCAACAGCGGCGGCATCGCGGTCGAGGAATGGCCCGCGGAGGTGGTCCATCTCGCACCGACGTTCGGCGAAGGCTCCAAGCCCTCGCTCGCGCCGATCCTCTTTGACGAGGAAGAAGGCGAAGACGAGGAGTTTGAGGACGGGGAGTTCGACGACGAGGATGAGAGCATCGGGGAGGACGGGGACGGATTCGAGGACGACGACGAGGACTTCCTCGACGACGAGGACGAGTTTGAAGAGGGCGAGAGCGGCAAAGATGACGGCAAAGCCGCCGATGACGATGATGACGACCTTTAGGCCTGCGCATCGCCCGATGTGGGCGTTATCGGGGACAAGAGTCGATTGAGCCGCAAATCATGCCGATGTGACGCCGATCCGGGTGAGCCCGGGTCGGCGTTTTCAATCGGAGCCAGTCCCATGTCCCAGAACCACGCACCGCAGGATTCCAAACCTCAATCCCACGCCGAAGCCCCGGCGGGCCAGAGTCCCAAGCCCGAATGGGCCGAGGGCTATTCGGGCGTCGTCGACCGTCGCCTGGGAGTCGACCGCCGGGTGATCGAGGCGGGTTTTTCGGGCCTCGAGCGTCGCCGCGGCGCGGGGAGGCGCCTGAGCGAGTCCCAGCGCGAGGCTGAAGAGGGGCGGATGACCAAGGAGCAGTTCCTCTTTCTGGTCGCGGTGGACGAGTTCAAGAAGGCCAACCAGACGCAGTTTCCGACATGGACGGACGTTCTGGAAGTGATCCGCTTGCTGGGGTACCGCAAGACCTGCCAGAGCGAGCTCAACCTGCGTCGGGCGGAGGACTGGCTCGAGCCTTCGAACGCGCCCTCGAACGTCAGGCCCCCGCGGTGGGCCGAACGGTTCGCGGAGAAGAAGCGTCCGGCCGCGTAAGCACGCGGGTTTGATGAATGAGCATTGGAAAGGGGCCTTCGCGTGATGCGACGGCCCCTTTGCTGTTTGACGGGATGCGGTGATTGGGTCGATCAGCGGCCGGGGCCACCCTCGACGGGAAGGCGGCGGATGGTGTCGTAGGACGAGCGCTTCACATCCGCGTCGAGAGAGACGTAGCGGCCGCCTCTGGCGGCTGGCGCGGAAGTGGTGGAGCTCCAGTAGGGGTAGCCGTTGACCTGGCGGTGCATGTAGTCCGGGGCGTTGATGAGCAGGGTGCCCTGCCAGTAGGTGATGGTGCCGCCGTCGCCGCCGCCGTCGGTCCATTGATCGGTCTCGACGAGGGAGACGATGAGGTCCTTGACGGCCGTGCCGAGGTTCTCGCGACGCATGGGGTCGGCCTGTTGCTGCTGCTGCTGGCGTCCGTTTCCGCCGCCGAAGGGGGACGTCCCACCGCCGCCGCCGCCACCGGCGCCGCCGGTGTTCTGGAAGGCGGCCTGGAGATCAAGCTCGGGGACGTCGGTCTTGTCGCGGACCTCAAAGAGCATGTCGGTGATGTCGTAGGTTTCGAGGCGGCGGAACTTGTTGAGGGAGACTTTGAGGCCGACCTGAATGGCGCCGCCGTCGGTCATCTGCCAGGAGGCGGAGCTGATGTTGCCGGTATCGCCCGTGGCCTTGTCGAGGATTTTCTCGAGGAGCGAGATGAGGGTCATGTTCTTGGCGGAGAGGGAGATGGTCTTCTCTTTGTCGAGCCCTTGGCCGGTGGAATCGGTCCAGAGGTACTCGAAGTCCGCGCCGGAGACGTCCCGGATGAAGTTGAGGCACTGCTCGACGGTGTTGTCGGCGAAGTCGGCCGAGACGACCTTCATCATTTTGGAGAGCGCGAGAGCGCCGGGATGGACAGCGGTTCCGCTGCCAGCCGCGACGTTCGTCGTGCGGGATGCTTCGGGAGTCGCGACGGCTTTGGGGGTTTCGGCGGCGGGGGCTTTGGGGTCGGGCTGGGCCTGGGCGAAAGCGGACGCGGCAAGACCGAGCACTGAAACCAGAACGGCTGCATGAATCATGAACCTGCTCCTTTGGCCAATCACAAGGCCAGTGTACCCCGAACGACCGACTGCTGTAAGGAATTTCGGCTTGCCGGGGCGGTCCACCGCACCGGGGCTCGAAGATTCGTCCCGGCCGTCCGAGGGCCGAGACACGGCGAGCAAGGTCCGAAAGAGCGGGGAAGGTCCGACGCGAACAAGTCCCGAATCTTTCGAACAGGGGTCGCTGCTGTCCTTCTATGACCACCCGAGCGATCCGGAGTTCCGAACAGTTCGAGAAAATAATCTCGACGCGCCATTTTGGGGAGGGTGGACGATCGGACTGAAGCGTCGGTGACGGCGCGTCGATGAGGATTGTGCTGGGAAACCCCCACACCCACCCCGGGATTGTCCTTTTGGGCACGGAAGTTTGAAAGGTCCGGGGGGTCTGAAGGATTGATGGAGAGCAGGCGGCGTGCGCACGGGATGACCGGCGCGGGCCTTGCGAAGGCCGATGGATCGGCCGGAGTGCTTTTGTCGGCGTGGCGAGTGTTCGCCGCGTCGGCGCCTGACTCAGGGATTTGAGACAAGGAGCAGCGGAATATGACGTGCAACACGACCAATAACGGCTTTACGAACGGCACCACCACCCCCAACGGTCCTCACACCGCCCCGTACAACACGGGCGCGGGGTATCCGACCGGCTTCGCGAGCGGCGTGACGGGCGGGGCCACGGGCGGGGTGCCGACCGGCAATCCGTTCTCGCCTTACTTTGCGACGCAGAGTTTCTGGCCGACGGGCGCGTTCAACGGCCCGACGACGGGTGAGACGTTCGGCACGCCGAACTTCTGGAACCTCTTCCAGGCGTTCTGCGCGTGGACGACGGGCCAGAACTTTGGTCAGAACTTCGGCAACACCTTCGGCCAGAACTACACCGGCCAGAACTACACGGGTCAGAACTACACGGGTCAGAACTACACGGGTCAGAATTTTGTCGGTCAGAACACGCCCTGGTTCGGCGGGAATCAGTTCCCGACGACCGGGCAGTTCTTCCCCGGCCAGTTCACCAATCAGTTCACGGGCCAGTACAACGGCCAGTTCAATCCGGCGTTCTTCAACCCCGCGTTCTTCGGCCTGAACACCGGCACGAACTTCAACGGCGGGTTCAATCCCAACTTCGTCAACGGCTTTACGCCCAGCTTCTTCACGCCCGGCTTCTTCAACAACCAGTTCACCAACGGGTTCACGCCCACCTTCGGCCAGAACTTCGCTCAGAACTTTGGCAACACCTTCGGCAACACGTTCGGCCAGAACTTCAACCCCGGTTTCTTCAACCAGTTCTACACCCCCAACTACACCCCCAACTTCGCCCCCGGCTTCAATTCCAACTTCAACCCCTCTTTCTGGAACCAGGCTGTTCCCTACGGCTACACCGGGCAGAACACCCAGGGCTTCCGCATCGGGCTCGCGGCGTAAGGCACGCGACACCAGACCCCACGATTCGATGACTCATCGTGGGCAAACTCTCCATCAGTATGAGATCGGGCGGGCGTTTCCTCTGGAGACGCCCGCTCTGTTTTTGCAGCTTTCGAAAGAGACGATCCCACGATTCGAGGACTCATCGTGGGCGTATCAACACGAGCCATTCGTGGTTGCCGGTCTGCTTGGTCCCGCCTCGGATCGGCGAGCGGGTTTCGGCGAGCACCTCGACACCCGCGGCGGGCAATGCGTCGATCACGGTGCGGGCGATGCGTTCCGCGTCGGTGTCGGCGAGGACGCCGCCACGGGGAAGGGTCACGCCAAGCCCTTTGGCTTCGTAGTGGGGTTTCACGAGGGCGATGATGCGCCCGTCCGCCCCGAGCCAGCGCATGGCGGCGGGCACGGCGAGTTTCGTCGGGGTCCAGCTCACATCGAGGGTGACGAGCGAGACCGGTTCGCGCGGCGTCGCGTGCAGGGCGTTCTCGCGCTCCATCACGACCACGCGAGGGTCTTTGCGGAGGGTCCACGCGAGTTCGCCATACGCGGTGTCGACGGCGTAGACCTTCGCGGCACCGTGGCGGAGGAGGCAATCGGTGAAGCCGCCGGTGCTGCAGCCGAGGTCCGCGCAGACGAGCCCGGCGGGGCTGAGCGCGAAGGCTTCGAGGGCGTGGGCGAGTTTGAGCCCGCCTTTGGAGACGTAGGGCTTGGGAGCGGCGGGGTTGGTGGGGTCGGCGGTCACGCGTTTGGGCTAGGCGTGGACGGAGGGGACGCCGACGATCGAGATGCCTAGTTCGTCGGCGCGGGCGATCATCCCGCGCTTGTCGAGCATGATGACCTCGCCCGCAGCAAGGGCGAGGCAGCCTCCGCCGTTCTTGGCAAGGTTTTCGATGGTGGTCACGCCGACGGTGGGGACATCGCTCCGGCGGTCGTGCCCGGCGCGGGCGGCTTTGACGAGGGTCCAGCCCTTTTTGCGGCAGAGCTGGCCCACGCGCTCGATCATGCGGTCGGTGCCTTCGACGGCTTCGACAGCCATGGTGTCGCGTTCGCGAACGGCCATGGCCTGCCCGACGTCGAGACTGAGCATCTGCTGAAGGATCGGCCAGGAGAAGTCGATGTCGCCGCGCTGCTCCTTTGTCGGCATGGTCCGTGTCATGACGCCCGGGGTGGACATCTCGTCGGGGATGGGCGCGGTGGAATCAAGCAGGGCGACGCCGCAACGGTCGAGTTCGACGGCGATGGCGGAGAGCAGGGCGTAGGAGCGTTTGTCGTGGCGGAGGTGGGAGTACCAGGCCACCAAAGTGCGCCAGTCGGGGATGTACCGCAAGATCCGGAAGGGATCGTGCATGAGTTTGGCTTTGTCGACCTTGCCGACCATGATGGCGTGGCGGACGCCGAGTTTGGCGAGGGCTTTGCCCCAGCCGCCGACCTTGAGCAGGCCGACTTCCTGGAAGCTGGAGCAGAGTCCTGGGAGCTCGGGCTCGAACATTTTGGCGAGGCCCAGCCCGTGGACGGGGTGGCCGGCGCGGAGGAGGCTTTTGGCGATGACGATGGGGAGCTGCCCGCCACCTGCGATCAGACCGATGGCGGTCGGAGGCGGCGGCGGCTCCGGAAGGACAGTCAGGTAAGCTGGAACCAGCGCGGACATCGCGGGCGATTCATCCCTTCTTGTTGGACCGTGCACCTGCAACCCCAACCCGACACCCCAGCATACTCGGACCACTGATCCTATGCGTTTGGAGTCTGGAAGGTTGCGGGGAGGCCCACAATCTTTGCCGCCCACCTCCCGCATCGTCAAGGAGTGGTATCGGACGTTTCGGCCTTGGTGCATCCGAAGTTCCCGGCGGCGGACGGACGATGCAAGGGCATGGAAAGCGGCGGCCCCCAAGAGACGAAAGCCAGGCCTCAGGCGCGGGTGCACTATGTCTGCGCAAGGCGGCAGGTTGTCGTGACGGAAGGTCGGGCGGCGGGAGCGATTGCACGGTGCCCGGGGTGCGGGGATGCGACGGTACTGCCGCCTCGCGGGGAGGGTGATCCGGTTTGCCGGGTGTTTGAGATCCAGTGCGGGCGGGTAGCGGGTTAGACGAGCGGGCCGTGGTAGGCGGGGTACACTCGCTCATGGCAGGGATCTTCAGCAGTTCGTACCCCATTTCGCGTTCGACCGGGCGGTGTGCCGCGACCGGGCGGGAGTTTGCCCTCGGGGAAGCCATGGTTGTGGCGTTGGTGGAGGTGGAGGGGCGAGAGGACCTGCAGCGGCTCGACTACTCGGTCGCGGCGTGGGCTGAGGGTGCGAGGCCTGGGTCTGGTTTGGGGTCTGGTTCGGTGCCGGGGATGACGCTCTTTGCCAGTTGGCGGGCGACGTACCAGCCGGCGGACACGAAAAAGAAGCTGCTCCTGGGCGACGACGAGTTGCTGGACCTGTTCGAGCAGTTGGCGGCGTCGGATCAGCCGCGTCAGCGGGCGTTCCGGTATGTGCTGGCGTTGCTCCTGGTTCGGCGACGGATTCTGGTCTATGAGGGGCAACAGGCGGGGGTGATGCGGGTGCGCGAGAAACGTCTGGCGGCGGAGACGCCCGCGCCGATTGTTGACGTGGTGGACCCGGGTCTTGACGATGAGACCACCGCGGCGGTGATCGAGCAACTCGGCGAGGTGATCGGTGCGGACTAACCGATCCTGGGCGGGCGGGTTGGTGATCGCGGTTTCGGCTGCGGTATTGGCGACGGGCTCGGGGTGCGGGCTCACATCGCAGAACAAGCCCGTGGTGCCGCCGGTGGTGGGTGTGCCGCCGCCGACGGCGCGGGAGTTCGCAGCCAGGCACAACGAGCGCGTGGCGAAACTCGACCGGCTGTGGATGCGGACGACTCTTTGGCTGCGCGGCGTGACGGCGGAGGGGGAGAAGCTCGACGAGGTGACCGAGGGGCACCTGATGGTCGAGTTGCCTCGGAACCTGTCGCTCACGGTGAAAAAGCTCGGCGAGACGTACTTTGTGCTGGGGTCCAACAACGAGCGGTACTGGTGGCTTGATCTGTCCCGGGAGGATCGCCCGGGGCTCTCGGGGGAGCATGCGAAGGCGACGCGTGAGCGGGTGAGCAGGTTCGGGCTGCCGGTGTTGCCGCTTGATCTGATCGAGTTGCTCGCGGTGACGCCGATCGACGAGCCTTTGCTCGCGGACCCGAGGACGACAGTGGCGTGGGTCTCGCAGGGCGTGGCGGAAATGACCTTGCCGGGTCCGGGGGGAGGTGGGGGGGGGACTCGGGTCATCCGGTTCTCGCCGTCGAACTTTGAGCCGATGAGCGTGGAATTGCGGGATGAGAACGGGATCGCGGTGGTGGCGTCGGTGCTGACGGAGTTTGAGCCCACGCCCGTCAAGGGCAACCCGACGGTGAACCCCAGGTTTCAGCACAAGACGGACATCACGCTCAATGAACTGCCGGGTGTTGGCAAAACGGGGACGCGGGTACGTGTGACGATCACGGCGTACGACCCGGAGAACAAGCCTCTGAACCCCGCGTTGTTCGATCTTGCGGAACTGGTCAAGCGTCATCGCGTGAGTGTGGTGCGGTCGGTGGACGAGTTGGCGCAGGAGGCGCCCAAGTGATGCTGCGAGTGATGTGCTTCGTGTGCGTGATGCTCTTGTGCTCGGCGGGCGCGTTCGCGTCGGGCGAGCCGAAGATGCTGCCGTGGGCCGGGGCGCCGGCGATCACCGACGGCCCGAGGCGTACGTCGGGATTGGGGACCTCGCACGCATGGTTGGTGCGCGAGAGGCCGAAGATGCGCACGGACGAGCCTTCGCTGTGGCAGGTGTATCACGTGCCGCCGCGGCGTGCGGTGTCGGCGGCGGATGGCGTGGCGCACGGATCGCCCGACGGGTCGCTGCGGGTCTCGGCGCAGCTCGCGCAGCGTCCCGAGGGGATCGCGGCGTGGGAGAATCAAGCGACGTTCATCTTTGAGCCTGTCGCGGTGGACACGAAGCATCCGGAAGCGGGGATGGTGCGGCAGGTGCTCTCGATGTCGACGGTGCCGCGGGTGCTGGACATCTGGGCGGACGAGCCGGAGGGGCGGCTGCTCTCCGAGCCGGAACTGCCCGGGGGTGGAAGACTCGCGGGGTTTGTCGGGACGCCGATGGGGCCTGTGGCTCTGACGGAGGGCGAACGCAGAGCGGGGGGCGGGGTTGAGGCGGGCCAAGCCGAGTGGAAACTTCGCGTGCTGCGCGACCGTGTGTGGACCGATGTCGAACTTCCCAAGGGTGCCGCGGCGATGAGCACGCTCAAGCTCTCGGCGGAGGCGGGCGGGTTGAGCGTCATCGGGGTCGGAGCTCGCGTGATCGAGTGGTGGCGTGGACGGGTGGAGGGCGGCGGGTTTGTGTGGAGTTCCTCGTCGCGGTCGGTGTCGGGCGAGCTGAACGCGTCGGACGCGGCGATGTCGGTGTTTCTTGTTGAGCGCGGCTCGCTGTACGTGATTGCGCCCAGCGCGGCGGAACCGACGTGGTCGACGGTGCGCGTGTTTGAGATGGACGCGGCTGGTCCCAGGCTTGTGACGGCGATTTCCGGGGCCCGGGGCATGCTCGGGCTGCTGCCGATGGAGGGGCTTTCGAGGCTTGGGCTGGTGTGGGATCTTGGCGCGACGGGGGCGATGAAGCAGGAGCCGTTGTCGGTGGCTGAGGTTTCGCTCTGGACGGGGCGGACTCTTTACTCGGGCCCGGCGGTAATGGCGGGGCCGCTGACGCGTTCGGACGCGGTGATGCTTGGGGCGATGCTGTTCCTGATCGCCGCGTCGGTGATCGTGTTCGTGCTGCGGTCGGACAAGAACCCTGACTTTGTGCTGCCACGCGGGCTCGCGCTCGCGGAGCCTTCGAGGCGTGTGATCGCGACGCTGATCGACGGGGGGATCGCGCTGGTGATCGCGTCGAGGCTGATCGACATGCCCATCACGGAGATTTTCTCGGTCGAGGCCGCGGCGTCGGCGCAGCCTGTGAAACTGATGCTTCTGGCCATGGGGTTCGCCTTCGCGCACACCACCATCGCCGAGGTGCTGTTCTCACGATCGATCGGCAAGGCGTTGGCCGGTTGCATGGTCGTCAGTCTGCCCAAGGTTCCCGACGCGACCAAGCCGGACGAGGGGATCGAGCGTGTGGCGTTCGGGGCCGCGATCCTGCGCAACGGGATCAAGTGGGGAATGCCGCCGGTGGTGGCGTTGACGTTTCTCGAACCCTCTCGGCGGCACCGAGCCGAGATCCTGACGCGGACGGCTGTGGTTGTACTGACGGAAGACGAGACGGATCCCCCCCACGAATCGGATGGGGAGTAGGGTGGCAGGGGGATGCGGGCGGTGGTTGGGGGGGGGCGATAACTCGCGGAATGCGCGGAAGGACCGGATAAGCGCAGGAAGTGCCTCGAACATCAAGGTGATTTTGCGCGTCACCCGATAGACCCGTCGGGCCGGAAGTCGGCCGCTGCTGGAGAAGTCGGGCGTGCCGACGGATTCCGGCGGAAAAGATGGGTGCCGCGTGAGCCAGACCGAAGCCGCAAAGCCTGATCCCGCCTCGACTTCGGAGAAGTCCGCGGTTGTGGGTTGGGGTGACGTGTGGCAGTTGCCGGCGCTCGTACTCGGTGCAGGCATCATGGTGGCGACTGTCATGCACGCGATGACGCTGGTCCCCAAGCCCGATTTCGAGTCCCCGCTGGTCAAGGCTGAGCAGCAGGTGGCGGCGGCGGAGTACGAGGCGGCGATCGCGACCCTGAACACGCAGGTGTATCCGTACGTCGGAACGCCCGACCTCTCCTCGGCCAAGCAGGGTGAGTTCAACCAGCTCATGGGGCGTGCGCTGTACCTCGGGCAGCGCGGGCTTGGGATCGACCGCGAGGACAACAACAAGAACATCAAGGCGTCGTACCTCGAAGCGGAGACGCTCGGGGTTGAACTGCCGGCGAGCGACATCTCGTATCTCGCGGACACGCTGCTCTCGCTGGGCGAGTTTGACGCGGCGCGGAAGCGGGCGGATTCGCTCCCGTCCGACGAGAAGGGAAGACGCCTAGTTCTGTATCGGCGTCTGGTGGACGAGGCGATGGAGCCCGCACGCCGTCGCGACGAGGCGGCGTTCGAGCTGGTCTCCGCGCTGCTGATGGATCCTCAACTCGCCGCGGACGACCGGGCATGGGCCCTGGGGCGGCAGGCCGAATTGCAGATCGACCGCGGGTACGCGGAGGACGCGATGAACCGGCTCCTGCGGGAGTTGCCCCGTCTTGACGCGGTGAGCCCTCGCGAGCGCGGGCCTTTGCATCTCCTGCTGGCCCGGGCGTACATCGAGGTGCAATCGCTCGACGCGGCGGAGGTTCAACTGTCGGTGGCGGCGAACATGATCTCCCCGGGGGATCTTCGGATGATGCAGCTCACCCTGCTGCAGGGGCAGGTGCTCACGCTCAAGGGTGATCACGCCGGGGCGCGCGAGCGTTTCCAGCTGGTGCTCGACTCGGTCCCCTCGTCGCGCTGGCGTCTCTGGGGCGAGTTCGGGCTTGCCAAGGCGGCGAGCATCATGGACGACGACGAAGAAGCCCTGGCGGCCTTCACGCGGCTTGTCGAGCTGCTCGGCAAGGGCGAGAAGAGCCGCGAGGTCTCGGCCGTGCTGGTCGCGGAGAGCCTCACCAAGCGGGCGACGGATCGGTTTGATCGTGGCGCAACGGAACTCTCGCTGCGGTACGGCGTGCTGGCCGAGCGTGTGCTTGGCGAGGCAAACCTCCCGGGCGAGACGCTGCTCGGGCTGGCGTCGGCGCACCGCAGGTCTGCGGACGAGATCATCGCGGCCGTCAAGGCCAAGAGCACGAGCGACGTCGCCCTGGCGGATCTTGACCCGGCGACGCGGGGGCAGGTTCGCAGCCATCTGACCGCGGCGGCGGTGTACTACCGCAAGCACGCCGACAAGGTCGTGCTGTCCAACGTGCAGATGTACAGCGATTCGCTGTGGATGTCCGGTGACTGCTACGACCGCGCGGGCGATCAGGAGGCCGCCGTCCGCATTTTCCAGCTGTATGCCGCCGAGAGGCCGGGCGACCCGAGGCAGCCCGAGGCCCGCTTCCGTCTCGCGCAGGCGTACCAGGTTCGCGGGGATCTCGACAACGCCGCCGCGATCTATCGTGATCTGATCAAGTCGCGCGGTGATGTGGAGACCGGCTCGGGCCCGTGGGCCGACGCGAGCGAGGTGCCGCTGGCGCGCTGCCTGTTGCTCGACGGGAACGCTGAGAACGACGCGGAAGCCGAGCAGATCCTGCGGACGGTGGTCTCGGGGCAGATCGGCGGCCCGGACTCGGCCTCTTTCCGCAGCGCGATCTTCGAACTCGCCAATCACTACTACCGCAAGAGCGACTACGACCCCGCGATCGAACGCTTCGAGGAGGCTCTCACACGCTATCCGACCGATCCGCAGGTGACGGCCGCCCGGTTCAAGCTCGGTGACTCGCTGCGGCTTTCCGCGGTCGAGATCGAGAAAACCCTGACGCAGGCGATCCCGCCGGCGGAGAAGGTCCGGCTTGAAGCGACGCGGTCGGAACGGCTCCGGCGGTCGATCGGCCTTTACGAGGAGGTCCGGATCGAGCTGGACGCCAAGGACCCGCGCCGACGCACCGCGGCCGAGGAGACGTACCTCCGCAACTCGTACTTCTACATGGGCGAGGCGGCGTTTCGGATGAAGGACTACGAGGGCGCGATCACGCACTACAACGCGGCGAAAGACCGGTACAACCTGGACCCGGCGGCACTGGTCGCGATGACGCAGATCGTCAGTTGCCACCTGCGTCAGGGAGACATGAAGCGTGCCCAGGCTGCCAACGAGCGGGCCAAGCGGTTCTACGCGGGGCTTCCCGTGGGCGTGTGGGACGACCCGACACTTCCCATGACCCGGCAGGACTGGGAACGGTGGTTGGAATCGACGTCGATGTTGTGGGGGGAGAGCGGCGGGACCAAGACAGCCACCGCGCCGGACCCGGCCGGACCGTAAGCGGGAAGAACGAACCAAATCCCGGGCGGGACGCCCGGCTGACAGGAGGTCAAGGATGACCACGAACGCGACGACAACCCTGGAAGCACTGGTGCGTGAGCAGGCCACGATCCTGCTCGACCTCTCCACGCTCTCGGAGAGGCAGCAAGAAGCGGTCGTGCGTCGGGACACCGACGCGCTGGACGAGGTGCTCGACCAGAGGCAGGTGCTCATCAACAAACTCTCGGAAGTCGCCGGGTCGCTCGCTGAGCGTTCGGCGGAGTTGCAGTCACTCTCGACCGCTGGCGACGGACGCGTCTCTCGCGATCTGGCGGAGGTCTCGCGTCTGTGGTCGCAGCTGGCGTCGCGTGATTCGGAAGATCTTGCGGATCTGAGGACCCAGCGCGATGAACTGGCCCGCGAACTGGCGGAGATCGGGAAGACCGAACGGGCCAAGGGGGCTTACGGAGCATCGAAAGCCGGCCCGGGCGGGGCCATTTTCCAGGATACCCAGGCGTAATGAACATCTCACCCACCAATCCCTCTCCCGCGCTGAGCCCGGCGGACCTGGCCGACCTGATGGCCGCGTTCAACGACGTCACCGGGAAGCTCAGCGCCACGCACGAAAGCCTGCGGGGTGAAGTGGCCAGGCTCTCTCGCGAGTTGTCCGAGGCGAACCAGCAGCTCGAGCGGACGCGCCGGCTTGCGGCGCTCGGTGAGATGGCGGCGGGTATCGCCCACGAGGTTCGCAATCCGCTCGGTGCCATCCGGCTGTATGCCCGCATGTTGATGGAGGATCTGGCCGGTCAGCCCAAGCCCTGCGAGATCGCCTCGAAGATCGCGCGTTCGGCGAGCGGGCTGGACCGGGTGGTGACGGACGTCATGACGTTCAGCCGCGAGTTCAAGGCTGGGCGTGAGACGATTGTGGCCGGGGACCTGTTCGACGCGGTGCTCGAGAGTGTGTGCCATGACGGGACGCCGGGATGGCGCGGGGTCACGTTTGTTCGTGAAGGGGACGGTGTCGAGATCGTGGGGGACGGGGATCTCCTGAAACAGGCGATGGTGAATCTTGTACGAAACGCGGTCGAAGCCTCTTTGGAAGGCGCCGCCCCCGCGCGAGTGACTCTGTCGGCGGAACGGACGCGTGGGCGCGGGAAGAAGCCTGCTCGCGCGTTGTTGCGTGTGGTTGATACAGGACCCGGGATTCCGAGCGATGTGCTGGCGAGGATGTTCAATCCGTTCTTCACCACGCGGGCGGCGGGCACGGGGCTCGGGCTTGCGATCGTCCACAGAATTGTGGATTCGCACGGCGGGCGCGTGGTCGCTGGTTCGGCGGCTGGAGGTGGGCAACAATCAGGAGCGTCGTTCACAATTGAACTCCCCCTCACGGACGAGGCGGAGCGTTCGGCGGAGCCCGGGCCTTCCCGAGGCGAAACGGTCACATTTCCTATTCGATCGGTGTGCATGGATGCGGAGGTAGCCTGAGATGAGCATGATTCTCGTGGTCGATGATAAAGAGAGCCTGCGTGACAGTGTCGGCGGGACACTCGAGCGGGCGGGGTTTGAGGTTGTTCTGGCGTCGGACGGCGCGGAGGCGCTGGCGATGATCGCCAAGCAGCGGCCCGACTGCGTGGTGAGCGATCTCAAGATGCCGGGGATGACCGGGATCGAACTCCTGGGGAAGATCCGCGCGATCGACGAGGATCTTCCGCTCGTGCTGATGACCGCGTTCGCGAGCATCCAGACAGCGGTCGAGGCGATCCGCCTGGGCGCGTTCAACTACCTGCAGAAGCCCTTCGAGGGCGATGATCTGATCATCAACGTCAAGCGGGCGATCGAGCACGCGGGGCTCAAGAAGGAGAACGCGATGCTGCGGGTGGGTTACCAGCCCGCGGCTGCCCCCGTCGCCGGCGCAGCGGATTCCGTGCACGGGGTGGATCGTCTGATCGGGGAAACCCCCGTGATCGCGCTGCTCAAGGCGGAGATCCGGTCCGTCGCGGCCAGCCAGGGCACGGTGCTCATCACCGGCGAGAGCGGGGCGGGCAAGGAAGTGATCGCGCGGGCGATCCACGAGGAGAGTTCGCGGGCCGGGAAGCCGTTTCTCGCGGTGAACTGCGCTGCTCTTTCCGAGAGCGTGCTCGAGAGCGAGTTGTTCGGGCACGAGCGCGGGGCCTTCACGGGCGCGGAGAAACTGCGCAAGGGCCGGTTTGAACTGGCCGACGGCGGCACGCTGCTGCTGGATGAGATCTCAGAGGTCAGCCCGAAGATCCAGGCGAAACTGCTCCGGGTCTTGCAGGAGCGGCAGTTCGAGCGGGTCGGGTCCAGCACGCCCATCGGGGTGGATGTGCGCGTGATCGCCACCAGCAACCGCGTGCTGCTGAAGGAAGTGACCAACGGGACATTCAGGCAGGACCTGTACTATCGCCTGAATGTGCTGCCTCTAGCGGCGCCGCCCCTGCGGGCGAGGCTCGACGATGTGCCGGCGCTGGCGACGCACTTTGTGGCGGAGATCTGCCGCCGCGAGGGGCGTGGGCCCATGCGGATGGAGCCCGACGCGCTCGAGTTGTTGCGCGGGTACACCTGGCCCGGGAACGTGCGCGAGTTGCAGAACATCTGCGAGCGTGCGGTGGTGCTCTCGGCGGGCAGGCAGTCGATGACCATCGCTCGCGGGCTGATGGAGCCTTGGCTGCGGACGGCGGTCGAGTCTTCCAACGGCGGGGCGGCGGGCGGGCTGGTCGGGTCGATTATCGAGACCAAGCCGGGTCAGGCTGACGGACCCGTGCGGACGCTCGAAGACATCGAACGCGAAACGATCGTGACGACGCTGACCCGGTTCGCGGGGCACCGTCAGAAGACAGCCAGCGCGCTGGGCATCGGCGTGCGGACGCTGGGTCTCAAGATCAAGAAGTGGAAGGATGAGCGGCTCGTTCCCGAAGGGCTGTAAGCCGTTCGGGCTCGGGAAATGACTTTGGCGTTGACTTTGCGGAGGAATCGGCATGGGTTTGGCCGGGTTGACAGATTGGGGCCCGACGGCTGCGCTCGAAGCGATGGCGAAGTTCGCCGGCGCCCGCCAACGGCTGATCGCGCACAACATCGCCAATCTGTCCACGCCAGGGTTTCTGCATGTGGATCTCTCGCCGATCGAGTTTCAGAAGAAACTCGGGGAGGCGTTGGACGAAAAGCGGGCGTCGGGCAATTCCAAGCCTCTGACCCTTGAATCCGGGGGCGAGGTTGAGGTCGAGGCGGACGGAACGATGACGTTCAAGCCGGAGACCCCGATCGGGGGTTTGCTGATGCACGATCGCAATAACGGTGATATTGAACGTCTGATGCAGGATCAAGCCGAAAACCTCATGGTGTACCGCACGTCGATGGACATGCTGCGGAGCAGGGCTGAGATGATGCGGTCGGCGTTGGCGCAGCGGGTGTAGTGGGCGGGTCGGGTGGTGGGTTGGCACGAGAATTGCGGAGGTCCTTGAAGCATGTACGGCGCACTGGATATCTCGGTCAGCGGCATGATCGCCCAGCGGACACGGATGAACGTGATTCAGGCGAACATCGCCAACGCCAACGCGCTCGAGGACGCCGACGGGAATTACGCGCCGTACCTGAGGCGGGCGGCGATGTTCGCGGCGGGGGACCCCTCGGCGAAGACCAAGACCGGTCAGGAGATGGGCGTCCACATCGCGGAGATCGAGATCAACCAGAACGCGTTGGTGGCCCGGAATGAGCCGGGGCATCCGTACGCGAACAGCGAAGGTATCGTGATGGTGCCGGATATCAATCCGGTTGTGGAGCAGATCAACGCGATGGAGGCGTCGCGTGCGTATGAGGCCAACGTCGTGGCGGCGGAGACCACCAAGGCGATGATGAACGCGGCGCTTCGGTTGCTCGCATAGACCGATCGACGCGGGGAATGAACTATGAGCGATCCTTTGGGACTCATCAGAAACGTCGGTCAGGGCTCTACCCCGTTCGCGGGGCCCCTCGCGGGAGGGACCAGGCCCAACATCGGCCAGCCGGGCGGCTCGTTCAAGGACGTGCTGCTCAAGAACCTCGACGAGGTGAACAAGCTGCAGCAGGACGCCAGCCTGGCCACCGAGGACCTGGCGGCGGGTCGCCGCGACGATGTCGAGGGCGTGATGCTCGCAACGTCCAAGGCCGATACCGCGTTCAAAGCCCTCCAGGCGGTGCGCAACCGCGTGATGGAGGCGTACGACGAGATCAAGCAGATGCGGGTGTAAATCCTTCTCCAGACTGAACTTCAGAGAGGCACGGATGCTCGCATCCGTGCCTCTTTCCGTTTTGGGGTGTCGGGGGAGAGGGGTGGATAAAGACTTTTCGGACGTTGGGACCACGGGTGATCGGACCGGGCTTTGGGTGGGGGTGAATTGAATGGTGAAGCGGGCCGGGGACCGAAGTTGGAGCGGGAGTTGCGCGGAGGCGCAACATTGGACGCGCAAGGATGGCGCGAACCAATGGGTAGGGTGGATCGGCAGGAGGCCGCGATGGATGCGATTCGGCGATCGATGGACCTGATCAAGCAGCAGTTGGGTCGGCTCGGGCCGACCGAGCGGGTGCTGATCGGCAGCTTCCTGGTGATCCTGGTCATGGGGCTCTTTCTGGTGAGCCAGTACACCGGGCGTTCGACGCTCGTCGCGCTGCTCCCGGGGCTGCCCATCGCGGATCAGCAGCGGGCGCAGACCTTTCTGTCGACTGCCGGGATCACCACCGACAACAAGGGCGGGCAGGTGATGGTGCCGGCGGACCAGAAGGACCGCGCGATGGCGCTTCTCTCACAGAACAAGCAGCTCCCCGCGGACACGAGCGGGTTCTTCCAGACGATCCTGCAATCGCAGAGCTGGAGCAACACCAGGCAGCAGAACGACCAGATCTACAACGCGGCCCTCAAGAGCGAGCTGGACAAGATCATCTCGACGATGCCGGGGATCAAGAGCGCGAGTGTGCTCTTCGACGTGCCGGAGGCTTCGGGGCTTGGTTCGTCGGTCCGCAAGCCTACGGCGAGCGTCGCGGTCTTCAGCGAGACGGGCACGCCGCTCGACCAGCGGACGGTGGACGCGATCGCGTACCTCGTGGGCGGGGCGAAGGCGGGCCTGGGCCCCGAGCGGGTGCGGGTGATCGACGGGAGCGGGCGTCAACGCAAGACGACCAGCGAGAACGACATGATCCCCACGACGTATCTCGAGCACGCGTCGCGAGTCGAGAACGAGACGCAGCGGAAGATCAGCGACTTGCTCGCGCACATCCCCGGCGTGGTCGTGACCGTCACCGCGCAGGTGGACGTGACCAAGGTCACCAGTCGCGAGCAGAAGTTCCTTCCCGTCGGCGAGGGGAGCGTCTCGGCGCCTCGGCGTGCCGCGGAGACGACGAGCAAGCAGCGTGAGGGTTCGAAGGGAGCGGAGGCGGGGGTGCGGTCGAACCAGCCGGCGGACATCAACCGCGGCGGGTCGGGCGGGCAGAGCAACGAGAACGAGCAGAGCGAGAAGCAGACGGACAATCAGTTCGGGTCGCGGACAGCCGAGACGGTCGACCCGCGAGGGATGCCGACGATGGTCGCGGTCAGCGTGAACGTTCCCCGCGGGTACATCGCGGCGATGCTCAAGGGGCCTGACGGCAAGGGTAACGCGGACGACGCGGCGATCCTGAAGGCGTTCGGGCTCATGCAGCCTGAGATCAAGGCGAGCATCCTGCCGCACGTTCGGACGATGACTCAAGCGGTGAACGGTGCAGCGGCGACGCCCATGGACGGACAGGTGGTGGTGAGCCTGATCCCCGTGGACACGCTCATGACGGTCGGCGGCACCGGGCAGCAGGCGGGGTTGCTGGGCGGGATCGGGAGCAGCGGCGGTGTGCTGATGGGCATGACGCTCCCGCAGATCATCGACAAGGCGGTTCTGGCGCTCTTGGGGCTCGGCGCTCTGGGGTTCATGTTCGTGATGGTCAAGAAGGCTGGAAAGAAGCAGGACCTTCCGACCGCGGAGGAACTGGTCGGGGTGCCTCCGGCGCTGGAGACCAACTCGGATCTGATCGGCGAGGCCGACGAGTCGGACACGCCGATGGCGGGGATCGAGTTGGAAGAGGGCGAGGTCCGCACCGCGATGCTGCTCGAGCAGGTCACGGCGATGGTCAAGTCCGACCCCGAGGCGACGGCGAAGTTGCTCAAGCGGTGGGTCAGCATCGAGGAATGAACGCGAGCGGGATGGACGGCTGGACGGACGGCGGGATAAACCTGGAGAAGACGAATGGCACGCAAGCCCAACGAGAAACTGCCGGAGAAGCCCGAGGACCTGGAGGGGATGAGCAAAGCGGCGATCCTGCTGCTCTCGGTCGGCTCCGAGCACGCATCGGCGGTGATGAAGTTCCTCCCGCCCGAGGCGGTGGAGGAGGTCACCCGCGAGCTCGCCTCGCTCGGGCGTGTGAACAAGTCGCTTCAGGCCGCGGTGGTCGAGGAGTTCTACAACGTCTCGGTGGCGAGCGATCACGTCGGCGAGGGCAATCTCGAGTTCGCCAGGGCCCTCCTTAAGAACTCGATGGACCCCAAGCAGGCGGACAAGGTGCTGTCGCAGATCCAGACGCAGGTGCAGCGCAAGCCGTTCAGCTTTCTGCAGCGTGCGGAGAGCGAGAACCTGCTGACGTTCATTCAGGACGAGCACCCGCAGACGATCGCGCTGATCGTGTGCCACATGCCGCACCACAAGGCGGCGGAGATCATCGGGGGGCTCCCGATGGCCAAGCAGCTGGAGGTCATCAAGCGCGTGGCGAACATGGACCAGACCAACCCGGATGTGATCCGCGAAGTCGAGCGTGGGCTTGAGAGTCGTTTGAGCAGCATGCTGATGCA
Organism: Phycisphaera mikurensis NBRC 102666; assembly: GCA_943369765.1. GTDB lineage: Bacteria > Planctomycetota > Phycisphaerae > Phycisphaerales > UBA1924 > UBA2396. Next base: position 36,859 of record CALROI020000023.1, on the reverse strand, counting down.
GAGCATGGAGAAGGCCGGGGGCGTGCCGACGGTGTCGGAGATCCTGAACCTGGCGGACCGGGCGACGGAGAAGTCGATCCTGGAGGGGCTCGAGGCCGAGGATCCGGACCTTGTCGAGCAGATCCGTCGGTTGATGTTCGTCTTCGAGGACATCAAGATGGTCAACGACAAGGGGATCCAGTCGGTCTTGAAGGAAGTGGACAACCACGAGCTGGCGCTGGCCCTCAAGACGGCGAGCGAGGAGCTCAAGAACAAGATCTTCGGGAACATGTCCGAGCGGGCCTCGGCGATGATCAAGGAAGACATGCAGTACATGGGGCCGACCAAGGTGAGCGATGTCGAGAGCGCCCAGCAGCGGGTGGTGGACATCGTCCGGCGACTCGAGGAGTCGGGCGAGGTCGTGATCCAAGGGCGCGGCGGGGACAGCGAGTTGCTGGTGTGAGATCTCAAGTCTGAAACGCGGCACGAGGTACAAGCACGATGGCACTGATCCGACAGGCAACCTGGAGTCCCGGCAACCGGCCCGCGGTGGTGATGCACCTGGGCGATCTGCGCGAGCGAGCGGCGGCGGTTGAACGCGAGGCGGCCAATCATGCGGCGTCGATCGTGGCCGACGCGGGGTCCAAGCGGGCCGGGATGCTCGAAGGTGCGAAGGAGCAGGGGTACCGCGAGGGCCTGGCCAAGGGGCTTGCCGAGGGGCGGGCGAAAGGCGAGGCCGACGGTCACGCGGCCGCTCTGGCGGCGTCTCGGGCGACGCTTTCGGAGATCGAGGCTCGGTGGATGACCGGGGCTGCGGAATTCGAGGTTGCTCGCGAGCGGATGCTCGGCGAGGCCAGGCAGGACATTCTGCGTCTTGCGATCCAGATCGCCGAGCGCGTGATCAAGAGTCGGATCGAGACGGATCCCAAGATCGCGGTCTCGCAGGTGGAGTCGGCGCTCGGGATGATCATGAGGCCTTCGAAGCTGACCATCGCGATCAATCCGGAGGATGAGACGGTTCTGCGCGAGGCGATGCCGTCGATGATGGCTCGTTTCTCGGCGGCGCAGCACATGGAACTGGCGATGGACCCGGGCCTGCCCCGCGGTTCTTGCGTGGCACGGACGAGCGGGGGCGAGATCGACGCGTCGATCTGGACGCAGCTGGACCGCGTGTCGGACACGCTGTTGTACGGCGGGATGACGCGGGACACGGGACGCGGCAAGGAGCCCGGCGTGTCCGAAGAACGCGGCGAGACCGGAGGCGAGTCATGACGACGGTCGCGGACGCGATGCGTGTGCTGGGCGAGATGCAGCCGATGCGGGTGTGCGGCGAGGTGGCGTCGCTGCGCGGGATGACGGTGCTGGTGGACGACCTGCCGATGCCGGTGGGGTCGCTGGTCTCGATGGGCAAGAACGGCCTTCTGGGCGAGGTGGTCGGGTTCTCACGCGAGCAGTCGATCGTGATGCCTCTGGCGCAGACCGCGGGGTTGTGCGCGGGAGATCGTGTGGTCGGGCTTCAGACGAGCCCGACGGTCGGCGTGGGCGAGGGATTGCTCGGGCGGGTGATCGACGGGCTTGGGCGAGCGATCGACGGAAAAGGGGTCGGAACGAGAATCGAGGGTCTGATCCCGCGTGAGATCAACCCCAAGCCGCTGGCGGCGATGCAGCGTGGGCGGATCACGCGGCGTTTGACGACCGGTCTGCGTGGTGTGGACCTGATGACGCCGATCGGGCGCGGGCAACGCATGGGGATCTTCGCGGGTCCGGGCGTGGGCAAGAGCACGCTTCTGGGAACGATGGTCAAGCAGTCCGACGCGGACGTCTGCGTCGTGGGGCTCATCGGCGAGCGTGGCCGCGAGGTGCGCGACTTCGTCGAGCATAGCCTGGGCGACCGCGGGCGCGAGCGTTCGGTGGTTGTCGCGGCGACGGGCGACGAGAGCCCGTCGATGAGGCTTCGGGCGGCGAAGGTCGCGTGCACCGTGGCGGAGTTCTTCCGCGACCGCGGTCGGGACGTGCTGTTGGTGATGGACTCTGTGACGCGATTCGCGCACGCGCAGCGGCAGATCGGCCTGAGCGTGGGAGAGCCGCCGGCGACGAAGGGGTACACCCCGAGCGTCTTCGCGCAGATGGCGCTGCTGCTCGAGCGTGCGGGCGCGGTGGAGGCGGGGGAGAACGGGCTTGCCGGGTCGATCACGGGTCTGTACACGATCCTGGTCGAGGGCGACGACATGACCGAGCCGATCGCGGACGCGGCTCGCGGGATCCTCGACGGGCATCTGATGCTGTCGCGGAAACTGGCGCAGAAGGCGCACTATCCAGCGGTGGACGTGCTGGACTCGATCAGCCGTATCGCCGACGACATCGCGGACAAGGATCACATCGAAGCCAGGCAGCGTGCGGCACGCCTTCTTGCGCTGTTCCGCGAGGTGGAGGACCTGGTGCAGATCGGGGCCTACGCGCGGGGGAGCAGCGTGGAGCACGACGTGGCGATCGAGGTGACGCCCGCGATCAACGCGATGCTCCGGCAGGGTCGAGGGGATGTGCCGGACTTTGTCAAGGCGCGGGCGGACCTGATCGCGCTCACGAAGGCGGCGTATGACCAGATCGACAAGGGACGCAAGGGAAAGCGGAACTAAGGGCTCTGAAGCATGGCGAAGTTCAAGTTCCAACTCGAGGCGGTGTTGCGGCAGCGGGCGGCGGTCGAACGCACGAAGCAGCTCGTCGTCGCCGGGCTCGAGCACGAACGGCGGGCGGCCGAGGAGGAGATCGTCGCGTGCCAGCGGTCGATCGATCGCGAGAAGGGTGAGATGCGCGACATGCTGCGAGTCGGCGGATCGGTCGACCTGCGCGGCGTGAAGATGCAGGCGGGCAGCTCGCTCGCGATGATGGGAGCGGCGAGCCGGGCGGTGTTCAAGCTCGGCGGCGTGCGCAGGCGCCTCGAAGCGGCCAGGGCGGAACTGCTGCGGGCGACGACGGCACGCAAGGCGGTCGAGACGCTCCGCGAGCGGCGGTACGAAGCCTGGCTGGACGAGCAGAAACGCCGTGAGGACGCTGCGCTGGACGAGATGGCGGTGATCCGGGGTGGATCGCGGGACGAGTCTGAGGAAGATCGTGCCGCCGAGGATGTACGGAGGGCTGCATGAACAAGATCTGGACGATTCTCAGTGTGCTCGGCGTGGCGAACTTCTTCGCGGTGGTCGCGTTTGTGGGGTGGCTGGGGATGACCGACCGACTCACCGTCGAGCGTGTCCGGTCGGTCAAGGCGGCCCTGGGCGAGACGGTGTCCTCCGAAACGGCACGGCTCGAAGAGGAAGCCAAATCGAAGGAGACCGAGGCGAAGATCATGGAGGTCAAGACCAAGGAACAGAAGCCGACCATGACGGCGCAGGAGAAATTGGCGGTTCGGCTTGAGGCGACCGAATTGGATATGCAGCGGTTCAAGAAGCTGCAGAGCGACATCGAGGCGATGCAGACGAACCTGCGGGCTCAGTCGGAGCGGTTGGTGACCGAGCGGTCGGCGTTCGAGAAGGAAAAGATCGCCTTCGACGCCGTCCGCAAGGAAGCCGAGGCCAAGACGCTGGACGGGCAGTTCAAGAAGGCGATGGCGGTGCTGGAAGGGATGGACACGAAGAACGCGGTGGCGACCATCAAGGAGATCATCGCGGGAGTCGCTCCCGAGGTGACGATGGGCCTGCCCGTGTCGGCGAACGCGCCCAAGGAACCCGCGACGCAGGGTGAGGACCGCGCGCTGAGGTACCTGAACGCGATGAACCCGTCCAAGCGGACGGAACTTCTCAACATGATGGCCAAGGCGGAGCCCGAGTTGGCAGCGAAGTTGCTGGAACGTCTCCGGACATACGGGCTTTTGCCCGCGTCCGGGAACCAGACTCCATGACGACTTCTTCGATTGCAGCGTCCAATGTTCGTTCCGGTGCCGCTGGCACAAAGCCACGCGAGGGTGCCGAGGGGCAGGGATTCTCGGCGGTGCTCTCGCTCAGGCTCGGCATGGGGCTCAACGCGGCGGTGGGTGTGGCGCAGATTGTGCCGCAGACCGCGCAGAAACCGACGGTGGAAATCGACCGGACCCCCGGCGCGCAAGACGCCGAGCGGAGCGAGTCGGAGATCGCGAAGGCCGAAGAAGCGTCTGAGACTGGGCGGGCGGCGTCCACAGACGAAGACGATGAGCGAGCGGAAACAGCGATTCCCACGGCCGAAGGAAAGAAGATCACGCCTGAAGTGCCGGCGAAGGAGCAGGACTCGGCGGGTCTTCAAGCGAAGACCGCGACGGACCAATCAACACCGACGCATGCCGAGGTGACGCACACGAAAGCGGTTGGTGAGGTTCAAGGGCCCGTGGCGTCGAAGTCAGAACCGATCGAGGGTGCGACGAGGTCGGAGGCTGTTGCGACTGAGACTCGTATTGTGAAGAATGAACCTGACCGTCTGGCTCCGGCGGGTTCGGCCCGTCGTGGCGCGGATCGTGCGCCGTCCGAAGAGGTTGCGGCTGAGCCGGTGGGCGCTGCTCGCGACCCGCTCGGGCTCATCAGGGACCGTTCGTCTGTGGCCGAGGTTGAATCCAGGGCTGTTGTCGCCGAGTCGGCGAAGTCGTCGAAGGCGGAACCCGCGTCGGACGTGTTCAGCGTTCGCGTCGGTCAGGTTGAGCCGGCACGATCGAGGTTTGCCGACAGCGTGGAGAGCGCGTCGGCGGCGCGGGCGGCTTCTTCGGGGGCTGTTCCCGTGACGAACGCCCCGGCGGTGCCACAGGGCATTGCGCAGGCGACAGCCGCACGGCCGGCGGTGGTCGGCGTTTCGGGTGTTGGTTCAACGGGTGGTAGCGGGGTCGGCGGCGCGGGTGTGGGCAGCGGTGGGGGAGGGGCGGCGAGCGACTTTGGCGGGCTGTTCAACAGCGGTGGTCGAGCGTTCGGCGTCGCGTTCGGTGCGGCGGTTCGTTCGGGCAAGGGAGCTGTGAGCGTGGCCGGAGCGACAAAGGGCGAGAGCAAGGAACAGATCCAGGCACAGATGTCGCGCGGGCTGGCGGCGGCCCTGCGGCAGAAGGGCGGCGTGATGTCGCTGCGGCTCAATCCCGAGCACCTGGGCTCCATGAAGATTGACTTGACTATTGAGAACGGTCGCGTGACGGCCGTCTTTGACGCGCAAAGTGAGCAGGCACGGCAGATCCTGCGCGAGGGCGTGGACGGCCTCAAGCGATCCATCGAGCAGTCAGGCCTGATCGTCAAGAGCATCGAGGTTGTGGGCGTCACCACGCTTGCAGCCCCGGAACCGACCCGGCCGGGCGAGGGATCGTTCCAAGGAACTCCGGGCCAGCATTACGGCGATCAGAGCGGCGGTGGCCAGAGATCCCATGGCGAACCGCGGAGCGGGAAAGAGAATAACCAGGTCGCGGACGAGTTGGAAGCGATCGGCGCTGCGGAGGGTGGGGGTGTCTGGGCGGAGTCGGACGGTTCGGCATCGGGATTGCTGAGGCTTCGTGTGGACGCGGTGGTGTGACAGGAATGGGCAGAACTTGCGCGGCGAACGTGCGCGGAGAACGATCATGAGTGCGATCAGCAATGTTGGCGGAAACAGGAATATGGGTCAGGGGGTCAGCGGGCTGACGACCGAGGACTTCACGAAACTGATCTTGACCGAGTTGTCGAATCAGGACCCGCTCGCGCCCAACGACACGAACACGCTCCTCCAGCAGATGTCGACGCTCCGGTCGATCCAGAGCAACATGGACCTGTCGACGAACCTGTCGGACATCACGCGGCAGAACGAGTTCATCTCCGCGGCGGGGATGATTGGGAAGAAGGTCAACGGTCTTAATCTCGACCTCGAGCGTGTGACGGCGGAGGTGGAGTCGGTCTCGCGGACCCAGGGCGGCGTGGTGCTGAACCTCGTGGGCGGCGGGCGGATGCCGATGGACTATCTCGACAGCGTGTCGGCGAAGTAGGGAGAGGACGAAAGAGGACGTGCGGAGCGCGAGCCGCTTTCGATGGAGCGAGTCATGAGCATGCAGATGGATTTGCTGAAGAAACTCGGGTCCGGAGTGGTGCCAGCGGGCGAGAGCTCGCCGGCGCGTCTGGGGCGTGCGGAGATCGGATCGGCGGGGTTCGCCGATCTGCTCAAATCCGCGACGAGCGGGAAGATCAGCAGTGGGCGGGCGGTCGAGGTCGAGAAGGATTCTGATCTTGAGTTGAACGAGGACCAGTTGAAGCGCCTTGGCGCGGCGGCCGACAAGGCGGAACTCGCCGGGTCGTCCAAGGTGCTTGTGCAGATCGACGGCGAGTGGCTGAAGCTGGATGTCGGATCCAGGAAGGTCTCTCGTGCGGGCGAGATGAAGGCGGGCGACGTGGTGACGGGGATTGACGCGGTGGTGCCCGAGGCGAAGGTCGAGGGGCCGCGGGAAGCGACGGGGGCTGGGTTGCTCGCGGCGCTGGGGAAGAAGATCAGCGGTCGGTAAGAACACGGACGGAACACCTGAACAGACGAGACAGACGAGGAGTAGACGCATGGCATCGACGACATCATTGTTCACGGGGCTCAGCGGGCTTAACGCGAACAGCCGGAACATCGAAGTGATCGGTAACAACATCGCGAACGTGAACACGACGTCGTACAAATCGTCGCGGATGCTGTTCAGTTCGATGTTCTCACGGACGCTGTCGTCGGGCGGCGGGCCCTCGGACGCGAACGGCGGGACCAATCCCAGGCAGGTGGGGCTGGGCGTGCAGGTGGCGGCGACGCAGCGGAACTTCTCCACGGGAAACTTCTCGACGACGGGCGACGCACGAGACATGGCCATCGAGGGCGGTGGGCTGTTCGTCGTCCGGCAAGGCGATTCGCAGTACTACACGCGGGCAGGATCGTTCCGCCAGAACATCGAGAACGACCTGGTGACGGTGGGGGGTGAGCGGCTCATGGGATGGGGGGTTGACGCGACGTGGAACGTCGTGCGGGGCGACTTGCAACCCGTCAACATCCCCGTCGGGCAGCTGACCATCGCGGAGGCGACCCGGTCGGCAACGTTCTCGGGCAACCTCAGAGCGAACGGCACACTGCCCACCACGGGGGCCGAGATCGCCCTGTCGGGCAACGCAACGACGGGTCTAGCGCTGGTGGGTGGCGGTTCGGCGGTGGCGGGCTCGCTCATGACGAACATCGAAGACCCTTCGCTCCCCGGGAGCGGAACAGCGTTCTACGCGGTGGGACAGCAGATCACGATCTCCGGTGCCACCAAGGGCGGCCGCGTGATCCCCGACGCGAGCCTGACGATCGCGGCGGGCACAACCGTGCAGGATGTCATGACGTTCATCGAGACAACGCTCGGTATTACGGCGGGCGTGGTGAATCCCGACGGTTCGACGTCGGGCGTGACGATCGACGGCACCGGGAACATCCAGATTGTCGGCAACATCGGTGAGACCAACGACTTGTTGGTCGCGGCGGGCAACATCGTGCGGCGCGACGCGGCGGGGCTCCAACTCGGGTCGGCGTTCTATTCCAACAAGACCAGCGCTGCCGACGGTGAGGGCGTACGGACCTCCCTGACGGTGTACGACTCGCTCGGGACGGGAATCAATCTTGATCTGAACCTTGTGTTGTCCTCGATCAATGCGACGGGCGGCACAACATGGACGTGGGCTGCGGAGTGTGCCGATGACGACGACGCGAGCGCGATTGTCGGTCAGGGGACGGTGAGTTTCGACTCCAACGGGCAGTTGATCCCCGGGGCCGCCATGTCCGCGAGCATCGACCGGTCTCTCGCGGGCGCGGGGACGCCGCTGGTGATTGACCTGCAGTTCCAGGATCAACAGAACTCGGTGCGTTCGCTGGCGGATCAGCGGTCGACGCTGACGGGGAGCGCGGGCGGATCGCCGATCGGCACGCTCCGCGGGTTCGGCGTCTCGCCCGACGGCATCATCGTCGGCACCTTCAGCAACGGGCTCACGCGGACGTTGGGGCAGATTCCCATCGCCACCTTCATGAACACCGAGGGGCTGATGGATGTGGGGAACAACCTCTACGCGGCGGGCGGGAGCAGCGGGTCGGCGATCATCGCCGAGCCGGGCACCGCTTCGGCGGGGCAAGTCGTCGGGGGGGCGCTCGAGACCTCGAACGTCGACCTCGGGCAGGAGTTCATCGGGCTTATCACCGCTCAGACGGGGTATTCGGCGGCGACTCGAGTGATCAGCACGACCAACGAGATGTTCCAGCAGTTGCTGCAGTTGGGCCGATGATCGGGTCGGACTGGAATAGCCGGGCCGCCGCGCAGACAGTTTGCCATGCGTGAGAATATGGCGAACGCGGGGCGAGCGACACCATCACCAAGGCGTGTGCTGCTGGTGGTCCTCGGGCTCGCGTTCGTTGTCGAGATGCTCATCATGGCTCGTGTTCGTGCTGTTCCCTACGTTGATCGAGGGGGACTTCAACCGAGCCGCCGTGGACTCGCTGACCCTGACGGCGGTGCTTTCGCCTGCGGTGTGGCTTGTCGTGGTGCGGCCGCTTCGCACATTGTTCGAGGAGCGCGGGCGGTTGCTCAAGCGGCTGTTCCACGCGCAGGAACAGGAACGAGCGTCACTTTCGCGAGACCTCCACGATGATCTGGGCCAGCAACTCACCGTGGTCCTGCTTCGGCTTGGAGCCGCGGAGAAGTCACGCGACATCGGGACGCTTATCGAGGGCTTGCACGCCGCGCACTTCATGACCTCGCAGTGCCTCGAATCTGTCCGAAGGCTGGCTCGCGGGCTCAGTCCGGCCGTCCTCAGCGGGCTGGGGCTTCACGCGGCGCTCTCCCGGCTGTGCGAGGACCTAGGCCTGTCTTCCGGCGGGACGTTTGATCTCGAGTGGGAAGTCGAGGGTGATGCTCGCTTCTCGCCCACCATAGAGATCTCCGTGTTCCGGATCGTGCAAGAAGCCTGCACGAACGTGCTCAAACACGCGGGCGTGTCGAGCGCCAGGGTCTCGGTGCGTTTGACAGGGGGGGTCCTGTGGGTGGTCGTCGAGGATGCGGGCAAGGGTCTCGTCACCGACGAACCCATCGCGGCGACCTCGGGCGGGCTGGGGATCGCCGGGATACGTGAGCGGGCGATGTCGGTGGGTGGGAATGCCAGCGTTCTTTCGCGCCGCGGCGAAGGAACGACGGTCCGGGTGGCGATTCCCGTGGCAGGCCCGGAGGTGGAACGATGACAAAGACGCGCGTGATGATCGTCGACGACCATGCGCTCTTGCGGAGCGGGCTGCGCATGCTCGTGGATGCGCAGCACGACATGCACGTTGTCGGGGAGGCCGGGACCCTCCACGAGGCGATCGCGAGCGCGCCGAAACTCGCCCCCGACATCATCACGCTTGATCTTTCCATGCCCGGTGCCTCCGGCGTGGCCTCGGTCACAAGGCTTCGAGCGGCGGTCCCTCAATGCAGAATCATCATCGTCACCATGCACGACGATCCCGCATACGTCCGCTCAGCGGTGGCGATGGGTGCGTGTGGGTACGTCGTCAAGAGCGCGGCGGACACTGAACTGATCGCGGCGATCCGCGCGGTGGCTCGCGGGCGGGTCTTTATCGACTTTGGCCAAAGGTCAACGCTCGACCATGTCCTCTCTCCCCAGAAGAGCGACTCCACCCCCGCCGAGAGTCTCAGCGAACGCGAGCGCGAGGTGCTTTCGTCGGTCGCCAGCGGGTACACCAACCAGCAGATCGGGGATCGGCTTGGGCTGAGTGTGAAGACCGTCGAGTCTTATCGTGCCCGGCTGATGAAGAAACTCGGGCTTAAAGAGCGGTCTGATCTGGTCAGGCTCGCCATCGAGATGGGCATGCTGCCTGGGGGCGGGCAGAGCGAAGCGTGATCTTTGGGCATGCCGGGGAAACCCCGGCATGCACGGGATCATTTCACCAACTTTCCCCTCTTTCCAAGCGATCAGCCCGCGAGTAGTCTCATTTGATACCCGACGGCGCGGTACGAACGAACGGCAGAGCGTGTGACTTTGCCGGCGTCCTTGCTGATGTCGCTCGGGAAAGGAGGCTTTCATGAACATGAGATTCCCGAAGCTGGGCACGCTTAGCACGTGCGTGGGCGCGGTTGTGCTTGTCGCGATGGGGCGGCTTGGGCTGGCCCAGGTGACGACGTACGGGGCGTTGTCGAATTTCGACGTGCCCAACGAGACCGACGACGACTGCGACGAGTTCGAGATCGAGTTGCACGGTCCGCACCCCGAAGATGTCTACCACACCTACCGCAACGGGAACTACGGGTCGCCGCGGATCGAGGCGATCGCCGGCGGGACGCGTGTGACCTACGCCCGCCCGCAGCGTGCGACGCTGCCGGGGAGCATCGAGCACTTCGGGATTTCGCTGCGGAACTTCAACGCGGACCCCGCGCCGTCGTACATGTGGAAGGTGTGCGGGCAGCCCGCGGGGACGAACCAGCACCCGCTGCAACCACAGATCGTGACGGGACCGGGGTGGAACACCGAGGGGGACCCGGCGCTGGTGGAGACGGTGACGAACAACGACGCGTACAACCGTCGGATGTGGATCAAGCGGAGCGTGTCGAACGTGGTTGGGCAGGTGACTCTTGAGCAGTTGATGCCGAACGACCCGATCGTGACGGAGAGCATTGATGTTGATTCGACGCCGGTGCTGCTGTTTCCCGGGCAGTCGGTGACGCACCACGAGCTTGAAGTGGGCGACGGGATCGTGAGCGCGGTGCTGAACTACAAGGTGTATCGGGACCGGCTGCTGAACGGGGGGCATGTGGTGGGGCCGTACGCGGGGATGGTGATGAACGCGGTGTCGCTGTCGGCGAGCGCATGCGACCTGGGTGCGCCGCGGTTCTTGGAGCATCCACAGCCTGCGACGTTGCCGGTGTACGGCGAGGTCGAGCTGACGGTGACGGCGGATAGCGATTACGACAACGGGCCTTTGTCGTTCCGGTGGATGCACGAGGGCGTGGAGATCCCCGGGGCGGACGGGGACGCGCTGACGCTTTCGGATATCACGCCGGCGGACGGCGGGGCGTACTGGTGCGAGGTGAGCAACGACTGCGGGCTGATCATCTCGAACGCGGCGCACGTGACGGTGATCCCGTGTCCTGCGGACTACAACATGGACGCGTTCGTCGATTTCTTCGACTATGACGAGTTTGTCCGCGATTTCCAGGACGGGTCGCCCAGGTCGGACTTCAACGGGGACTACTTCCTTGACTTCTTTGACTACGACGACTTCGTCAACGCGTTTGAGACCGGTTGCTGAGCGAGATTGATCGAGTTCTGGTTGGAGAGAGATTTGTGGGCGAGCCCGGGGCGTGAGGCCTCGGGCTCGCCTTTGTTTCTGGGGGCAAGATGGATGCATCCCGTTGGCGGACGCGCGGGGCTTGCTAGCAGCCGATTTCGTAGGCGGCGACGAAATCGTCGTAGTCGAAGAAGTCGGCGAAGCCGTCGGCGTTGAAGTCGGCGGAGTTGCCGTGGGGGCAGGTGCCGGTCTCGAAGCAGTCGACGAACGCGTCGTAATCGAAGAAATCGAGGAAGCCGTCGGCGTTGAAATCGGCCGGGCAGAACAGCGAGACGTCGAGCGAGTATCCGCAGGCGTCCGCGAGGGTGGCCCCCGGGAACAGCGCGACGGAGGTGCTGGCAAAGGCGACCAGGGTGTAGTCGCCCGGCGGGAGCGTGCGGGTGATGCTGATGGGCTGGGGCGCGTCCGCGTTGAGGAAGTAGGAGATGGACCCGTCGGAGCGTTGCAGGATGAACTGCGCGTTGGCGGTGACGCCCTTTGAGAGCGCGACGTCGGCAACGAACCTTTGCGGGGTGAGGAGGCGGAACCCGACGAAGAAGGTCGAGGACGCCTGGGCGGAGCCGGGATCGCTTCCCGCGCTGGACCCGCTGGCCACGGCGGTGCCTTGAGCGCTCATCCGTTGAGGGAGGACCGACGAGAGGTGCGAGGCGTTGGCGGTGACGGAGGCGTTGCCGAAGGCCGCGTTGACGGTTCGCGTGGGGACGCTGAAATCCGCGAAGAGCGACGGGGGAGTTGCGAGGAAGGAGTCCGTGACATTGGTCGCAGTGGCGCCGAGCGTGACGCGGCGGAGGTCCGACAAGAGGACGACCTGGGCGCTTGCGGCGTCGGCGAGGCCGAGCGGCAGGGTTATCGAACCCAGGATGAGGGCGAGGCGGGGCGTCACACGACGAATATACGTCAAAGCCGCCACGATGCCACCCAAACGTGGCTTGGGAGCGGAAGTTGTGAAAAACACGAGGCGCTGAGAGGTCCGGACTCTTCGGCGCGGCCACTGTCTCCCTTGAATCAGGAGTTGCACGGGGAGTCGAAGGCCTCCATGAAGGCAATGACGTCGAAGAGGTCGATGAATCCGTCGCCGTTGAACTCCGCGACGGGGGTTCCGGCTTCGAACGCATCAAAGAAGGCCATGAGGTCGTGCATGTCGATCATGCCGTCGCTGTTGAGGTCAACGTTGCAACGGGGCAGTCCGGTGGCGGAGAGTGTCGCGCTGGTGGAGACTCCGGCGTTGCCGGAGGTAACGACGAGGTTGAGCAGCAGATTGGCCACGGCTCCTGGGGGCAGAATCGTGGGGAGGGGCAGGGCCTGATTCTCGATGGGCGGAATCTGAGCGATGAGCTCGGGCGGGAAGGGTTGCGAGAGCGCGAGGTCCCAGGCGATGGTGATGGTGGGGGGGGTGGTGGTGGTGTTGTAGACGCCCGTGGCCGGGAGGGCTGCGGGGACGCCGGGGAGTTCAAAGGTCTGGGTGAGTGCGGAAGCGGAGATGGTGGCGTTGACGGGGATGAGCGTGACAAAGGTGTAGATACCCGGAGCGTCGGTGGGGACGAGCACGCCGGGGGCCGGGGCGGATTGGGCGAAGGTGAGAGCTGAGATGGTGGCGTTTCCGAGGGGGATGGGGAGGCGGATGCCGCCGAGGTAGAGGGAGTTGGGCGTGAAGGTGCGGAAGGTGTCGTAGAGAAGCCCGAGGGTGAAGGGGACGTTGAGGGTTGAGCCGCCGAGGAGGTCGGTGGAGAGGGAATCGATAAGGAAGGTGCCGAACTCGGGGTCGGCGGTGAAGCGGAACGTTCCGGTGGGGCGTGTGGAGTCAGAACCAGCGAGGGAGAGGTCGATGGCGGCGGGGATGGGCTGGTTGCCGGAGCCGCCGAAGAGCCCCGGGCGGGTTTTGGTGCCGCCGGGGTTGGTGGTGGCGTCGTAGTCGCCGATGAGGGAGCCTTCGGTGGCGATGGTGAAATCGGTGCCGAGGGTGAGGGAGCTGGGCGCGTTGAGGCTGAAGACGAGGTCTTGAGCGCGAGCGGCGGCGTGGAGGGAGAGGGCGGCGAGAGTGAGCAGGGAAAGACGCATGGGTGCTCCGTGAGTGGGTGTAGGGAAATTGTATCGTGGAGGGGGAGGCGTATGCAAGGAAAATCTGACGCCGCCAAGAGGAGTGTTGTTCCAGAGGTTTTCTTGGGGGCGCAGGGTCGATACTGTTTGGTTCGGGGCGGCGCGGCCCCGGGAGTGCTCGCCCTCGCGCCGGGAAGAATGAAAAACGATGGCCACGATCACGAACACGCAGAATCCGATCCACGGCGCGGAGCACCCAGCGAAGGCGCACGCGTGGACGGTCGAAGATTCGATGAAGTTGTACGGGATCCGCGAGTGGGGCATGGGGTATGTCGGGGTCAACGATGAGGGGCATGTGACGATCATGCCCGAGCGGGACCCGGCGCGGACGATCGATCTGCACGAGGTGCTGGAGGGATTGCGGGAGCGCGAGATCTCAACGCCGGTGATCATCCGGTTCAGGGATCTGCTCAAGCACCGCCTGACGGACATCAGGAACGCGTTTGACGCGGCGATCGCGGAGCATCAGTACACGGGTTCGTACTGCTGCGTGTACCCCATCAAGGTCAATCAGCAGCGGCAGCTGTGCGAAGAGGTTCGGGATATCGGGAAGGAACTCGGGTTCGGCCTGGAGGCGGGGAGCAAGCCGGAACTTCTGGCGGTGCTCGGGCTGACGGAAGCCGCGCCGGCGATGCCGATTGTCTGCAACGGGTTCAAGGACTCGGAGTTCATCGAGACGGTGATCTTGGCGACGAAACTGGGTCGGCACATCATCCCCGTGGTCGAGCGGTTCAGCGACCTGGAATGGATCGTCCACCACGCGAAGAAGTACGGGGTGAGGCCTCGGATCGGCGTGCGGGCCAAGCCCAGCGCGCAGGGGACCGGGCGGTGGGAGAGCTCGGGGGGCATGCGGAGCAAGTTCGGCCTGACGGTGACGGAGCTGCTGCACGCGCTGGATTATCTCAAACAGCACGGGATGGCCGACTGCCTGAACATGATCCACTTCCACATCGGGAGCCAGATCGGGGAGATCCGGAACATCAAGGCGGCGGTGAACGAGCTGGCGCACATCTTCTGCGAGCTGAAAGAGCTCGGCGCCGGACTCGACACGATCGACGTCGGCGGCGGGATGGGGATCGACTACGACGGCTCGATGAGCAACAGCTCGTCGAGCGTGAACTACACCGTGGCGGAATACGCACGCGACATCGTGTACCGCGTGAAGGCGGTCTGCGATGCAGCGGGGTTCCAGCACCCGCGGATCATCTCCGAGAGCGGAAGGGCGATGGTGGCGCACAGCTCGCTTTTGATCGTGGACGTGTTGGGCAAGACGGACTTCCCGACCGAGCCGGATCTGCCGGGGTGCGAAGCCCTCATGCTGAAGGAGGGCGAGAAGCCCCAGCCCGTGCTGGAGCTCATCGACGCCTGGGAGGCCCTCAGCCAGCCTCGCGTCAACCTCGTCGAGGTCTTCCACGACGCCGTGCAGGCGCGGGAAGAGGCGATGAGCCTGTTCAATCTCGGGTACCTGTCTCTCTCGATGCGGGCGGCGACGGAGCGGCTCTTCTGGTCGATCGGGCGACGGATCCACGACGTGGCCGCGGCGAAGGGCGAGCTGCCCGACGACCTGTCGGACCTTCCTCAGGTCCTCTCGGATATCTACTACGTCAACTTCTCGATCTTCCAGAGCCTGCCGGACCACTGGGCGATTGACCAGCTCTTCCCGATCTGCCCGATCCACCGCCTGGGCGAGAAGCCGATGCGACAGGGGATCCTGGCGGATATCACGTGCGATTCGGACGGGCAGGTGGACAAGTTCTGCGACAAACGGACGGCCAGCAAGCCGACGCTCGACCTGCACGACCTGAACCCGGGCGTGGACCGCAAGCCCGAGCCTTACTACCTGGGCATCTTCCTTCTGGGCGCTTATCAGGAGGTTCTGGGCGACCTGCACAACCTCTACGGCGACACGCACGTGGTGCACGTCTCGTTCGACGATTCGCCCGGCGTCGGTGACTGGGACCTCGACGAGGTCGTCGAGGGGGACACGGTCAAAGAGGTGCTCAGTTACGTGCAGTACGACACCGAGGACCTCATCAAGGCGATGCGCAAGGACGTGGAGCGTGCTGTCAAGGCCGGGCTCATCAGCGTGCCCGAGGGGCAGAGCCTGCTGAAGTTCTACGACCAGGGCATGGAAGGGTACACGTACCTGGAATAGAGCTTGAGGACGAACCTCGCTTGAGGACCGACCTCGGCGGAGGCCCCTCGTGCATCGCCAGGGCTTATTCCGTCGGGTCGACAGCGACAGACTCGTTCACCAGTGCGCGCACCGTTTCGAGAAGTTGCGACGTTGAAAATGGTTCGGCGAGCGTGCGGGCTGCCTCGGATTGGATCCCGGCGCACTCGCCGGGGGTGCCGTTGAGAAGGACCTGGGTGCCTCGCGAGGCGGCCAGTCCGAGGATGGTCGACGAACCAGCGAGCATGGAGATGTCCGCGATGAGCACGGAGGCGGCGGGTCCGTTGCGCAACTCCTGATCGAGCGTTTGGAGGTCGCGGACGGCGCGTACAGGCAAACCGAGGGCTTGAAGGCTTGAGGCCATGATCTGCCGTGGGTAGGTGCGTGTGGACGCGACGAGCAATCCGAGCGAATTCGGTTTGATGGGGAGTGAGACTTCAGGCGGCGGCTCGCACGCGGGGATCTTCAGGATGACGTTCGTGCCTCGCCCGATCTCGGATTGCAGGTCGAGCGTGCCGCTGTGGTCGTCGATGATGCTCCGCGCGACGGGGAGACCGAGCCCGGCCCCTCTGCAGCGGGATTTGGTGGTGAAGAAAGGCTCCATGACGCGTGGGAGCAGCTCCCTGGAGATCCCCTGACCGGTGTCGCCGACGGTGAAGATGACGGTGCTGTTCTCGCCCGCGCGTGCCGAAAGGGTGAGCGTGCCGCCCGTGGGCATCGCGTCGCGGGCGTTGATGGCGAGGTTGATGAGAGCCTGTTCGATCAGGCTTCGGTCGGCCTTGACCCACAGTCCAGCGGGCGGGTGCAACGTGATCAGCTTGATCGAGGCTGGCAGGAGCCCGTCGATGAGGGACTCGGCCTCGGAGAAAAGCGAGGCGACCGATATGGGGACCTTCTCGCTCCGCGCGTTGGTGCTGAAAGTGAGGAGCGATCGGATCACGCGTCCGGCCTGGTCCGCCGCCTGTTCGACGCGGTCGAGCGAGTCGGCAGCCGCGTGGGTCTTGGGGATGAGACGCTTGGCGAGGGCGATGTGCCCGAAGATCGCCGTGAGCAGGTTGTTGAAGTCGTGCGAAATCCCGCTGGCCAGTTGCCCGATGGCTTCCATGCGCTGGGCGTGGATCAGTTCGGACTGAAGTCTTCGCGACTCGGAGACGTCGATGCCGGTGGCGATGATGAGGGTGTCCGCGTCGACGGCGCCCTTGACCACCGCGTTGGACCAGAGAACGGTGTGGCGACGGCCTTGCTTGTCGATCCAGTCGTTCTCGTGCGGCCTGGGTGTCAACGTTGTGATCAGGCGGGAGAAACTCTGCCGGAGCTTGTCGCGTTCCTCCGGCGGGATGACGGTTTCCCAGAACGGCCTCCCGACAACCTCGCCGGACTCAAAGCCGGTGAGCTGCACGCAGGCCTGATTGAACTTGATGAATCGGCCTTCGCGGTCGAGGACGACGATGAGGGCGGGGGTTGTCGCGAGGATCTTCTCGAGCAGGAGCCGATAGGCTTCCGCCGTGGATGCCGCGGGTCGTGGCGGCGCGATCTGCTGCGATGTGGAAACTCGACGGGCAACCCACCACGCGGCGGCGGAGAGCGCAACCCCGCCGAGCAGCCCCGCGGGCCAGCCTGTCAGAGCGGTTGGGATGTCGGACGCGAGCCACATCACCGCATGGTACCCGATATCGGGCGAAGGACGCAAGGCGTCGTCAGACCTTCGGGGCCGAGTCACCCAGGGCCGCGATGGCTTCGCCGTACTGCTCGCGGAGAGGCTCGACGACGTCCTTGATAAAGCGTTCGGTCTGCTCGACGGAGCGGCCGATGTACTTCATCGGGTCCATGAGCCCGTCCCAGTTCAGTTCCGCTGCGAGCGGGCCGCCACGGGCTTTGCTCTTAAAATTCACGTCGGCTTGCAGGCGGCCCAAGAGGTCGTTGTCAGCCCCTTCGTTCTTGACGCGGAAACCAGCAGCCTGGGCGTGCTCGCGGATGACCTCGTGGTAGTGCTGCCGGTCGCCGCCGAGTTTCACGCACTCCATGAGGAGGTTTTCGGTCGCCATGAAGGGGAGTTCGGCCATGAGGTTCTTGCGGACCATGGCTTCGTGGACGATGAGTCCGCTGGCGACGTTGTGCATCAGGTCGAGCGAGCCGTCGAGGGCGAGAAAGGCTTCGGGAAGCGAAAGGCGGCGGTTGCTCGAATCGTCGAGCGTGCGTTCGAGCCACTGCGTGGCGGCCGTGTCGTAAGCGTTGCCGACGAGGTTCATGACAAAGCGCGTCAGGCCACAGATCCGCTCGCAGCGCATCGGGTTGCGCTTGTAAGGCATCGCGGACGAGCCGATCTGCTTGTCCTCGAACGGCTCGTCGATCTCCTTGCGGTTGGAGAGGAGGCGGATGTCGGTGGCGATCTTGTGGAGGACGCTGGCGACGGAGGCGAGGTCGGCGAGGATGAACGTGTCGATAACGCGGGGGTAGGTTTGGGTGGTCAGCGTGTGTGGGTCTTCGTCGCAGTTCCAGTCAAGGTTGTTTGCAACAACAGTTTCAAGCCAATCGACTGTCGTGAGGTTCACAGACTTGACCGCGCCCTGTGCTCCCGAGGGGACGGTGGTTATGGAGCCCGCAGGCAGCTCGGCCCTCGAGCCGAACAATGCCTGAAACGATGCTTGGGTGCCTGTTGCACCGCGCAGGCCCTTCGCTCGATTGAAGCGGAAGAGAGTCTCGACTCGAGTAAGGCAGAGCGAAAGTTCGTACGCCCATTGAGCGACACGACGACCCACGGTGGTTGGTTGTGCGGGCTGGTAGTGCGTAAAGGCGAGTGTCGGGATTGCTCGATACGCCTGGGCGCTGCTTGCCAGGCTCACAATTGCTCGGACAAGTTTAGCGCGAACAGTCTGCAGGCAGTTGTCGAGCGTCATTTGGTCCGCGTTGCACACCACATCCTGGCTCGTCATCCCCAGATGAATGATCCCCTTGGCTTTCGGGCACCGGTCGCCCCAAGCGTGGACGTGGGCCATCACGTCGTGGCGGAGTTTGCGTTCGTACTCGCCCGCGAGGGCCATGTCGGCGTCGGTGACATCAAGGTTCGCCCGCAGTTCCTCGACTTGCTCTTTGGTGACGGGGAGTCCCAGTTCGTGCTGCGCCTCCGCGACGGCCAGCCAGATCCGCCGCCAGGTCTGGAACTTGTGCCGAGGCGACCAGAGCCGGAGCATCTCCTTGGAAGCGTTGCGTTCGGCGAGGGGGGAGGTGTAGGTGTCGAACTTGGACATGCCACAGGATATCCCGTTTTTCAGAGCCCGAAGCGCAAGCGAGGGAGAGGCGGCGTGGGAGATCCGAATGTCGAGGGCATTGGCGGTACAGGGAGCGCCGTTGAGCCGCCCGGGGCGGTCGGTGGTTTGGACGCGTCCTTTCGATGCTCCCTTGCTTGCGCTGCGGGCTCTGATAGCATTTGCGATGGGACGGCCTTTGGCGTACTTCCTCACGTGGACGTGCTACGGGACGTGGCTTCATGGGGATGAACGCGGCAGCGTGGACGCGGATCACAACGGGTATCGAACGCCGGTGCTTGGGGCGGACGCGGCACGCGAATGGGACGCAACGCGGCGACTCGTGTCGGGGCCGGAGGTGCTTTCGGAGGGGGCGCGGGGCGTCGTCGACAGGACCATTCGCGAGCACTGCGTGATTCGACGGTGGGGGCTGCGGGCGTTGAACGTGCGGACGAACCACGTGCATGTCGTGGTGAGCGCGGACGTCGAGCCCGAAGTCGCGATGGCGCAGTTCAAAGCGTGGAGTACGAGACGTCTTCGCGAGGCGGGATTGTCCGGGGCGAATCGCGACGTTTGGACCGAGCACGGAAGCACGCGATACCTTTGGACATCGGAATCGGTCGAACGTGCGTGCGAGTACGTCGTCAGCGGCCAAGGAGCACCATGACAGAGCCCGAAGCGCAAGCGAGGGAGAGGCGGCGTGGAAGTTCCGAACCGGGCGGGGCGTTGGCGGTGGGAGGAGAGCCCTTGAGCCGCCCGGGGCTTCGTGAGGTCCGAACGCGTCCTTTCGATGCTCCCTTGCTTGCGCTGCGGGCTCTGAAGGAACTGCCACGAGAGTTGTCATCGGGAATCTGGCGAACGTCGTGGGGCTGACGGGATGCCCGTGCCCGGCGGCGGTGCGGATGGGTGCATTTGCCGACCGGTTGGTCATTCGCGGACCAGTTGGTTCACGCGGTCCACGCCCCGTGTTCAGGTGCCACGACGAGGGCTCGCTCGCCACGATCGGGCGTTCGCGGGCGGTCGCGTGGCTCCCGGTGCTCGGGCGGCGCGTGCCTCTCGCGGGGTTCGTCGCGTGGGCTCTCTGGGCGGGCGGGCACGTGTTTCTCGTGATCGGGTTTCACCGCCGGGTGATGGTGATGCTCGAGTGGATGTGGGCGTACGTCTTCTTCTCCCGAGAGGTCAGGCTGATGACGGATCAGGGGTCGGCCTGTCGGCCGGGTGATTTCGGACGAGAAAAAGTCCTGCCTCGGGTGGTTTTTTCTTCGAACGTGTGGCATGGTGAGGGCGGCTGCGGAGTGCGGCCTGTTGTCCCCGTGGAGGATCCGCGATGCGTCTGGTGACTACGTGCGTTCTGTTTTCCCTGTGTGCCGCGACGGCGCAGGCTGAGATCGTGACCATCGGTGCCGGAAGGGACAATACCCTGTTTCAGGACGAGGCCGGCTCACTCTCCAACGGGATCGGGCCTTCGATCTTCGCGGGTGTGACCGCAAACTTCGGCGTCCGTCGCGGGCTTCTGAATTTCAAAGTGCAGGACGTGCTCCCGGCTGGCGCGATCGTGACACGGGCCGAACTGACGCTCTACGCCGAACGCGCCCGCGGGTCGAACGTCGCGATGGGCATGCATCGCCTGCTGGACTCTTGGGGCGAGGGCGCGAGCTTCACGGGTCTTGGTGGTGGCGTGCAGGCCGAGCGTGGTGACGCGACGTGGACCTCTCGCTTCTACGACATCGGGCCCGCCTGGACAACACCCGGCGGCGACTTTGTCGCGGCGGCTTCGGCAATCACCAACGTCGGCAGCGCGTTCCGCTCGTACACATGGAGCGGCGTCGGGCTCGTCGCCGACGTTCAGCGTTGGGCCAACGACCCTACCCAGAACTTCGGTTGGCTCCTCAAAGCCGAGAGCGAAGCACGCACCGGCGAAGCCAAACGCTTCACTTCGCGCGAAGGCACTCCCGAAAACCGCCGCCCGCGGCTCCTGATCGAGTACACCGTGGTCCCGAGCCCCGGGTCGGCGGGTGTGCTCCTGATCGCGGGTTTGCTTGCCGGGCGGCGCCGGCGCTAGACGCCTCGAAGCGATCCGACGAACACTTTGGGTGGGCTGGCTGAGCGTGCCGGCTGGGTGTGCCGGGTTTGCACGCGCCGAAGAGCACGTGGCTTGGGTTGGGCGCATCCGCCCGATTCTCCTTCGCTTGCGCTTCGGGCTCTGATGGGCTGCTATTTCTTCCACGGTCCCGTGATCGCGACGGTGATCCCTTTGCCCTGGACGTTGGCGAAGAGGGTCGTGCCGTCGGGGCTGAAGCACGCGCCCGCCCATTCGTGGTCTTCGAGGGGGCAACGCGCGATCTGGTACGGCGTGCCTTCCGGCGTGATGCCCACCAGGTAATTGACCCCCGCGCCGTCTTCGGAGACGATCAGATCGCCCCAAGGGGACGCGGTGAGGTTGTCGGGGTAGTCAAGCAGGCTGTCGTTGCGGGGTTCGACGTAGAGGGTGAGCAAGCCCGTGTCGCTGGGGCCGCCTTTGCCTTCGTTCTGGCCGGGCTGGTAGCGCCAGATCTGCCCTTTTCCGTTGGTTCCGCCGCTGGTGCAGCAGAAGTAGACGGACCGATCGCCCTTGGTGGCGCCGAACCACATTCCTTCGCCTCGGGCGAAGATGGCCGCGCCGGCCTGGTGCCCTTCGGTGCGGAGCGTGTCCCCGGGAGACTCGACGTTGTCGAGGGTGATCCACGTCGCGACCATCGGCTTGCCGATGGCGGTTTCGGGGCTTTCCTTCCAGTTGCGCGTGTCGTACCCGGAGCTGCCTCGCACGACCAACGCTTGCAGGACGCCGCCCGCGCGGAGGTCGCCGGGCTTGGTGGGGAGGAAGCGGTACAGGAGCCCGTCGTTGAGGTCTTCGGTGAGGTAGCAGATGCCTGTGGTGGGGTCGAACGCGACGGCTTCGTGACGGAAACGCCCCATGGCTTTGAGCGGCACGGGGTCGGCCAGGCCGATCTCAGCGCGGGCCGGGACCTCGAACACCCAGCCGTGGTCCATCCCGGCGCCGTCTTTGGTGGTCATGGCGGTTTCTTCGCAGCTGAGCCACGAGCCCCAGGGCGTGGGGCCGCCCGCGCAGTTGACGAGCGTTCCCGCAAGGCTCAGGAAATGCCGTTCGAGTTTCTGGGTCTTGGTGTTGAAGACGAGGGTGGTGGTGCCCCCCATCGCTGGATTCACGCCACGAAGCCCGCGATCGTAGATCTTGGTCGCGTCGATCTTCCCGACGAGCTCGTCGTTGGGGCCGAAGGGGCCTCGAACTTTCTCGCGGAGTTCGAGCTCGTGGTTGCGGACGATGATCGTCCGTCCGTCGGGGCCGGCGAAGGTCGCCATGCCGTCGTGCTTGCCCGGAACGAGCAGCCCGTCGTCCATGACTTCGCCCAGACGCGAGATCATGCTGTAGGAGAACCCTTTGGGCAGGTCGCAGAGGCCCGCGGGATCGGAGATGAGGTCGCCGAAGGGGCTGACCGAGGATGGGAAGGAACGGTCGCGTTCGCTGAGGGACGCGAGGAGCTCGACGCCCCCAGCGCGTTGGGCGAGGCGGCCCAGACCTGCAAAGCCAAGCCCGAAAGCGGCGGAGCGGACCAGAAAATCGCGGCGGGCGAGCGTCATGGGGCCTCATTCTTCCAGCGAAGGGCTGAATCAAGGAATGATAGCGGTCGGTGCCCGGCCCATCGTCAAGATCATGTTTATCATCGCTCGCACGCAGCCCCATGTCCGAATCCAAACCATGATCCTCCTCATCGACAATTACGACAGTTTCACCTGGAATCTGGTCCAGCGCCTCGGCGAGATCGACCCCCGCCTCGACCCCGACCGCGACCTGGCGGTCGTACGCAACGACAAAATCACGCCCGAAGAGATCGAGACCTTCGCGGGCGGCAAGCCCCCGGCACGCATCATCATCTCCCCCGGCCCGTGCAGCCCCAAAGAGGCCGGCGTCTCCTCCGCCGTCATCCAGCGCTTCGCCGGACGCCTCCCCATCCTTGGCGTCTGCCTCGGGCATCAGTGCATGGCCGACGCCAACGGCATGACCGTCACCCGCCACAAAATCCAGATGCACGGCAAGACCAGCCCGATCGAGCACGACGGGTGCGGCATCTTCCTCGGCGTGCCGATGCCGTTTGTCGCCACACGCTACCACTCCCTGGTCGTGCTGCCGGAGACTATCCCCCAGCGGCGCGAGGGCGACGAATCGTGGTGGGAAGTCTCCGCGTGGTGCACGGACGTGATCGAAGGAAAGGAAGAACGCGTGGTCATGGGCCTGCGCCGCGTCTTCGCCGACCCCGGCAAGCCCGCCGTTGAAGGCGTGCAGTTCCACCCCGAGAGTTTCTTGACGGTGGAAGGGCCGCGCCTGCTGAAGAACTTTCTCGAGACGTGACGGCCGCCACACAGGCCTCGCCCGTTCGATGAAACGCGCCCCCTTGACACACGCCGATCCGACCCACGAAACTCGCGAGTACTGCAATGGAGGTCGCGGAGTCGCGATCTAACGATTGGTGTCGGCTGGAGACATGGGCAAGGGGTCGATCTTCTTCGCCGTGATGACCATGAACTCTCGACGGAAGAAAAATCCGGTGGTCGCGAAAGCAATGCCAACCCGTCTGTACGCTTCATCGGGCACGCCCACAAACCCGCCGGACTCGAACCCCTCAAGCTCGAACGACGCCCCGATGTCGAGCGTCGGCAAGCTGTATCCTCCGGGATGCGACTCACCCCAGCCGACGTAAAACGGGTGGAGCGCAATGGCTGTCTCAGCCGTCGGGGTCACGCCATCGATGCTCCGAACGCTCAGCCATGGAACGCCTGACTCCGCCTTGCGGCCGTCCGTGAAGACGACTCCGCGCAGCTTCACCAAAGTTCCGAACGGCTTTCCGAGTTTCCCGTCCGAGCCTTCGCTCCACGTCGCGTCGCCGCTGATTCCGCCCGCGGGCTCTCTCGCGGACGACTCGGTCAGAGTGCCGCTGCTCGGCGAAGGTGGTAACTGCCCGGACGACTGAGCCGCTTGGGAAGAACGGACCTCGCCTCGCGGAAGGGTTCCAACACTCACCCAGAGGCCGGCCATCGCCGCCGCGCCAACGAACGCTCCCGCAACGACCCAAGTCGCGGGACCCATGCTGCGTGCGCTAGATTCCTGTGGCGTACGTCCCGTCATCGAAAAAGCCTATGCCTTCAGGCGTCATCGCTTCGCAGGCACGATCGGCAACTCCGAGACCTCGATCCCCGCGTTCCGCTGGATGAAGTGCCGCAGTGCCCACTCATCTCCCAGCAGCACCACCGGCAGATTGTCCCGGTCGTACGCGATCGCCGCATTGCTCGGCAGATCCGGCAGCCATTCCGCGTCCGCCCCCTTGCCTTCTTGCGCCTTCCCCGGCATCCGCCACCACCGCACCATCTTGTAGACGCTGGGCTCGAGGCCGCTCTCCGCCTGATACTCCGCCTGCATCCGGTGCTGCACAACCTCGAACTGCAACGGACCCACCGCCGCGAGCAGCGGCGTCCGGATCTGCCCCGTCCCCACATGGAACACCTGCACCACGCCCTCCTGCAACAACTGCTCAAGCCCGAGCCTGAACTTCTTCGCGTTCGCAGGCTGCGGGTTCCGCAGATACGCGAACACCTCCGGCGTGAACCGCGGGATCTCGTCAAACACCACCGTCTTGTCCTCCGCCAGCGTGTCGCCGATGCGGAGCACATCGTGCCCGACGATCCCGACCACGTCCCCCGCACGCCCCTCTTCCACCGTCTCGCGTGCCTGCCCCATCAGCTTCTGCGCGTTCGAGAGCCTGATCCGCGTCCCCGACTGCACGTGATACACTGTCATCTCGCGCGTAAACGACCCCGACACCACACGCACGAACGCGATGCGGTCGCGGTGCCGCGGGTCCATGTTCGCCTGGATCTTGAACACAAACCCGGAGAACTCCGGATCCTCAGGCTTGATCTCCCGCGGCTCGCCAAGCTCACCGCCCGCGTTCTTGAGGCCAACCGACTTCCTCGGCCCAGGCGGCGCGGAATGCTGCAAGAACCCATCCAAAAGCAGCTGCACGCCGAAGTTGTTCATCGCCGACCCGAAGTACACCGGCGTCACCATCCCCGCCAGCACGCTCTCCTCGTCAAACTCCGCCCCCGCACCCTCCAGCATCTCGATCTGCTCGCGGGCGTTCTCGTACACATGATCCTCGAGCTTCGCCCGCACCGCCGGATCATCAAGCCCCCGCACATCGAGCGGCGCGACATACGCCCCGCCCGGCGTCCTCTCGAACATGTGAGCCTTGCGAGTCAGTCGGTCGTACACACCCTTGAACGACGTCCCCGACCCCAGAGGCCAATTCACCGGGAACGCGCTGATCCCCAGCACCTTCTCCAGCTCATCCAGCAACTCCAGCGGGTCCCGCGTGGGCCGGTCGCACTTGTTCATGAACGTAAAGATCGGCACGCCCCGCCGCCGGCACACCTCAAACAACTTCCGCGTCTGAGGCTCGATCCCCTTGGCCGCATCAATCACCATGATCGCCGCGTCCACCGCCGTCAGCACGCGGTACGTGTCCTCCGAAAAGTCCTTGTGCCCCGGCGTGTCGAGGAGGTTCACTCTGAACACGGGACCATTCCCGCCCTCAACCTCCGGGCCGTAGTCGAACATAAGGACCGTCGACGAGATCGAGATCCCGCGTTGCTTCTCGATCTCCATCCAGTCCGAAGTCGTCGCCCGCCGGTCCTTGCGTGCCGTCACCGACCCCGCGAGGGCCAACTGCCCGCCGTAGAGCAACAGTTTCTCCGTGAGCGTGGTCTTGCCCGCGTCCGGGTGTGAAATGATCGCGAAGGTTCGACGTGGAAGATGGCTTGACGAGGGGGAAGACATGGGACGGGAGGGTAGGGACGAATCGACGGAGAGGCGGGGCGCGGGCCCAAGGAAAGCCCGGCCGGAGCCTCGCGGTTAGACTCTCCCCATGCGGCTCCTCACGCGGAAGATTCACCGGGCGTTTCCCGAGCTCGACTCCTACGGCGACGAGCAGTGCGACCGGTTTATCAGGTCCGCGCGGAGCAGCCCGCTCGTCGTCGTGCTGCACACAGTGGCCATTCTCGGGACGATGTTGCCGTTGCTTATGCTGGGGCTGCTCGGGGCTCTGAAGCTCTCGGACCGGTGGATGGTCTTCGCGTTCGCGGATCTCTCCGACATCTTCACGCTGCGGATGCTCAAGTGGCTCTCCACCGGCGGGCTCATGCTGCTCGCCGGACCCATCGCGGGGTATGTCGTCCGCGACCTCCTCCTGCGGCAGCGGCTCCGGTACGTCCTTCGCAAACGCGGCGGATGCCCGGGGTGCGGATACTCCGTCATCGGCCTCCGAGTTGAGCGGCACGAGAGCGGTGCGTCCATCGTGCGATGCCCGGAGTGCGGCGTGCAGGTCGAGGTCGATGCGTCGCTGGCAGAGCTGGAGAAGGGCGAGGGGGCCTCGGCACGCGCCGTTGGGGCGGTGGGGGAGACGGGGCGGGTCTTCGCGGAAGGGAAGAGGGTCGATCTCTACAGCTTCTGGACGCCCGATCGGACCCGGCGGATCAAGCGTGCCGCGATCATCTCCGCGATCGTCGTCTTCGGCGGCGGCGGGCTGGTCGCAGGAATCAACGAGCTCCTCACGCAGCGGGCCGCGTCGGCGGCGCGGCGCGACTTTGCCGCCGCCAGCGCTGAGTTCCGCGCCATGTCGGAGAAACTCCACGCCGACCTGGGGGGTTCGGTCGTGCTGTACGCCACCTCGGGTTCCAACGCGTGGCCCCTCTTCGAAGACGCGGACGCCATGATCACCGAAGCGGACGAGAAGGGCTGGCTCAGTCGCGTCCGTTCGGGCGACCCGCGGGCGGTTCAGCCCGAGTTCTCGTTCCTCGAACGCCCCGATCTGCTCGATAACCCGAACCAGCCCGCGTGGCTGAACCGGTCGCACCGCGTCTCGGCCGAGCTCGCGGCACGAATGATCGCCGCGTACCGCGCCGCGGGTGTCTTTGACACGCTCACGCGGGCCGGGGCGGCCGCGTCGACGTTCCGGCCGGAGACCGACTTCATCTCCGGACCCTTCTCGGGAAACGTCGACACGCTGAGGATGCTGATGATCCAGCGGCTCATCCGCGTCAACGCGGCACGGGCCGCGCTCGCGGCGCAAGCCGGGGATCGCAAGGAGTTCCTCGCGTCGATCGGGACCTTTCTGACGCTCGCGCGGGCATGCGCGTCGCAGCCGACGTCCGTCCAATGGGAACTCGCGTACGCCAGCGAGTGGAGCGCCAACGCGGCGATCCGCCGGTGGATGTTCTCCGCGAAGGCCGACCCGGCGTGGCTGCCCGAAATCGAGGCGATGCTGAAGAAGGATCGCGTCACCCCGCGCCCGGACCTGGCGTTCAAGGGCGATCAACTGCTCACGCGGTGCACCGTGGATCTCTTCTTCAGCGAGCCCGATCGTTTCCGGTTCGGTCGCTTCTCCGACGACTGCCAATCGCTCTTCCGCGGGATCGCCGGGCAGAACAGCCCGACCCGCCCGGATCTCCGGCTCGGCACCTACGCGGAAAACATCCGCGAGCTCGAAGCGCACGGCACCACCTTTGCCCCGCTCTTCACCATGGAGGCCTTCGCACGCCCCGCCCTCCCCGCCATGCCGACTGATTCCCCAGCGTTCGCGTCGCTGGGCCTGATGAGGCTCTGGTGTCTGCCGCCGGCATTCATGCAGATCGACGACTGGGCCGCGGACCGGCGCGGGATCGATCTGTGGCTCGCGATCGAACGCTCACGCGTCCAGAGCGGGGCGTACCCCAACACGCTCGACGAACTCGTGCCGCGGTGGATCGCCGCGGTCCCCGTCGATCCGTGGTCGGGCAAGCCCCCGCTGTACACACGCGTGGATCACAGGGTTGATCCGCACGGGCGTGCGTTCATTCTGTACTTCGTCGGCCCCGGCGGACTGGACGACGGCGGCTCCGGTATCGGTCCCGGGCTACCGGCGAGCACATGGTCCCTTGACATCGTCGTCAACGACCCTCGTCGCTAAGGCCCCCAGATCAACCGGCACAAACACGCCGCGTGAACACTTCGTGGGGCTTGCCGGTAGACTGCCGGTATGAGGCTCATCACGCGTCAGATCCACCGGGCCTTTCCCGAGCTCGACTCCTACGACGACGAGCAATGCGCCCGGTTCATCAAGGCGGCCCGGAGCGGGGCGTCGGTGTGGTTCTTGCACACCACCGCCATCCTCGCCGTCACGCTCCCGCTGCTCTTCGTCGGGATCGGGCTCTCCGCCTGGGCCTCCGACAAGCTCCGGATCTACTCGTTCACGACGCAGTCGTTCGAGCTGTGGCTCGGCATCGCCCTGTGGATGCTCGCCACCGTCCTCTTCCTCGGCTTCGGTCTCGTCGCCGGATACCTCACACGCGACCTGCTCCTGCGCCGCAGACTGCGCTACATCCTCCAGACACGCGGCGGGTGCCCGGGGTGCGGCTACTCCGTCATCGGCCTCGCCGTGACGACCAAGGACAACGGCGCGACCTCGGTGCGCTGCCCGGAATGCGGCTCGGAGGTCGAGGTCGACCCGTCGCTTTCGGAACTGGTCAGGGAGGGCGGAAACTGGAGCGGCGACTCGGAAGGCTTGCGAACAGCGGGGGCCGTGGGGGGGGTGGGGGCGACGGGGCGCGTGTTTGTCGGCGGCGTGCGCGTCGACCTGCGCGTCTTCTGGACCGCCAGACGCAAGAAGATCGCCAAACGCGTCGCGATCATCTTCGCGATCGTCGTCTTCGGCGGCGGCGGCCTCGTCGCGGGAATCAACGAAATCTACATCCGCTGGCAGGCGGGCAAGGCCCAAAAAGCTCTCGACAAGGCCCAGGCCGACTACCTCGCCCTCGCCGAGAAGGGTTACGCAGCCGCGGGGATGCAGCCGCTTGGTGCGGGCGGTGCCGGACCGAGCGTATGGGAGCAGTTCGACGAGGTTTCCACGCGGATGAACGCGGTGGACGGCCCCGCGTGGCGCGACGCCTACGTCGCCGACACAAGCAATCCCTACCCGGACTTCGGCTCGATCGCCAACCCGCAGGCGAGCATGCGCGACTCCCCGACGCCCGAAGTGGTCGCGAAGCAGCAGGCCGCCATCGACCTCGCCCGCTCGGTCATCCCGCTCTACGAGAAGGCGGGTGTCTTCGAGTCCATCCAGAAAGTGGGAGGCAACCCCAACGCCCGCCTCCCCGACGCGATGCTCTCCGTCGATCTGTCACGCGCGAACTTCAGCATCATCGGCCGACAGCGCGAGGTCTGCCGTGTGCTCGGCGGACGCATGGCACTCGCCGCCGAGGCCGGCAACCGCGCGGTCTTCCTCGAGAGTCTCGACGCGATCATGGTGATGGCTCGCGCCGGACAGGCGCAGCCTCTCCGGATCGCCCTCTTCACCGGCGTCGCGTACGAGTCGCTGGCCCTCGAACACCTCCGCGTGATGCTCATGCGCGGACAGATCAACGCCGCATGGATCCCCGAGATCCAGGAAATCATCCAGCGGCGACGGCTGCCACTCGCCTTCGATCACTCGATGGAGGGCGAGCGTCTCATTGCGACGGGGGCCATCGCCAAGCTCTTCGCGGACCCGGGCAACGTCCGCCTCGGGAAGTACTCCAAGGGATTCCAGCGGGCACTCCCGACCACAGGGTGGGGCGCGGTCGCCGTGAGCCTGCGCGACGCCCGCCTCGGAACGCTCGACGACAACCTCAAGGCCGCGGACGCCTTGTTCGCCAACGCGCTGCCGACGGCCAACGCCGAAGCCTGGCAACGAGGCACCATGGCGTCATGGGGCGTCGCCCCGACCGATCTGACGCTCGTGAATGCGATGGTCACCGTCAGCAGGGCTGAGACGCTGATCGACACGATCACCGCGAACCGACGCGGCCTTGACACATGGCTCGCCCTCGAACGCTTCAAGGTCAACACCGGCGCCTACCCCGCCTCGCTCGCCGAACTGATTCCCAAGCATCTCCCGGCGTTCCCGCTCGATCCGTGGACCGCCAAGTCCATCCAGTACCGCCGCTTCGCCACCAGCGAAGATCCCGACGCCCGCCCCTTCGTCCTGTACTTCGTCGGCCCCGATGAGATCGACGACGGCGGCACCGGCGCCACCAAGGGCCAGAGCTTCTGGTCGCAGACCAAAGACCACGTCGTCAACGATCCCAACCGCTAGCAGCCTCACAACTGTGTACCCTCCGCGATGGATCCTCGTCCCCGCCCCCTCTCTTCGCTCGGCTCGCTCCTCCCCAGGGCCATCGCCAAACGCCGCGTCCTGCTCGACAAGGGCGCCGCCGGCGCCGTCCGTCTCTTCTCCGGCGAGGCCGACGGCATGGACGGCGTCTTCATCGACGCGTACAAAGGCTCTGAGAGCATCGGCGCCGTCCTGATCGTCTACGAAGGACGTGTCCCGCGCGGATTCGACGCCGACGCCGAAGCCGACGTTGTCCTCGACAAACTCAAAGCCCTCGGTGTGATCGCCGTCTACGTCAAACACTTCGCCAAAGACCGCTCCAAACTCGGCGGCGAACTCCCCCCCGAAGTCGCCGACCCAAGGCCCGCCGCCGGCCAGCCCCTCCCCGAGGCCCTCCTCATCAAAGAGCACCAATGGACGCTCGAGGTCCGCCTGTACGACGGCCTCTCGACGGGCCTCTTCCTCGACCAACGCGACAACCGCGCCTGGGTCGCGACGGGAGTGGCCGAGCGGAAGAAGTTGAACAAGGGTGCTGAAGTCTCTGTCCTCAACACCTTCGCCTACACCTGCGCCTTCTCCGTCGCCGCCGGCACAGCCGGCGCGGTCACCACCAGCGTCGACGTCTCCCCTCGCTACCTCGACTGGGGCAAGCGAAACTTCGCCCACAACGGGATGCAAGCGGGCATCGACGACGGCCGCCACCGCTTCGCTCGCATGGACACCTTCGAGTTCTTCGCCTACGCCGCCCGCAAGGGGCTGACGTACGACCTGATCATCCTCGACCCGCCGAGCTTCTCCGCCGGCTCCAAGAAAAAAGGCATCAAGCCCTGGAGCTCCGTCGAGGACTACGCCAGACTCGTCGGCGAAGCCGCACGCCTGCTGCGTCCCAAAGGTGTCATCTTCGCCTCAACCAACACCCGCGAACTCTGCCGCCCCGGCCGCCTCGAACGCGAAGTCGCCATCGGCCTCGAAGGCGCGGGCATGCGGAGCGCCCCGCGTTGGATCAGCCTCCCCCCCGTCACCGCCGACTTCGCCGGCGACCAGGACCGCTTCGCCGCCGTCGCGTTCAGCATCTAAACGCCGGGGTGGTGGGCGGTAGGGGGGTGCCACGTCCGATCCGCTTCGGTCGGCCGCGCCGACGTTCTGCTATGCTCCGCTCCTATGGCACGCCGACCCCTCGAATTGCACTGGAAAGTCATCATCGCTCTCACCCTGGGCGTCCTCGCCGGGACGATGATCGATCAGTTCTGGTCCGCCGAGACGTGGAAACTCCTCGGCGTCGGGAACGCCGCCCAGATGATGATGTGGCAAGGCCGCGGCCCTGGCGAGCCCAACGAACAAGCCGGTTTCGCCGCCCAGGCCGTCTGCTTCCTCGCCCTCGCCAACAAGTTCGTCGGCGACCTCTTCCTCCAAAGCCTCAAGTTCATCGCGGTCCCCATCGTCCTCTTCAGCCTCATCGGCGCGGTCGCAGGCGTCGGCGATGTCCGCAAGATCGGCCGCATCGGCTTCAAAACCCTCGCCTGCTTCATGTTCACCCTCGTCGTCGCCGTCGCCATCGCCGTCGTCCTCGGCAAGGTCGTCGGCCCCGGCACGTTCGTCGACGAGGAGACCCGCGCCCGCATCGTCGCCAAGTTCGCAGGCGAGGCCGCCCAACGCGTCAAAGCCGCCCACGACCTCCAATCCGAAGGCGGCGTCGTCTACTTCTTCAAATACCTGCTCGGCATCATCCCCACCAACCCCTTCGCCTCCATCGCCACCGCCACCATGATGCAGGTCGTCGCCTCCGCCTTCCTCTTCGGCGTCGGCCTCACCATGATCCCCCGCGACAAAGCCGAGCCCGTCATCCGCTTCTGCGAAGGCGCCGCCGAAGCCGTGATGGCCCTCGTCCGCATCATCATGCGACTCGCCCCCCTCGCCGTCTTCTGCCTCACCGTCCAATTCGTCGGCGGCGTCGGCGTCGGCGCTCTCGGTAGCGTCCTGGTCTTCTGCCTTTGCGTCATCGGCGGCCTCGCCACCGTCCTCCTCGTCGAATACCCCCTCCTCATGCTCGTCGCCTCGCCCCGAGGCAACAAAATGGGCTACGGCCGGTTCTTCCGAGGCCTCGCCCCCGCGATGACCCTCGCCTTCTCAAGCTCCTCCTCCTCCGCCACCCTCCCCGTGACGATCCAGTGCGCCCGCGACCGCCTGGGCGTCCCCGAAGACATCGTCAACTTCGTCTGCCCCCTGGGCACCACGCTCAACATGGACGGCACAGCCCTCTACCAGGTCATCTCCGTCCTCTTCCTCGCCCAGCTCTATGGCGTTGAACTCTCCCTCGCCCAGCACATCACCGTCGGCATCATGGCCGCCGTCGTCGCCGTCGGCACCCCAGGCCTCCCCGGCGCGAGCGTCGTCATGATGGCCATCGTCCTCGAATCCGTCAACGTCCCCACCGAAGGCATCGCCATTATCCTGGCTGTTGACCGAGTCCTCGACATGTGCCGAACGATCGTCAACGTCAGCGGCGACGCCGTGGCGTGCGTCGTGGTCGCGGGCAGCGAAGGAAGGCTCGGGAAAGAAGGCACGGGAGCGGAGTCAGAGTCACTCGTCTGAGATTTGAGATTTCAAATGTGAAATTTCAAATCGACTGTCCTCTCCCCGAGATTCCTCACCCCTCCACCGGCAACGTTTCCGCAATGTTCCGCACCACCGCGTCCGTCGTGACGCCTTCCGCCGCCGCTTCAAAATTCAACATGAGCCGGTGCCGCAAGCTCGGCAGCGCGACCGCCCGCACATCCTCGATTGAGACCGTCGGCCGCCCGTCGATCAAGGCCCGGCACTTGGCCGCCAGCACGATCGTCTGGGCTGCTCGCGGGCTCGCGCCGAGCCTGACATACTTGTTCACCATCGGCGTCGCGAACGATTCTCCAACGGTTCCCATGTTCGCCGCGTGCGTCGCCAAAACCATCCGCACCGCATAGTCCTGCACGCTCGGCGCAATCGCCACCTGCCGCACGAGCTTCTGATGCTCCACGATCCGCTCCGCGTTCAACACAGCGGTCGTCTCGCTGTCGACGCCCGCCGTCGTGCGGTCGATGATCGCCGACAACTCCTGCCGCGTCGGCGAACCCACCAGCACCTTGTAGAAGAACCGGTCCAGCTGCGCCTCGGGCAGCGGGTACGTTCCTTCCTGCTCAACCGGGTTCTGCGTCGCCATCACAAGGAACGGCATCGGCAAGCTGTGCGTCGTGCTCCCCACCGTCACGCTCCGCTCCGCCATCGCTTCAAGCAGTGCTGACTGCGTCTTGGGCGTCGCCCGGTTGATCTCGTCGGCAAGGACAATCTGTGCAAACAAGGGCCCCCGCTGAAACCGGAACTCCCGCTGCCGCCGCCCCTGCTCATCGTCAAACTCCGCCACCACCGTCGTCCCCGTGATGTCCGCCGGCATCAGATCCGGCGTGAACTGCACACGACTGAACGACAGCGACAGAGCCTTCGAAAGCGTGCGAATCAGCAGCGTCTTCCCCACGCCCGGCACGCCCTCCAGCAGCACATGCCCCCCGACAAACAAGCACGTCAGCACGCCCTCGACGATCGAGTCTTGGCCGACCACCGCCCGCCCGACCTGCTCTTTCACCGCGAGAAAGTCAGCCCGGAACCGGTCGGCAGCCTGCTTGGCGTCTTGTGGCGACATGGTGGTTTGTGACATGCGGGAAGAGCGTAGGACGGGCCAGTGACGCATGGGCCTCAGCGGGCGGACCTGCGTAGACTGGGGTGATTCAGCCAGTTCTTCCGCGGAGGTCCGGTCCCCATGCATATCAAGTCCATCGATCGCAAGGCCCACCCGGCCGTGATCGCCATCAAGTTCCTCGCCAACGATTACGACGCTCTGGGCATGTCAGGCCCCGAGATGACCGTCATGGCCTCGAAGACCCAGTCGATCATCGAGGCCGCCCTCGAAGCCGGCATCGGCATCGAGCACGCCTGCGGCGGCGTCTGTGCGTGCTCGACGTGCCACGTCTATATCGAGCAGGGCGAGGATCGCCTCTCCGAAGCGACCGAGGCTGAGGAAGACCGCGTCGAAGAAGCCCCGGGTTTGCAACGCAACAGCCGCCTGAGCTGCCAGTGCGAGATCATCAAGAATGATGGTGGCCCCATCGTGGTGCGGATCCCCTCGTGGAACCGCAACGCCGTGAAGGAAGTCCCGCACTAGCCCCGTGACAAGGGAAGCCGCGTGAACTCGGTTCTGCTCCCGATCTTCGTCTTCGGCATCGTCCTGCTCGCGGCGGCGTCGCTCGCGTGGCTGGCGTTCCGACGCAAGGGGCTGATCCCGCTCGACGCCTGCTCGTGCGGCTACCCGTCAGCGGGCAACGTGACGGGCACCTGCCCCGAGTGCGGGAAGTTCATCGCGGAAGAGATCGAGAAGGTCGAGTGGCGGCGGTACGCGAGCCTCGTCAATCGGGGCATGCTGTGGATCGCGGCGGTGGCCTTGGTCGCGGTCCCGATGACGGCGGGTGTGCTGCGGCTCGTCGGCGAACGACGCGTGATTGACTGCCGGACGTTCATGGTCCCCAAGGACGGTTCGTTCCAGAGTGTCGAGATCACTTGGAAAGTGCGGCAAGATTCCACCGAAGGGACGCTCGCGGGCCCTGTCAAAGTCGAGATTCGTTCCCGCGGCGGCGTCACGACCGTCGAGGAGTTCACCGCGGTCGAGTCGATCGACCCGTGGGTGCAGAGCGTGACGGGGGCCGGCGGAGCGATGATGGCGGGCGCGGACGCGAAGCGTGACCTGGTCGCGGCGATCACTGCGGCGGCACGTGGTTCGCAGGTCATCCTCGCCGGCGGCTCGGGCAACGCGTTCACGATGATCGCCAACGGCAGCGTCTCCACCGTCGAATCGCGACGGTGGATCTCGGGCACTGCGATCGCAGTCTCTCTGCTTGTGTTGTTGGTTGGCCTTCGGACGATCTTCCGCCGGGTGATGGGGCGTGCGTGAATTGCCGTGGTACAGGCCTCGGGCCTGTACCACGGCAAGAATTCTGCGCACACATCCGGTCGTTGTCGTTGCGGGGCTTTGGAGGGGTCGCCTTGCGGTCGATATCGCTCGGGCCCAGGAGGCCTCGGGCGATGGTTCGGACGCAACCTG
Organism: Phycisphaera mikurensis NBRC 102666; assembly: GCA_943369765.1. Classification (GTDB taxonomy): domain Bacteria; phylum Planctomycetota; class Phycisphaerae; order Phycisphaerales; family UBA1924; genus UBA2396. The sequence continues at coordinate 1,711 of CALROI020000023.1, read as the reverse complement.
AGCGATCGTGGTGCAAGTCGCTTCTGGGGCGCGCAGCGGCGGTGGTTACACCAACGTTTCGTACAGGCCAGAGGCCTGTACCACAGTGGTCACATCAGAACAGCCCGGGGCCGTCGACGGGGGCCATTTTGCCGGTCTTGGGATCGACGCGCATGCGGGGCTTGGCGGGTTTCGCGGCGGGAGTCGGAACGGGCTCGCCTTTGGCACCGAGGCGTTTGGCGGCGGCGGTGTCGATGAGTCTTGGCTCATCGTCGCGCATCGCGGCGACCTTTAACTTGGCCGCTTCGCTCTTGCTGATGGCGAATGGATCGGCTTTCGTGGCGGCTTTGGACGCCATCGCAGCGATCGCGCTCGCGTTGGCTTTCTGATCCACCGCCTGCTCGATGACGATGACGCCTTCCTGGTCCGCCGGGTCTTCAGCCTTGATCTTCTTGCCGTCTTCGTCGAGTTCGAGGTCCGCGATGGCGGTCTTCTTCTTGGCTTGCTCCAGCAGGGCTTCGTAGAGCTTCTTGGCGTCGGTGCCGGTGATGGCGTTGCACGCTTTGGCGATCTCGCCGATGTACTTCTGGAAGACGTCGCGGCGTTCGCCCTCGCGTTTCATCTTCGCCCGCTTCTTGAGGTACATGCCGAGTTTGCGGCCACATTCCATGAGCGCGAGCTTCATCTCCTTGCGGATCTCGTCATAATCGGCGATCGCTTCCTTGCTCTCGCTCGTGAAGGGCACCCACACGCTGGCCATGTGGATCATGATGACCAGGGGCCCGATCGGCAGGCTCTCGCGGGGCTGCTGCAGGTCGTAGTTCCGCCAGTTGGTTTCGGTCACGCTCTTGAACGACGAGCACGCCGACTGCTGGAAGAGCAGCGGCACGCGGTTGGCGAAGCGGATGACGCGGGCGGACTCGGTGCCGGGCAGTTCGCCGCCGAAAGCGATGGCGGCTTCGATCTGGAACGGGCGGCCGCGGTAGACCTCAGCCTCGCGCGAGGAGGCGGCGTAGAACTCAGCCCGCACGCCTTTGAGCAACCCCGCGAGCAGCTGACGCACGCCGATGGGCGCTAGGCAGTCGGTGGGCGGCGGGGCGAGCTTGGCTTCCTGGAAGGCTTTGTACAACGCTTCGGCCTGCGAGGGCTCGATCTCGGTGACCTTCGTGCGGCTCGTGACTTTGATCGCTTTGCAGAAGTCGGCGGCGGTCTCGGCGGAGACGCGGCAGAACTTCTCCTGGAGGAACTTGTAGAGCGTCCCCCCTTTGTCGGAGACCTCGTAGTCCTTGAGCATCTGGATCAGGATGCCTAGCTCGATCCCCTTGGGGTGCGGCTGGATTTCCTGGGTCTCAGGGGGCAGTTCGGCGACGCCGCGCGGGAAGACGATGACGCCGGCGGTTTCGGTGGTGGTCGCGGGGGCGGTGGGGGTCGAGGGCGCGGACACCGAGCCGGCACCGGTGGAGTTGTCGGCGGTTGGCTCCGTTCCCCCTTGCTTGCGCTGCGGGCTCGGAAGGAGATCTTCCTCAGCGGAGCTTTCTCGGGTGGGGGGGACGAGCGTGATCTTGGCGTGGGGGTTGGCGATGGCGGTGAGTTCGAGGAACTCATCGACGCTGCCGCGGCCTTTCTGGTAGCGGCCTTCGAGCTCGATTGAGACGCTGGTGCCGGTGGGGTAGTCCTTGTGCGAGAGGTACTCGCCGCGTGCGGCCAATTCGCGGGTGCCCGCGGTGAGGTT
>CALROI020000022.1:0-67717 GCA_943369765.1 Phycisphaera mikurensis NBRC 102666 | reverse complement strand
TGGTGGAGAGGGTGAGGGGGATGAGATCTGAAATTTGAGATTTTAAATTTTAAAAGTGAAACGTAAGACTGATCGTTTTGTCACTCGTGCCTCAAGGAAGCTCCAATGCTCGACGAATCGCCCATTCCAGCCTTGCCCGCCAGACCCATCGACGGGCACAAGGGGACGTTCGGCACCGTTTCGATCGTCGGTGGGTCGGTGGGCGGGAGGATGATGCTCGGCGCGCCAGCGCTCGCGGGACGGGGTGCGCTGCGGGCTGGATGCGGGCTTTGCCGATTGGTGATGCCCGGGTCGATCTTGGCAGCGGGGTTGTCGATGATGCCCAGCGCGACGGGCGTGGTCTTGCCGACGCATGAATCGGGCGAGATCGTCGCGCACGCGGCGGCGGAAGTGCTCGATCAGGTCTTTGCCGAGAGCAAGGCGGTCGTGGTCGGGCCCGGACTTGGGCTTGGCGAGGGCGTGGAGGCGGTGGTGCTTCGGGCGGTGCAGCAGCGGGCGGTGCCGGTGGTGGTGGATGCGGATGGCCTCACCACGTTGTCACGGATCAAGGAGATGTGGCGTGATCTGCACGCGCCTCTCGTGCTGACGCCGCATCCCGGCGAGTTCAAGCGGCTTGCGGACGCGATGAAGATCACCCTTGACGCGACAGAGCGCGGGACGAGGCCGAGCGCGGCGGCGAGCTTGGCCCAGCGTCTTGGGTGCATCGTCGTGCTGAAGGGTGCGGGGACGATCGTGAGTAACGGCGTGAAGACGTGGCGGTGCGAACGCGGGCACCCGTGCATGGGCACAGCGGGCACGGGCGATGTGCTGTCGGGCATCATCGCGGGGCTTGTTGCGCAGCATTATGACCCGACGCGGGTGCTGGCCGCGGCGAAGCTGGCGAGCGTTCGGCCTGAGCTTGCGGCGAAGATCGACCTAGGGCTCTCGATGTTTGATCTGGTGCGGATCGCGGTGGATGCGCACGCGCGGGCGGGCGAAGCGTGGGCGAAAGCCAACGGCGAGGGGGGGATGCTCGCGGCGGAACTGGCGGATCTGGTGCCGGGGGTGCTGTGGGGCCATGCAACCGGGTCTGGCGGCGATCGGTAAGCCCCTGGGTTCGTGAGTTGTTCAACTTTGGGAGGTCGTGATGCGCACATTCGTGACAGCAGCGGCGTGTTTGCTTGTGGCGGGGTGTTCTGCTGGGATCGCTTGGGGGCAGGCACGCGATGTATCCTTGTCGCCAAACGTTGCGGATCCGAAACACGGCGTGCGAGAGGCGGAGCTTGAGCTGCAGACGCCTGAGGAGAAGTACGCAGCGACGCGAGACTATCGGCGCGAGCGTGTGGACATGATCGTGCGTGCGATGGGCGGGGTTCTTGCAACGAAGACAAACGGCTACGGGGAGTATCGGTCGCTGGTCGCGGGCGCGGCGGGGGTCACGTCGTTCGCGATCGAGGGGTCGCCCGTGTTGAAGTCGGCCAACGCGGCGGGCGGGATGTTCAGCGGGGACGACATGCTGTGGGCGGCGAGCGGGCTCAAGCCTGAGGTGCCCGAGGCGATGGCGGCGGAGGGGCGGCGGGTGATCGAGCAATTCAACGCGAGCACGCTGGCGCTCAGGCTTGACCTGCTGGCGGAGCAGACGTTCTTTGTTCCGCCGATCGAGACCGCGAAATGGGCGATTGATGTCAGGCTGCCCCAACTCGGCGAGGCCCGTGCAGCGGCGAGGCTCAACGCGGCACGGATGATGCTGGCGATGCTTGGCGGGGACGAGAAGGAACTGGTCCGGGCAACGGCCCACAATCTCGCGGTTGCAAGGGCGTCGGCGAGCGAAACCGTGCTGATCTCGCACCTGGTGTGCGTGGCGATTGATGCGCTGACCATGCAGACGATCATCGATGGCGGGATGCGCGGACGTCTGTCGCCCGCAGGCTGCAAGGAACTGCTCGCGGTCATGGACAGGTTCTCCGGGGCGGATTGGTCGTTGTCGGTGCGAGGCGAGGGGCTTTACAGCCTTGATACGCTGCATTGGATCTGCACCGAAGGGAGCATCACCGCTGTGGATCGGTCGATCTCCAAGGTCGAAGCGGCGGCGTCAAGGCTCTTGTGGGCCTCGCGCGAGTCGATGCTCGAAACAGCGGACGGGTACTACGAGGCGGCGTCGAAGGTCTTTGACGATGATCTGATGGCGGCGACGGAGGCTCGCAAGGCGGTCGCTGAACTGGACGCAAAGATCCAAGAGACGGCGTTCCGAGCCAAGTACAGGCCGCTGGCGTTGCTGATGCCCGCGATGGAACCGTCGATCAATGTCGAGGCCCAGGTCCGCGGACTCCGCGGCGCGGTGCGGATCATGCTGGCGGCGGAGTTGTTCAAGGCGGACAAGGGTGAGTATCCGCTGAGGGCTGAGGAACTCGTCCCGGTTTACCTGCCGTCGCTCCCGACGGACTGGTTCACGCTTGATCGTGCCCCGCTGCGGTACGTCCGCGTTGACCCGGCGAAGGATCGGCTTGGACGGTCGTTTCTGGTCTATTCGGTGGGCCTCGACGGCGAGGACCATGGCGGGAAAGAGGACGTGCGGTCAAACTACGCCGCGACGCAATCGCCTTGGTACAAAGGGCTCGACCTGGTGTACAACTGGCGCGAAGCGCCGCAGGAAGAGAAATAGGATTCACGCGAGCTTGTTCGGTGGCGCTACACCCGCGAGGATCGCGGCGACGTTGGCGTTGACCATCGCGACCATGAGGCCTCGGCTCGTTCGGCTCGCGCTGCCGATGTGGGGCGTCAGAACCACGTTGTCGAGGGTGAGCAGGCCCGCGTGGACCTCGGGCTCGCGTTCGTAGACGTCGAGGCCTGCGCCCCAGATTTTGTTGGCGGCGAGGTGAGCGGCGAGGGCGGCTTCGTCGACGACGGGGCCTCGGGCGGTGTTGATGAGGATCGCGTCGGGCTTCATGAGGCCGAGCGTGCGCGGGTTCATCAGGTGGCGTGTGTCGGGGGTCAGGGGCGTGTGGAGACTCACGACGTCGGCCCAGGCGAGCCCTTCGTCGAGCGAGAGGCGGCGGGCGTTGAGGGGGGCGGCTTCGAAGTCAAGGTGCGTCGAGCGGGCGACGTAGCCGATGCGCATGCCCCAGCCGAGCGAGCGGAGGGCGGTGGCGTAGCCGATGCGCCCTGCGCCGACGATGAGCAGGTTGCGGCCTGAGAGTTCCATGCCGATGTGGGCGGCCATGGAGAGGTGGGTGGTGTACGCGGGGCTTCGGGCGTAGCGGTCGTTGAAGGGGATGCGCCGGGCGGTCGCGAGGAGGAGGGCCCACGCCAGGTCGGCGGTGCCTTCGGTCACCGCGTCGGGCGTGTTGGTGACGACGACGCCGCGGGAGGCACAGAGCGGGCGGTCGATGTTGTCGACGCCGACAGCACACTGGCAGACGCCCCGGAGTTGCGGGCCTGCAGCGTCGAGAAACTCCGCGTCGACCTTGTCGGTGTACATCGTGACGACGACGGTGGCGCCGCGGATGGCGGCCAGGAGGGCTTCGCGGGTGGGTTTGGCGTCGGAGCCTTCGCGGATTTGGGCCTGCGGCAGGTTCAGGCGGCCTGAGAGTTGGCGGGAGATGACGACGACGGGCGGACTGGCGGGCGTTGGCATGGGGGAAGGTAGGAGCGAATGATGCGGGCATGGAAGAGCGATTCGCCGAGTTCCCGAAGTATCTGAGCGAGCGGGCACGGCGGATGACGCTGGGCGGCGTGCCGGCGATGGTCGCGCTGCCGGACGAGGCGGCGAACGGCCCCGTGCCGGCGGTGCTGTGGCTGCACGGGCGGACGGCGAGCAAGGAGATGGATCCCGGGCGGTACCTTCGGTGGGTGCGGGCGGGGTTTGCAGCGGTCGCGGTGGACCTGCCGGGGCATGGCGAGCGATTGGACGCGGCGATGCAGGAGCCTGCGCGGACGCTTGATGTGCTGGAGCAGATGCTGGGGGAGATTGATGGCGTGGTCGCAGCGTTGCGGGACGTGGCAGGGATTGACACGGCACGCCTTGGGATCGGTGGGATGTCGCTGGGCGGGATGGTCACGCTCAGGCGTCTGTGCGACCCTCACACGTTCAAAGCGGCGTCGGTGGAGGGGACGTGCGGGTGGCTCGAGGGGCTTTACTTCCCGGCGGAGTTCGGGCTGGCGGTTCGGCCTTGGATCGTGGATCATCCGAGGGAGCGTGTGCGAGGGCTTGAAGCGATGGGCCACATGAAGGCGATGAAGACGTTGCCGATGCTGTTGTTGCACAGCGAAGCGGACGAGATGGTCCCGTGGGAGGCGCAGCATCGGTATGTGGAGGCGTTGCGTCGTCAATACGTTGCGAGCGGGGCGAGCGCGGATCTTGTTCGCGTGAAGACGTGGCCGACCACCGGGGCCCCGCGCGAGCACATCGGGTTTGGCACCAAGAGCAACGAGGCGAAGAATCTGCAGACGGAGTTCTTCGCGGGGGCTCTCAAACAGCCGTAATCGGCTTCCGCCACGAGAACGTCGGCCCCGGGCGGCGGATCGCCCACACCAGCAACGCTGCCCCAACCGCGAGCATGCCGACGGAGAGCAGTTGGCCTCGGGTCAGGCCCAGGATGTACTGGGTCTTGAGTTGCGGGTCGGGGAGGCGCCAGTATTGCTCGACCACGATGCGGAGGACGCCGTACATGAGCAGGAAGGCAGCGGTAATGACCCCGGGCTTCTGCGGACGGGCCCAGAGGAGCCAGAGGAGGCCGCCGACGACGAGGCCCTCGGCTGCGGCTTGGTAGAGCTGACTTGGGTGGCGGGCGGAGAGCAGCGGCGTCAGTTGCGTCGCCAGTTCGTTCGCGGCGACAGTGGATTTGGACTGGATCGTGTGGATGAGGCGCTCGGTGGCGGGTCCGTCTTCCTCGCTTCCGACGCGCACCTTGTCGAGCAGGTTGAAGAGGGCTTCGGCTTGCTCGGGCGTGAGCGAAAGGCGGTGGTTCGACGTGAGTTCCTGCGGGAAGCGGAAAGCCCACCAGGGGCCGGGTTCGCCGGGGGCGGCGACGACGCGGCCGAGGAGTTCGCCGTTGGCGAAGTTGGCCATGCGGCCGAGGAAGAGACCTGGGACGGCGATGAGGCACGAGAGGTCGGCGATGTGGAAGGCGGGTGCTTGGCCGAGGCGTGTGCCATCTTCCTGGAGGAAGCCGCGTGAGATCCACCAGGCGGCGAGCAGGACCCCGACCATTCCGCCGTGCGAGGCCATGCCGCCTTTTTGGATCGCGAGCAGGCCCCAGTAGGGGAAGTCGCCGGTGAAGGTGGCGATCATGGCGGGGTCGTAGAAGAGGACATAGCCGAGGCGCCCGCCGACCACGACGCCGAAAACGAAGATGAGGATCGCGTCAATCGCGTGGCGGGGTGGGACGAGCGCGCGGTTCTTTCGGCCCAGTGCGTACAAGATGAGCCCAGCGACCAGAAAGCCCGTGAGGTACGACACGCCATACCAGCGGATCTTGAGCAAGCCAAGATCGAGCAGCACAGGGTCAAAGCGATGAAGATGAGAGGCGTCGATCATGCGTGGGGTTTGCTCGGTTGATGCGGTGGAACGACAATGCCGAAAAACGCCGTTGTGTTGGCGTTGATCTGTTCGAGGAACCTCGGCAGGCTCTCGCCACGTTCAGCCGCGAGGCTGGCTGCGGTCAGGCTGGCCATCCAGGGCTCGCACGGGCGTGTCCCGCGGTGCGGCTCGGGGGGAAGAAACGGTGCGTCGGTCTCGATCATGATCCGGTTCTTGGGGACCAGACGGGCTGCGGCCCGGACGTCCGCAGCGTTCTTGTAGGTGGCGACGCCGGTGAAACTCATGAACGAGCCCAGGTCGAGGGCGAGGCGTGCGTCGGCGAGGGTGCCGGTGAAGCAGTGGAAGACCATCTTCGTCGTGTCGAGCCCCGACGCCTTCAGGATCGGCACCAGATCAGCGAAGGCCTCGCGGCAGTGCAGCACGATGGGCTTGTTCACGCCCGAAGCCTTGATGAACGCCAGATGCTCGTGGAGCACCGCGTGCTGAATGTCCTTGGCGGGATCGGTGTAGTGATTGTCGAGCCCGAGCTCGCCCCACGCGACGCACTTGGGATCGGCGATGCACAGAGCAAGGTTGGCCCAGTCATGCGGCCCTTCGTGTGCGTGCAAGGGGTGGATCCCCGAGGTCGACCAGACGTTGGGGTACGCGCGGGCGATGGCGAGGGCGGTCAGGCAATCGGTCGTCGTCGTTGAGATCGTGATCGCACCCGTCACGCCCTTGGCCTGCGCTATTTCCAGCACACTGGGCACGCGGCCCGCGAAATCAGGGAACGTCAGATGGCAATGCGTGTCGATCACAAGGGGAGTGTACCCGGTCCGGAACCGTCCTTGCATCGGTTGGCGGGCTCGGCGGTACACTGGCACCATGAGAACCCAGTCGCGGCGTGCTTTGGCGGGCGTGTTTGTCGGTCTTTGGACGGCGGCCTTTGGCACGGCTGTGTTCGGGCAGGCCGCCACGCAGCGGGTCGCCCCCGCGGTGGTCGCGCCGGCGGTCAAGCCCGCCGCGACCACCAACAACTGGTACGAGATCTCCCTGGGCGGCAAGCACGCGGGGCACCAGCACGAGGAGGTCGTCCGCGAGGGCGGGCTCATCACGACCCGTCAGCAGGTCCTTCTGGTGATCAAACGCGGTGACACGGAGATCAAGAATGTCATGGAGTCCGAGTTTGTCGAGACCGCGGAGCACGTCGCCAAGAGCATGCGGTCGCGCACGGAACTGGGCGGCAAGCCGATCGTGTCGGAGTTCGTCTTCGAGGCGGACGGAGTCAAGGTCTCGCGTGTACAGGACGGCACGAGGCTGGAGAGCCGCGAGAAACTTCCCTCGGGTGGGGCTGCGGGCGAGTGGCTGACGCCCGCTGCGGCCCAGATGTTCATCGCGGCACGGCAGGCAGCGGGGGCCAAGGAGTTCAAGGTCACCACGATCGATCCCGCGGGCGGCCTGGACACGTCGACCGACGCCTACACCTTCATCGAGAGGGTGTCGTTGGATGTCGGCAGCAAGAAAATCAAAGCGTGGAAGTACAAGGTGATCACCGGCAAGCCCAAGGACCTCGAGCAGACGATGTGGCTCGACGAGGCGGGAGAGGTCGTGAGGCTTGAGATGGACCTGGGCGGGACGCAGCTGGTCACCATGGCGTCGGACCGCGCCCGGGCGATGCGGGCGACCGAGGGGCCCGAGATCATGGTCGCCACGTTCGTCAAGCCCACCGGAAAGGCCGAGGCGCTTGCCGAGCCTCGCCGCGTGAAGAAGGCGGAGTACGCCGTGTCGATGCCCGAGGGGGAGCTGCCCGACCTGCCCACGACGGGGTCCCAGACGTTCACGCGCAAGGACAAGGCGGCGGCCACGCTCCGCGTGGACGTGGCGGGTGCGACCGCTGCGGCCAAGGGTGAGGACGATGGGGCACTCAAGCCTTCGACATGGGTGAACAGCGAGGATGCGGAGATCGTCGCGTTGACCAAGAAGGCACTCGCGGGTCTGAAGCACGACGCGGAGCCGTCGGCCAAGGGCGAGGCGATCCGGGCGTTTGTGGCGCGGTTTATCTCGAACAAGAACCTCGGCAGCGGGTTCGCGACGGCGAGCGAGGTTGCGCGGTCCAAGTCCGGAGATTGCACCGAGCACGCCGTGCTGACAGCGGCCATGCTGCGCGTGGCGGGTGTTCCCTCGCGCGTAGCGAGCGGGCTGGTCTTCGCGGACCAGTTCGCGGGCGAGAAGAAGGTCTTCGCGTACCACATGTGGGCGCAGGCCTTGATCGGAACGGGGAAGGAAGCCCGCTGGGTCGATCTGGACGCGACCCTCTCGGGGCAGGCGTTTGACGCGACGCACCTTGCGTTGGTGGTGACGACGCTGAAGGACGGCGAGTTCGAGTCGTCGATGGCGCCGATCTCGAAGATGCTGGGGAGGCTGCGGGTGGAGGTCGTGAGCGCTGAGTGAAGGTTCGCGAGCAGACGTTCCTTCGCGCAGCGGGTTGATCAGAGCCCGAAGCGCCAGCGAGGGAGAAGCGGAGAGCATCTTTCGAAGAGAGAAGGCTCCGGGCGGCGCATCGGGCGGTGCAACGGCTGAGTTGACGGCGGTGGTCTCTGGATCTCGGAGATCCGGCGCCGCTTCCCCCTCGCTTACGCTTCGGGCTCTGTCAGACCGCGACGACGTCGACGTTGGCGGCCACGTCGAACGCTGCTTCCGTGCCTTTGGCGACCTCGTCCATCGTGACGCCCGGGGCGAGTTCGATGAGGCGGAAGCGGCTGGTCTTCTCGTCGAACTCGAAGACCGCGAGGTCGGTGATGAGCATGTGGACGCAGCGTTTGCCGGTGAGGGGCAGGCCGCAGGACTTGACGAACTTGGCGACGCCGCCCTTGGCGGTGTGCTCCATGACGACGATGACGCGGCGGACGCCGGCGACCAGGTCCATCGCGCCGCCCATGCCCTTGACGAGCTTGCCGGGGACCATCCAGTTAGCCAGATCGCCGGACTCGGAGACCTGCATCGCGCCCAGGATGCACATGTCGATGTGCCCGCCTCGGATCATCGCAAAGGACTCGCCCGAGGAGAAGAACGACGCGCCTGGGCGGGCGGTGACGGTCTGCTTGCCCGCGTTGATGAGGTCGGCGTCGACCTTGTCTTCGGTGGGGAAGGGGCCGATGCCGAGCAAGCCGTTCTCGGATTGGAGCCAGACGTCCATCCCTTTGGGGATGTAGTTGGCGACAAGGGTGGGGATGCCGATCCCCAGATTCACGATGTAACCATCGCGGAGTTCTTTCGCAGCACGCATCGCCAATTGGTCGCGGGTGAGGGGCATTTCGGAGGGTAGGAACGGTGTCGAACGCCCGCCAAAGAGACGATCGAGCAAGCGGCCGGTGCCTTCTTACTTGCCCGCCCCGATCAGCACCAGCGGCTGCCTTAGCACCACCCGGTCCTGGATCGGCCCGTTCTCGCCAGGATCGAGCGTCACACGCAGCGGCCCGCCGCCCGTCAGCAATTCGACGTTGATGTCGGCCTCGGGGGTGTCGCCGTTCAGACGTACCTTGGCGAGCGACTTGCCGCCGATGCCCTTGATGCCTTCCTGTTCGAGGATCAAGACGCAGTCTCCCCAGACGCGGCTGGCCGGGGGCAGGACAGCCCGCATCGACACCCGCACCGCGCCGTCGGGGAGCGCCCACGACACGACCATCGGCGAAGGGAGCGTGACGTCGGCAGCGCCAAGCGGCACGCCCAGGTCGCCGACCTCGAGCGGATCGGCAGTGGACCGCGTGCCGAAGGGCGCGACAGACGCTGGCGAGATGACCGCGAGAGGCAGCAGCGAGCCCGCGCTCTCGACAAAGCCGATGATCTCTTCGGTGGGGAAGAGCATGTTCTTGCCGTCGCGGGCGGCGGTCGTGTCCGACGCGGATCCCGAGAGCTTCGTGACGCGAAGCGTCTCGCCCGTGGCGAGCCAGACGACCATGCCCGCGAGGGGCTTTCTGGGGTTCCCGAACTCAACGCGGGCAACGCGCTCGATCGGCACGGCCCGAGTCTTTTTCTCGATCTCGACACGGAGGGTTTCGCCGATCGCGTCGACGAACCCGCGGAGCGTGTCGCCGTTGACAAGCCGGACGACATCCTCGATGGGAACCGCCGGGGTGCCGAGATGCGAGTCTTGAACAAGGTCGATCACGGCGAGGTCGTCGAGTCGGAAGGTGACGTCGCCCAGCCTGCGCGACTGCCACACGATGGTCTCGGTTGTTTCTCTCCCGTCGGCCGGGGTGCCGAGCGATCCGAGCAGCGTCTCGCCGAGCACGGTCAGGAGTTTGGTTTCGCCGGCCGAGCCCGACGCGACACCCTCGCCCGGACCATCGGGCAGCACCGCGAGCACTTCGCGACGGGGAACGGAGGTCGGCTTCCCGCGCGGGCCCACGGTCTGCACCACATCAGGCCCCAGCGCGAGAAACTTGACCGCCCGGCGCGAGAGATCCTTCATCACCAGCACGCGCGGCACGCCGGTGGGGGCTTTGGCTTTGGCGGTGGGCTTGCTTGTCTCCGGCTGGGCCGCGGAGATCATGGCAAGGGCGAGGATAGTGATGGAGAGGTTCATCGCTGGAAGATCGGGAGGTACCGCTTGGGCATCTGGAGAATAATCAGGGCCATCGCCGTCCCGTAGTGCGACCCCACCTGATTATCGTCCCACGAACCGTCCGGCTTCTGACGACTCAGGAGTTCATCGCGGATGACAGGCCACCAGTTCGCCCAAGACTCCCCCCCGGCGAGGTACATCGCCTGCACCGCGTAGTAATGCCCGTAGAAGAAGTGCCTCGCCGCCCCGTTCCCGCTCATGCGGAGGGGCGACCCGTACCGCGCGACATACTTGAGCCCCTCGCGTACCGCGGCGTCGTCGTACACGCCCGCGTATTGCAGGCTCGCGACGCCCGCAGCGGACCGCTCCCACGCGCTCGGAGGCTGCTGCTGCTGATAACGGAACCCGCCGTCATCGTTCTGGCATCGCTTGACATACGCCACCGCTTTATCGATGACGTCCTTGGATACATCGAGCCCCGCGTTGCGTGCGGACCGAAGGGCCATGATCTGGCAGATGGTCACCGACGTATCCGCATCGTTGGGCACCGGGTAATACCGCCATCCGCCCTCGTCGTTCTGACATCCGGAGATGAGCCGCGACGCCCGCACCAGTGCCTCATGCAGCCGCTGCGACTGGGCGGTCTCGCCCCCGCCCGCGCTCATGCCGTACACCTCGCCCAGGAACAGCGCGCCAAACCCGTGCCCGTACATGGGCGCGGGGCCCGAGTCCGAGGAGATCAGCCCGCTGTCAGCGCAGTTGCGGAGGACGTATTCAAGCGCCCGGCTCACCGAATCGCCGTACGCGCCGCGGTCGGGCAGGTGCCCGTCCGCCATGAACGCGAGCCCGGAGAGCGACGTGATCGCCACCGACGGACCCCATTGACGCTGATCGCCGAACGACCCGTCATTGTTCTGCTTGCTCGCCAACCACCGCAGCCCGCGAGCGACCGCCATTTCCATCGCGGGGTTCATCTCGCCAGCCAACGCATTGTTCTCCGCACCACGTACCTTGTCGTCGGGCGTGCCCTCCGCCTTGGTCGGCTGCGATGGTGCAGACGCTGCGGGGTCGCCCGTTGCCGGTTCGGCTTCGGGCTGGTCGCTCGGCAGGGAAACGGGCGAAGGATCAGCACTCGCCCAATGAGTCACCTCGCCGCGTGGCAGACCGGTCGCGAGCGCGGCACCCGCCACGCCGACCATGCCGATCCAACCGCGAGTAAGCTTTCGATCAATCACGTTTGCGCTCCTCAGCCAGCCGCTTGTAGTACGCCTCGGTCATGCGGCGGTACATCGAGCTGAACGTATCCCCGTACCCCTGCATCAATTGTTCGCGGGCTTTGGGAGGCAGGTTGCCCCACGTCGCCGAGCCCGACAAGACTGGTTTGAGCTTCCCGTCGGGGTCCGTGTTGGTGACCCCGGTCTTGTCCCCGCTCCCGTTGCCGCCCTGCTTGTTCGCCCCGGGTTGCTGCTTGGGGTCCGTCGGCTTGCCCTGGGAGTCCTTGGGTTTGCCCTGCTGATCTTGCTGTTGCTGCTGCTGGTCCTGCGATTGCTGCTGTTGCTGTTGCTTCTGTTGTTGCTGTTGCTGCTGGCGTTTGGCGTCCTCGATGATCTTGTCGAGTTTCTGCAGGATCTCCTCCTGCAGACGCTGCGTCTCGACGCCCACGTCCTTCGCGTCCGTCACGCGGGTCGCCGCATCGCCCATCAATTTGACCGCTTGGGCGATCTGGTCCTGCAACTGCTCGGGGGAGAGTTGCTCTTCGAGTGCGGTCTGGTCGCGCGTGGGCACGCCGGATGCCCCCGCGTCGCCTGGCTTGGCCAGGCCCAGCGCTTCGTCGAGCGACGGCAAACGCGTCGGCGGCGCCAGAGCCGGAGGTTGCGCAGGAATCGCTGCAGGTTCGGGCACGGGCTGCCCATGGGCCGCCCCAGCCCATACCAGGAGCCCCGTGATCGTCATCACACGCTTCTTCATGATCCACCTCCCGGCTTGACCTCTGGCCCGCCCGGCTGCCCGCCCGGCCCTTGCCCCTGCTGGTTCAGTAGCTCGACAACCTTCTTCCCAAGATCCGCGAGGTCACGCTGCAACTCGCCGATGGACTCGATCTCGCCCGCGTCGGGCGCAGTCGCGGACTCTTTCGTCCTTCGTGCCGCCTCGATCTGCATCTCTTTGAGCACGAGCAACTCCGCCACCGGTGGGATCACACCCTCCTGCGGTTGCTGCTGACCGGGCGGGTTGTTCCCCTGCGGCTGCTGGCCGCCCTGCTGCTGACGGAAGTCGTTCTTCGGCGGCTCGCCCTGCTTGAGCGCGTTCAAGAGCGTCCGCAGCACCTCGACTGCCTCGCCCTGCTGACGCCCGACCTTGGCCGGGGCCTCACCCGCTTCGAGCGTGGTCGCGGCACCATCAGTGGCCTTGTCGAGGCGGCGGTGCGCGTACTCAAACATCGTCGTGTCCGAAAGCCCCTCGGTCGCGTCGCGCAACGCGCGGAGCCTGTCGCGAACCTCCGCCTGCCGGGTCCCCAGGGCCTTGATCGTGTTGCGTTCCCGGCGGCCGACTTCCTTGCCGACAAGCCCTTTGGAGTCCTCGCGGAGTTTCTCCTGCGTCTCGAGGATCTTGGCGTACTCGCCGCGCAACTCCGCACGCTTGCGCGTCTGGTCGCGGTTGTTGGCCTGTTCCTCGAGCGTGGCAGCCAGTTCCTTGGCCTCGCGCAGACGCCTGAGGCTCATGCGTTCCTGCTCGTCCGCCGCGGCAAGATCGGCCGCGTCGCCGAGGTTGGTCGCTGCGGCATCCTGGTGTTCCGCCGCCGCCTCGAGCCTCGCGACGACTTCGGCGGCCTCGCGAGCCTCGGTCGAATCCGTGACGCCCAGCGTATTCCCGTGCAGTTTCCGCATGCCCTCAGCGAGCGGGCCCGTGGGTGTGCCGTCCGCCGCCTTGGCGAGTGCGGCCAGTTCGCGATCCTGCTGCGTAATGAGCCCGTCGATCGACGCTTTGAGGTCCGCCAGCATCCGCTTGAGCGCCTCGTCGCGACGCTGCTGCGCTCGGTCGAGTTCCTGCAGCATCTCCTCGAGCGTTTCCGCGGCCTGTTCCTGATTGTCTTCAGCCTTGCCCGTCTGGTTCTCGCGCAGTTCCTTGGACGCCTCCTGCTGACGCTCAGCCAGTTGATCGCGGAGGGCCTTCTGCGAGGCACGTTTCATCGCCTCGGCTTGCGCGGGGTCGGTCGCTTTCACACGCTCGGCACGCTCGGCCAGATCCTCGGCGGCCTGTCGTGCTTTGCGGGCCAGATCCTCCTGCGCCCGAGCGAGTTGTTCGAGGTCCGAGCGTTCCTGCGCGTCTAGTTCGTCGGGGCTCTTCCCTTCGGTCCGTGCCGCTGCCTTCTTGGTCTGCTCGATCAGGTCCCGCTGATCGCTGAGAAGCCGATCAACCGCCTGCCTCGCCGCCCACCCGTCGCGCCCCTGCGTGAGCAGGTCGTTGAGTTTGCCCATGTCCTCGCGGACCTTGTCCTGCTCGCGCTTGGTCTCTTCCGCCTGTTGTGTCGGCACCGGCGAGGGGGGCGGCGTCTCGCCCGCTCGCTCGACGCCCTCAGCCGCACGCTGGGCAGACTCGGCGGCCTTCTCGACCAGGTCCGCAGCCTGCTCCACCAGCGAACGCAGCGATTGATCGGAGAGGCCGTTGCGTTCAGCCCGCTGGCTGGCGCGGGTGAGCATCTCCTTGGCGGGGCTCAGGCGATCGGCGATCCCGCGCTGCTCACGCGCAAGTTCCTTGGTCTTGCCACGTTCCGTACCTGTCGGGTCCGACGCCGAGGCCTTCTTCGTCCGGTCGCTGATCGACCCCTGGTCCTGATCGATCCGTTCCGCGACGGACTTGAGCGCGGCCAGCTCGTCCAGAATCTGCTCGGACAGCTGCGCTTCGCTGATGATCCTCAACTTGCGAGGCGTGGACCGCACCGGCTCGCGGCGTTTGCCGTTCGTGGTTTCGGCGCCCGTCTCACCCTTGCCGTCGCCGAGGTTGTACCCGTCGGTCGCGATGGCGGTGACCCAGACCTCGTCTCCCGGCGAGAGCGTCATGTCGCCGAGGTTGATCTCTGCGGTGACGCGAGCGATCGGTCGTGAGGGCATGCCGTCCTTCGCCGGCGGGAAGGGCGGCTCGGTGATCTCAGCGAGAACGGAGGGCGCGCCGACGGGCTCGGGAGCTGCACCCGCGGAGCCGGCGGGCGGGGAGTGCCGCTGGGCGTCCAGCGCAAGCGAGGAGAGGCGAACGTCGTCGCGACCCTCGCCCGCAAGGGGGAGCACCGCGGAGGCGAGCACATCCTCGTCGGCTTGCGGCTCGACCACGGTCGCTCCCGGGGGCGTGTCCTGCACGACCGAGACCGTGATGGCGGCTTCGTCCGCTGCGGTGATATCAAAGGCGTCGATGGGGCGGATCGCCAGCGAGGTGTTGGCCGCTGCGGTCCACGTCAGCCGCCACCGGTCCGGCGCGAGGTCCCACACCGCGTTCTCGGGCAGGACCGTCGTGCCGAGCGTCGCCGCGGCCCACGCTTCGCGCGTGGGGGGGAGTCCGTTGATCGGTTTGGGAGCCTCGGGCACGCCCGGGGTGGGCACAGGCTTGCTGAGTTCAGCGGTGAGCGTGACGGTCGAGCCAGCGAGCACCGGACCGAGGGTCGCGCGGTGCTGCGCGTCAAGGGCGACGTCGGATTCTCCCGAAGCGACCACGGGCGAATCCACGGCGTAATCGGGGGGCGTGATGTTGGTCACGAGCCGCGTGATCCGGGGACGCTCGACGAGGATGACGCGCTCGAGAGGCGTTTCGTCGTCGCGGGTGATGAAGCGGAATTCCAGCACGCGAGGGCGGCCGTCGTCGGCGGTGCTGTCGGCGCCCGCTCCGGCACCCAGCCCCGCCGCCAGGCGGAGCGCGTCGCGGGACAGGGCGGCCTCGTAGGTGTCCGCGCCCGGATCGACCGGGCTGTTTTTCGCGGGGTTGAGGAGGATCCGGGTTTCCGGGCCGAGGACCCCGCCGATGGACACGCGATAGGCGACGGTGACGTCCGTGCGGCCGGCCTGACGATTGGAACGCGTGACAGCGGCGCGGAGGTTGAGCGGCGTGTCGAGCGCGTGCGCGGTGATCGCGGTGGCGCTGATCACCATCGTGCGCTTGGGCCACGCCGCGTCCGTCCAGGGCGTCAGCGTCCGTGCCAGCCCGATCTTCGCGTACTGCGGAACAAGCAAAAACCCGGCGAGCACGGGGAGGAGCGTCAGAGCCAGCCCGCCCATGCCGCGCTGGGCGCGTGCGCTTGAGAGCAACGTCGCCCCCGAGACGTTGATCGACTTGAAACGCGCGAGGGAATCGGCGACGGCCGCGGCGGTCATCTCGGCGGATTGGTCGCTCTCGGGCTGAGAAACCGTGCCGAGCTCGAGCGCGGACGCCAGACGCCCGTCGAGCCCTCGGCTCTTGGCTTCGGGACTGTGCTCGACGCGCAGGGCGACCTCGACCAGACTCGGGCGGAATCGCCACGCCGGCAGCACCGCTCTGATCACGCCGGCAACAAAGAGCGCAAGCCCCCCGACCCACATGAGCCCGCGCAGAGCGGCGGGCAGACGGAACAGATAGTCCAGAAGCACCGCCCCGACGACCACAAGCACCCCGGCGGCCAGCAACGCCGCTCCGCGTTCAACCACGAGCCGGCGCCGCGCGGCGGAACGAAGGCGTGTCATGGCCCCTGCGATGGCGCTGACGTCCGGCGCGCCGGCGAGGGGCTTGGCCTCGGGATGTTGAACTGGTTCGCTCATCGGCGTCCTCTTCCCCCGCTTTGAAACACGGGCCGATCCTCTAGCATCGACGCCGGAACCACCGGCACTTGACATCAGACCTTACGGAGCGCCCGGCCTGTGGGTCCGGTTCAGTGACGTCCGATTCGGCGTTCCGGAGCGGTCAGGGCAGACGGATCAACCGCCGGCCGATCCACTCCGTACACAAGATAACCATGAGCAGGACCCAAACAAAGGGCTTGTCCCAGAGCGTTTCGACCGTTGGGGTGCCGACCAGCCGGATTTGCCGGTCGGGCAGTTGCGCGAGGGCCTCGGAGAGTCGGGCCGGCTCGACCACTTTCCCCCCGGTTCGGTCGGCGATCGACGCCATCAGGGCGTGGTCGGTCTGAGGGGAGCGCAGTTCGTCGTCCGGGTAGGCGACCACGACATCCTGGCCGGGCAGGCCAGCGGGCAAGAGGGGGTCGTCGATCGTCAGGGTGTAGGTGCCGGGTTCGGTGGGGAGCCAGGTGGTGGCGAAGAGGTTTGGCGCTTCGCTCCCGGTCTCAGAGTCGGTCTGGGGGGTGAGGATGAGCCCGAGGTCCGGGGCGGTGGGAGGGAGGGTGGTGTTGGAAGGGGTGGGGGTCTTGGCGCGCGCTCGAACGCGGATGTTGGTTGGCCTGGCGTCGAGGAGCGATTGGTCCACGAGGCGCACTGAGACCTGAACCGGGCGGTCCACTTGGGCACGCGATGGGGAGGCGGTGAGGACCGCGGGCTGGCCCGAGGTTTCGAGACCCTGGCGGGCGAGCATTCGGATGATGGGAAGCCAGAATCGTTCGGGAAGGGTCTCGCCCCGGCCGTAGCGCCAACGCCAGATCTCGTCGGTGGCGACATAAACCACGCGGCCCGCGCCGTAGCGCATCGTGACGACGAGAGGCTCGCCCGGCGACGTGGTCTCGCTTGGCGAGGGGGGCGTCGAGGCGGCGAGTTGCGAGAGGGGGATCGCGGTCGCGATCGTCTCGGCGGCGGGCTTGAGTCGCTGCGGGTCCAGGCGCTGGGCGAGGCGCAGGGCGGTCCAGCCGGCGTCGGGGTCGTTCAGGATCGCGGGCCAGGTCTCGCGCGGGTCGTCGGAGAGTCGGAGGAGGCCGAGGCGTTCAGCGACCGGGGTTGGGCGCATGATGACGGGTTCGAGCCAGGCGGCGATGGGAGAGGCGGACTCTGAGGTGCCAAGCGTGAATGGGATGAGGTCGGCGGCGGGGCTGCCGCGCCATGCGTTGGGCATGGGGCCGGGGCCGCCGATCATGAGGACGCCGCCGCCATCACGGGAGACGTGGTCGCGGAGGAGGGCGAGTTGTTCTTTACTGAACATCTCGGGGCGGAGGTCGCCGAGGATGACCACGTCGAACTTGCGCCAGTCTTGTGCGGTGCGGGGGAGGGCCAGAAGCGGATCGGAGCCTTCCTGGATGAACTTGCGCTGCGAGGCGAGGAGGGAGATGGAGGAGGTGATGGTCTTTTCGCGGAGGAGCAGGTTCTTGAGGTAGCGGTATTCCCAGCGGGGATAGCCGTCGAAGTAGGCGACGCGGAGGGGGCGGTCGACGAGGGTGATGGAGAGTTCGGCGGTGTCGTTGGTGGGGACGATGTCGGGCGTTGGGCCCACGAGGCGGACGACCCAGGTGGTGGGTCCCGGGGTCGTGGGCTTGGTGGTGAGGATGACGCGGCGTTCGAATTCGGTGTCGGCGAAGGTGGCGGGCTGTTCGTCGAGGACTTCGCCGGTGGCGATGTTGACGAGGGTGACCTTGATGCCTGCGGGGTTGTCGCCCTTGGAACGGGAGATGGTGACGCTGACGGGGACGGTGTCGTTGACGAAGGCGGCGGAGGGGGCTTCGGTGCGTTCGACGGCGAGGTCGGCTTGAGGCGTGGGGTTGCCGAGCGCGACGGAGAGAACGGGGATCTGCCGGCCTTGGAGTTGGGTGAGCAGGTCGTCGGAGGGGGGCGTGGTGGTGCGGCCGTCGGAGAGAAGGACGAACCCAGCGACGGGGCGGGCAGCGGTGAGTCGGGCGGCCTGGGCGAGGGCGGCGGCGAGGTCGGTGGCGCGGCCGTTGGCGGGGGCGAGGTCGGGTCGGGCGCGATCGGCGGGCGGGCGCAGGGTGGAGACGCCCGAGTCGAACCCGAGCCACAGGACTCGTCGGTCCTTGGTGGCGGTTTCCCACGTGGGGTCGGCGGCGGCGAGGGTGGCGGCGAGTTGTTCGTCGCGGGATTGTGCTGAACCGGAGTTGGACGGCGCGTCGCGGACGGTCATCGAAGCGGAGCGGTCGGCGAGTACGACGATCCAGTCCTTTTCGACGGTCTGGTTCTGGCGGGCGAGGCGTGGGCCGGAGATGAGGACGGCGATGAGGATGAGGAGCAGCGCGCGGAGAGAGGCGAAGAAGGCGCGAGGGGCGCGGGGGCCGTCGAGTTTGCGGTAGGACCACGAGCCGAGAGCGGCGGCGGCGAGGACGATGAGAAGCCAGCCCCACGACGGGACGGGGCGCGTCCAATCGAGGGTGACCCCGGGATCACCGAGGCGGAGCGACTCAAAGCCGAGGATTCTGTTGAGGAAGTCGGTCACGCGGAGGGCTCAATCGTGTTTGTGGCGGTGGGGAGGGTGCTGCTGAGCCCGGGTGAGCGGGCGGAGGCGTTGGCATTGCTGAAACGCTTGGCGAGGAAGAGTTCGGCGATGCCGAGGGCTGCGGCGGCGAGGAGGAGCCAGAGATCCATCGGTGTCGATGAATCATCAGACGCGGCGAGGGTTGTGGGAGCGGCCTGCGTGCCCGACTGAGTCGCGGGAGTGGGCTTGGTCGCGTCAAGCCATGTGAACTTGCCGTTGGCGGCGAGCGGAGAGAGCCAGCGCTCGAGGTCGGCGGCGGCAGCGGGGTCGACTCTGCCAGCGTCGGGGTCGGGGTTGATGGCGAGCAGGCCCAAGGTGCGGCCGGCGGAGTCGACGGTGCGGAAAAGCCCTGCGTGTGAGGCGGGCGCGGGCGGGGCGTACTCGGCGTCGGCGCGGCTGAAGCCTTCGAGCCCGGGCGCGAGTTCGACACGCCGGAACTGCGTGGCGTCGCGCGGCGGGGTGGTGGCGCGCCCGGCGTAGGTTCGCGTGGCACCCGAGGACTCGCCGAGCCCCTGGCGGAGAATCTCCTGCATGATGGGGAGCATGAGGGGCATCGCGGGGAGGTTGGTCCACGTGAGTTCGGGGGCGGTGGCGAGGAAGAGGACCGGGCCTCGGGAGGAATCGGACGCGGGTGCAGCGGCGAGCAGGAGAGGGGTGCCGTCGGAAAGGGCGAGGAGGGTGCGTGAGAGGTCGCCGCTCGATTGGGAGGCGGGCTGAACGGTGAGGATGCGCGCAACACGGACGGGCTTGATGAGGTCGGGGAGTTCGGGGCTTAGGAGCGCGAAGAGCCCGGTGTCGGTCGAGGCGGGCGGCGCGAGTGTGGCGGGTGGGTCCAGGTCCTTGGGCTCTTTGGCGATCGTCCAGGGGAGCGCGAGGGCGGCGGAGAGGCGGTCGGTCCACGTGGCGACGCCGGTGCCCGCAGCTGGCATGATGACGAGGAGGCGGCCCGCATCCAGGACGCGACGGAGGGACTGCAGCGACGGCTCGTCGAGACGATCGGGCGCGGCGACGAAGATCGCGTCGGCGCCGAGAATGTCGCTTGCGGCGGACGCGGAAGCGGGGTCGACCGTGACGACTTCGATCTCGGCGGAACGACGGTCCAGGGCTGTCTGAGTTGGTGCGAGCGCGAGGGTGAGCCAATCGGCCGGCGAGAAGAGGTCGGGGCGATCGGCGGAGGGTTGGTTGCGCGAGGCCAGGATGACGACCTTGACCTGACGACGGGCGACGAGAGGACGGACGACGACGTTGTCGGCGGCGAGGGCGTCGGAGCGATCAGTGGAGTTGGCGGGGGTGGGGGCGGCGAGTTTGGCGAGGATCGCGATGGAGGGGCCTTGACGGATCAGATCGAGCGGGACGGCGAGGTTGATCGCGACGGCGGCGGCGGTCTGGCCGGTGGCCCAGACGACGGGGGCGCTGGCGGGCGCGGAGGCGTTGCCGCTGAGCCCGACGGCGCGGACCTCGACGGAGGAGGTGGCTGCGGGGAGTTCACCCGAGCGGCGGAGATTGACGCGAACCTGAGTCGAGGCGGGGGCTTGATCGCCTTCGGGCGCGATGAGGATCGAGCGCACGGGCGTGGCGTCGGTGAGCGTGATGTTGCTGACTGGTCTTTCGGCAGGTGGTGTGGCCACAAGGCGGACAGCGTCGGGAAGGTCGAGTGTCGGGAGGGGCTTGGCGGTGTCGGCGGAGCCGGAACGCCAGGGGCTCAGCAGGGCGATGGTGGTGCCGGGCTCGGCGGCGAGTTGACGCGCGAGCGTGAGGGCGGCGGGGAGGTCGGACGTGCTGTCGGTGGGCGTGACGCGACGGAGGGCGTCGATGATCCCCGCGAGGTCGGCGGAGGGGGGCGAGATGACCGCGGCGGCGGGGGAGCCTGTGGTGATGAGGGCGGCGGCGTCGCCGCGCGAGGCGGAGAGTTCGCCCAGGAGTGATTCGGCGCGGGCTTTGAGGGCGTCGAGTTCGGTGGCTCGGTCGGTTGTGGAGACCGAGGACGTGAGAGCGTTGTCGAGGACGAGGACAAGGGTGCGCGGGCCGGCGGCGGCGAAGAGCCCCGAGCCTTGGAGCGCGGGCCGACCCAGGGCCAGAGCGAGCACCGCGACGAGGAGGCAGCGTGAGGCGAGGAGGAGGAGTTGTTCGAGGCGGGTGCGTTTGCGCTGCTGGCGGTAGGCTTCGAGGAGGAAGCGCATGGCGGCCCAGGGGACGGGCTTACGGCGTCGGCGCATGAGGATGTGGATGGCGATGGGGAGTGCCACGCACGCGAGGCCGACGAGGAAGAGGGTGGGGTTGAGGAAAGACATAGGCACTGGGCACTAGGCACTAGGCACTAGGCATTGGGGGGATATCAACCGGACTTGGATTTGCGCATTTGGGCGTTTCTTCGGGCGACGAAAGCGGCGAGGGTGGGGCCTAGGAAGTCGTGGGTGTGGACGATGTGGTGGTCAAAGCCGAAGCCGCGGGCGAGGCGTTGCATCTCGGCGATGTGTTTGCTGAACGCGGCGAGGTAGCCCTCGCGAAGGGCGCGTGGATCGATCTTGACGGTGTCTTCGCCTTCCATGCCCATGAAGGGCGCGGCGTCCTTGAACGGGAAGTCGAGTTCGGCCTGGTCGAGGACCTGGAAGGCGATCAGGTCGTGCCCGGCGTGTTTGACGCGGGCGAAGGCGTCGCGGACCTTTTCAGGGTCTTGGAAGAGGTCGGAGACAACGACCATGATGCAGCGGTTGTTGATGTTGCCCAGGATCTGATCGACGGCGCGGCGGAGATCCGTCGGGCGCGGGTCGCCGCCGGGGGTCTGGTCGGGGTGGGTTGCGAGGGCGGAGACGATGGGTCGCCACGCGGATTGGCCGCCGGAGCGGCGGATGTTCAGGCGGACCTCGTCGGCAAAGACCATGAGGCCGACGCGGTCGCCCTGGCGCAGGGTGATGTACGCCATCGCGGCGGCGAGGGCGGTAGCGTGGTCGAACTTGGTCCAGTTCGAGCGGCCGTCGAGGGAAACTTCGCGACCGGAGCCGGAGGCCTCGGCGAACATCCGTGTGCCGAAGTTCATGGAGCCTGAGGAGTCGACGAGGAGGAGGAGGTCGAGGTTGGTTTCTTGCTGGTACTGCTTGATGTTGAGGCGGTCGGAGCGTGCGTAGACCTTCCAGTCGAGGTGCCGGATGTCATCGCCGGGGACGTAGGGGCGGTGCTGGGCGAACTCGACGGAGTAGCCTTGGAAGGGGGAGCGGTGCTGGCCGGAGGAGAGCCCTTCGATGATGATTTTGGCGCGGAGCTCGAAGGAGCCCAGGCGGGCAAGGGTTTGCGGGTGGAGGTAGAGGGAGGCGTCGACGTTTTGGCCGGGGGGTTGGCCGGGTTGAGGGCCTGGAAGTGCGCCGGGATTGGAGGAGAGGCCGCTCATTGGCGGTGGATGGTACCGGGGCGGGGGGGGTGATGCTGGCGGGGCGTGGTGGGTCAATCCGCGGGTTAGGCGGCGAGTTTGCGGAGGTGGTCTTCGAGGGAGGCGGCCTCGTCGCGTGGGTCGGATTCGAGTGAGAAGGCGGCGCGGATCTGTTGGACGGCGTGCCCGGGCTTGGGCGTGGGGACGACGCGGCAGCTGGCGATGCGTTCGCCTTCGGTGGTGACGAGGTAGGCGGTGGTGCTGCCGGGTTGTTCGGGGGCGAGCTCGATCTGGCAGCCGCCGAGGCGGAAACGCTGCGGGGCGGCACGCTGGGGCGTGATGGCGTTGCGGGTCAGGGTTTCGTCGAGGACGCGGGCGAGTTGGATGTGGACGAGGTCGGGGAGTTGGTCCAGGTCGGTGAGGGAATCGGCCATGCCGTTGAAGAGGGACATGGTGTTCTTGTAGTCGCCGGCGGCGGAGGTGACGAGCGTGGCGAGCTGGTGCTCATCGCATCCGAGGACGCGGGAGGCCAGGGCGGGCATCGGTGCGGACTCGCGGGGCATCTTGGTGCGCTGGTCGAGTTCGAGGGTGCCGACGTAGAAGGCGATGCGGCGGAGGATGCTGTCGGGGTCGCTCGCGAGGTTGTCGGCGGGGGGCGTGTGGTGCCACATGAGCGGCTTGGTCAGCATCGGGGGTAGCTTCCAGCGGCGGGCGAGGGTGGCGATGAGGTCAATGTGCGTGAAGGGAAGGGTGTTGTATTCGCGGTGGAAGCGCTTGGCGGGGGGGAGCCCTTCCTTGTCGAGGTCGATGAAGGCCTGGCCGAGGAGTTTGTGCATGAGGGGCACGCCGGAATCGAGCATGAGCCCGATGAGGAAAGCCTCGACGGTGTACTCGGGGGCGAGACGCTTGGCGAGGGACGTGGCGAAGCAGGCGCGGAAGACGGACTCGCCCCAGATGCGGCGCGAGAGTTGGTGTCCGGCGTCGGAGGCGGCGGCGCGGCTGAGGTAGAACCCCAGGCTGAAGGCGCGGAGGCGTTCGATGCCCAGAAGGACGCAGGCGCGGTCGAGGTTGGTGACGGGGGTGATCTGGGCGAAGAGGGCGGAGTTGGAGAGGCGGAGCAGGCGGCCGGAGAGGGAGACGTCGTTCTTGATGATCTTGGCGTAGTCCTGAAGCTGCGCGTCTTGCTTGTTCACGAGATCGAGGATTTTGACAGCGACCTCGGGCTGAGTCTCGATGCCGACGCGCTCGAGTTTGTCGTCGAGGTAGACGTAGAGTCCCTCGAGTTCGGCGGCGGTTATTTCGTGACGGAGTTTGCGCAACGGAAGCGTCCCTTTGTCCCCGGAATTGAGTACGGGGGTAGCATCGGCGAGTTCGCGTGGCGTCCCCCGTGTGGGGAGGGAGGAAAACACCCTTGTGGATCGGGGCGTTCATCGTGTGACGAGTGCGCGGGGTGTGCGGGCGGCGGTTTGCGGACGTTCAGGGCTGGAGGCGCGTGGAAGACCACGGGCCTGGGGTGAACGCGGTTCCAGCCTGCGTGAGTGGTCGGTTCCAGCGGGCGCGGTCGTGGACGCGGCCCGAGCCGCCTTGCCAGAGCTCGATGGATTCGGCCCAGAGTCGGTAGCCGCCCCAGTGCGGCGGGCGCGGGATGGTGACGTCGCGGCCGGCGAGGAGGCCGAGGGCTTCGAGGCCCATGGAGCCCATGATGTGCTGGGCGGCGGCTTTGCCGACTTTGGACAGGAGCTCGCTGCGGGAGGCGATGGGTTTGCTCTGGTCGCTGGCCCACGCGCCAAGGCGCGACTGCCAGTGGCGGGATTTGAAGTAGGCGTCGCTTTCTTCGGCGGTGGTGCGGACGACTGGGCCTTCGATGCGGACCTGGCGGTCGGCGTGGTCCCAGTGGAAGAGGACCGCGGCGCGCCAGGCGGTTTCGAGTTCGCCGGCTTTGCGACTGGTGTAGTTGGTGTAGAACTCGATGGAGCCGCCGGCGGTGTCGATGCCCTTGCAGAGGACGGTGCGGACGCTGGGCAGGCCTTCCGCGGTGGCGGTGGCGAGGTACATGCAGTTGGGGTTGGGTTGCTTCTTGGTGGCGACGGCCTCATCGAACCAGGCTTTGAAGAGGGGGACGGGGTCGGCGGGGAGTTGGTCGGGCAGCGGGCGGTCGTGGGTGAAATGGTCGAGGAGTTTGAGCAGGGCTTCGGTCATGCGGGAGTGTAGTGGTGCTACATTCCCGTGCACGAAACACGTCATGACACCCCCTGCGAAAGGACTTTGAATGGTTTCTCTTGCCGACGCCCGCCGCATCATCGCTGCTGCTGAGAAGAAAGCCGCCTCCATCGGTCAACCCATGAACATCGCGGTCGCCGATGCGGGCGGCAACCTGGTCGCGCACGTCCGCATGGACAACGCGTGGATCGGGTCGGTCGATATCTCGATCAAGAAGGCGTACACGTCGCGGGCGTTTGACATCGCGACCAAGGACCTCGCCAAGCACAGCCAGTCGGGGAAGCAGTTCTTCGGCATCCACGCGAGCAACGACGGGAAGATCATGATCTTCGCGGGTGGCATCCCGCTCAAGAAGGGCGGCAAGGTCGTCGGTGCGATCGGCGTGAGCGGTGGCTCGGGCGAGCAGGACCACGCGGTGGCCGAGGCGGGGGCGAAGGCGTACTGAACGCGTCTGCGTTCCTCGGCATCCTGCACATTTTGTCAAGCGAACTGTTCGACTCGGGCACTCTGGCACAGGCGATGGGTTGTCAGCGCGGGTTGGATGGCGCTGCGCATCGCTTCGGCCGAAGGGCCGTAGAAATTGAGTGAGGTCTCGTTCTCGCCTTCAAGAATGTCCAGAAGTTCTCCCGTGACGAAAGCCGCGCGACGAAGCTCCGCAACCACTCGTTGTGCTTCCTCCGGGTCCCTTGCGACCTCGGAAGTCTTGAGAACTACAGCGATTGCTTCCAAGTCCCCAAAGGGCACTTGTTGCTGCTCGCCCTCTTTCTCGAACTCCAATCGCGAACCTTTCGGTGCGCCGAGGCCGTTGAGCGTTTCGACCAAGAACGGGACGGCCCGTTCCAGGTCCTCCACCCAGACATCGAGGCCAATAAATGAGATCCCCCCGTGCGCATCCAGCCCGGTACCTGCGCCACCCACTTCGCCGAGCTTTTCGTCTCTCAAAGCTTGATCAAGAGGATCTTCGAAGCGTTTGCCTCGTTCTAACGGCATCGCCTTGGCGTTGAGATGAACGAAGACAAAGGGCCGATTGTCCGTCGGTTGTGTTGATTCGGCCTTGCCGCCGAAGAGTTTCTTGAGGAACCCGAACATCGTGTGTTCCTTCATTCAGAGCGCGACGGCTTTGAGCGTGACTTCAATGTTGTTGCGTGTGGCGCGGGAGTAGGGGCAGACCTGGTGGGCGGCTTCGACGAGGGCGTGGGCTTCGGCTTGCGAGACGCCTTTCATGCTCACCGTGAGGTCGACCTTGAGTTGGAAGTGCCCTTCGTCGGTGGTGCCAAAGCCGACCGCGGCGTCGACGGTGATGTCGGTGGCTTTGGCTTTCTGCTTGGTGGCGACGAAGTCGACCGCGCCGCCGAAGCACGCGGCGTACCCGCAGGCGAAGAGGTCTTCGGGTGTGGTGGTGTTGGGCTTGCCGGGGCCGCCCATGGCTTTGGGGACGGAGAGGTCGGCGGAGACGAGGCCGTCGGAGGACTGGGTGTGGCCGTTACGGCCGCCGGTGGCTTTGGCGTGTGCGGTGAAGAGGATTTTAACGGGCATGGGTGATTCTCCCTTGGAAAGTGGATTCGAAATCGACGGAAAGCGTGCGTGTGGGACTGGGGTCCTGGTCATCACTCCGATCCAGTTCCAAACTCCGCCCGCACGGCGTCAGCGGCGTGCCGTTGGATGTCCGACTGGTGCGAGGTGTAGGCACGGAATGTGATCACGCTGACCCACGTGTACTTCCAACCCTTGAGGCTCACGGTTCTTTCGCGGTCTTCCGGATCACCGAAGGGGCTGATCTCGATGCTCAGGAAGCGAGCGGCTTGAAATTTGTCCTGATGTTCGAGATATCGCACATCGAGCGTTCCTTCGTCTGGCTGTTCTCCGTGCGTGCCGGTCGCGTTGTTCTCGACCTGAAACCCTGCTCGGAGGACAGCGTCTCGCGTCCGACGGTAGACCTCGGCGGACGAACCGCGGGCATCGACGTGCGTTGAACAACCGGCGGCGACGGAGACGCTCACCATCGCGACGATCAGAAGTTCCGACAGCCTGAGCTTCATCGAGTCTCCTCCCGCATGGCCCAGTCCATCGCGTTTCGAAGCAGTTTCCGGAAGGACGGGCTTTGGAAGTCTTCGGGGTGGCCGAGAGTGGTCATGAAGACTCGGCTGTTCCACGGTGTGTGGTGGGTCCATGCGACGGGGCTGGGGCGGCGAGAGGGGACTTGGCGGCTTTGGGCGTCGCAGGATTGGCCCATGAGCAAGATGCGAGCGCCGGGTGGCGGGAAGCGGCCCTCGAGGTCGTAGAGCCACGAGCGCACGTGGAACGTGGGGGCGACACCTTCGAGGAGCGGGTCCTTGGCAGCGGTGGGGGCGTGCGAGACGTCGGTGGTGGAGTCGTGGCCGAAGTGGCGGATCCATGGGGCACCGAGGACGCGCTGGCCGAAGGAGTTCCACTCGGCGAGGGGATGGCCTTGCGGGTAGGCGAAGGCGTGGGTGCTGGTGCGGAGGCCGACGATGGGGCCGCCGCGTTTGAGGTAGCGGTCCAGGTGCGCGACCTGCTCCGCGGGGAGCGTGCGGAAGCGCAGGTAGAGCACGACGAGGTCGGCGCGGTCCAGGGCTTCGAGGCCCGGGATGTTGCTCGGGTTGGATTGGTCGGGGGCTGCGGTGAGGAGCGTGGTCGACCAGCCGCGAGCCTGGGCGTCCTTGGCCAGCGAGGCGAGCGTGAGCTCGGAGCGGTACTCGTCCTCAGCGGCGATGAAGACGACGTGTGGCGGCGACGAGCACGCGGCGAGGGTGAGGGATGAGAAGATCGCGAGGAGGAGAAGGATACAGCGTCGCATGGTGAAGTGTACCAGAGGGATCGGGTGCCATCGGTTGGGTTGCTTCAACCCTGCCGATGGTTGTGCGTCGCTGGTGGGAAGAGATCAGGAGACGCCGAGGGCGCCTGTCGCGCGACCGGGAACTCTGCAGCGGCGTCAACTGATGGCACCCGACTGGGGCCACCCGCCCGTCTGGGATGGGGCTTTCAGGCGGTGTTGGCGAGGGGATTCTTGGTTTGGGTCTTGATTTGCGTCTTGATTTGCGTCTTGGTTTGGGTGTTGCTTTGGGTTTTGGGCTTGGTGAAGGGTGCACGCCACCGATCATCGGAGGAACCGATGTTCGGGGCTACGGGCGCGTGCTGGGTCGCATCTTCGGTTGCATCTTGGGGCGTCGCGTGTTGTGCGGCTTGGGAATTGGCTGCCGGTTTCGCGGGTCGGGTGCGGCGCGGGGGAGAGAGCATGAGGGTTGTGAGGCGGGCGAGGGCTGTGGCGGCTCGGCGGGTTTCGATGGTCGAGGGGGCGTCCATGATGCACTGGTGGAGATAGCCGACCGCGCCGCCTTGATTCTGGCGGGCGAGGATGCGTTGTTGACGTTCCTGGCAGGCTTCGTAGGCGTCGAGGGTTTCGCGGACGGTTTCGTCCTTGGAGAAGGCGAGGAACTGAGCGGGCGAGAGGTTGTGCTTGTGGATGAGGTCGGCGAAGTGGAAGTTGAGCTCGAAGAGATCGGCGAGGAGCTGTTCGTGCGTGGGTGGTTTGGGTGCTTCGCGTGTGCTCATGCGAGAGCAATCACGGTGCGGGGGGTGTTCTTTCGGGAGTGTGCGTGAGAACTTCACGAGTGACGCGCGTCGTGCGCACGGGGAATGCAAGTGCGAGACGGTTTTTTCGGAAATCCATCCACCGACTCCCGGAGGAACCGGGAGTCGGTGGCACAAGGGTCGGTGCCATTCGCCGGGACGCTGCGTGGTTCGAGCACCGATCGCCGGAGGAACCGGCGATCGGTGGCACGGGTGGTCGTGGGTTGATCGGTGCCACCCGCCGCGTGGTGGTTCGAGCACCGACTTCCGGAGGAACCGGGAGTCGGTGGCACGAGGAGTCGGTACCACCCGCCTGAATGTCATGGGGAGAAGTTGGAGATAACGTAAAGAATGACGAATAGCGCGCCAAGAAAGAGCGCCGCTTGGCCGATCTTCTCGAGCACTGTGGGACCCCGTTCGTATTCGACGATGGATCGGCCATTCCATGAAATACACAGCCTGTCATCGCTCACCATCGCGAGTTTAAGGGTGACTTCAGGGTCTGGGGATCGCAGTTCTCCGTCCTCAGTCACGCTGTAGTTGAGGTAGGTGACTTTGTCCGAAATCATTGGTCGAGTGTAGTGACGGATCGCGGTGCCGTCGTCCCTGAACTCCACGTCGATATCGCCGAACGCGAGCGGTTCCTTTGTGACGTGCCACTTTCGCAGGAGGAGTCGCCTGATGGCATCGGCCTTTTCCGTCGGGTTCTGATTTGCAGCTTTGGCTTCGACTGCGTTCGTGGCGATGGCGGAAGCCATTTCGCCGTAGTACACCTGGTTTGGTCGAGACCACTCGAACGCAAAGACGCCCGCAACAAGTGCAAAGAGCGACGCGATAGCGCAAGCGAGCAGCTTTCGGCGCAGCGATCTGGACCCGGGTGGTGCTGTCATGGTTCGAAAGGACGAGTCCGCGAGGTTGCTGTTCTGGTTGCGACGCTTTGATGGCGCGAGCAACTCTATGACGCGCCGGGATCATGCTCTCTTGTTGCGGTCTGGTGGATGGGTGCCGACGGAACGGTGACCAGCCGCGGTTGGGCTTACAGATTCCCGCGCTTCTCCTGCTCCAGTTCCAGGGCTTCGAAGAGGGCTTTGAAATTCCCCTTGCCGAAGGCTTGGCTGCCGCGGCGGCAGATGATCTCGAAGAAGAGGGTCGGGCGGTCTTGGAGCGGCTTGGTGAAGAGCTGGAGGAGGTAGCCCTCTTCGTCGGCGTCGACGAGGATGCCAAGGTCCTTGACCTTTTGGTGGTCTTCTTTGACGGACTTGCCCGCTTGGGCGAGGAGGGGTTCGATGCGCTTCCAGACTTGCTCGTAGTAGGTGTCGGGGATGCCGAGGAAGTCGACGCCGCGGCTTCGGAGGGCGGCGATCGAGTGGAGTTCATCGTCGGTGCGGAGGGCGAGGTGCTGGACGCCGGGGGTGTTGTTGTGCCAGTCGAGGTATTCCTGGACCTGGGACTTTTTCTTGCCGGGGGCGGGCTCGTTGATGGGCATCTTGATGAGGCCCGAGCCGCTGGCCATCACTTTGGACATGAGGGCGGAGTAGTCGGTGGCGATGTCCTTGTCGTCGAAGGACATGAACATCTTGAAGCCCAGCACGTCCTCGTAGAACTTGACCCAGAAATCCATCTTGCCGAGCTCGACGTTGCCGACGAGGTGGTCGGTGTACTTGAGGCCTGCGGGGTTCTTGGCGTTGTAGTCGTTGAGGCTTTTGAAGAGCTTGGTCTGCTGGAAGCCGGGCATGAAGCGGCCGGTGCCGGTGCCGGGGGCTTGCTTGATGTTGGGGAGGGCGTAGATCCCCTTCCCCTCGCTGGGCCGCTGGACGAAGGTGTGAATGACTTCGCCATAGGTCTTGATGGCGGCGGTGATGACGGTGCCGTCCTTATCCGTGTGCTCGGTGGGGTCCTGGGCGGAGGTGCCGCCGTTCTTGATGGCTTGTTTCCACGCGGCGGTGGCGTCGTGGACGGTGAAGGCGACGTCTTTGACGCCGTCGCCGTAGAGGGAGACGTGGCGTGAGGCGGGGTGGTCCTTGGTGAGGCCGCTGGTGAGGACGAAGCGGATGTTGCCCTGCGTGAGGTAGTAATGGGCGGCTTCGCGGGAGCCGGTGGTCTGGTCGGAGACTTGCTCGCAGGTAAAGCCGAAGCAATGGCAGTAGAAGTACGCGGCCTGCTTGGCGTTGCCGCAGAAGAAGCGGACGTGGTCGACATCGATGAGCTGGAGGGGGTCGGTGGAGGGGTTGATCGTGGCGGCGGGCGAGGGGGACATGGTGGTCATGGGGGGCCTCCGGGATGGTTGGGAATGGACGTTGTCATTATAAGGGTGGAAGAGCGGACAACGAAATCGGCGTGGTGGGGTGGTTGGGAGGCGTTTGGAGCGGGGTTTGACGCTCGGAAGTCGTTGAACGTTGGGCGTCGAGGTGGTGTAGGCTCTGCCCGAGTTTTCCCCTGCATGAGGAGCCGGTGATGTCAGACGCGAGCGCGACGCCCACGAACAACGCACCCCCACCCCCACCCTCACCCCAACCCGCCCGGCGCGGGGTTTTGGACTTTATCGAGCGGGTGGGCAACGCGTTGCCCGAGCCGGCGCTGCTCTTTGCGCTGTTGGCGGCGATTGTGATCGTGGTCTCCGCGGTGGGGTCTGGAATGGGCTGGCAGGTGCAGCCGGTGCAGCCTCGGGTGGTGATGGTGGACGGGACGAACGCGGCGGGCGAGACGGTGAAGGTGCCGAAGCTCAATGAGCGCGGCAAGCCCGAGGTGGAATTGGTCAAGACGGGGGATCCGATCTCGCCCAAGAGTCTGTTGACGGGCGAGGGGGTCTATTGGATGCTTTCGTCGATGTTGCGGAACTTCACGAGTCTGCCGGCGCTGGGTCTGATCTTTGTGGCGATGCTGGGGATTGGGCTGGCGGAGAAGTTCGGGTTTTTCGGGGCGCTGATGCGGGCGATCGCGATGGGGACGCCGGCCAAGCTGCTGACGCCGATGATCGTGATGCTGGGGGCGAACTCGTCGGTGGCGAGCGACGCGGGGTACATCATTCTGCCGCCGTTGGCCGCGGCGTTGTACATGGCGATGGGCAGGCCACCGATCGCCGGGCTTGCGGCGGCGTTTGCCGGGGTCGCGGGCGGGTTTGGCGCGGGGTTCTTCCCGAGCGGCGGTGACGGCGTGCTCGCAGGGTTCGCTCAGGATTCAGCCCGGGTGATCGATCCGGCGTACACGGTGAACATCGTGCACAACCTGTACTTCAAGTCGGGGTCGGTGCTCGTGGTGATGCTGGCGGGGTGGTGGGTGACGGATCGGATCATCGAGCCAAGGCTCAGGGCGTCGGGGATGACGGGGGCGCTGGAGGGGCCGACGGCGCAGGACCTCGCGCTCAAGCCTGAGGAGAAGCGTGCGCTGGGGTGGTCGCTGGTGGGGATGGCGGGTGTGCTGGCGGTGTTTGCCGCGCTCATCTTTGTTCCCGGCGCGCCGCTGAATGGCGTGGGGCAGCCGACGCTGCCCGACGGGCGTGTGCTGGTGCAGCACGCGGTGACGATCGCGCCGGCGGGGACCCCGGTGACGGTGCCCGCGAACGACGTTCTTTCGAGTGATCCGTTGGTGGTGGCGGAGACGGCGGGGAAGGGGCGGTTGCTGGAGACGCCGGGGGACAAGTGGGCGCATGTGATCGTGCCGATCATCTTTCTGGCGTTTTTGATCCCCGGGCTGATCTACGGGCGGCTGACTGGTGCGCTCAACGCCCAGAAGGACGTGATCGACGGGTTCTATCACGGGATCCGCGGGATCGTGCCGGTGCTGGCGATCGCGTTCTTCATGGCGCAGTTCGTGAACTACTTCGCGTACACGAAACTGGACCGGATGCTGGCGTACGCGGGCGGGTCGCTCCTGGTGACGGCGGATCTGCCGGTGCCGGTGCTGATTGCGCTCTTTGTGTTGCTGGTGATCGTGGGGGACTTTGCGATCTCGGGGATGCTGAGCAAGTTTGGCGTGCTCGCGCCGATCTTCATCCCGATGTTCATGATGGTCGGGAAGAGTCCGGAGCTGACGACAGCGGCGTATCGGATCGGGGATTCGGTGGTGAACATCATCACGCCTCTGAACAGTTATCTCTTGATCATTCTGGTCGTGCTGCAGAAGTACAAGAAGGAAGCGGGTCTAGGAAGTCTGATCTCGCTCATGTTGCCTTACTCGATTGTGTTCGGCCTCTCGTGGACAGCGTTCCTTCTGGCGTGGTACTTCCTCGGGTTTGATCTTGGGCCCAAGGCACCGGTGAACTATGTGCCGCCGTTCTGAACCTGCTGAGGGACCCTCGGGAGCCTTGGCTATTCGGGCTTGAGGGCGCTACGGCACTCCTCGAGGAGCGGCCTGAGAGCCGCGTCCGGGGTCGGGCCCAGGCTTGCCTCGAAGGCGGCGAGGGCGGCTCGTGCGTCGTCTGTGCGCCCCAAGCCCGCGAGCGCGAGGACCCGGTAGGGGGCAAGGCTCGGGGCTTGGTGGTTCCAGTTGGGGCGTGTGGCGGCGAATCCGCGATCGGCACGATCGAGCATGTCGAGTGCTTCGGCGAATTTCCCGAGTCTGAGGAGGACCAGGCCCCGGGTGTTGAGGACGAAGGGGTCGTTCGTCCGTGCGACGGCGAGTCGCGTGTCGTGATCGCACGCCGCGAGGGTTTCCGGAGAGAGCTGAGCCGGCGGTTTCTGGAGCGCGAGCACCGCGTTGTTGTTCAGCAGGGCTGCGTGGTCGCCGAGCGTGCGAGCCATACGAGCCGCGTGTTCGCGGAGCCGTTCGGGGATGCTGGTGTCGACTTCGATGGCATCGGCGACCTCCTCGAGCGAGGAGGGCTTGGTTCCGAATCGTTCGATCAGGCTTTGGGCGAGGCGGAGTTCCTCTCGCTCGGAGAGGAGGTCAAGATCGGGTGGGCCGGCCTCAAAGCGGATGATCGCGTGCCTGCGTGTGCAGGCGAGGAGGTCATCGCCGACGAAAGCGAGGCGGGCGACGGGAATGGCGACGGACGCAACAAACGATGCGACGTCGTCTCCGGTCGTGGTGTCGTGGATCGTCACAATGCCGTCGGCGTGTCCGGAGACGAGCCGACCAAGATCCACTCGGAGTGAGAGGGCGGTCGCGGGGGACGGGACACGAACTCTCAGGCGTTCGCTGAGGTCGTCGCGGTTGAGGAGGAGGATCTGGTCGGAGCCACCCGCTGCGAGTGTGTCGCCGGCAGCGTCCAGTGAGAGCACGCCCGGGAGTGATGCGCGGATCGGGGCTGCGGCGGGGTCGGCGAGGGAAAGGAGGAGGACAGCGTCGCTCACGGCCAGAGCGACGCGCTCGTCCGCGGTCCAGCAGACCGCGGTTGGAGTGCCTTCAAACGGGAGTTGGGTGAGGAGTCGGAGGTCGTCCGCGGCGAGGATTCCCAGGACACCCTCGGCAAACGCGACGGCGATGCGGGTGCCGTCCGGAGACCAGGCAAGGGCTCGGGTCGCGCCCGCGCCAAATCGCTTGAAGCCCAGAGGTGTGGACGACGCAAGGACGCGACCGGTGCGCGAGTCGACGCGAAGGACGGTGCCGCGATCGCCGGCGACGGCGAACGTGAGCCCATCGGGGTGGAAGTCGGCCGCCTCCCAACCCTCGAGGCTTGGGAAGGCGGTCCATTGAATCTCACCCGAACGAGCATCGCGCAGGGTGAGTCTTCCCCAGTCGGCGTGGACGCTGCGCTTCCCTGCGCGGTCGATGGCGTTTGCACTGGCATGGATGGCGCTGTCGGCTCGAACGCGGTACGGGCTGGCTCGCGTCGTGACGGACCAGACCTTGAGAACTCCGGCTGAGGAAACGCCCGCGAGGTACCGGCTATCGGCGGAAAACCCGACACTGATGCCCAGTTGGGGAAGCCCGACGAGCGTGCCGAGCGGTTCGAGGGATTCGAGGTCCACGAGGCGTATCTCGCCCACGTCGGTCTGGATGGCGAGGAATGCGCCGTCGGGGCTTGTGGCGATGCGGTCGTTGCGGGCCCCCATGGGCGAGAGGGTGACACCATGGAGAGGGAGGTATCCCAGCGATGCGCCCGTGGCGGCGTCCGCGATACGCAGCGCAGGGGCCGCGCTCGTGACTCCATCGACGGTGAGCAGGCGTCGCGCGTCGGCTGTGAATCGGGGGAGGATGCCGCGGGTCGTCCAACGAAGATGTCCGGTCGCGAGGTCGTAGACCGCGGACTCGGTGTCGTTGTATTCGACCGCGAAGGACAGGCCGTCGGGGCTCGCGGTCGCGAAAGAGCGCCCGGTGCGAGGAGGGAGCGGGAAGGATCTGATGGTGGTGGCGTCGGAGCTGCTGAGCAGGTCAACGGTTCGAGCGTTCCCGTTGACGATCACAAAGGAACGGCCGTCGGGCAGGAAAGGCTGCGCGATAAAGCGGCGGTCGTCTTGCCACGACGCGATCACGCGGCCCGTGCGCGGTTCGGTCAGGGTCGTGCCGAGGTATCGGCTGACGAGCACGTGCTCCCCGCCGGGCGCGACCGCGAGGGCTTCGACACCTTCGAGGCGAGATTCGCCGAGCGACGCGGAGAACGCGTCGGTCCAGCGGGCGATGCGTGTCGTTGTGAAGGACTCGGAGACGACGTACTCGCCGAAGAGGCCGGTGACACGGTAGCCGTCGGAGTTGAACTGCGCGGTTCGCAGCGAGCGATCGGCCAGGTGATCGAGGAACTTCCACTCCCAGCCTCGGAGATCGGCGGGCGCGGCGGAGAGGTGCCGACGCATCGCGGAACCGTCCCCGAGTTCGAGAGCAGCTGCGGCTGCGGCGAGTGAAGCGCGGTACGACTGGCGGAACGCCTCGGCCGCCTTCGCATCGGCCCGTGCGCGTTCGAAGGCCTCCGCGGTGCGGGCGAGTTCCTTGTTGTCGCGCTCCTCGACCGCTTTGACGAGCCCCCAGGTCGCCAGCCCCAGGCCGAAGACCAACGCGAGGAGGACTGCTGTGCCCGCGACGACCGCGACGCGGTTGCGGCGTGTCCACTTACGGAGTCGGTATGCGGTCGTCGGGGGGCCCGCGAGGATCGGCTCGTTGCGGAGGAAACGCTCGATGTCGGTCGCCAGCGCGTTGGCGGTCTCGTATCGCCGCGAGCGGTCCTTGTCCATCGCCCGCATAATGATCCAGTCCAGTTCGCCACGCAACATGCGGGCCAGCCCGCCCAGGTCAGTCCCGCGCACGCGGGCGGCTTGCATGGTTGTCGTTCGCGCGACGGGGTCCTTCTGGCGGCTCACGCGGGTGCTGGGCTTCTGCGGCTCTTCTTCCTTGATGATCCGCTTGAGCTCGTCGAACCCCGCCGAGCGAAGCCGCCGCGCGTCGAACGGCGTCGAGCCTGTCAGCAGCTCGTACAACAGCACGCCCAGCGAGTAGATGTCGGTGCGCGTGTCGACATCCACGCCGTGCGTCTGCGCCTGCTCGGGGGACATGTACTCGGGCGTGCCGAGCAACTGGCGGAACTCGGTGAAGAGAGTCTTGTCGGTCAGGCGGCCGCCGGTGGCTTTGGCGATGCCGAAGTCGATGACTTTGGGGAGTGGGCGTCCGTCGGCGACGGTGACGAGGACGTTGCTGGGCTTGATATCGCGGTGGATGATCCCCTTCTGGTGGGCGTGTTGGATGGCGTTGCAGATCGCGAGGAAGAGGTCAAGACGCTCGCGCGTCGGCAGGTTGTGCGTGTCGCAATACTCGGTGATGGGGACGCCCTTGACCAGCTCCATCACAAAGTAAGGCCGGCCCGCCGAGGTCGCCCCCGCTTCGAGCACGCGAGCGATGTTCGGATGGTCCATCATCGCCAGGGCCTGACGCTCAGCCTCGAACCGCGCGATCACCTGCCGGGTGTCCATCCCGAGCTTGATGATCTTGAGCGCGACGCGGCGAACGACCGGCTCGGACTGCTGGGCCATGTAGACCGTGCCGAAGCCGCCCTCGCCGATCTGTTCCAAGATGCGGTACGGGCCGACGGCGGTGCCGATCATCTCGTCGTGAAGCGGCACGCTGCGCGTCTCGGCGGTGGAGGGCGCGGGCGGTGCCCCGAAGGCGTCCCCGGCCTCTTCGATCGCGGCGAGCAGCGACTGCACCTCCGCGCGGGCGGCCGAGTCGCCCGCGCAGGCGCGCTCGATGAAAACCGAGCGCTGGTCGGCGGGCAATTCGACCGCTTCCACGAAGATCGCCTTCGCCTTGGCTCGCAGAGCGGGCGGGGATGGTTGAGGTGGTGGTGGGGGGGGGTGGTGGGGGTTGGTCGGGCATGCCGGTGTCAGTCCTCGGCGTGGTGGCCTAGGTGGAAGGTGTCGAGTCGCCACGGACCTCAGCCTCGAGCTCGCGGAAGAGGACCGCTTTGGCGTACGCCCACTCGCGCATCACCGTCCGCTCCGAGATCGCCAGAGCCCGAGCGGTGTCCTCGACCGAAAGCCCGGCGTAGAACCGCAGGCGGACCACCGCGCCGGCGGTGGGGTCCGCCGACTCCAGGCGACGGATGGCGTCATCGACTGCCACGATTTCGCCAGAATCCTCCACCTGAGCCAGATCGACGATGTTGAGCGGGACGCGTTTGGCCGGGGCCGCTCCGTCACCCCCCCGCTTGAGGCGGCCCCGCGACCGGGCGTGCTCGATCAGGATCCGCCGCATCGCTTCAGCCGCCGCGTGGAAGAAGTGGGCCCGGTTCGCCCAGTCCAAGCTGGCTTCCGGGTTGCCGGGCGAGCCGACCAGCCGGGCGTACGCCTCGTGCACCAGGGCGGTTGCGACCAAGGTGTGGTCGCGGCGTTCGTGGTTCATCCGTTCCTGGGCGACCTTGCGCAATTGGTCGTAGACCAGCGGCAGCAAAGCCTCGGCGGACTGCTTGTCGCCCGCACTGGCTTTCTGCATCAGGATGGTGACATCCGCCGCTTGCGACACGCGAACCTCCGCCAAGAGGATATCAAAGTGCGGCCGGGAAACAACGGGGTTCTACCCGCGCAGGGCGGCGACGACCGCTGCCCGCTGCTCGCGGGGGTGCGAGAAGATCGCGCTGGCGGCGACAATGACATCCACGCCGGCTGCCCGGACGCTGGCGGCGTTGGCGGGGTTGACGCCCCCGTCGATCTGCAACCGTTGGTCGGGGCGGAGGTGCTTCTTGATGGCGGCGGCTTTGGGCAACACCTCGGGCATGAACGCTTGGCCGCTGAACCCGGGGTTGACGGACATGACAAGGACCAGATCAAACGCACCCACCACGGCGAGGACCGCGTCGGCGGGGGTCGCTGGGTTGAGGCAGATCCCCGCGGTCATGCCCAAGGCGTGGCAGTGGTCGGCGAGCATCGCCGCTTCGTCTCCGGCGACACGCTCGATGTGGAACGTGCAGTGCCCAGCCCCAGCCTTGGCGAAGGGCTCGATGAACCGGGCTGGGTCCATGACCATGAGGTGCACATCGCAGAACGCTGTGGGGAGGTGCTTCTTGATCCCCCGCACCATGTCGGGCCCCATGGTGAGATTTGGAGCAAAGTGCCCGTCCATGACATCCACATGGAGCAGATCCCCGCCAGCCACGGCCAGCACATGCCCCACGTCCGCCGCCATGTCGCCAAAGTCCGCCGAGAGGATCGAGGGAGCGATGAGGGTTGGGCGGGGGGTGGGGGTGGTGAAGAGGTTGACGGGGGGAACCATGGGCACACTGTACCCGGGCGTCTGAAGAATGGATGTTTTCAAGGGAGGTCTTTGTGGGCCCAGCCAATGTGGTACGCATGCAACCGCATGCGAGGTACCATACCGGCATGCCTAACCCCTCCACGCCGGTCCCCACGCTCGCCGCGCTCCGTGAACGTCTTGCCAAGGTCGGGCAGGAGCATTTGCTGGCGTTCCACGATCGGCTTGCGCCCGAGGCGCAGGTCGCCCTGCGGGCTCAGATCGCGGCGATTGATCTGGAGAGTGTGCCGGGGTGGGTCGCGGCGTATGTGAAGGGCAAGCCAGCGACCGGGCCTACCGGGGGGGGTGGGGAGATCAAACCGGCACCGTTCTATCCATATAGCGGGATGCCCGACGCGGCGAAGTATCGGGAGGCGGGGGAGGCGATCATCCGCAAGGGTGGCGTGGCGGCGTTTGTCGTCGCGGGGGGGCAAGGCTCTCGCCTCGGGTTCGAGGGGCCCAAGGGGTGTTACCCGGCTACCGCCATCACCAAGAAGCCTCTGTTCCAAGTCTTCGCCGAGCAGATCCTGGCGGCCAACCGCAAGTACGGCACCACCATCCCGTGGTCCATCATGACCAGCCCCCTCAACCACGCCGCCACCGTCGGGTTCTTCGAGCGGCGGCGGTTCTTCGGCCTCGGCAAGGAGAACGTGATGTTCTTCGAGCAAGGCGTCATGCCGAGCTTCGACATGGCGACGGGGAAAATCCTCCTCGCAGCCCCCGGTGAAGTGGCGACCAACCCCGACGGCCACGGCGGGGCGGTCGCGGCGTTGCAGAAGTCCGGCGCCCTCGCTGACATGAAGCGGCGTGGCGTCGTCCACCTGTCGTACTTCCAGGTCGACAACCCGCACGTCAAGGTCATCGACCCCCTCTTCGTCGGCCTGCACGCGACGGCTCCCGACTCCTCCGGCGAGATGTCGTCGAAGATGGTCCGCAAAGCCTCGTGGGACGAGAAGGTCGGCGTCTTCTGCACCATCGACAAGAAGGATGGCAGCGGGCCGAAGCTCGACGTGATCGAATACTCCGACCTGCCGCCCGCCCTCGCCAAAGCCACCAACCCCGACGGCTCGCTGACGATCAACGCTGGTTCCATCGCCATCCACCTGATGAGCGTCGCCTTCCTCGAACGCATCGCGACGGACCCCAAGGTCTCGCTGCCCTACCACCGGGCTGAGAAGAAGGTGCCGTTCGTCGATCCGGCGACGGGTGCGGCGGTCTCGCCCACCGCGAACAACGGCGTCAAACTCGAGCGGTTCATCTTCGACGCCCTGGCGGTCGCCTCGCGGTCGATCGTGCTGGAGACCGACCGCGTCGAGGAGTTCGCCCCCATCAAGAACGCGACGGGCACCGACAGCGCCGAGTCGAGCAAAGCCCTCCAGACCCAGCGGGCCGCCCGCTGGCTCGTGAAGTGCGGGACTCATGTGCCGCTCACCGCCCAAGGTTTGCCGGACTGCACGATCGAACTCTCGCCGCTGACGGCGGTGTGCGAGGACGACGCGGTGTGCGTCCGCATGCCTAAGACCATCGCCCCCGGCGAGAGCGTGGTGCTGTAGGGAAGGAGGGGCTGTAGGGAAGGTGGGGGTGTGGGGTTGAGGGGGTGGAATGAGGGTTGTGGCCTGGAACATCCTGCACGGCGGCGGCCCCAGCCGATTGCCCGAGATCGCCCTGGACGTGCTCGACGCACGTCCGGACCTTGTCGTGCTGAGCGAGTTTCGCCCCGGCCGGGGCGGGCAGTTGCGGGCGGTCTTGGCGGACCACGGCCTGCAGCACCAGACGTGCTCGGGCACCGACCCCACGCGCAACGCGATCCTGCTGGCGTCACGGTGGCCGATGGTGGTGGGGGGCGCCGACGAGACCGGCGAGGCACTCGCGGCGAACCTGAGACCCCGCGTGCATGGAGCGGTGCTGGAACATCCTGCCGGTCCCGTGGCGGTGTTGGGCGTCCACATCCCCGACGACGGCAACCCCTCCGGCAAGGCCCACGTCTGGCGGGCGGTGCTGGACTATGCCAAGCCTCGGGCGGCGGGACGCACGGTGATCGCCGGCGACACCAACTCCGGCCGCCGCGGGACCGACGACCCGTCGGGCAGGCTCGGCTGCGTCACCGCGCTGGGGCACTTGGCGATGATGGGCTACGTGGACGCGTGGCGCGCAAAGCATGCCGAGAGTCGCGAGCGAACGTGGTCCGGGCCCAAGTGGGGTCCTTACGGCGAGTCGGCGCGGATCGACGGCATTTACCTTTCGAGGTCGCTCGCTTCGGGCGCGTTCGAAGCGGAGTTGCGGCACGATCCGCGCGAGGCGCGGCACTCGGATCACTCGATGGTGCTGGTCGAGGTCGATCTGAATTGTGGAAAACCGGCTTGAAAAGCGTGCTCCGGCGCGAAAATATGCGAAAAATCGTGGAAAATGCGTGTTTTTCGACCTGACGCGCTTGCCAAACGCTGGTTTTCCCGGTGAAATACGTGCATCACGGGAACGGATCCCGAGATGAAGCACGGAAGCACGTTTGAATTTGGAGAATTGACCATGGCCAAGAAAGCATCGAAACCCGCCGCGAAAGCCAAACCCGCCCCCAAGGCCGCCGCGCCCAAGGCTGTGAAGGCCCCCAAGATCACCGCGACGGGCAAGCTCCGCAAGAAGAGCGAGCTCTACACCCTCCTCGCCGAGCACAACGGGCTCAGCCGCAAGCAGGTCGCCGGTGTCTTCGAGACCCTCTCCGCCGTCATGG
Organism: Phycisphaera mikurensis NBRC 102666; assembly: GCA_943369765.1. Classification (GTDB taxonomy): domain Bacteria; phylum Planctomycetota; class Phycisphaerae; order Phycisphaerales; family UBA1924; genus UBA2396. The sequence continues at coordinate 27,723 of CALROI020000022.1, read as the reverse complement.
CGGCGGACCTCGCCAAGCCCTCCGCCGACAAGCCCCGCATCTTCGTCGTCCCCGGCCTCATGAAGGTCCAGTCGGTCTACAAGGCCGCCACCAAGGCGACCGAGAAGGCCAACCCCTTCAAGCCCGGCGAGATGATGACCGTCAAGGCCAAGCCCGCCAGCACCAAGATCCGCGTCCGCCCGCTCAAGGCCCTCAAGGCCATGGTCTAAGCGTCGCTCCGCGATCTTGAATCGAATCAAGCAAGCACCCCCGAGGTCGACCTCGGGGGTGCTTCGTTTGGTTGCATGCTGGTCGAGGACGTTCGGCCGCCGCGTTCGCTGCCGTCCTCGGGCTCAGGCCGGCTACTTCCGCTTGTTCATCCAGGTGTCGATCGCCTTGACGATCTCTTCCTGCATGTCGACCGCTTCCGCCCCTCGGTAGCCCTTGGCCTCGTTGTAGATGAGGCTGAACGCGACCCGGGCGGGCGCGGCCCCCGCGGCGGAACCCTTGTCCGATCGAGATTCGACGTAGCCGGAAAGGCTGAGCACCCCGTTGATGTGCCCGGTCTTGCACCGGACCTCGTTCTTGAGCCCCGCTTTGGCGAGCCGCCGCATGCGGGAGGACGCGCTGTCGGGTGTGGCGAGAGAGGAGAGGAAGGCCGCCGACATCTTGGGATCCGAGGCGACCACGTCAAGCCATCGCGTCAGCGTCGCGGGGGCGACCTTGTTGTTGTCGGAGAGCCCTGAGCCGTCGACGATCGTGGTCGAGGACGCGAACTCCGGGCCCAGCCGCTGAGCCAGGTACATCCGCACGACTTCCGGCCCGTTCCGCCAAGACCCGGGTTCGTTGGTGACCTTGTGCCCGACCATCTTGACGAGGCACTCGGCGTAAAGGTTCATCGAATTGGTGTTGCACCGCATCAGCACGTCCGCCATCGGTGTTTCGACCGTGACGAGCGTGCGGGCACCGTCAAAGGCCTCCGACGATTCGACGAGTCGGACCGCCAGAACGCCGGCCTTGTTTCCCGACCCGACGCGGACGCCCGCTCTGGCGAGCTCTTCCGCGAGCACCATCCCGAAGAACTTGGGGTTCTCGGTGAGCGGCAGTTCCATGGGTTCAACCAGAGGCTGAGAAACGTCCCCCCGCACCTTGAACCGATAGGCCGCCGGCGCGATCGTTCCGCTCGTCGCGACCACCCGTTCGGCCCGCACCGTGTTCGGTTCTTTCGCCCCCGCGGTCGTCGCGGTGTTATCAATCTCGACAAAGGTCACTTCGGGCTCGATCTTCACGCGGGCGGGCTGCCCCTTCACCTTGCCCGGCGAAGGAAAGATCGCGAGGACGTTGGCGTGGAAACTCAGCCCTGAAACCTCCGGGCAGTACGCCTCGTCGAGGTGCCGGACGGGCCAGGTCGGATGATGTACGACACGGTCGAAGATCCGGTCATCGATGATGATCTCGGAGATCTCGCCGACGCCCGTCCCGCTCCCGCCCTTCTTGATGGCGGCCGCGATGGAAGAGAGAAGATCGGGAACGGTGAGCTTGGACTTGGAGCGCTCAAGCAGGACGGGATCGCCGAAGGACGGGTCCCCGCCTGCTTTGACGATCAGTTTGTCCCCGAGCAGTTGGAACTCGGTCTTGAATTTGTAGTCCGCCCCCATGACCATGAGCGCGACGCCCGAGGTCAGCACCTTCTGGTTGGAAGCGGGGATCATCGGTCGGGTGGCGTTGAAGTTCGCGAGCACGGAGTCCGGCGTGCCTCCCTCGCCCAAAGCGACGATGCTGATCCCGACGCGATCGGCCGAGAACTTGTTCTTCGCCAGGATGCGTTCGATGTCATCGTTGAGCGGCTGGGCCCACGCCGTCCCCCCGGCAAGGCAGAACAGCCCGAGACCCGCAAGCAGACACCGCGTGACGCCAACACTCATGCTCAATCCTCCGTGCCTCTCGCGTCATCCGACGGTTTCGGCCCGGAGTATAGATCGACCAACACGATCCCCGGGCTCGAATCTGCATGTGGAATTTCACCGAGAAACGCCGAGGTCGCGTCGCCGAAGTGGCAGAGGCTGAATGCGGTCAGACAGCGGCGGTCAACGCGTGGTCCCGCACGATCTGCACGAGCAGCAGCAGCTCGTCGGCCAAGGTCTTGCTCGAGAGATCAAACTGCACCCAGTTGGTCCCGGCCACCGTCGGAGATGACGTGACGGCGTCCCGCACCGTCTTGGAAATCTTCCGAGGCGGAAGACTTCCCAAAAGTCCTGTGGGGATCGGGATGCACACCACGGGCCTGACCGGGTTGGGAACGATGTACGAGACCAACCGGCGTCCATCGGCGTAGGTCAGCGACCAACGCCAAGGGATGCCCTGCCACGAAAGCCCCTCCGTCAGGGTTCCGCCCGCAAGCAGGCCTTCGCGCAGCCCTTCGATCAGCGTGACCCCGGGCTTGGGAATCTCACCGAGCAGCGTCTCGGCCGTCGGCCTCGAGAATCGGTCTTCCCACAAACACCGAGATTTGGTGAGCAGCGGCATGAATTCTCCCGCCACATCATTCGAGCCCCGATCGGCACAATCCACGACCTAGAACCACCTACAATCAGAGTCCTCGTTTGAACGTCCGAAATGGCCGCCGGAGCCCCTATGACAACGCCGAACACCCCTCAAACGCCGAACACAACCCAGGACACCACCTCGCTGGCGGGGGCCAACATTCTGGTCGTCGACGACCACGAGCAGAACCTCGAGCTTCTCACGGCGTATCTCGACGATCTCGGAGCCGAGATTCGTCAGGCCAGGGACGGCATCGAGGCGATCGAAGCGGTCGCCCAGCGCAAGCCGGACCTGATCCTGCTCGACGTCATGATGCCCCGCATGTCCGGGTTCCAGGTCTGCGGCAAGCTCAAGAGCGACCCGGCCACCAAGGACATCCCCATCGTCGTCGTGACCGCGCTCAACGAGGTCGCCGACGTCGAGCGGGCGGTCGAGCTCGGGGCTGATGACTTTCTGACCAAGCCGGTCAACCGTCTCGAACTCATGACCCGCGTGCGATCACTCGTCCGCCTCGGGCAGTTGCAACGTCAACTCCAGCAGACCATGAGCGACCTCCGTCGCGCGCAGGGCTGAGGCCTTTCACCCGCGCCTTTCACCCACGCCGTTCAGCAGCCTTGCTCGTACGAAAGCACGAACGCGTCGTAGTCGAAGAAATCCTCGAACCCGTCCCCGTTGAAGTCGGCGTTCTTCCCGGGTGGGCATCCGAACCCCTCGTAGCACGCGACGAACTCGTCGTAGTCGAAGAAATCGACAAACCCGTCGCCGTTGAAATCAGGCGGGAAGAGAGTCGAGAATCCGCTCGGCCCGTTGCCGGCCGCCGTGGTTCCGCCCCCGTTGCTCGCGACCACCGTCCACCAATAGTCGCCGCATTCACTCAGCACACCGCTCGGAAGCACGAACGAAGTACCGACGATCCCGGCCTGCTCAAACGGCGAGGTCAGCCCCGGATTGTCATCAACCAGCAGCCGATACGACGCCGCGCCGGTTGACGCGCTCCAACTGAATGTCGGCGTGATCCCGACGCCGGTGCTGCCGTTCGCGGGCGAGACAAGCGTGAACGCGCCGGGCGGAACCAAGGGTGCCGGCAGGATGAAGTCCGCGATCACCGGCCGGTGGTCCGACGCGGTCGAACTGGCGAGGGCGATCGTCGGGTAACCGATCATCTCGGGCGGATACGCCGCCGGGCCTCCCGACGACGACTGGTAGATGTACGTCCGTCGTGTCGAGGCGATGGAATCCTGCCACAGCAGGTAGTCGAGCTTGCCCGACCCTTGCGTGTTCCGGTTGCTCGAATTCGGATTGAGCGGGTCGCGGGCGTCGTCGAACGCCGAATCGCTCCGGTCCCGGTCGGTCCCATCCCCGCTCGTGCTGGCCGCACGCGTCATCCAGATGGCGGGCCCGTCGCGGCCGTTGGTCTGCTCGTCCTCGTTGAGGTCCCCGCCCCAGATCATCGGCGTGAACGCATCGAGCACCACAGTGGCCTGCGGGAAGTCGGCGATCCGCGACCGAGGGTCCGGAGTGGAGCCCCCGGCCCCGTTGTACCAATGGTCGATGTAGTACGCGATGTTCTGCGACGCGACGAGCCGCTCGGTAAAGTCCGAAGCCGCCCCGCCCGACTTGAGGTGCGAGTTTCCGATCACAAGATTCCCGCGGTACGTCGCGTCGGGCAGGTTGATCTCCGCGTAGTTCCAGCCTCGAATCCCCGACCCGCCACCCGGCGCATACAGATCGGCGGAATTGGAGAACTGGTCGTACGTCGAACGATTGTCCCCGTTGAGATCAGCGAAGGGATGCCTCGACATGATGACGTTCCGGTTGAACCCGTCGCTGTTCGCCGACGAGTAGATGTACGGATACGTCAGCGCAGCGTCATACTTGCGGACCCAGCTCCCTACCGCCGCGCCGCCTCGGAACGGGTCCGAGCCGCCGTTGACCAGCAGCCCGACAGTGGTGTTGAGGGTAGACTGCGAGTCGCCCGATCCGCCGGTCCCGTTCCCTGAATTGTCGCCACATTCCTGCAGGATCAGCACGTCGGGCTTCATCGACGCGATGATGCGCGCGACCGCGCACCAGTTGTTCGCACCCTCCGCCTTGGCGTTGGTGGAGCAGATGGCGTCCCGAACGTTCCAGGTCATCACCCGCAGGTCCCGCGAGTCGGTCTTGCCCCACTGCGCCGCCGCGGGGTTCCACTGCGCGACGCACGTTCCGCCCGCGACCATGATCCCGAAAAACACGCCGAAAACATGACGGTTCATGCACGCTCTCCCTGCCGGACTCGCACGAATCGTCGAGTCCGAAAAAGAAGCCCACGGGTTCTCACCCGTGGGCTCTTGAAACTCAATCACTCAGCCGAGCCTCAGACGCAGCCCTCGAAGGCGAAGACGTAGTCGTCGTAGTCGAAGAAGTCCACGAAGCCGTCCCCGTTGAAGTCGGCGTTGAGGCCGTCGGGGCAGCTGCCCTCGAAGCAGGCGACGTAATCGTCGTAGTCGAAGAAGTCCACGAACCCGTCCCCGTTGAAGTCCGCCGAGGGGCAGACAAAGTCGGGGGTGCACGAGATGCTGAGGACGCCAGCCCCGCTCACGCCGGTCAGGTACGAGCCCACCGCGACGGTGTAGGTCGTGCCAGCAACCGCGTTGAACGTCAGACGAGAGCCCAGGGCGCTGCCCGAGGTGCAGGCGACCGTCGCGTCGTCGTTACAGGCGATCTGGGCCCCGCCGCAGGCGTCGAACACGGCGATGACCGTGTCGTACGTCGTGCCGCAGGTGGCCATCTCGACCACGCCCGTGCACGTCGCCTGGTAGGTGAAGTACACGTCGTTGTGGATCGTGATGGGCAGGCCGCAGGTGGCGATGGCGATCCCGCTGTCGGTCGCGCTCACCGTCGTGTAGGGCTGATCAACGCCGTTGCTGATCGCGATAGCGCCCGAGCAGTCATCGTTGGCCGGGGGTGGCGGGGGAGGCGTCACGTCGCCCACACGCAGCACGTAGGCGCCCGACGCGCCGTTGAACCCAGCCAGACGCACCAGCACCGTCTCGCCCGTGGTCATCGAGCGGCGGATTTCCGAACGCAGACCCGAGAAGCTGCAGGTGAAGTCGGTGTCGTCGTCGCAGAACAACTCGGCACCGCCGCAGGTGTCCCAGAAGCTGAGCACCGTGTCAAAGCCCACCGCGTCGCACGTGCTAAACGTGAAGGTGCCGTCCGAGGGAGCCTGGAAGGAATACCAGACATCCTTGGACGTCGCGGACGTGCCGCACGAGCCCGTCGCGTCATTCGTGCCCAGGGTCGTGTCGCCCGGGTAGGTGCCACCAACCGCCGTCACGATTGCGTCCGCGCAGTTGTCGTTCGCGGGAGGAGGGGGCGGGGGGATCGTGGGCAGGAACTCGAGCGTGATCGTGTCCCAGATCGCGTCCGCGCCGGCGCCGTCGTTAAAGCTCTCGTAGAACTCGATCGTCCAATTCCCGGAGGGGTCCGCCACCGGAGCGGCCAGGTTGAACACATACCCGGCGCCCGGGATCGTGACCGATCCCGTGAAACCGGTCGTCGCGAAAGGATTGAGCACATAAACCGTGCCCGTCGGGGAGACGATCCGAAGGTCCGCTTCGGACGCGAACGTGCCGGTGTTGATCTCGCTCAGCGTCCCGTTGACCCTGATCGAGCCCAGTTCGTAGCCGCCGATCAGCGCAGCGGTGCGAGATTCATTCGCCGCGTTGCCCTGCGGCTCATTCGAATTCACACCCAAATACGTCACGCTTTCCTGCCCGAAGGCAGAGCATGCCAAACCCGCCACGAAGGCGAAAGCCAACTTAGCCGAAAGATTACAACGCATTTCAGACTCCCTTGAGAAAAATCCGGCCTTCAGGCCGGTCCGCGGCGGTCGCCGCGTCTTCCACTCTCTCGCTGCCACGAACCGCCTTCAACGCACGAAGGCTGAGAGCCCCACTCTACCACGCGACCTCCGCCGGTTCAATGCCATTTCGCGTGGGTACCGACTTTTTGAGGCAGATCCGCAATCTGATGGTTATAGGGCGTTCTTTCGCCGACCCGGCCCCGGTAAAACCATGGGGCTGACTCGCAGCCCAGAAAAAAACCCGCGGGCTTTCGCCCGCGGGTTCGTGTGAATCAATTCACTCTTCGATCCTCAGGCAGGCCTTACTGGCAGCCCTCGAAAGCGAAGACGTAGGCGTCGTAGTCGAAGAAGTCGATGAACGCATCGCCGTTGAAGTCGGCGTTGCAGCCGGGGGCGCCTTCGCCCTCGAAGCAAGCGACGAAATCATCGTAATCGAAGAAGTCGGTGAAGCCGTCCCCGTTGAAGTCCGCCGAGGGGCAGCTGCCGGGCTCGCCGATGGTCAGGAGGTAGTTGTTGTTCGCGGCGCAGGGCAGGCCGTCGAAGGTGCCCTTTCCAGCGAAGATGCGGTAGGTGCCAGCGGGCAGGTCGATCGAGATGTTGCTCTCGGCGCAGTTGCCAGCCGTGGGGCCGCCCTGTCCGAGGAGCGCCGGGGGGCAGGCGGTGTCGAGCACGAAGGTCAGCAGGTCGAAGTCAGCCTTGCCCGTGACGCTCAGCGTGCCACCAGCGTGGTTGATCTCGTACCAGTCGGTGTCACGGAACTGGCCGCCCGTGGCCGAGTCGATGAACGTCGAGGCCGTGCCCCAGACGTACGAGTTGTTGGTCACGGCCGTGACGGACCCATCGGTGTTGCACCCGCCGTTGGTGTCCTGACCGCCGTCGGTCTGGCAGGGCTCATTCTCATCGACCGCGGTACCCGGGCGGACGAGCGAGCAGGGCTCGGCGAACGAGAAGGCCACCTGGCCAGAGCCGCTCCCACCGTTGAACCCGGAAACCACGACCCAGGTCGTGCTGCCCGCGGCAACCGAGACCGAGATGCGGCTCTGCAGCCCGCACGAATCGTCGTTGCAGGCCAGTTGCGTGCCGCCACAGGCGCCGAAGGCGGCCAGAACCGTGTCGTGGCCCGCGAGGTCGCAGGTCGTGGCGGTCAGGATGCCCGCAGTGGCCGCGGTGTACTTGAACCAGACATCGTTGCTGCCCGCAGCCAGGCCGCAGGAAGGCGCCGCGTCGGGCGTCGCGTTGGTGGTGTCGAAGTCGTAGGCGCCGTCGGTGACGAGGGTCGCGTCGGCGCAGTTGTCATTGCCGCCGCCGCCGCCACCGCCGGACTGGGTGATCGTGACCGAGCCCGTGACGGGGTCGCCGAGGAAGCCAGCGATGCGGATCAGGTAGGTCGAGCCGGCCGTGGCCGAGAAGGAGATGGAGGACTGCAGGGTTCCGCCGCAGGCATCGTCGACGCAGGCGATCTCAGGTCCGCCGCAATTGGAGAGGACCGCGAGAACGGTGTCATCGGACGTGCTGCCGCATGTGGCGACGGTGGCCAGGCCCGTGGAGGCGGCAAGATACTTGATCCACTTGTCGCCAGCGGTGTCGGTCGCGCCGCAGGAGCCGGCGAAATCGTTGGTGGCGTCCGCGGTGTCAAAGCCGTAGGTGCCGACGCCGACGGTCGAGGCCGAGCCGCAGTCGTCGACAAAGCCGACGCCTTCATTGCCGCCGCCGATTTGCTTGGCGGGGGCAGCTGCGGACGTGGAAGCAACCTGCGCCGACGCGAGGCCGGACAGGCAACAGACGGTACCCGCAAGGGCAAACAGAACAGAAGACTTCATAAAGGACCTCCTCAGAGAAAGAACCACACCGACCCGGCAGCCTTGCGGAGCCGAACGGCACAACTCGAAATGCGAGTGATTGTGAAACCCTCGCGACAACACAACGAGAGCCGCCGAAGCGGCATCCGACCAGCACCTCACGCACCGCCGGATCCCGACATCTTACCACCGATTCACGATTTCTGCAAGGTGTTTTACAAAGATCAGAAAGGAACGCAGAAAGAAGCGAGAATGCCGACTCTTTCGACCAAGGCACGTCCCATAAAAAACCCGCGGGCTTTCGCCCGCGGGTTCGCGTGAATCAATTCACTCTTCGATCCTCAGGCAGGCCTTACTGGCAGCCCTCGAAAGCGAAGACGTAGGCGTCGTAGTCGAAGAAGTCGATGAACGCATCGCCGTTGAAGTCGGCGTTGCAGCCGGGGGCGCCAGCGCCTTCGAAGCAGGCGACGAAATCGTCGTAGTCGAAGAAGTCCACGAAGCCGTCCCCGTTGAAGTCCGCCGACGGGCACGACGGCTCTTGGGGGTCCATGTTCCCCACGTACAGCAGCACCTGGTACTGCTCGTCGAAGCTGCCGGGGTTGGTCGCGGCGTTCTCGTAGTCGCCGTCCTGGTCGATGTCGTAGACGATGCTCGCGTTGAGCACCAGACCGCCCAAAGCCTTGGGGTCCTTGGAGTCGATGGAGGTGGGGTCGATCCCGTTCCAGGCGTACGACGCGCCGTTGTTGGACCAGATGGTCGAGGGCGAGGAGGTGTTGCTGGTGGCGGCGATGTTCAAGAACTGGACCTGATACCGCACGCCGGAGTTGCGGCCCGCGAAGGTGTCGCCGAGTTCCATGATGAGCTCAAGCCGGTAGCAGAAGTTGGCCCGGTCATAGACCGCGCGGAGCAGAGCCGAATCGGTGTCGATGAACCCGTTGGCCTTCTTGAGGCGGACCGCAGAGATGAAGTAGATGTTCCCGACGGAGTCGAAGGCCGGGGCCGAGATGGAAGGTCCGATGAGACGGGGAGCGACCTCGAACATCGACGTCATCTGCCCGATGGGACCGTCAAAGGTCGGGGAGAGGGGATTGAGGTCCAGGTTGCCATCGAACTCGCCGGGGTCGCTCGTGAAGGGCGCGCCGTCGTTGCCGTAGTCGCCGTAGATCTCCTTGCCCGCGCTGCTGGAGAACACGCCGGCCGGGTTGGTCCACGCCGCGACGATCCACTGGCCCGCGTTGGGCTGGGCGAGGTCAAAGCGGTAGACCGCGATGGCGTTGTGCGGGCTGTCGCCGGTGGGGAGCCCGCCGCTCAGCGACTGCTCGCCCGAGACCTCCGCCGCGAGGAGCCCGTTGCCGCCCTGGTCGATCGCCATGGCGACCTGCCCGTTGCCGCCTCGGAAATTGGTGGAGCCGCCGCCCGCACCGTAGTGGCGGAAGTCGCCGACGCCCAAGTCCCAGTTGTACGGAACCATCGGGAGGGATGCACACGGATCCGTCAGCGTCGCGCCCACGCCGCGGGGCAACGTGATCGTGACGGCGTTGACGGGGAGGCCGTTGCCCGCAACACCCCAGACGGAGATGCTCTCAGAGGGCTGCCCGCCGCCGGGGTTCGCCTTGCTGATGATCGCGCCGGTGCCGACAGTGTTGCCCGGGCGGAGTTGAAGGGCCGAGTACGACACAGAGCCGCGGTGATCCGCGGTCCCGGGGCGGTGCGCGGCCGTAGTCAACGGAGAGAGGGGCGTGTTCTCGTAGACATAGTTGGTCCCGAAGTTGCTCCCGATCGCCGCGCCGCGGGGCGAGGTCGAACGATCGGCGGGAATCGCGTTGGGCGTGATGTGCGTCGTGCCGCTGCGGACCAGCACCCAGTCGGTGGCAGCCGCGTCGGAGCCACCGGTGTCGTCGATCAGGTTGAGCGAAGCCGCGTTACGGCCCGTCAATGCGCCGTACGACATGGTGCGCACGCGGAAGTAGTTGTTGCCAGCCAGCGCCGGGGCGCCCGTCACGCCGAACCCGTCGGCGCGGAACGTGATGTTGCCACGCACGTCGACCGCGCCCATCCCGAACTGGCTGCGGTCGCCCTGGCCGGGGACGCTGGGGATGTTGATCGCGGCCTGCGTGCGCACGACGTACAGACGATCAGGGGCGGCGGGGTCAAAGTTGACCATCGCGCCGATGATGCCGTTGTAACTGCGCCCGGTCTCGTCGGTCGCGAACTCAGCCAGAGCGGCCGCGAACTGCGAGGTTGCGCCGAAGGGGGACACGGTGGTCCCGCCCGAGTTCCGCACCGGGTGTGCGCCCGCGCCCGGGAGGTTCTCCCAGAGGAGGTACGACGGTGCGGGAGTCTGGGCGTCGAGGTTCATGGTCTGGCTGAGGGTCTGGGCACTGCCCAGGGCGTTGAAGACGGGGTTGCCGCCGGAGCGGAAACTGTTCTGGTACGAGGAGTTCTTGATGATGGGAGCGACGCCCAGACGGGTGCCCCACGAGCCAAAGAGACGGGTCATGTCGACGACGTACGCCGAACGCTGATAGCCGGGGGTGGTGATGCCGGCCTCAAGCGCGTCACCGGGCAAGCCCGCGCCGCTCGAGACGCTGTCCTGTGCGAAAGCCGTGACCGCCGTGCCAGCCAGAGCCGCCAATGAGAGCAGACCAAACTTCTTCATGGATCTCCCTTTCGAAAACACAATTCGACGTTGACCGTCGCAACAACACGAGACTCACCACGCCAGAGACAGCCCAGAGGCCGCCCGCGTGTCGATGGACCTGAATTTCCGAACCTCTCTCGCTCGACCTCGGCGCCCATAAGCGACGCTAAACCCATTCTGAGCACGATGTTGCGCTCTTTGGGATCCGATCCTAGCCGATCTTCCGTGCGATGCCCACATCGATCTTCGGCAACGCGCAACATTCTCACGTTCTGCACGCTCGGAATGGCATTTGATCGGAATGTCCACCCGGATACGGGGGCTATCTGGCTGCCATCGCCACCGCCAGCTGAGCGGCCAGACCCGTGTTGGAACGAATGAGCGCGAGGTTGGCCCGAAGCGTCGCCCCTCCCGAGACTTGGTGGAGGTGACCGAGGATCGCCGGGGTCACGTCGCGACCGCCCGCCCCTTTGGCGAGTGCGGCGGCTTGTTCGTACCAGCGATCCCAATCGGCGCGGGCGATCTCGTCGGCGTCGGGGATCGGGTTGCAGACCACCACGCCCCGGCCGGTCCGGGCCATCTCCGCCGCGGCGAACCTTGCCAGGTCTGTCGCGTCGTCGAATCTCGCGTCGACCTTGGCCGCGCTGGCTTTCAGATAGAACGCGGGGAAGCGATCGGTCCGATAGCCCACGACGGGGACGCCGAGGGTTTCGAGCGATTCGCGCGTGGCCTCGACATCGAGCAGCGACTTGACCCCGCTGCAGACGACCGCGACAGGGAAACGGGTGAAGGCGGCGAGGTCGGCGGAGACGTCGAGGGTGGTGCCGAAGCCCTTGTGCACGCCGCCGAGGCCGCCGGTGGCGAAAACGCGGACTCCGGCGGCTGCGGCGAGTTCCATGGTCGTCGAGACGGTGGTGGCGGCGTGGCCTTTGCGGTGCAGGGCGATGCCGAGGCTCGCGGTGTTGACCTTGGGCACCTTGTCCGCGTTGAGCAGGAGGCCAAGTTCGATCTCGGACATGCCGACGGTGGGGGTGCCGGCGACGACACCGACGAGCGCCGGGTGTGCGCCCGCCGCGCGCACGATCTGGGCGAGTTCAGCGGCGAGGGGGAGGGCTTCGGGCTTGGGCACGCCGTGGAGGAGCAGCGTGGTCTCAAGAGCGACGGCGGGCTGGATGACCCTGGACAAGAGCGGGTTGGTGTGGGCGTGCATCGGGTATTCTCACGGGCTGTGATTCAAGGAAGAGGCATCACGGCATGAGTTTACTCGCTTTGGCGGTCATCACGATGGTTGTTCTGACCTTGGGGTATCTGGGGTACGGGACGTTTGTCGCCCGGCAGTACCGGATGAGCGACGCGCCCACGCCGGCGACGCTCAAGAATGACGGGATCGACTTCGTGCCCACACGGCCGTTCTATCTGATGGGGCAGCACTTTTCGGCCATCGCCGCCGCCGGTCCGATCGTCGGGCCGATCCTGGCGTGCCAGCAGTTCGGGTGGTTGCCGTGTGTGCTTTGGATTCTGATCGGCGTGGTGTTCATCGGGGCGGTGCATGATTTCACCGCGCTGATCGCGAGTATTCGGCACGGGGCGCACAGCATCGCTGAGATCGCGAGGATCAACCTCGGATACAAGGCGTTTGTCGCGCTCACGCTCTTTATCTGGGTTGCGCTTCTTTATGTGATCGTGGCGTTCACGGACGCGACAGCCGCGACGTTCATCGGGACCGATCCGGATCTCGTGGCTCTCGCCGGGGCGGAGTTCAATCGCGGCGGTGCGGTGGCGGCGGCGAGCGTGCTTTATCTGCTGCTGGCTTTGGTGATGGGCGTGGTCGAGCGGTATCTCAAGCCTCCGATGTGGCTGAGCACGCTCATCTTCGTGCCCGGCACGCTGCTGATGGTGTGGCTTGGCACGAAGGTCTCGACGGTGCTCGTCCTGCCGATCACGACGTGGTACTGGATCATTCTGGGGTATTGCCTGGTGGCGTCGATGCTGCCGGTGTGGCTGTTGCAGCAGTCGCGGGGGTATTTGGGCGGGTTTGTGCTGTATCTGGCGATCGGGATCGGGATCATCGGTCTGGTCTTCGGCGGGTACGACATCAAGCAGCCGATGGTCGCGGACAGCGCGCAGGGGTTTGGCGGGTTGGTGTCGTTGTTCACCGGTGGGAGTGCTGGCAATGGGCCGCCGCCGATGACGACGGTGGTGTTCCCGTTCTTGTTTGTCACCATCGCGTGCGGGGCGTGCTCGGGGTTCCATGGGCTGGTGTGCGGCGGTACGACAAGCAAGCAGATCGCCAAGGAGTCGCACTGCAAGCCGGTGGCGTTCGGAGCGATGCTGCTGGAGGGGTTTGTGGCGATCATCGCGTTGTCGACGGTGATGATCGCGGCACCGGCGGACCTGCGGATGGCCGACGGGAAAGCGATGCCGCCGGGGGCGATCTATGGCGAGGGGATCGCGAGGTTTCTGACGCTGGTGCTTGGACCGGACGCGCTGGTGTTCGCCAAGACGTTCGGGACGATGGCGGTGGCGACGTTTGTGTTCGACACGCTCGACGTGGCGACAAGGCTCGGGCGGTACTTGCTGCAGGAACTTTTCCAGGTGAAGGGGAAGACGTTCGGCTTTGTGGCCGCGCTGCTGACGGTGGGCATCCCGCTGGGGATCCTGCTGGCGGCGGAGCCGAAGAGTTATCTCTTGTTCTGGGCGTTGTTCGGCACGTCGAACCAGTTGCTCGCGAGTTTGACGCTGCTGGGCGTGACGGTGTGGTTGGCCAAGCAGGGCAAGCGTTACTGGTACACGCTGGTGCCGATGGTGTTTGTGATGACAATCACGCTGGTCGCGCTGGCGGTGCAGATCACCCTTGGCGTGCGGGTGGGGTTGTCGACCGGGACGGTGATGAAGGCTGAGGTGCTCAACGCGGGGGTTGGAGTGGTGCTGCTGGGGCTTGCGATCATGTTTATTGTTCAAGCGCTTCGTGCGCTCCGCCGACCGGTGGACGCCAAGCGCACTTCGGAAGGATCGAATCTGTGAACGCTCTCCTGCTTGCGGTTGTTCCTGTGATCGCGGCGCTCGGGCAGCCCGAAGCGGCTCCCGTGCCGTCATCGCTGCGGTGTTTTACGGACGCGGAGCGGTCGGCGTATCTTGCGTACGAGAAGAACCTGCTGGCCTCGCCGACGCGCGATGTGTTGCTGGGTTGGCATCAGATGCTGGCGGCAGAGCCTCATATCGCGGCGACGCCGGGCGATGCGAAGGTGATCGCGTCGATCGAGGCGGAGTTCAAGAAGATGGGCGAGGGGCTCGAAGGGTGGACGGTGGAGGTGGACGAATTCTGGGCGTATCTGGCCAGGCCGATCGCGGCGGAGCTGGAGATCGTCGGGCCCGACAAACTCGCACTCGACCTCCGAGAGAAGGCGGTCGCGTCGGATCCCTCGGCGGCGGCGGCCGCGGGCGAGTTCGCGTACCTCGCGTACAGCGGGTCGGGGGAAGTCACCGGGGAGATCGTGTACGCGAACTACGGGACCAAGGCTGATTTCGCGGTGCTCAAGGCACGCGGCGTGGAGGTCAAGGGGAAGATCGTCCTGTGCCGGTACGGCGGGAACTATCGCGGATACAAGGTGAAGTTCGCGGAAGAGGCGGGCGCAGCGGGCGTGCTGATCTATACAGATCCCGCCGACTCGGGGTTCGGCAAGGGCGAGGTGTATCCCACGGGGACTTGGTCGAATGAGTGCTGCATTCAGCGCGGGTCGCTGCTGGTGACGGGGTATCAGGGTGACCCGTTGACGCCGGGGGTGCCAGCGACAAAGGACGCGATCCGGATGGACCCCAAGGACGTGACGCTGCCGAAGATTCCTGCGCAGCCGATCGGGTACGGGGCGGCGGGGGAGATCCTCACCCGTATGAAGGGCGAGCCAATGCCCGCGGATCTTGCACCGTGGGTCGGAGGGGTCAAGGCGGAGTACCGGCTGACGGGCGGGCCCGACCTCAAGGTGCGATTGAAGGTCGAGCAGAAGCGGGAGGTGGTGCGGAGCGCGAACGTGGTGGCGACACTGCGGGGGCGCGGGCCTGCGAAGGAGGAAGCGGACCGCGCGGTCATCATCGGGTGCCACCATGACGCGTGGAACTGTGGGGCTGCGGACCCGACGTGCGGGACGATCACGATGCTCGCAGCGGCGGAGGCGTTCACGAAGCAGGCGCGGGCGGGGAAGCGACCGGTTCGGTCGGTGGTCTTCGCCGCGTGGGGAGCGGAGGAGCAAGGGATCATCGGGTCGACGGAATATGTCGAGAAGCACCGCGCGTTTCTGCTGACGAACGGCGTGGCTTATCTCAATCTGGACATGGCGAGCATGGGCCCTCAGTTCGGGTCGGCGGCGTCGCCGGAACTTAAAACCCTGATCGGCGAGGTGGCCCGTGTGGTGCCTCAGGCGCGGGACGCGAGCAAGACGGTCTTTGACGAGTGGACCGCGAGGTCCAAGACCGCGGAGGTGACGCCGGCGGAACCACCGATCGGGGATCTGGGCGGCGGGTCGGACCATGTGGCGTTTCTGATGCACGCGGGCGTGCCTTCCGCGTCAATGTCGGCGGGTGGGAGCAAGGGGAACAGCTATCACTCGGCGTACGACACGCTGCCCTGGTATTGGAAGACGGTGGGGGATGATTACGAGCCGGCGCTTATGGTGAGCCGGATGACCATCGGGACGGCGGCACGGCTTGCGGAGGCGGCTGTGATCCCGTACGACACGAAGCGTGTTCGGCGAGAGTTTGAGGGGCATGTCGCGGCGATTCGCGGGACGAGCCTCTGGCCTGCGACCGTGGAGATGCCAGCGGCGATCAAGGACCTGCTTGCGATCGTGAAGGCCCCGATTCCCGAGACGAACGCGGAGCTCGTGCTTGAATCAAGGCGGTTCATGCGTGAGGAGGGCATCCCGGGGCGGGTGTGGTTCAAAAACTGGTATGTCGCGACCGATGAAAATTCGGGGTACGCGACATGGGTCTTGCCGGGATTTCGCAAGGCGATCGAGGACGCGGACCAGAAGGCGTTCGACGAGGCGGTGGGGGTCTACGCGGACATCCTGCGGCGTTGAGTTCGCGTGCTGAGCGATCAATGCCGGAAGTGTCGCACCTTGGTAAGCAGGCACGTGACGCCTCGGGCGTTGCAGAGGTCGAAGGTTTCCTGGTCGCGTTTGCTGCCGCCGGGGTGGAGGATGGTCTTGACGCCCGCGTCGATGAGGATCTTGGGGCCGTCGGGGAAGGGGAAGAACGCGTCGGAGTAGGCGATGGAGCCCGCGGCGAGCGGGCCTGCTTTTTCGCAAGCGAGGCGGCAGCTGGTGAGGCGGTCCATCTGGCCCGCGCCCGCGCCGAAGAGACGTACCCCCGAGTCGGAGGGGCCCCCGAGGCAGATCGCGTTGGAGAGCAGGCTCCGACAAACGGCTTCGAGGAATGCTGCGGCGGAGAGCGTGGCAGCGGTGGGGGCGGGGCCGGCTGCGTGTTCGTAGTTTGCCGTGGGGACGAGCGTGGTGTCGCGTTCTTGCGCGAGCCAGCCGCCGCCTGCGCCGGGGAGTGAACGCCATTCCATCTCGCCCGTGGCGAGCGGGGCGAGGGGGCCGGTTTCGAGGAGGCGGAGGTTGGCCCAGCGGGCTTTGAGCGCGTCGGCCGCGTCTGTGGCGAATGCGGGGGCGACGATCACCTCCATGAAGATGTCCTTCTCGCACAGGCGATGGGCAGCGGCGAGATCGAGGGGCTTGTTGATCGCGAGGATGCCGCCGAACGCGGCGATGGGGTCGCCCGCGATGGCGTCGCGGACCGCGTCGAGCGGCGACGCGGCGAGAGCGGCCCCGCACGGGTTCATGTGCTTGACCACGCAGGCGCCCACTCGCGTGGGGTCGATCTGCGCGAGTTGGCGGACGAGTTCGAGGGCGGCTGCGGCGTCGTTGATGTTGTTGTACGAGAGTTCCTTGCCGTGCAGTTTGCGGGCGGTGGCGAGCGAGCCTTGGCGGTCGAAGGCGGGGCCTTGGACTCGGTAGAGGCCGGCTTTCTGGTGCGGGTTCTCGCCGTAGCGCAGAGACTCGACGAGTTCGAGCTTGAACGTGGTCGAGGCCGGAACACCGCTCTGGAGAGCGGTGCCACCTGAAGAGAGATAGGCGGTGATGGCGCGGTCGTAGGCAGCGGTCTTGGCGTAGGCGGCGGCGGCGAGGCGTTCGCGGAGGGCGAGCGTCGTCGCGCCGTGGTGGGCCTTCATCTCCGCGATGGTCTCGGCGTATTGCGACGGGTCGGTGAGGACCGTGACCGAGCGGTGGTTCTTGGCCGCCGAGCGGATCATGCTGGGGCCGCCGATGTCGATGTTCTCGATGGCTTCTTCGCGGCTGACGCCGGGCTTGGCGACGGTGGCTTCGAAGGGGTAGAGGTTGACGCAGACGAGATCGATGGGCTTGATGTCGTGCGTCTTCATCGCGGCGACATGCTCGGGACTGTCTCGCACCGCAAGAAGCCCGCCGTGGACCTTGGGGTGCAGGGTCTTGACGCGGCCGTCCATGATCTCCGGGAACCCGGTCACGGCGTCGATGGGTGTGACGGCGATGCCCGCTTTGGCGATGGCGGCGGCGGTGCCGCCGGTGGAGATGATCTCGACCCCGGCGCTCACGAGAGCACGGGCGAGCTCGATGAGCCCGGCTTTGTCGGAGACGGAGATGAGGGCACGGCGGACGGGGGAATGGTCGGTCATGCCCGCAGGGTAGAGAGCGGGAGGGGGCGTGTCACGGGGGAGCCGACGGTTGAGACAGGTTGATCGGCGGAGAGTGTGGAGTCGGAGCATGGCCGGCCGAGAAGACGACGCCGGCGCCGGGCATGCCGAGGTTCGTGTCGGCGCGTGTCCAACCGGTGAAGGTGAATTCCAGCGAAGCATCTTTCGTGCGGTGCTGACGGTATGTTTTTCGGCAGGCCGACAGCCATGGTGTTTGTCGAAATCCTGAATGCTCCGGATCTCCTTCCCCGGTTTGGGCCGCGGCGTCCTATTCTCTCGTTGGAGGCTCCCATGACCGCTCGGATGTTCTTCTGGTTGATGGCGGCGATGATCACCGGGCTGGTTCTGGTCTTCGTCGGCTGGCGCGGTCGTCGCATCAATCGCAACCCATGCTGCCGCCAATGCGGGTTTGACCTGACGGGCGTGCTGCCGGCGGGGGTGACGTGTCCGGAGTGCGGCGCGGGGATCAAACTCGCCAAGTACGTTCGGATCGGTCAACGCAAGCGGCTCTATGTGCTGGTGGCGGTCGGGCTGCCGATGGTCGTGCTGCCGCTGATGCCGATCACAGTGGTTTTCTTTGCGACGATGACGCGGTCGGACCTCGGCAAGCTCAAACCGCTCACGCTTCTCCTCTGGGAGGCGCGAAATCTGGAACCCGAGGACGTGAAGCGTGCGGTCGGGGAGATCCACGATCGGCAGATGAAGAGGCTGCTGACGGAGGGCGAGTACGGCCGAGCCCTTGCCACGATGACGGACGCGCATCGAGACGCATCGAAGCCTTGGGCTGCGGGATGGAATGATGTGGTGATCCAGGCGCGGCTTGACGGGCGAATGAACGAAGCCGCGATGGACGGGTTCAACGCCGGAGCGGCCGTGATGACGTGGACGTGCCGGTCGATCGTGCGAGCCGGCGCGGTCCTGCCGCTGGTGGGCACGCTGGTCGAGCGAAGGCTTCTGCCGTCCGTGACCATTCAGTCATCGCACGAGATCGAACGCATCGTCGTCAACGGCCGCGTGCTCCGCGATGTGCTCGCCACGGGGCCCGAGACTCCGGGAACCCCGCCGCCCGACACGCAGCCTTTGAAGCAGTCGATCCTCGTGACCGACGATCCGAATCCGTGGTACTCCAACGGCGAGACCTCGGTCAGGTTCGCGCCGACGATCCCGGCCGACCTGCCTCCGGGGGACTATGAATTCGAAGTGACTGTGGCCTCCACGGGGGAGGTGTACGACACCTCGGCTTTCAAGACCCCGGAGAGGCAGGTTGATCCGCAGCCGATCCGAACGACGCATCGGTTTCAGGTGCGGTTGGTGGGGCCGACGGATGCGACGCTCACGCTGATCCCCGAGACGACGGAGCTGAACGAGCGGATCGCGAAAGAGCTGCGGTTTGCCGCCCGGGCGGTCAGCGAGCGGGATGACTCCAAGTTTCACTTCACGTACGCCCTGGCCGGGTGTGCCAGGCCGCTCGCGCACCGGGCCTGGTTTGAAGCGGGCGGGAATCGATACTTCGTGGGCGTCGTGACGTCCGGGATGTGCGTCGTCGAGTCGCTCGATGGTCTGGATGACATCGCGATGGCCGTCCCTGATGCGTCAGGACTTTACACCCTGATCGTTCCGTTCAGAGTCGGCATGATCGAAGACGAGGGCACGCTCGTTCTTGAGCCCGCGAGCGATATCGCCGAGCGGACCACGGACCTTCGTGAAATCTACTCCGGCCGGATCGTCATGCAAGGCGTGCAATTGTCGCAGACCGCGGACGGCGGTGTCGTTACGTTCGAGCCAGCCAGCCTTGAGAAGACCGCGGACGAACCTTCGAACACCGAGCCCCCGGAACCCGCGAAGTGATCGGTCGCGGTCACGCTGAACGTGAAGGGTTCTTCGTGATGCCCTCGATCCACCCGCCGCCCAGCACCTGGTCGCCCGCGTAGAGCACGATCGCCTGGCCCGGAGCGACCGCCTGCTGGGGCGTCGCGAAGCGGACCTCGAACCGGCCCGTGCGGCCGCTTGGCGATGCGGCGTCCGACGACGGCAGTACGCGGACCGTCGCGGGCACCGCGGGCGTGTTGTAGCGGTACTTGGCCATGACCTCCACCTCGCCTTCGGGAAGGTCGATGAGCCAGTTGGCCTCGGCGGCGGCGCATGCGGTGACTTCGAGGTCGGCCTTGGACCCCACGATGACAACGTTGGTCTTGGCGTCCTTGCCGACAACGTAAACGGGGTAGCCCATCGCGACATTGACGCCGCGGCGTTGACCGATGGTGAACCGGTGCTGCCCCTGGTGTTCGCCGACCTGTTTGCCGGTGGTGTCGACGATCGTGCCTGCCTTGGCGGTGTCGGTGCGGACGCGTTCGACGAGCCCGGCGTAGTCCTGATCGGGGACGAAGCAGATCTCTTGGCTGTCGGGCTTGTCGAAGACGGGCAGGCCGAACCTTTCGGCGAGGGCTCGGACTTCGGTCTTGGGGAGGTGCCCGATGGGGAACATCATCTGGGAGAAGCGATCGCGCGGGGCGCCGAAGAGGACGTACGACTGGTCCTTGCTGTGGTCGTGCCCTCGGAAGAGCGCGGGCTGCCCGTCGGGCCCATCGCCGATCCTCGCGTAGTGTCCGCTGGCGACGAAGTCGGCGCCGATCTGTCGGGCGTACTCGTGCAACTTCCCAAACTTGAGCCAGTCGTTGCACCGGACGCACGGGTTGGGCGTGCGGCCTTGCGCGTACTCATCCGCGAAGTACGTGATGATGCGCCCGAAGTCCTTCTTGAAGTTGCAGACGTAAAACGGGACATTGAGTTCCGCAGCGACGAGCCTTGCATCGGCGGCGTCGTTGATCGAGCAGCAGCCCTGGTGCCCGATCTTCACGGGCTTGGGCGAGCGGTCGATCTCGCACGCCTCGTCGAGCGGCTTGAGTTCGTCGAGCGTCTCGCCGGGCGAGCCAAGACGCATGAAACACCCGACCACGTCGTAACCCTCCTGCTTGAGGAGAGCGGCGGCGACGGAGGAATCAACGCCGCCGGACATGGCGACGAGGACTTTGCGTCTGGATGTTTCGGGGCGTGGAGGCACGCACGATGATAGGTGCGGGAACCGGACCTATTTCCGAAGCATGAGCGTGTGCAACACGCCGTCCGGGCTGGCGATCGTGACCTGACCCGAGGAGTGCTCGATCCCGGAAACGGTCCACCCTTCGCCGAGGTCATCCCCGACGCGACGGACCTTTCCATCGATCATCGCGATGGTCTGGCGTGCCCCGTCGGCGATGGAGGTCAGGGAGAACTCCGGGAGCTTCCGCTTCATGACTTCGGGAGTGGTCATCACGATCTTGGTAAGTGCGCGCGGGACCTGGCTGACGAACGGATTCGCGCCGCCGGGTACGTCTCGCAGCTCGTTGACTGCGGCGAGGATCTGTGAGTTGTCGGAACGCTCACGGGGTTTCGGCGGCTGATCACCTTGGCCGTTCCTCGGGCTCGCGGCGGTCGAGACCGTCTGCGCCGCTGCCCCTTTCGGTCCCGCGCCGGGCAGGATCTCGCGAGCGATCAAAACGGCACCTGCGGGCGCGAGCACGCACGCGAGGAGATTGAACCTGGAAGGGCGCGTGGTGCTCATGGTTTGTCCTTCGCGGAGGCGGCCTGTGAGCCTTTGTTCTCGGGGGGTGCGCTTGGAACAGCGACGAAGTGAGCGGTCGTGATCAGAGCGACGATCTTGGTGCCTGAGTCGTGCTGCCCGGGCATCGGATGTGCTCGGACCGACGTGACCTTCGAGAGCCCAAGGCCGCTCTCGATGCTCGTGATGAACGAGATCACGCGGTCGAAGTCGCCGTTGATCTCGATCTCGAAGCCCAAGGTGCTCGCGTGGAACCCGGTGCTCTTTGAAAGGTCGAGGGGCTTGCGCGAGTTCTGGGTGGGCTCCAGCCGCTCGACTCGGACGTCCGCTTTCTTGCCCGCAGCCTGAATGGCGTCGTAGAGCGAGTCGATCGAGGGGGTCGCGTCGAAAAGCGCGTTGGATCTCTCGATACGTGCCTCGAGGTCGGCGATGGTCTTGAGGTGATCCGGGCCCAGGTCGGGTGCGCCCGCGAGCGCGACTTTCTGGAGAGAGTGCCGGGCTCGGAGCGACGCAAGATCGCCGCACGTGGAACGGAGCGTCGCGAACCAGGCCCCGGCGGCGACAACCCCGAGCCCGACGCAGGCCCCGAGAGTCTGTTTGAGAACGGTGCTCATGGCGTGACTCCTTCGGTCTCGTTCGTCGCGCTGACACGGACAATCTCGCCGGGGTCCAGCGTGCGGAGGAAGACGGTGACCGCGAACTGAAGTGACCTTGTTCCTTCGGACTCCACCAGGCGGCTTGAGCCGATTCTCACTTGAGAAACCAGGGGCGAAGATCCCAGCTTCTCGATCAGTTCGGAAACCGGGTTCGGAGAACCTTCCGGCGAGGGAAGCAATCCCTTGATCACCAACGTGGGACCGTCATTCGACGACAGGCCTGTGACCTCGTGAAGTTCAAGCCCAGGCACGCCGAGTCTCGAGGTCAATGCGAGCCCCGCGGCCCAAGACGGCTGATGGCCGAGTGTGGCGTCGGCGAGTGAGTCGAGTCTCCCGACCGTGGTCTTGAGCACTTCGATCCGATCTCGCGTGGCCAGGTTCGCGTTGACAACATCGAGGGCGAGTGCGTTCTTGGCCACCTGCTCCCTCAGTTCGACGATCTCCTGCCGGGACCACATCGCGTCGACCGTGATGGCCAGGCCCGCAGCGACAGCCCCGATCGCCGCAGCCGCGACAATCCGGCGCGTCGATCGTCGCCTTTCAATCTCGAGGGGAGTGATCCCCAGGTTCATCAGTGCCTCGATCCTTTCTCGCTTCGCGTCTCCCGCCACGGCGGGCGTCTTGATGGAGATCTCGGTCAGGCCGGCGAGAGCGTCGGCGAGCCCGGGAATGACACTCCCAGGCCCGACGAGTATGAGTTCCGCGCGGGTGGACTCGCCCTCGGGGAGGCCGAATCTCAGGGTCTGCTTGATCTCAACGGCAAGCCGCTGCAGCACGGGTTGGATCGCGGGGAGCACCTTGTCGCCATGCAGATTGAGCGTTTCCTCCAGAGACTTCCCACGCGCGGGGATCCCGCAGCGCAGGAGAACCTCGCACGCCTGCTCGGCGTCACAACCATCGCTCGCGTTCGAGGCCCGACGGAAGGCCTCAACGAGCAGCTCGAAGCTTCCGCCGAGTGTTCGAGCGAAGCTGCAAAGCCCGCCCACTCCGCCGGCGAGCGCGGAATGATGTCGGTCGAGCCACAGAACGGCGGTGGTCCGGCCGGAGTCTTGCGTGAGGACCGACGCGATCGCCGAACGCAGAGTGCACGCGCGGGCGGGGATCAAGGTGACCGGCACCGCTCCGCCAGCCCGAACGAGGCTCGCGATGCGATCGATCAGAGCGGTGCGTTCGCCCGCGAGCAGAAGAGTGGTCGTTGCGTTGCTCTTTCCGGATGGAACGCGGGCCGAAGTGACCTGCGAGGGCACGAGACTGCCCCCGAGCGATTCCCGGACTCGCAGGGTCGCGGCGGCCTGAGCCTCTGTCGATCCCATCGGCAGCGTGAGCATCTCCACGGCCGAGTCGCGGCTGTCGTAGCTCACGACAAGGTTCCTGCCTCGGAGTCCGGCCGCCGTGATCGCTTCCGCGATCGGAGCTTTCAGCGGTTCATAGTCCGCTTTGACGATGCCGTCCCACGACCGGGCATCTACCGGCACGAAGACCCGAGTCTTTCGGTGCTCCGCGGTGATTCCGGAAGACGAGATGTCAAGTCTGGGGTGTGAACTCAAAGCGATCTCCTCGCGCATTTGCCTAAGCGTGTATCGGTCGAAACTCGCACGCACTTCTTTCGAACCCACGTCCGGCTTGGGTTACAAAGCGCCGATCCCCAGCGTGATCCGCAAGCGTCGCGTGGCCGCGTCGGCCCGCACGTCCACGCGGATCTCCCCGCTCGTGAGCGTGGCCGGGGCTGCGAGCACCGTCGCGGTTGAAGACCCGATCTGCCAAACCGTCCCGGCCGAGGGAACGGTCAAGCCGCGTTGCACTTGCCGCGACACGATCATGCCCGCGCCGTCGGACGCAAACTGCGCCCGCATCGAGCTCAGCCTCTGAACGCCCTCGTCCGCCTCATCGACGGACCCCGCTAACCCGCCGATCACGACCATCTGCACGGCCGCGAGCAGCAGCACGATCACCGCGATCGCAACCCCACGATCTTTCGTCTTCATGATCCGATGCTCCTCGCCCTCACGAACGCCGTGCTCCGCAGCTCGAAGCCCGCTGATCGGATCGTGACGTTGTAGATCCAGGTACTCCCGGGCGCGCCCGTCGTGCTCGTCGTGCCGTTCTGGGCGAGACACGTCAGCGAGAAGGACTCCACACCGCGCAGCAGCGGGGCGGTCTGACCGGACGCGTCGGTCATCGTCAGGACTCCTCCCGAGAATGAAAGACCTCGCCGATCGGCGAACAGGATGTGCGTCGCGGACACCGAGGTGATATCGACGCTCGTGCCCGCAGAGTTCATCGGAGAGTCTCGCAGCAGCATCACGCACCGATCCATCGCGTATGCCGTGTTCACGCTCACGTCCCGCGCCCGGGCCGCGTTGACATAACTGGTCGTGGCGCTGTTGACCACCGGGAGAACCACCGCGGAGCTGATCCCTATGACGGTGATCGCGCACACGCATTCCACGAGCGTGAATCCGCGGCGTCGGGCCGGACTTGTTCTGCGAGTGTTCATGGTACAAGAGCTCTGCTTCAGGGAGTTGAGATCACTGTGGTGACGGGTATGGTCCGGGATGTGCCGGTTGAGTCGACAAAGGTGACCGAGACGATGACCTGCCGGAACAGGTCGCGAGCGACAACGCCCGAGGTGACGAGCGTGCTGTCCACGAGAGGCCCGAACGTGACGGTGAACGACATGCCCATGCCCGTGTAGAGCGTGGCTGTTGACGACAGACGGGCACGAAGCCCTGTCGTTGGAGTGTCGAGATATGCCGCCGAACTCGCGCCGATATCCACCGTCACCGCGTCGCACATCACCTGGTCCATCACCGACCCCGCGAACGTCGTGGCTCGAGCGATCTGGATCGCGTCCGCGCGACGCGAAGCGGAGCTCATCATTCCCGAGATGGTGGGCGGCACCGCCAGCGCGAGCACAAGCACGACCGCGACAGCCTCGATGAGGGTCGTTCCCCGGCGGGCGAGTCTCCGAGAGGTGAGCCTCATTCAATCACCCCCGTCACGCGTCGGATCGAGACGACCGTCCCGCCTGAAAGTGTGATCTGCCCGTCCGACGCCCACGCGGATGCCGCTGCGCCGCCCGAAGTTCTTGATTGCGGCGTGCCGTCAAACCCGAACCAGATGGTCATCGATCCCGATTCGCCCGATCCCGAGCGAATGGCCGTGATTGTGACGCCCGTGTACAAGCCGGGGATGGAAACTTCCGCGTGCCGCTCGCCCAGGGGGTTTCGGAGCGCGACAGGGTTGGTGCCTGGAGACTCAATCTGCACCGGCGTGATCGTCGAGCTCGTTGTGCATGTCAGCCCGGTGGGCTTGCCCGTCGCGATCGCCGTTGACCGGGCCACCTGGAGCTGGCGACGAAGCTCGCCCGCCGCCGCCGCTTCACGCGACGCGGACAGCGTCCGGAAGGCGGGAGCCGCCGCCGCCGCCAGAACTCCGATGACCACAATCACCGTGACCAGCTCGATCATGGTGAAACCTCGGCGACCGTGGATGGAGAGGAGCGATGCAGTCACAGTTCATTGGCCTTCTTGGCGACACCCGAAGCGTTCAGGACGGTGGTGGCGTTCTCGCAGTTGGAATAGAACACCGCCACCGGCGGGGTCGCGCTGTTGTCAACGTAGTAGTTCCAGCCGATCGTGGACGGGCTCGACACCGTGCGCCGCGCCGCTTCGCCCGCGCTGACCAGCTGGACACCGGTAACGCCGGTGAAGGGATTCGCGGGTATCTCCTGCTCGAGCACCGTTCCGATCGTGTTCAGCTCGGCGAGCGTGGGGAACGGGGAGCCGCCCGCGAGAAGCCGGGAAGTACGAAACCCCGCGATCGACGCCCGCACACTCCCCAGATTCCCTTGAAGGGCCGCCGACCGGGCCTCGTCGGTCACATTGCCGAACCGGGGCACGACGATCGCCGCGAGAATCCCGATGATGATGATCACAACCGCGACCTCGATGAATGTGAATGCTCGATGAACCGCTCGCATGGCTTGACCTCGTGTGAAAGACCTACCGGACCTTGATCATCGCCCACATCGGGAGAAACACCGCAAGGGCGACCACCAGCACGATCCCCGCAAGAAAGACAGTCAGCAGAGGCTCGATAACCGTGTTGATGTTCTTCATGAGATGTGTGGCGTTGCGTTCATAGTGCCGACCGACGACCTCGCACGCCTTGCCCAGCTCACGGGCATCCTTCCCGGCGGACATCATGCGGCGCGCAAAGCTCGGGATGTACCGAGAGGTGCTCATCACGTCCGAGAGGTTCGCCCCGCCACGCAACTGGTCGGCCATGACCTTGGTCTGCGACTGGAACTCCCGTGTCCCGGTGGCTCTCCCGCTGATCTCGAGGCACTCGATGACCCCGAGCCCGGAGTTAAGACCGATCGCCATGATGCTCGAGAAGCGTGCGACGGTGTCGGCCAGGAGGATGTGCCCGATGTACGGGATGCGCGTCAGGAACTGCTCGACCTTGGGGCGGCCCGTCTCCGAGCGCCAGAGCGAAGCCACCGTGACCACGCATGCTGCCAGCGTCCCGAGGTAGATGTACCAGTACCCGGTGACGGACGTGGCGATGGCCTGGACGATCTCGGTGATGAGCGGCAGCTTGGTCCCCTGGGCCTCGAAAGTCGCTGCAAAGCGGGGGATCACAAAGACGAAGATGATCGTGACGGCGATGGCGATCACCGCGATCACGATGATCGGGTAGGTCAGCGCTCGTTTGAGCATCTGCCTCGTCTCGGCCTGGCGGTCGAGCAACTCGGCCAGGTGCGACACGACCCCGGACAGGTTGCCCGAGCGTTCCGCCGCTCGGATGGTCTCGATGTACACCTCTCCGAACTCGGCCCGGTGCTGCCCCATCGCTTCCGTGAGGGGCATGCCCGATTCGACCGCGACCGCGATTTGCCGAGCGATAGACGCCATCGCTGGCTTCTCGTTGTGCTCGGCCATGCTCGCAAGCCCGCGGGCCAGAGGGATCTTCGCTTCCAGCAGCACGCCGAGCTCACGCGTGAACCCCGCGATGTCCTTGGACGTCACCTTGCCGATGGAAAAGAGCGGCGTCTGGGCACGCTTCTCTCGGATACGCACGGGGGTCAGGCCGCGCGAGGAGATCTTGCGGTAGGCGTTCTGCTCGTCGGAGGCCTCGACAAATCCCGTCGAGCAGACGCCCGACCCGTCGACCGCGGAGTATTCGTAGCGGATGTCGCTCATGCGCTTGCCCTCAGTTCAACGGTCTGATCGTGCGAAGCCACGAGCCCGGCGACCTCTTCGACGGTGGTCAGCCCGCTGAGGACTTTCTCCACGCCGTCGTCGATCATCGTCCGCATCCCCTCGCGCTTGGCCTGCGCGAGAATCGCGGTAGCCGTCGCTCCCTCCTCGATAAGTTTCTGGATGCTGGGGACGATCCGGAGCATCTCGTACACGCCCATGCGCCCGCGGAACCCCGTGGAGCGGCAAGCGGCGCACCCGATCCCGCGCTTGAGCAGCGCGCCCCGCATCGGGTCGATCCCCAGACGGCGCACCAGTGAAGGCACGGGCGTGTCGGTGCAGGCGCACTGGTCACAGACCTTGCGCACCAGTCGCTGAGCGATCACGCATAGGAGAGCGCTGTTGATCGCGAAACTCTGAACGCCGAAGTCTTTGAGCCTCGTGATCGAACTGACAGCGTCGTTGGTGTGGAGCGTGCTGAAGACCAAGTGCCCCGTGAGGGCGGCCTGCACGCCGATCTTGGCGGTCTCGTCGTCGCGGATCTCGCCCAGCAGGACAACGTCGGGGTCCTGGCGCAGGATCGAGCGGAGGGCCGCCGCAAACGTGAGCCCGATGTCGGCGTTCACCTGGACCTGCCGCACCAAGGGGAGCCGGATCTCCACCGGGTCCTCGATGGTCATGATGTTCATGTCCGGGGAGTTGATGTGCGAAAGGGCGGTGTAGAG
>CALROI020000021.1:0-77571 GCA_943369765.1 Phycisphaera mikurensis NBRC 102666 | reverse complement strand
CGGGACGGAGTGGTCCCAGCGCGTGGTCAGCGGCCCCTCGGCGAGATCATGGAACGCGATGGCGTACGACGCGGCACGCGGTGTCACCGTCCTCTTCGGGGGACACGACGGCACCTTCAACACCGAGACCTGGGAATGGAACGGGACGGCGTGGAACCAGCGCGTGGTCAGCGGCCCATCGGGGAGATATCGCCACGCGATGGCGTACGACGCGGCACGCGGTGTCACCGTCCTCTTCGGGGGAACTGGCACCAGCGGCACCAGCAATGGTGAGACGTGGGAATGGAACGGGACGGCGTGGAACCAGCACGCCGTCAGCGGCCCCTCGGCGAGAGACCGACACGCGATGGCCTACGACACGGCCCGCGGCGTCACCGTCCTCTTCGGGGGAAACAGCAGCGGCGTCGGCCTATACGACGAGACATGGGAATGGAACGGGACGGTGTGGACGCAGCGAATGGTCAACGGTCCGTCGGCGAGGTACGTCCACGCTATGACTTACGACGCGGCACGCCGTGCCACCGTTCTCTTCGGAGGATACGACGGCACCCACCGCGCCGAGACCTGGGAACTGGTCCGTTCGTGCCCGACCCCCTTCGTCACCGCGCAGCCCTCGGCGCGAACTGTTTGCCCATCGGACTCAACAAACTTCACGGTGGCGGCCTCGGTCGAAGGCGGTGGTGCATTCTCCTACCGTTGGCAGTGGCAGTTCGAGGGGGACACACAGTGGATCCCGATCGTCGCGGGGCTCAACTCTTTCGCTGGCGTGCCGCAGTTCGACGCAACCGGCACAACCACGACACGTGTGTCACTCCGCCCACCCGTCGGGCCCGGCGGATTTCGCCAGTGGCCGAACCCCGGCTATCGCGTGCAGGCCGTCGTCTCCAACGCTTGTGGCTCCGTCGTGAGTGATC
Source organism: Phycisphaera mikurensis NBRC 102666 (assembly GCA_943369765.1). Taxonomy (GTDB): domain Bacteria; phylum Planctomycetota; class Phycisphaerae; order Phycisphaerales; family UBA1924; genus UBA2396. Next base: position 76,657 of record CALROI020000021.1, on the reverse strand, counting down.
CCGCATCGCTCACCATCTGCGTCGCTGACTTCAACTGCGACGGGTTCCTCGACTTCTTCGACTACGACGAATTCGTCACGGCGTTTGAGACCGGGGGAGGGCTCGAAGCCGATTTCAACCGCGACGGGTTCGTCGATTTCTTCGACTACGACGACTTCGTCCTGGCGTTTGAGACGGGGTGCTGATCCGAACCGACTCTCTCCGATCCACACGCCACGAACGCACAGTCCCGGAACCTTGAACCGACCGGCACACCCGCCCGAAGCCGAGACGTTCCGACCTGCGCGCGGGCTCGCCCTCGAAGAGTACCTAGGCCGGGGGGGTGGAGGCATTGGGCAAAAGTGGCACCCGGAGCACTTATTGTGATTGGCACCACAATTGCAACAGAATGCGCAATTCTTCCTAAAAACGCTTCAAACGTGACAACCGACCCAACCTAGGAAGGGATGAAATGCCGTCGCTGCGGTGCCCTTTGGGGCGTGTAGCGGCATGGTCCAACTTCCTGAGTCTAACCACTGCAAGCACTCATCTAGGGCAGGAACCGACGGGTTTTTCACAATACTATCGGATCCCCCAGCCCTCGTAGGTACCGATGACGGAGACCCAATCTCTAGTAGAATGCGGCATACACTGCTGGTGAAGTGTGGACACGCCGGGTGCGAATTGGGTGGCGTTGAACAGGGCTACACGGAGCAATTTTATGGATGACAAAAGAGTTCGGGACAGGGAGCGTAAACCGCTCCCCAAGGTGTCACATTGTTTGAATCGGCTGCTGCGACTTCCGGAGGTCAAAGCAATGACCGGGCTCTCGCGGGGGAGCATCGACCGACGGGAAGCGGAAGGCGCGTTTCCTCGATCGGTTCGAATTGGAGCGTTGCGTCGGTGGATTCTGGCCGACGTATCGGCATGGATTGAAGCGGGCTGCCCTTCGACGTGGGGCAACGGTGAAAGGGGGGAAGGATGAAAGTCCCTGACAATGCCGGGCGAGCCGTTAGCGCGGCGACACCCGGCGATTTTGGCCTCCAACCTCTCGAAAGCCAGCACCATGATAGCGATTCGCCCGGCATGCGTTTGCTGGTGGGCGGTTCCACCGCTCGGCACATTCTCTCGATCGGTGAGCGAACGCTTTGGACCCTCACAAACTGCCGGGCGATCCCCTCCCATCGCATCGGGAGGTCGGTCCGGTACGTCCCCGCCGAACTAGCGGCGTGGGTCGGGGCGGGCTGCCCGACCGACGCCGGGGCGGGCGATCGCATCCGGCGGGCGATGGGGGGTGCGGCATGAATAGCCCTCTGGACGGATTCCTAGCGGCCTTGCGGAACCACGGGCACAAACCTCGCAAGTCGGGCGCGGGTTGGGCGTGCCGATGCCCGGCCCACGATGACAAGACCCCGAGCCTGACGATCAATTCGAAAGACGATGGGACGCTGTTGGTGAAATGCCACGCCGGGTGTTCCGCCGAAGCGGTGTGCGTGGCGGTCGGCTTGACGCGCCGGGACCTGTTCCCCGAACCGTCAACAGGCACGAATGGACGCCCCCGAAAGCCCCGGCGACGCGGCGACGGCGACGAAACCACACGAAAGCCCGCACGCGGCGGGGGTTCTGTCACCGTCGCCAGTGTCGCCACCCCAAACGCTGGCGGGCGCGTGTTCCCGACGGCTCACGAAGCGGTGGCCGACGTGGAACGCTGGAACGGGAAGCGATCGGCGGTATGGACGTATCACGACTCCAACGGCGATCCGGTGGGGCTTGTGGTCCGTTGGGACATTCCCGCCGATCCTGGCGACCCTGACAGCAAGCCGCGCAAGCGAGTCTTCCCGGTGAGCAAGACGGCGAGCGGGTGGGCGTTAGCGGGGATGCCCACACCCCGACCGCTCTACGGCTTGCCCGCTCTGCTGGCGTCACCGGCGGGGTCGCGGGTGTTCGTCACCGAAGGCGAGAAAGCGGCGGACGCGGCCCGAGCGGTCGGGCTGGTGGCGACGACAAGCCCTCACGGCGCGGAGTCGGCGGACAAGGCCGATTGGTCCCCGGTGGCGGGGCGTGACGTGGTGATCCTCCCCGACCGCGACAAAGCGGGGGAGGACTACGCCGACACGGTGGCGCGGCTGGCGACGGCTGCGGGCGCAAGGTCGGTGCGAGTGGTGCGGCTGGTTGAACTGTGGGCAGACATGCCCGAAGGGGGCGATATGGCGGACCTGTTGAATCATCGCGGCGGGGACGCTGACCCGATCCGCGTGGAAGTCGAAGCACTGACGAACAAGACCGACGCGGACACTGTGACGCCGGAAGCCCCGGCGGTCCCCGCGTTCAAGCCCTTTCCCGCTGGCGTGCTGCCCGAGCCGATTCGGGGATTCGTCACCCAAGGGGCGAAGGCGATCGGCTGCGATGCTTCATATATCGCTCTGCCCTTGCTGTCGGGGCTGGCGTCGGCGATCGGCAACACCCACCGGATCGCGCTAAAGCGTGGGTGGACTGAACCGGCGATCGTGTGGACGGCGATCGTGGGCGAGTCGGGGACGATGAAAACCCCCGCGTTCAAGTTGGCGATGAAGGAGATTCGCAAGGCCCAAGACCTCGCGTGGAAAGAGCACGAAGCGGCGCGGACCGACTGGGAAGTCCTACACCTGCGGTACGAAGCCGAGTTGACGGGGTGGAAGCGGGATGCGGCAAAGGCCAAGCCCGGCGACGGGTACTCGGTCGCCCCGCCTCAGAATCCCGCCCCGCCGATCGCGCTGCGGTACATCGTGTCCGACACCACAACCGAAGGCCTGGCCCCGGTCCTGAGGGACAACCCGCGCGGCGTACTGTTGGCCCGCGATGAAATCTCCGGCTGGTTGGGATCGTTCGACCGCTACGCCAAAGGCGGCAAGGGCGGTGATTCGGCCCACTGGCTGTCGATGCACAACGGCGAAGCCATGACGATCGACCGCAAGACCGGGATCCCGCCGACGATCCACGTTCCATCGGCATCGGTCAGTATCACGGGCGGGATTCAACCGGGCATCCTCGCGCGTGCGTTGGGGCAGGAACACCACGAAAGCGGTATGGCGGCGCGGGTGTTGTACGCGATGCCCCCACGCAAGCCGAAGCGGTGGACCGAAGCGGACTTGGACGCGGACACCGAAGCGGCGGTGGCGAGGGTGTTCGATCGGTTGTACGGGCTGACACAGGAACCCGACGACGACGGCGACGAACAACCCCGGGTGCTGCCGCTGGCCGATGACGGGAAACGGGCTTGGGTGACGTTCTACAACGAGCACGCGACCGAGCAAGTGGAATTGTCCGGCGACCTGTCGGCGGCATGGTCGAAGTTGGAGGGGTATGCGGCGCGGCTTGCATTGGTGATTCACCTGACCCGCTGGGCGGCGGGTGATGCCACGCTGCTCGATTCCGCGCGGGTCGATGAGGCGAGCATCGCGGCGGGCGTGGCGTTGGCCCGCTGGTTCGGCGACGAAGCCCGGCGCGTCTACGCGATCTTGTCGGAGAGTGACGAGGATCGGGAAACCCGTGGGCTGGTGGAGTGGATCGAACGCAAGGGCGGCACGGTGACGGCCCGCGATTTGACACGCGGTCCCCGCACCTACAAAGGCGATCCCGAACGGGCGGCGAAGGCTTTAGCCGACCTCGTGGCGGTGGGGGAGGCGGTGTGGGTTCACGACGATCCGGGCTCCAAGGGTGGGCGTCCCACCGACCGGGTTCGGCTCGTTTCGCGGGGTGGTGACACCGGCGACGGCGACGAAACTCCAGTGAATGCCGGGATTCGCGTGGGTTCTGGCACCGTCGCCACTGTCGCCAAGTCCACGGACACTGGCGACGGCTGGGGGGAAATATCGTGAACGCACTTAGCAAACGATCATGTAGCCCAATCCGGGTGTCACCAGCCTACCTCAACACCCGCACATCAACGGGTTCAGGCAGGTATTTCACACTGCTAACACTCACATCAGGCAGCGACCTCACACTCACGCTAGGCAGCGACGATACCTCCACGCTTGGCAGCGACGATACCTTCACTCTTGGCGAGCCGAAGGCAATCCATCCCAGCAACACCAGAACGCAGATGCGATACGCAGCGGTCCCAATGGGTGCCCATGAAAGGCGTTCCCGAGTTGGTGATTGCTCTGGAAATGAAACAGCAGTCGTGGGTTCGCTCATGACAGGACCTCCGAAAAGACTTCGTGGCAGGGGATCAAGTGACGGCGATCAATGTACCACACTTCCGCGTCCCGTTCTTGTTAGGTCGGGCCCCTATCGCTTCGGACCCAAGAGAGGGAGGTTGATTCTGTGAACACCTTCCCCAGTTTGCTGCTGGCTCTCGGCACGGCGGGGTTCGAACTGGCCCCGCACCCGACCGACGCGGCCCGGCTGCGGCATCGCCCGGCGGAACTGCCCCCCGACCTGTCGGCACGTCTGCGGATACACCGGGCGGCGGTGGTGGGGCTGCTGGTGGACGGGTACGTCCCCGCTGACGATGACGCTGGGTACGTCTTGGACGAACGGCTGGGCATCGCGGACGGGCTGGGGATGCCCACGCACCCCGGATCGGCGGCGTGGCTGGTGGCGGTGGGGGAGTCGATGGGGGCTAGTTGCGAAGTTGCAACGGATCGGGTACACTATGGGCATGGCGAAACTGATGAACGAGATTCGGGCGGCGATCAAGGCGAGCGACCAAACGCCCTACGCGATCGCCAAAGGTGCCAAGGTCGCACGCAGCCAAATATCGCGGCTGCTGAGCGGTGAAAGCGGCATGTCAGTCGAAACGATTGAACGGTTGGCAGACTACTTGGGCTTTCGAATCACGATCGAACCCAAAGGCAAGACGAAAGGGCGGTGAATCATGGCGAGTGTTTTCAAACGCAAGGGCGGCGCAAACTGGACCATCGCGTGGTATGACCACGAGGGCAACCGGCAAGAGAAGTCCAGCGGCACCAGCGACAAACGGTTGGCCGACCGGCTGGCGGCGGCGCACAGCGACAAGGAATTGGAGCGGACGCGCGGGCTGGTCGATCCGGTGTCCGAGCGATTGGCGGAGGAGCGTGCTAGGCCGCTGTCCGAACACTTCGACGACTACGCGGCGCACCTCGGAACCCTCCAACGCGACGCGAAGCACGTTGACGGGACGATGCGATACCTGCGGAAACTGGCCGAAGCGTTGAAGTGGGCAACGGTGGCGAGCATCAATGCTCACACGCTGGTCGGGCATCTGTCCGAGCAAGCCCAAACGCGCGGCACGGGTGCGCGGACGTTCAACGCGGCGGTGACAGCGTGGCGGGCATTCGGGCGGTGGTGCGTTCGATCGAACCGGCTTGCGGCGAACCCGCTGGCGGGGATCAGCACGCGGAATTTGGACGCGGACCGGCGGCGTATTCGGCGGGACCTGACCGCCGATGAACTCGCCCGGATCATCGACGCGGCGGAAGCATCCCCGAGCGTGACGGTGCCCAAGACGATCAAAGACGGCAAGGGCGAACTGCGGAGCGTTCAAACGACGATGCACTATCCCGACCGCGCGTGGGCGTACCGAATCGCGGCGGGCACGGGCTTCCGGGCGGGTGAAGTGGCGAGCCTGACGCCCGAGAGTTTCGACTTCGATGAACGGCACCCGAGCGTCACCGTCGAAGCGGCGTATTCCAAACGCAAGCGTTGTGACGTTCAACCGATCCGGGCCGACCTTGCGGCGATGCTCCGGCGTTGGGTTGCGTCCAAGCCAGCGGGGGAACCAGTGTGCCCGCTCCCCGACGGCAAGGCGGGGCTGCTGCTGAAAGCCGATCTAGCGACGGCTCGAACGGCGTGGATCGCCGAAGCCCGCACCCCGCAAGACCGAGAGGAGCGGCACGCGTCGGACTATCTGCGGCACACTGATTCGTCCGGTCGGGTGGTGGACTTCCACGGGCTGCGGGTTCACTTCGTTTCGCGCGTGGTCGAAGCCGGGGCGAACGTCAAGGAAGCGATGGAACTGGCCCGGCACTCGGACCCGAAGTTGACCCTGAAAACCTACGCCCGGGTCGGGTTGCACAGTTTGACGCGGGTTCTGGACGCGATGCCCAAGGCGGACGCCCGGCCCGAGCGGGAAACCGAGTCCCTGCGGGCGACGGGCACCGACGACCACGCCGGTAGTTGCTCGATCGCAACTACGCACTCAGGCCCGCAGTCTCTGCGCGGAACGGGGAAAGTGAGCGCGGCGGGGCGCGGCGAACCGACCGACTCAGGCCCGGACCGGGGCGGCTCTAAACCCTTGCAATTTGAGGCTTTACGCGACCCCGCGCGACTCGGCGCGGGATCAAGCGAGAATGCCCCCCGAAGGACTCGAACCTTCGACCCGCTGATTAAGAGTCAGCTGCTCTACCAACTGAGCTAGGAGGGCTGCGGATCGGCGTTGTGGCCGATCGAGGCCAATACTAGCGCGGAATTACCGGGCTTCCAGTCATCCGATCCGAACACCTGTTGTTCGGCCCCGCCCGGTTGACCCGAGGCCGGGGATGGATAGAATCTGTGCTCACAGGTACCAAACGGCTCGGGCTGCGTGGTCTGTGCGACGGAACCCACGAGGATGGTCTCAGGGCTCCAAGGAAGGTCCGATGCTCCCCCCACAACGAGTCAGTTACGGCCGCAGCCGTCGTCGCCGCACCCATCACGCGATGACCGGCGCGATCCCCACCGTCTGCCCCCTCTCCGGCATGCCCAAGCAGCACCACCGTGCCTGCGTGGAGTCCGGCTACGTTCGTCCCGGCCTGCGCATCAAGGTGCCCAAGCTCGGCATCGGCGTCACCAAGAACTAAATCAAGATGTCTTTCGCGGCCTCTCACGAGGTCGCGTCGCTGAATTTGACCGCCGGGGCGTTCCACGCCCCGGCGGCGTTCGTTTCAAGACAATCCTCCGCCGATCGGCTATGGTTTCATGAAGATGTTCGAGCCTTCCACGAGTGGTCCGAAATTGGAGTTCGCGTGAGCACACCGACCCCCTCCCTTGGACGAGCCGCGATTGGCACGCGAGGCGTGCGCTTTCTGGGCACGGGTTCCGCCTTCCCCAAGCGCGTCGTCACCAACGCCGATCTCGAAAAGATCATGGACACGTCGGACGAGTGGATCGTTCAGCGTTCCGGAATCCACGAGCGAAGGCATCACGACGTCGCGGCGGGCGAGAACACCAGCAAACTCGCGACCGAAGCCGTCCAGGCTGCTCTCGCCGCTTCGAAAATCGCGCCCACCGACCTCGACCTGATTCTCGTCGGGACGATGACCCCCGAGTGTCCGACTCCGTCGGTCGCCTGCAATGTGGCCCATCGGATCGGGGCCGGTCAGATCGGCGCGATGGACCTCAACGCCGCGTGCTCGGGGTTTGTCTTCTCCCTTAATCTCGCTCATGACCTCATCCGAGGCGGCTCCTACCGCACGGTCGCGGTTGTCGGTGCCGATTGCGTCACGCGACACTGCGACATGACCACCTACGGACGCTCGGTAAGCGTCCTTTTCGGCGATGCTGCCGGCGCGGTCATCGTGCAGGGCACAGACGACCCCGCCAAGGGCATCCTCGCCCAGGCGATGCACTCCGACGGCGGCGGCGGACGACACCTGTTCATCCCCTCGCACATGTCCGACTTCCCGGAAGGGATCGTCGGCGAGCAACGCCAACTCAACTGCATCCAGATGAACGGCCAAGCGGTCTTCAAGTTCGCCGTCACCACGTTCCCCAAACTCATCGAACAGACCCTCGACATGGCGAACCTGCGTGCCGACGACGTCGACCACTACGTCTGTCATCAGTCGAATCTGCGAATCCTGGATGCGGCGATCGAGCGGTTCGGCCTCGGGGCGGACAAACTCCACATCAACATCGGCAAGTACGGGAACACCGTCGGGGCCTCCGTCCCGCTTGTGCTCGACGATCTCGCCAAGGCCGGCCGGCTCAAACCCGGCCAGAAAGTGATGTTTCTCGCGTTCGGCGCGGGCTTGACGTGGGGCAGCAGCCTCTGGCAGACCTGAGAACGCGGGCGCACCCCTTCCCGGTTACGATTCCGGTATGCACGTAGCCCAGTCGCTCCAGCCTTTCGGGACCTCTATCTTCGCCGAAATGACCGCGCTCGCCACAGCGCACAAAGCGGTCAATCTCGCGCAGGGCTTCCCGGACTTTGACGGCCCCGAAATCGCAAAGGCCGCCGCGATCGACGCCATCAAAGCCGGCCACAGCCAGTACGCCCGCATGTTCGGCGTGCCCGCGCTCAACAAGGCTGTCGCGGACCTGTGGCAACGTCGAACCGGCTGCCACGCCGACCCTGACACGCACGTCACGATCACCAGCGGGTGCACGGAAGCGATCCCGGCCGCTCTCATGGGCGTGCTGAACGCTGGCGACGAGATCGTCATGTTCGAGCCTTTCTATGACAGCTATCGCGCCGTCGCGGCGATGGTGGGGGCGGTCCCACGCGTGGTCACCCTCCGGGCCCCGGCCAAGGCTGGTGAGGCGTTCTGGTTTGATCATGATGAACTCAAGCGGTCCTTCACGCCCAAGACGCGCGTGCTCCTGCTGAACACCCCGCACAATCCCACAGGCAAAGTGTTCACCCGCGCCGAGCTGGTCCTGATTGCGGAGCTGTGTCTCAAGCACAACGTGATCGCCGTCGTGGACGAGGTGTACGAGCGGCTGACGTACGACGACGCGATGCCGCACATCTCTCTCGCCACGCTTCCCGGGATGGCCGACCGGACGGTCACGCTGGGGAGCTTGGGGAAGAGCTACAACCTCACCGGGTGGAAGGTGGGTTGGGCGGTGGCGTGGCCCGAACTGACCAAGGCTGTCCGAGCGGCCCATCAGTTTCTCACGTTCGCGACGGCGACCCCGATGCAGTGGGGGGCGGCCTCGATCATCGATCAAGGCGAGCCGACGATCGAGCAAACCCGGGCCCTCTTCAAAGCCAACCGGGACCGGCTCTCCGCCGCGCTGTCCGAGATCGGCTTTCGGGTCTTTCGTGCCGACGGCACCTACTTCCTGATGGTGGACCACACGCCTGTCTCTCGCGGGCTTGGAGGGAGTGGGGGGCTCGCGGATGATCGGGCGTTCTGCCGTTGGCTCACGGAGAAATGTGGCGTGGCGGCGATCCCCCCGACGCCGTTTTACGTGAACGAGGAGCACGGCAAGCCGCTGGCACGCTTCGCGTACTGCAAGAAAGCCGAGACCATCGACGAGGCGATCAAGCGTCTACGCCGCATGACCCGCTGAATCTCGGACCCGCCCGCCGAACGATCGATGCGGAACTTGCTCACGAATTGCAACACGGGAGCATCGGCGGGGTATACCGTCCGCCGACCATGCCCGACGCCGCCGAACCACAACCCGAGCTACAACCCGAGCCAATCCCGCACGATGCGTACGCGGCGCTCCGTGATGGGAACTACCAGCGATACGCGATCGGTTTTTTCTTCGCGGCGATGGGTCTCCAGGGGCTCGCCACAGCCGTCGGGTGGGAGGTCTACGCCCGAACCAACGACCCGCTTCACCTAGGGTACACCGGGCTCGCTCGCGCGCTGCCGGTGATGCTCCTCGCGCTCCCCGCAGGACACACGGCGGACATCTTCGAGCGGCGGGCCATCATCGCGATCTCGCAGGCCGGTTTCGCGGCCGCAGCCCTCTTGCTCGCCATGGTTTCGTACACACACGGACCGATCTGGTTGATCTACCTGCTGCTGGTCATGACCGGCTGCTGCCGGGCGTTCAACGGCCCGGCTCGCGGGTCCTTCCTGCCGACGATCGTCCCCCCAGGGATCTTTGAGAACGCCGTGGCATGGAGCAGCACCGCCTTCCAACTGGCGGCGGTGGTCGGGCCTCTCGTCGCGGGGGCTCTGCTTTGGTGGGCGGATGCGGCGTGGCCCGTGTACCTCGTCTGCGCCGCGGGCAATCTCGCCTTCGCCTTCTCGATGATCGGGATCAAGCCGCTCCGGCGGGCCGCGGCCTCGGGCAAGTACACCCTTGAAGCGATGTTCGCCGGGATGGGTCACCTCTGGCGTGAACGGACCATCCTCGGCGCGATCACTCTTGACATGCTCGCCGTGCTGCTCGGCGGTGCGACCGCCTTGCTCCCGCTCTTCGCCAAGGACATCCTCCATATCGGCCCCATCGGGCTCGGTGCGCTCAAGTCCTCCACCTATGTCGGGGCGTTTCTGATGGGTGTCTTTATCGCCCACAGGCCGCCCTTTCAGAAATCAGGAAAGACGCTCCTCTGGTCCGTCGCCGCCTTCGGCGTCGCCACCATCGTGTTCGGTCTGTCCGAAAACATCTGGCTGAGTCTCGCCGCCCTCTTTGTCGCCGGCGCGGTCGACAATGTCTCCGTCGTCGTCCGCCACGTGTTGGTTCAGGTCCGCACGCCCGATCACCTCCGCGGACGTGTGGGGGCGGTCAACTCCGTCTTTATCGAGTGCAGCAACGAACTCGGCGCGTTCGAGAGCGGCGCGGTCGCCCGACTCTTCGGCCCCGTGATCTCGGTGGTGAGCGGCGGAATCGGCACCGTGATGGTGGCGGGGGTCGTCGCCGTCGCCTTCCCCGAACTTCGCAAACTCGGGATGCTCAAAGGGTCCGACTTGCAGCAGGACGAACTCATGCCCGACCCCGCATCCCCGACCTCGCCCGCTCCGTCCTGATCAACGCGGCTTTGGCCGTTCGCCGATGACCGGAAACCAAGGCACAAAAGCCGAGGTCTCGCGCTGATACCGTCGGTAATCCTCGCCCCGCGATTTCAGCGACTGCATCTCCGCCCACGGAATGCCGCTCACCTTCGTCACGAGCACCAGCATCACCACCGGCGCGATCCAGACCCAGGGCCCGTACGGCACGGTGGGGGAGGCGCACAGGGCGATCCCCACCCACACAAGCCATTCGAAGAAATAGTTCGGGTGACGCGAATACCGCCAGAGCCCCGACCGGCACGTCGTCCCCTTGTTCGCCGGGTTCCTGCGAAACGCCGCGAGCTGACGGTCCGCGACCGTTTCAAAGATGATCGACGCGGTCCAAACCGCGAGGCCCGCCCACTGGATGGGCGCGATGGTGGCGGCGGGGTGCCACGCGATGAACGCGAAAGGCAGGCTCAGCCCAACGGCCGCGATCGCCTGAACCTGATAGAACCACGCGAAGTGAACGTTCGCGCGAGGCTCCCACGCCGCGCGAAGGTTCTGGTACCGCGTGTCCTCCGCCTTGTGCCCCAGCACGCGATCCCGCACGAGGTGCCAGCCCAGTCGTACCCCCCAGATCCCCGCGAGCGACCCCGCCATCGCCCGTTGAAGAGGATCACCGGATCCAACCGCCGCGAACAGCACACCGCAGCCCGCGAGCGAGACGGTCCACCCCACATCGACCAGCGTCGCGTTCCTTGTTCGTGTCTGATGGAGCCAAAGGACAAATAGGAACGCAGCTGACGCCGCCCATCCCCACGCCACGGCTGTCCAGAGGTTCATCATCGTCGGTCTCGCAGGTGAGGAAGAAACAGAGACCCATCGCTCGCTGTGAATTCGACCGGGGCAGCCCGGCGGATTCCGACCGTTCGCGCGTGCCTACGCGAGCGATCTCAAAAACGCCACAACATCCGCTCGGCTCGGGCTCTTCGCGTTTCGCACGTAATACCCGCTCGTCGCCGTACCCACCGCGAGACACTGTTCCAGCGACAGGCCCGACGCGGCCGCTGTCGAGAAACCAGCGTTGAAGTGGTCGCCCGCTCCGGTCGAGAGCTTGGGAAACTCGCAGAACGGCCCGTCGAACCACGCCGACGACTCCGCCGTGGCCGCCGCCGCCCCTTCCCGAGGATGGATCACCACACACGCGAGGCCGAACGCCGCACGGAGTTCCTCCGCCGCACGTCGGACCACCTCGGTGCCGCGGTCGGTCGTCGCCGAGAACGCCCGCGATGCGGACGTCGTGCTCGCGACAAACTCCGCCTCCATCAGGTTGAGGCCCAACGTGACGGCGCACCCCGGCACGCGGTTCATCGCCGACAATGTCGCCAGGCACGCTCGCATGTCCTCCGCCGCGCGCGGCGTCGGATCCGCAAGATCCACAAAGATCGTCCGCGCACCCTGACCGCCCGCAGGCCGCGGAAGCGACGGCAGCAGGTCCTCCGCAAAGAGCCTCAGCAAGTCCGCCACTCCGCCCATCAGCGACCAGTTCAGAAGCCCGATCAGCCGCGACGCTGCAAGCGTGTCGCGCAGACCGGCGGGCCCGAACGCTTCGACCAGCGACTCACGCGTGACTCGCTGCACGTTCGTCCGGTCGTTGAGCATCACCTTTCCATCGGCGAACTCGTAGCACGCGGTCGTCGAAGGTTCGCCAAGTGTCACCACCCGCGTGCACCGCTCGGCGAAGGGCACAAAGACCGGGTGCAACGGGCTGTTGACCCCCGCCGAGCCGACCGCGCCCGCGTACGTCACCGCAAGCCCGAGCGAGCCCAGCGCCCCCGCCATCAAAGGCCCGTTGCCGCCAAAGCGTGCCTCGTTCAGCACGGTCTCGATGTTGGTGCTCTTGCCCGCTGCAGCCTTGATCCGATCGGCAAACTCCGTGATGGTCCGCACCGGCGTGAAATCGTCCGCTGCCATCGAGGCCCGCGAGGCCACCGGGCGGAGAATCAGGTCGATAAACCCGTCAAACCCGACAAAGGCGGGGAAGGTAGCGGCCGTTTCAAGGGCGCTCGCCGCAGCGTGGAGCGTGTCATGGCGTGGTGGCATGCACGAAGACTAGGGGCGAGAAAGGGGCAACAATCCCCCATGACCGAGATCGTCCTCGCCACGTCCAACCCGCACAAGATCGAGGAGATGAACGCCATCTTCGCCGCCATGAAACGCGACGACGTCCGGTTCATCAGCCTTGCCGACGCCTGCCCCGGCGTCACGCTCACCGAGCCCGCCGAAACCGGGACGACCTTTGAAGCCAACGCGACCATCAAAGCCCTTTCCTACGCCCAGCAGACCGGCCGCCTCTGCCTCGCCGACGACTCCGGGCTCGAGATCGACGCCCTCGAAGGCCGCCCCGGCGTGATCTCGAGTCATTACTGCACCGAAGGCCGCGAAACCGGCATGACCCGCGCGGAGCGCGACGCCGCAAACAACGCCCGGGTGCTGCGAGAGATGGAGACCGTCCCCGACGAAAAACGCACCGCCAGGTTCGTGTGCGTGATGGTTCTGGGGAGTCCTCGCACCCTCTTGCCGCGATGCACCTCCCGCGGCACCTTCGAAGGCCGCCTCGCACGCTCCCTTCGCGGCTCCGGCGGGTTCGGGTACGACCCGCTCTTCCTCGTAGGTCCGGATTTCACCCGCACCGCTTCAGAACTCCCCCCAGAAGAGAAAAACCGCCTCAGCCACCGCGGAATGGCCGCCCGCAAGCTGGGAAATGTGCTTGGTTCTGCGGGGGTGGTCGGCTAGACTACCCCTACTTTTGGAGGTTCCGACATGCGACTGTCCACGCGTGCCCTGGGTGCTCTTGCGTTTGTGTTCTGCTTGGTCTCCACTGCATGGGCGGACATCGTCTATCTGACTGACGGAACCTGGATCCGCGGCACCATCCTCAAAGAGACCAAAGACGAGCTCGAAATCGACGGCAAGAACAACGCTGGCATCACGCTCAAGGTGACGATTCAGATGTCGCGTGTGTCCTCGATCATCCGCGTCGATCCACCGGCCGAAGAGCCGGCCAAAGACGACACCAAGCCCGCAACGCCCGACCCCGCAAAGACTCCCGAGAAGGCCGAACCTAAAGAAAAGGTCGGTGACTTCCTCGTGATCCCGCTCAAGGGCACCTTCGGCGAAGAGATCGTTCCGATGGGCGTCAAGCCCTCGCTCGAATGGGCTGTCAAGAACAAAGTCAAGCACATCGTTTTCACCATCGACTCCGGCGGGGGGCAGGTCTGGGCCGCCGAAGCCATCCGCGAGATGATGGAAAAGCATTCCGACGACCTCACCTACCACATGATCATCAAGCAGGCGATGAGCGCGTCGATCTGGGTCGTTTTCTCGAGTCACCACATCGCCGCGCTCCCCAAGTCGACGCTCGGCGCGGCGGTGGCGTTCAAGGTTGTCGATTCGGGCGAGGCCGAGGTCGATGAAAAGATGAACTCCGCCCTCGCCGCTCGCCTCGCCGCCGGCGCCGAGTCCCGCGGCCATTCGGCCCACCTCGTCCGCGCCATGATCCTCACCAGGTACGACCTCTTCGCCGCCAAGGAAGCCGACGGCACGTGGAAGCTTGTCCACGACCGCCCAGCCAAAGCCGCCGAACTCGAAACCCTCAGCGACGGCACACGCGTCGTCACCCTCACCGCCACCGAGATGGAAAGATACGGCGTCGCCACTCCCATCGCGTCCAAGGACGATAAGGACATCGCCGCCTGGCTCGGGAATCCCGCGTTGGTCACGTGCGGCACCCGCGGCGAAACCAACATGAAGAAGGCCGAGAGCGAGACCAAAGCCGTCGCCAAGCAGATCGAAACATGGGCGACGCAGGTGCTCCAGGCACGCGACGACATGGCCGAGGCCATCAAGGCCGACGACGTGGACGCCGCGATCCGCTCGATCGACGACTTCCTCCGCCTCGCCCGTCGCGTCGGGGCACTCCGCAACCGTGCCGAAGCCCTCGGCATGGTCTCCTACCCCGCCTTCAAGCGGATCGACGTCGAGAAGGAAGTCAGAACGGGCGAGGACGCGCTCTCCAGGCTCCGCGCCCTCAAGCGAGAGCGGAACGGCGGTCGCTGACCGAGCTCGCCCTACGCCCTGATCACGCGTGCGGCGTGGTCATACTCGGGCACGATCGGTATCGAATCAAGATCGACGCACACCGACAGGTCGTCGCTCAACCCAAGCTTGGCCAGCCCGCGCCCACCACGCGATTCAAGCATCGCCGCCGACAGCCCACGGACTCCCACGCCACGCCACGCCCAGAGCGCCGCACGCCCCGCATCGTCCGACACGAACGTTCTTCCCGAGGCCAGCAGCCGCTCCGCCATCGCGCCAGCCGGCAGGATGTCGTCGAGCCCCACGTCCTCACGCGTCCCGCAGCACAGGAGATGCACCGGCCTCGGGTCGTCCGCGACCGCCCGGCACACCGCCGACAGATTCACAAACGACCCGACCAGCACCCGCGCCGCCAGCCGGCTTTGCACGAGCGCCGCCGTCCCGTTCGCCGTGGTGAAAATCACACGCCTTCCCCGCACCCTGTCCCGTGTGTAAGACCGCGGCGAATTGTCCAGATCAAATCCGGGAATGAGCACGCCGCCACGCTCGCCGCCCAGGAGATCGCCGTCGCTCCGCGCCCGCAAGGCTTCCTCGACCGTGAGTGTCGGAACGATCTCCGTCGCGCCATGGTGAAGGGCCGCCGTGATCGTTACGCTCGCACGAAGGTTGTCGATCACGACGACCACCCCGCCCTCAAGAGCTTCAGGCGTGACGTAGTTCGCGTGCAGATGCACGTGCAGTGGGCGATCGATCGTGGCGGTCGGCAACGGAGTAAGGTCGGGTGCGGGCATCGACAAGCCTAGTTTCGTCGGCGGCCCCCCGCTGGGGTTGGTGAAACCGATGCACCCTTCGCCGGTAGACACGCGGGAGGCCCCGCCATGAACACGGAACTGAGTCGTCGTCACGTCCTTCTGGTCAGCGGCATGGGTGCGGTCGGTCTGGCTGCCGGCCTCTCTGCACAGCCCGCGGGCGGAGCCTCCGTCACTCCAAGCCCGTGGCCTCACTTCCCGCGCCACGATCCCACGCTCGTCGCCGAGATCGTCGGCAAGTCGCATTTCGACGAGAAGCGCGTGCGCGAACTCATCGGGCTTTATCCGTCGCTCGTCAACGCTTCGTGGGATTGGGGCTTTGGCGATTGGGAGACTCCGCTTGCAGCCGCTTCGCACGTGGGGCAGCGCGGAATCGCCGAGTTCCTGATCGAGAAGGGCGCGAAGATCGACCTCTTCGCCGCCGCCATGCTCGGATACACGGAGGTTGTCAAGGCCCTCGTCACAGCCAGCCCGGGCGTTCAGCGGCTTCTGGGGCCCCACGGCATCCCTCTCCTCTCCCACGCCAAAGCCGGCGGCGAGAAGGCCAAGGACACCTTCGACTACCTTGCCTCCCTCGGCGACGCGGACATCGGTCTCGAAGCCAAGCCGATCTCCGAAGAAGAACGCAAGCAGTACCTCGGCACCTACCAGTTTGGCGCCGATGGCAAGGACACGTTCGAGATCAAGCTCGATTCCAGAGGCAATCTCGCCCTCACCGCCGCGGGCGAATCGATGCGCATCATCCACTTCCTTGGAAACCACGAGTTCTTCCCCGCGGGCGTCCACGCGACTCGATTCACATTTGACGTGGGAGCGTCGCCGATGACGGTTACGATCTCCGCCGGGCCGATCGTACTCGTCGCGAAACGCACGTCCCTGTAACATGCACTCGACCACATGAAAGAAGCCCACGGGTTCGAACCCGTGGGCTTCCAAATGACTCGCGTTTAACGCGTTACTTCTCTTCTTTGACCTTGAACTCCGCGTCGATCACGTCGTCCTTGCCACCGCCCGCCGCCTTGGGCTCGGCTTCGCTCCCGGGCTGGGCCTTCTTGGCGGCTTCCTCGTACATGATCTTCCCGAGCTCCATGCTCGACTTCTCGAGGTCGTTCAGGGCAGCCTCGATCGCAGCCTTGTCGTCGCCCTTGATCTTGCCCTCAAGGTTCGTCATCGAGCTCTCGACCTTGCCACGGATCTCCGCCGAGACCTTCGCCCCGTGCTCTTCGAGCGACTTGCGGGTCTGGATCAGCACCGCGTCCGCCTTGTTCTTGAGGTCCACCAGCTCGCGGCGGGCTTTGTCCTCGCTCGCGTGCGCCTCGGCGTCGCGCTTCATCCGCTCGATCTCGCTCTTATCGAGGCCGCCGCTGTTCGTGATTTTGATGTCCGCCTTCTTGCCGCTGGCCTTGTCCACCGCCGTGACGGTCAGAATGCCGTTGGCGTCCAGCGCGAACTCCACCTCGATCTGCGGCATGCCACGCGGCGCGGGCGGGATGCCCGACAGGTCGAACTTGCCCAGCTCGCGGTTGTCCTTGGCGAACTCGCGCTCGCCCTGAAGCACCACGATCTGCACGCTCGTCTGGCTGTCCGCCGCGGTGGAGAACGTCTCTTTCTTGCTCGTCGGGATCGTCGTGTTCCGCTCGATCAGCTTGGTCATCACGCCGCCCAGTGTCTCAACACCCAGCGACAGAGGTGTCACGTCCAAGAGCAGGATGTCCTTGACATCGCCCACCAGCACGCCGCCCTGAATCGCCGCACCGATCGCGACGACTTCGTCCGGGTTGACGCTGCGGTTGGGCTCCTTGCCGAAAAGGTCCTTGGCGATCTGCTGAGCCCGCGGCATACGCGTCGAACCGCCCACCAGCACGACCTCGTCGATCTTGCTGATGTCGATCTTGGCGTCTTTGATCGCGTTCTGGCACGGTGCTTTGAGACGCTCGAAGAGGTCATTGGTGATCGACTCGAACTTCGCCCGCGTGATCGACACCTGCAAGTGCTTGGGGCCGCTCGCATCCGCCGTGATGAACGGCAGGTTGACCGTCGTCTCGTTCATCGTCGAAAGCTCGATCTTGGCCTTTTCAGCCGCCTCTTTCAGGCGCTGCAAAGCCATCGCGTCCTTGCGGACGTCGATCCCTTCCTTCTTGCGGAACTCTTCCGCGATGAAGTCGATCATCGCCTGGTCCCAGTCGTCGCCGCCCAGGTGCGTGTCGCCGTTGGTGCTCAGCACCTCGAACACGCCGTCGCCGATATCAAGGATCGACACGTCGAACGTGCCGCCGCCCAGATCGAAGACCGCGATCTTCTGATTCTTCTTCTTGTCCATCCCGTACGCGAGCGCCGCCGCCGTCGGCTCGTTGATGATGCGCTCGACCTTGAGCCCAGCGATCTCGCCAGCGTCCTTGGTCGCCTGCCGCTGCGCATCATTGAAGTACGCCGGCACGGTGATGACCGCCCGTTCGACCTTCTCGCCCAGATAGTCCTCAGCCGTCTTCTTGAGGTCCTGCAGGATGAACGCAGAAACCTGCTGGGGCGTGAACTCCCCCTGATTGACCTTCACCTTGACGAGGTCGTCGCCGCTGCCGGTGATGGCGTAAGGAACCTTGGATTCCTCGTTGCCGCTCTTGCCATAGACCGACGAACCCGAAGCAGAAACCTCGGGACGCCGACGCCCCATGAACCGCTTCACCGAGAAGACCGTGTTCTTGGGGTTGGTCACCTGCTGGTGCTTGGCCTGCTGCCCGATCAGCCGCTCGCCCTTGTCGGTAAACCCGACCACGGACGGCGTGATCCGAGAGCCCGACGTGTTGATCAGAACCTTGGGCTGCCCGCCCTCCATGATGGCGACGCAGGAGTTGGTGGTGCCCAGATCGATGCCGATAATTTTGGAACCCATAAAATCCTCCGAAGTGTCGTCCCTCTTCTTGCAAGACCTGTGCCAGTCCGATCGGCGTCGTGCACAAGCCGAGGAAGCCCCAAACACGCCCCGGAACGACCATCGCACGATTCCTCGGCAGGACGCCTGCCACTTCGGCAGCCCTCGCCGGCAGACCCCTGACAGCCCCCAGCCCGGCTCACAACCCGGGCCGTCACACTCCCCGTGGTGGACCCGATCCGAAGTGGTAAGTTCTCCGCCAGAACACTTCCCCACCCACTCACCACCCACTCACCCCGTCATCGCCTTTTTCACCAGGTCCACCAGTTGCTCCACCTGGAACGGCTTGAACAGCACGCTCTGAAGCCCCTCCTGGCTCGCCCGCACGATCGAGTGGTTCGGGTCGTATCCGAACCCGGTCATCAAAATCACCGGCAGCCTCGGCATCACCTTGCGAGCCGCACTAAACACCTCGTACCCGTTCGCCTCGGGCATCATGATGTCGCTCACCAGAAGATCAAAGCCCAGAATCTCCTCGCGTGCCACCGCGCCCACCGCCGCCAAGGCCTCGCCCCCGTGCTCGCACAGTGTCACCTCGCACCCGCGGTTGCGGAGCACATCCCCGATGATCCGCCGGATCTTGCTCTGGTCGTCCGCGATCAAAATCCGCCGCCCCGCCAACACGGGATCGACCGTCTTGTGCTCCATCGCACGCTCGACCCCAAGCAACGTCGTGGGCCCGTCCGCCGCGTCACGGATCCGCCGCCTGATCGCGTCCACGTCCGCTCGGATCTTGTCGATGTGCAACTCAAGCTCGGTGTTGCCACCGATCACCGCCGCCACCGTCCGCAGGACATCCACCTCGTTGCTGATGTCCTTCAACGGCTCATCAATCTCGCGTTCAAACCGCCCCGCCAGCGCACGGTTCGTGATCGTCCGCTCCACGACCAAGAGGTCCAGCGTGTGCGTCGCCATCGCGATGTACCGCGCAAAGATCTCGCAAAGACGCCGATCATCATCGTTGAACGCCGCAACCTGCTGGCTCTCGACGTTGATGATCCCGATCACACGCCCCTGATACCGCATCGGCACCGTCAGGCTGCTCTTGGCCCCGTGCAGCCCCGGCAGGAACAACTCATCATTCTGAGCGTCCTTGCACAGGTAGCTCCGCCCCGTCGCCGCCACCCACCCGGTGATCCCGTTCCCCTCAGCCCTTGGATAGATATCAAACGCGTCGTACTCGGGCGGCAGGTTGTGCTTGATGACCAGTTCGAGCTTCCCCGTCTTCTCGTCCAGCAGCCTGATCGCGAAGTGATCAAAGTTGAGCAGGTGCTTGGCCGACTGCACGATCCGCGATTCCAGAGCCTGCAGCCGCTCGATCATGTTCTTGTCGCGGATGGTGTCCGTATCGATCTGCACCAGATCGCTCCCCGCCTGATCGATCGCATCAATCCGCTGCCGCAGCCGCGCCGCGTCCGTCACGTCACGGACCACCACCGCGATCGCTCGGGGCCAAGGCTGCTGTGGTGCGGTGGGAGAGGACGACGGATCACCCGCCTTGGCCGGCAACGGAATGATCGGCCTGGCGTCCACCGGCGACACCATCACATCGTAAATCCGTCCGCCCCCGCCCCAGCCCGCCCCCCCACCCGAAGCCACCCCGCTCGCCGCAGACTGGAACTCGCTCTTGTACACGCGGGCCTGCGAGGGGATCTCGTCCCCCGTCCGAAGGAACCGCCGGGCCGTCGCCATCGCCGCCGCCCCCTCTTCGCCGATCCGCGTCAGCCGCTCGAGCGTCACCGGATCCAGGCTATTGAAAAGGTCGTTTGCCCAGAGCGGCCGCCCCTTGTTGTCCGCCAGCGCGACCCCTTCTCCCGTCGCGTTCAGAAGTGTCGCGAGCGACTCAAGCGGGGCCGATCGAACCACCGCCGAGGGGCTCACCCCCAACCCCATTCCTGAATCAAGCACCACCTCGCCCGCGACTTCCACCTCATACTCGCCACCACCCGCACGCAGCGCCGCTCGGACAGCATCCACCGAGACCCCAGGCCCGGGCACAATCGTCAATCGCGGAATGGGAGGCGTGGGGTCGGCCATCGGGACGTTCAACGCTGTCGGACGAGAAGCACAGGAATTCGGACGCAACTGTAGAACCCCCATCCCCCCCGGGGTGCGAGCGTCTCATGGCGCTCCACACGCAAGACTTGCGATCTCCAAGCCATGACCTCGGCGTACAAACCCATGACTTGGTCGTCCCAACCCATGACTTTGCTCGACAAACCCATGACTTGGTCGTCCCAAACCATGACCTTGCTCGACAAACCCATGACTTGGTCGTCCCAACCCATGACCTTGCTCGACAAACCCATGACCTAGTCTCCCAAACCCGCGACTTGGACGCCCTTCACCCTTTCACCCCCTCATCCCGCCTTCCCCGCCGCACGCCGCACGCCGCACGCAGCACGTCCCCCCCCTCCCCCCGTACCCTCCCCCCATGCTCTGCGTCCGAGGCGTCACCAAATCCTTCGGTTCCTTCCGCGCCGTCGGGGGCGTCGGGGGCGCGGGGGGGGGCGTGGGTGTGGGGGTCTCTTTCGAGATCGCCAAAGGGCAGATCGTCGGCCTCCTCGGCCCCAACGGCGCGGGTAAGACCACCACCATCCGCATGATCACCGGCATGTTCCCCCCTGACACCGGCACCATCACCGTCAACGGCTCGGACACCATCGACGCCTCCATCGCCGCCCGTCAGGCCATCGGATACCTTCCCGAGTCCGCCCCCGCCTATGCCGAGATGGCCGTCGAAGACCTCATCGACTTCCGCGCCACACTCCACGGCCTGCCCCGCCGCACCCGCAAAGCCCAGGTCGATCGTGCCATCGAGCGGTGCTGGCTGTCGGACGTCCGCCGTCGCCGAGTCGGGCACCTCAGCAAGGGATACCGCCAACGCGTCGGCCTCGCCGCCGCCATCGTCCACGACCCCAAGGTGCTCATCCTCGACGAGCCCTCCAACGGCCTTGACCCCACCCAGATCGCCGAGATGCGCCGCCTCATCCGCGAACTCGGCCAAGACCGCGTCGTGCTCGTCAGCTCGCACATCCTCCCCGAAGTCGAGAAGACCTGCGACCGCGTCATCATCATGATCCGAGGCCAGGTCGCCGCCGACGGGACCACCGCCTCCCTCACGCGGTCCGGCCAGATCAGCATGGAAGCCGTCTTCATGAGCCTGCTTGAGGGCCAGCCTGCCCCCACGCCACACGCGGCACCCCTCCCTCCTACCGGAGGGACGCCCTCATGACCGCCGTCCTCGCCGTTGCCCGCCGCGAGTGGGCCTCCTTCTTCCGCGTCCCTCTCGGCTGGCTCGCCCTCGCCACCTTCTCCTTCGTTACCTCCTGGCTCTTCCTCCGCGGCGTCCTCGTCCCTGGCCAGCCCGCCTCCATGCGCCCCATCTTCTCCACCATGGGCTGGCTCCTCCTGCCCCTCGCCCCAGCCGTCTCGATGCGCCTTATCAGCGAAGAACTCCGCTCAGGCACCATCGAGCCCCTCCAGACCAGCCCCGTCAGCGACTACGCCGTCATCTTGGGCAAGTTCCTCGGCGGCCTTGCATTTCTCCTCCTGCTCCTCACGCCCACCCTCATCCACGCCGTCATCCTCTGGTCCGCCGCCGTCCCCGCGCCCGCCCCGTCTCCCGACATTGGCCCGATGCTCACCGGCTTTGTCTCCTTCACCCTCCTCGCCTCACTCTTCCTCGCCGTCGGCCTGCTCATTTCGACCCTGACCAGCAACCAGACCCTTGCCTTCCTCGGCACTCTCATGGCCATCCTCGCCGTCATGGTCGGCCCCGACCTCGCCGTCCAATCCCTCGCGTCGATCGACGCCGCGACAACACGCGGGGCCGACTTCGCCCTCACCCTCGCCAAAGCCCTCCGCATCGGCGTCCGTCTCGAGGACTTCGCCAAAGGCATCATCGACACCGGCCACGTCGCCGCCTTCCTCGCCTGGACCATCTTCTTCCTCGTCGCCGCCGCCGCCTCCCTCGAGTCCCGTCGCTGGAGGTCCATCCGAAGCCCCCGCCGCATCCTCCGCTTCGGCGGCTTCTCCTTCGCCCTCCTCGCCGCAACCCTCCTTTCCGCCGTCCTCGCGACCACCCTCGCCGACCGCTTCGCCCGCAGCTTCGACGCCACCCGCACGGGCGAACACCAACTCACCCCGCGCACTGCCGAACTCGTCAAGGACCTCAAGACGGACGCCGAGATCATCATTGCCGCCGATTGGCTCGCCATGGACCGCCGCTCGCGCGAGGACCTCTCCGACGTCCTCGCCCGCTTCGCCGCAGCCTCCCCACGCGTCCGTTCCCGCCCCATCGACTTCGCCTCCGCCGCAGGCCGCGCCGACTACGCCGCCCTTCTCCGCGAATCCCTCGCCCGCGAAGCCGCACCCTTCGCCGCCGCACAAGCCGTCATCTCTGAAGCCATTCGCGTCCTCCCCCAAGCCCGCAACGAGTTCACCACCACCCTCCTCCCCTCGATCGACACAAACCTCGCCGCCGTTCCCGACGCCGCAGGCTCCCTCGCCACCGCCATCGCCCGCATCCGCCAAGCCATCGAGGGCGTCACCGTCTCCCTCCGCACCGTCGCCCTCGCCGAAGAGGCCGCCCCCACGCTGATGTCCCGCGTCATCGAAGGCGCACCCGTCCCCGCCATCGACGAAGCCGCCGCTGCACTTTCTTCCGCCCTCGACATCACCACCCAGCGTGCCCTCGCCCTTGAAGGCGAACTCCGCACCCTCGCCTCGGCCCAGCCCCGCGCCGCCGCCTCAGTCCGCGCCGCCGCCGATGCCGTCCGCGCCTCCCGCGAACGCCTCGACACCGCCGCCGAACCGCTCCGACGCCTCCCAACCCTCGACACCCTCGTCATCGCCTCCGCCGTCGGCCAATCCTCCGCCCTCATCGTCCGCGTGAGCGACCCCGCCGCGCCCGGCCGCAGCATGGTCCGCGCCGTTCAACTCGATCGCGTGATGCGTGCAAGCACCGGCGACACCGACATCCGCCGCCGCGCCGAGTCCGAGATCGCCGCCGCACTCGCCGCCGCGACCAACCCCACGCCCCCCATCGTCGTCTTCCTCTCCGCCGACCCCGCCATCGCCTCCGGCGTCCGCTTCTACGACCAGGCCACCCGCCGCATCCTCCAATCCGGCGGCGACGTCGTCTCGTGGGACCTGATCCTCTCCACCGAACCGCCAAGCCTCGCCAAACTCAACCCCACGAACGCACGACCCGTCCTCTATGTCGTCCGCATGCCCGACCAGACCCAGCCCGCCTACGGCCAGGTCCCCAGCGGCCTTGACCGCGCCGCCCGTCTCGCAGAGATCGCCGCCGAACTCGAAAGCCGCGGCTCACCCATCCTCCTCTGCGTCGCACCCGCCATCCTCCCCTCCGCCAAGCAGCCCGAGGCCGCCGACCGCGTTCTCGCTTCCTTCGGCCTGCGCTCCCGCTCCGACCGCGTCGTCCTCACCGCCCCGAGCGTCGAAGCCACCGCCGTCGAGTTCAGCCAGGCCGCACGTGCCATCCCCCGCGAGATCAAACACCCTTTCGTCGACGCCATCGCCGGTGCGACACTGATTCTCCCGTGGACAACCGCCCTCGAACTCGCCGACACGTCGTCAAGCAACCCAATGCCCGCCGCTCTCCTCTTCGAAGTCGGCTCGCCCAAGTCCTGGCGTGAATCACGCTGGATCGATCTCCGCCGCTCACTCGCCGAAGGCCGCTGGCCCCGCCTGCTCCCGCAGTTCGACGCCGCCGAAGACGACCGCGCCCCCGCGTTCCCCGTCATCGCCGCCGCCGAACGCCGCGTGGACAACAAGCCCCGCCGCCTCGTTGCTGTCGCCTCCGCCGAATGGCTCGACGACTCGCTCGTCACCCGCCAGCGTTCCGTCGACGGCCGCGCCGTCCTCACCGCCGGCGGCAACCTCGAACTCTTCGACGCCGCCATCTCCTGGCTCGCCAATCAGGAGTCACGCTCCCTCGCAGGCGCCGGAACGCAGAGCGTCGCGATGGTCGATCAACTCTCAGGCAGCCGACGCGCGGGGCTCGGATGGGCCCTTCTCCTGGGCCTGCCCCTCGCCATCCTGCTCCTCGGCGTCCTCTGGCGTCTGTGGCGAGGCTGATCGCCCGCCACGCCCCACGACCGCCGCCTCGGCACGCCCGCACTCGGGACAACGCGACCCTGCGTCAAGGCCACGCATGTCGTACGAGCACCCGCGGCACGTCATCAAACGCTTCGGCCTCGGCAGCGCCACAATGTACATCCCGCCCACAAACAGCATGCCCTCGTAAGGCAGCAGCAGCATCGCGATCAGCGGCGAGCCGCGTCCGTCCGCCGTCGGGAACATTACCGCGAGCAACTCACTGACAATGTACATCCCCGCCACGCCGACCACCACCGCGCCAGCCCCGAGCCACCTCCGCCGGTACCGGAACGCGATCCACCAGATCAACACCGTGTACAGACCGAAGATAAACACGCCACGATCCTAGCGGGCCACCGCCCGGGGCGACGCTCTCCCGCTCAGCGCCCCGCCTTGAAAAACGTCCGAAGCGACTCGAGAATGTCGTCCTTCCCGTTGACTTTCGACAGCAGCACCTTCGGCCCAAGTTCATCCGCCCGCCCGTCCTTGAACGTCTCCGCCAGCACGCCGTGGAACGACCCGCTCCCGTACGCCGACGCCACTTGGCAGTACCCGAACATGTTCGACCGAGGGAGCAGATCCTCCTCGATGATCTTCGTCGAAAGCCTGTTGTCCGCGTCCGACGAGTTGTCCCCGTCCGAAAAGTGAAACAGATAGATGTTCCACTCGCTCGGGTCGTACCGCTTCTCCAGAATCTCCTTGCAGCATTGGTACGCCGACGAGATCTTCGTCCCCCCGTCCTCCTTCACCGCGAAGAACGTCTGCTTGTCCACCTCGCCCGCCTTCACATCATGCACGATGTACCGGCTCTCGATCCCCTCATAGTTCCGCCGGATCCACGTGTCAATCCAGAACGCCTCAAGCCTCACCAGTTCCTTCTGCTCGTCCCCCATCGATCCCGAGACGTCCATCATGTACACGATGCACGCGTTGCTCTGAGGTTTCTTCACCTCGTTCCAGGAACGAAACCGCAGATCGCTCTTGATCGGGATGATCACCGGATTGTCCGGGTCATAACTCCCCATCGAGATCTGCCGCTTGAGCGCCTCCCGATACGTCCGCTTGAAATGCCGCAGCGCCGCAGGCCCCACCGGCCTGATCCCCGAGTACTTGTCCCGAAGCGTCGTGATCTTGTGCTGCCCACGCGGCTGAATCCGCGGCAACTTCAGTTCCTGCGCCAGAATGTCCGCCAGCTCCTCCATGCTCACATCCACTTCCAGGATGTGCCGCCCTTCTTTGTCCCCGCCCTCGCCCTTTCCAGACCCCGCCTCCCCCTCACCCTCGCCCATCCCCACGCCAGACTGGTTGTCCCCGTATCGGAACGTCGGAATGTCGATGTCATGCACAGGGATCGAGACAGCCTTCTTCCCCTCGCGCCCGATCAACTCGCCCCGCGACAGAAATCGACGGAGGTCCTTGCGGATCTTCCCGTGGACGATCTGCTTGAACCGCTGATGGTCTTGTTCGATCTTGCTGACCATGACGTGCGTCCGCCTCCATCCGCTCCGACCGTCCCACGGCCCACCCTCAATACAGGATGCGCACGCCGAACCGGTTCGGATGCATGAATGTCATCGGACGTTCCACCCACCCCCATCCGCAAAAGCGGGGTGGACAGCCCATCTCCACCGCCCCGCAACGTCCAAACAGGCGTTATCCAAACGAAAACGGCGGGGACCGTGCGTGGTCCCCGCCGCGGAGTTCCGGCGTTTCAGATCCGCCAGCGTGTTGCTCAGCAGCCCGCCTCGAAGGCGTTGACGTAATCGTCGTAGTCGAAGAAGTCCAGGAAGCCGTCGTTGTTGAAGTCCGTCAGCGTGTTCCCGCTCTCAAACCCGGCGACAAAGTCGTCGTAGTCGAAGAAGTCGATGAACCCGTCCAGGTTGTAGTCCACCGCGCACGTCCCGAGGATCGCGTAGAACTCAGCCAGATCGTCCGCGTTCACCTTCAGGTCGCCCGTCAGGTCCGCCGACAGGTCGAACGAGGCCGCCTCGCTCAGGTTCGACCAGTTGGCCTCCCCGTCCGCGATCGCAAGGTTCCCGATGAACTGCGCCCGCAGATACACCAGGTCGTTGATGTCGATCGCCCCGTCCGCCCCGATCGGCGAGAACCCAGGCGTCACTCGCCCGGCGGCGTTGGTGATGTCCGCACGGGAGTCGCCCAAAGAGTGCGCGAACCCGGTGGACTTGGTCGTCCCGAAGAAGTTGCCGCCGAACGCGGCATCAACCGCCGTGAACCCGGCCTTGCGGTCCAGGTTCCCGGCCACAAGATTGAGACCGTCGGCGAAGTAGCGGATGTCCGCCGCTGTGAACGACCCGTCGGAGTTCACGTCCCCGATGATCTCGATCACCGCCGTCAGGCCCGCTCCCGCGCCGTAGATCCCGTCGGGCGCGACCCACGCCGGCCCACCGGCCCGCTGGCCCAGCGCCGCCAGCGCGCCACCAAGGTCCGCCGAAGTGCGGGCCCCGTCCCCGTTGAAGTCGAACGCGATCTTGTTCCGAATCGCGAGCACAGAGTCCTCAGAAACGCTCGCGCCAGACTGCGCGATGTAGTTTCCACCCTGCGTCCCGTCGGAATACGTACCCACCGAGATGTTCAGGCGGCGGGGGGTGCGGCCCGCGACACCGGTGTTGAAGGATGTGAACTCGGGGTTGGCCAACTGGTTGTTCGTGAGCGTGTAGGAGTTGAGCACCGCGTTGAAGTTCGTGTTGTTGTCCATCTGGGTCGGGATCACCTGGTTGTGAACCTTGCTGAGCGCGGGCGTCAGAATGAACTGCGTCGCCAGATACTGCCCGGGCATGAAGTCGTTGTCGGGGTTGCCGACGCCCGCGACAAACGACTCGGTGGACCGCGTGATGTTGTTCACATAAGACGCAGCGTGCGAGTTGCGCATCCGGGGATTGGTGTTCCCGGCCTGCCCGCCCAGTTCGTTCTGGTTTCGCGGGTCACCGAGGGTCACCAGCACCGCCGGGCCGCCGATGTTGTAGTCGCCGTTGAGAATGTTGGCGATCGACGGACGGAAATACTGCGTCCCGCCGTAGGACCCGGCGTTGTGCCGCACGGCCAGCACGTCCGCCGCGTCACGCAGAAGCCACGAGCCGGGGTACGAGCCCGTCACGCCCGTCTCGGGGCCCGCGTACCCGATCGCCAGACGCGAGTTCTGCACCGCACGCAGGACATTCGACCCGCCCTGCTTGTTGCTGGGCACGAACCGAGCGCCCGCCTCGTCCTCGGACTGCGAGTTCGACGGAGCGTTGGTCTGCCCGCCCACGTTCTCGCCAACACCCCAGGAAGGATCGACCTCGGTGGTGTTGTTGAACCCGTTACGCGTGCCCGACCCGACGTCACGCGTCACGGCCGTCAGGTTCTCCCCGTTGCTCAGACGACCCGCGATGAACAGGTGCTGAATGTCCGTCATGTCGATTTCCGCGCGACCCACGCCGTAGTTCACCACCGCACCAATGGGCGCGAAGGTGAGGGGCGTGTCAAACAGCGTGTCGCCGTTCGCCGTGCCGGGGTTCGCCGCATCAAACAGGTTCCGCCCGTTCAGACCCGGCAGGTTGCTCGCCAGACCGCCGACCGTCCCGTCAAGGCGGAGCGAGAGACGGTTGTAACGCCCATAGCCCGAGGAGACCGGTGTCGCTTCGGGGCTGAGGGGATCGCCGGTGCGCTGCGTCGCCCAGCGGGAAGAAACGTCAACGGGCGCGACGTCGATCCGGATGCCGCCGCCGGAGAAGGTGTTGTTGGTGTTACGCAGCGCCTGAAGCGTCACGGTGTTGCTCGTCACCGGAGCGCCGCCCGGGTTGCCCGAGTTCGACGGGGCTTCGAGCACACCCGCAAAGATGTACCGGTCCCCGTTGTAATAGGCGTTCGAAGCGCCCGCCACCGCGATATCCGCCGGAAGCGTCGCGAACGACGAGCCCCACTGTGTCAGCTCGTTGAACCCGTTGATCGAACCCGTCGCGCGGTACTGAACCGTCCACCGCGTCGAGGCGGAGAACGGATCGATCACGGCGGGGGCCAACTGATCGATCGACAGGCTGCCCAGGCTGCCCGCAACGCCGTCACCGTCCACATCCAGCCAGTCGTTCGTCGAAGCCGGAACGCGGCTGAAGTTCTCCAGCAGCGTCGCGCCCGACACGTTGATCACGAACGGCTGCGCGGTGGCGACCGTGGCGACACCCCCGACCAGACCCATCGCGGCAAGAGCCAGAATCTTCTTCTCCATGAGCAATCTCCTTCCATCCCGAGGCACAATCTCGAACACACGCGGCACGGCACACGCCGGGCCGGCAAAGCACAGACAGACATACAGACAGACAGACCGACAGCCTGCCATCCCGCGCGAAACGGAACAGACCGACGAGTCGCCGAACAGTCACACCGCAAAGCCCGTGACCCGGCACTCAACACATGCGTTGCAAATCCCCTGTCCGGCGTCAACCGAACAGGGTGGATCTTTTTCAGTCAACGTTGAACGTCAGGTCGACACCCGTGTCATTCCCCTCAAGGCTCCAGACCTTGTCGCCCCAAAGCTGCTTGCGTATAGAGTCCGCAACCGTCATCCGCTCCACGTGCGCGTCCACGAACGCGAACACCGCCGAACCGCCGAACGCCTTGTCGCCGCCCGGGTGCAGCCGCCCGACGCAGTTGAGCTCCGATCCCGACTGCCACATGTTGTTGTCCAGCAGATCGTTGCGGCGGAGCTCGCCGTCCGCGATCGACGGGTACCGAAACGCGTTCCGACGTGCCGCGGGCGGCGCGTTGTAGATGTCCGTCCCCGTCCCGATGTTCACGAACGGCATCACCGGCCGGTGGCTTTTGATCGTGCTCGCGCCCGCCTCGCCCGACTCGATGATCCCGTAGTTGTTCTTGTCGGACCACTCGGTCATCAGGATCGACTTGCTCGGATTGGTGATCCACGCGTCCTGAACCATGCGGTTCTTCCGCCCGCCCCCTGACGAGAACAGCTTGTTACGCCCGAAGATCGCCGCGTTTCCCGTGAACGCCATCCGCGGTGCCTGCCGATCCGTCGGCGTCGCGCTGGGCGTCGAAGAACCCTGGTCGTTGACCTGTCCCTGCTCCCAGTTCGCCGCGTCTGCGCCCGGGTTGGACCGCGGCGCACCCTTGTTCTGCGCCACCGGCGAGCCCCACGAATCCGGGCCCGACTGCCCGCCCGCGATCAGAAAGCTCGACCAGTGAACGTACCCGTTCTGCGGGTTGGGGTTGGTCAACTGCTGGTCCGCCACGCGCCAGTTCGTCGTCGTCTCGTCCGCGCCGTAAACATACGACGGGGGATAGACCGACTTGGTGTCCACAATGTACATCGCCAGCGCCTGCGTCGCGCCGCGAGCCGTCGCCGCCGCCTTGATCGCCCGCGCTTCGGCCCTGGCTTTCCCGAGCGAAGGGAGCAGAATCCCGATCAGGAGCGCGATGATCGCGATCACCACCAGCAACTCGATCAGTGTGAATGCCTTTGAGAGAGACGTGCGACTTCCGTGCATAGCGATCGGCTCCGTGCGTCGCAGGAATCGGCGGCCCACGCCTTTCCCAAGCGACCGCGAAGACTAACCTTTGCACGTGCGATGCTTGTCAAGCCCGCGCTCATGTTGCATGAATGTCGCGAGAGATCGGATCCGATCTTCACGCAATGATCGGGTCAGCCGAACGTTGCATGAAGATCGACAGCGGACTCACTCCCACTCGATCGTCGCAGGAGGCTTGCTGCTGATGTCGTACACCACGCGGTTCACCCCGCGCACCTCATTGATGATCCGGTTGCTCACCGTCCCCAGGAGGTCATAAGGCAGACGCGACCAGTCCGCCGTCATGAAGTCCTGCGTCTCGACCGCCCTCACCGCCACCGTGCTCTCGTACGTCCGTCCGTCGCCCATCACACCCACGCTCCGCACCGGCAGCAGCACCGCGAACACCTGACTCGTCTTCCGATACAGGTCCGCCGCCACGATCTCCTCCAGCAGAATCTCGTCGCAGTCCCGCAGGATGTCGCACTTCTCCTTCGTCACCTCGCCCAGCACCCGCACCGCAAGCCCCGGACCCGGGAACGGATGCCGCCAGACCATCGCCTCGGGCAGCCCCAGGATCAGCCCGAGCTTCCGCACCTCGTCCTTGAACAGATCCCGCAGCGGCTCCACCAACTCAAACCCGAGATCCTTCGGCAGCCCGCCCACGTTGTGATGCAACTTGATGTTCGCCGACTGCCCCGCGTGCCCGTGCCCCGACTCGATCACGTCCGGGTACAGCGTCCCCTGCGCCAGGAACTTCGCGTCGGGAATCCCCTTGGCCGCATCGCGGAAGACATCAATGAACAGCTTGCCGATCCGCCGACGCTTCTCCTGCGGCTCGTCGATCCCGGCGAGCGCACCCAGAAACGCAGCCTCCGCGTCCACCACGCGCAAGTCGATCTTGAAGTGATCGCGAAACGTCGCCTCGACCAGCCCCCGTTCGTTCTTCCGCAAGAGCCCGGTGTCGACGAACACGCACCGCAACTTGGGCCCAATCGCCTTGTGCAGCAGCGCTGCCGCCACCGCCGAATCCACCCCGCCCGAAAGCCCACAGATGACGGTCGAGTCGCCGACACGTTCCTTGATCTTCGCCGCCGCCTCGCCCGCAAAGTCCGCCATCCGCCAGTCGCCCTTGGACCCGCAGATCTCATACAGGAAATTGCTCAAGAGATCCGTCCCGTGCGGCGTGTGCGTCACCTCCGGGTGGAACTGCACACCGTAAAACCGCCGCCCGC
The DNA here is from genome assembly GCA_943369765.1 of Phycisphaera mikurensis NBRC 102666. Taxonomy (GTDB): domain Bacteria; phylum Planctomycetota; class Phycisphaerae; order Phycisphaerales; family UBA1924; genus UBA2396. Next base: position 45,343 of record CALROI020000021.1, on the reverse strand, counting down.
CCTTCACGAGCCTGACGGCGGCAAACGGACACGTCGGCGTGCTGGCGAGGACCTCAAAGCCCATCTCGCCCAGCCCAAGGACCTGATCGCCGTGCGACATCCACACAGTCGTTTTGTCCGGGATGGCCTTGAACAGCTCCCCTCCCCGGGCTTGCAAATCCAACTGAGCCCGTCCGAACTCGCGGTGGGCCGCCTGGCTGACCTTGCCTCCCATCAGGTGGGACGCCAGTTGCATCCCGTAGCAGATGCCCAGCACGGGAACGCCCATGTCAAAGAGCGCCGGGTCGCACGTGGGGGCCCCCTTCTCATAGACCGACGAAGGCCCGCCCGAAAGCACGATCCCCTTGGGGTTCATCGCGCGCAGGGCGTCGGGCGTGATGCTCGGATGGACGAGGACCGCGTAAACCCCAGCGTCCCGGATGCGTCGGGCGATCAACTGGGCGGTCTGACCGCCAAAGTCGAGGATCGGGATGACTTCGTGCTTGGGGAGAGGGTTCGACATCGCGTTGGCTCGCAGGGGGAAGGGGAAAGATAGCAGCCCCGGACGGCTGGCGATGACACCGGCGGCTCCCCCGGGTTGGAATCAGGCCTTTGATCACCCCGAGGGGCCCCCGGCACGATCCTGTACACTCTCCGCCAACCAAGAAGGAGCCCACCATGTTCTCGTGGTTCAAGCGTCTGTTTGGCGGAAAGCCTCCCGAGCCCACACCGATGTCGCCCGAAGAGGAGGCCGCCTCCAACGCCTTCGACGAGGGCAAGCAGGCCGCCCTCGACGCGACCCTGGGCGCGATGGAAGAGCACGTCATCCACGCCATCATTCCGTTCTTTGTCGGCGGCGGGCTTGATCTTTATCCGTTCCGACGCCACATTCCCGGCACGCTCTATGTCACTCAGGAACTGTTCACGTGGGACAAAAGAGACCGCGCCAAGCCCTCCAAGCACGGGTGCTTCGAGCTCGCCGCCGCCTATCGCGATGAGGAGTCGTTGGGTGGCGAAGGCATGCCTCCATCGGTCGAGAAAGCGAGCAACATCCTCAACCCGGTCGCCCGGTACTCCCACATGGCCAAGCTCAATCCCGGCGAAACCGCCGAGATCCCCGGCGACGAAGGGGAGCCCAACACCTGCTTCGTCCTCGACCGACTCGACCTTCGCGGCAAGTCCCTTTCGACCGGTGGCGAGCCGTTCTTCATCATGATCGTCATTCACGTCCACCCCTCCGAACTCGCTTTCGCCCGCACGGAAGGGTCCGCCAAGCTTCTTGAACGCCTCAAGGCTCGCGGCTTCTACCCATACTCCGACCTGGATCGCCAGCCCGTGGCGTAGGCTCGGCGTGGGTTTCGGCGTCCCCGGATTGCCACCCTGGTCCGATTCGCCGGTAGCACCCGGCGAACCACCCAGACCGCACCCCTGCCGAGCCACCCTGATGCCCTACCTTCGTACCGTCGTTCTCATTCCCGCTTTGGCTACGCTCGCGGCCTTCGGGTTCGCGCCCATTGCAACCCAGCCCGCTGGCACACCCAAAGTCGAGGCCAAGCCAGACGACAAGCCCAAACCCAAGACCCGGGCGGTGCTCCTCTATTCAACACGTGGCGACAACAAGGTGCATGTGCTCGACGCCGGCGACCTTTCGCTCATCTCCTCGCACGATCTGGGCCTCGGCGCCCACGAGCTCGCGGTCAGCCCCGACGGCCGCTGGGCCTTCGGCACCGCCTACGGCGGCCCGGGCGCGGGACACCAGCCCGCCGACCATCGCCTGGCCGTCCTCGACCTGAAGACAGGCAAGGTCCATCGCACCATCGACGTCGCGCCGCACTCGCGCCCCAACGACGCCGCGTTCCTCCCCGACTCGACGCACGCCTATGTGACAGTCGAGGCCCCGCCGAGGATCCTGCGTGTCAACGCCGAGACGGGCGAGCACAAGCCCATCACGCTCGATCGCGGCACCAACCACATGCTCGCCCTGAGCCCCGACGCCAAACGCCTGTACGTCGCGCACGTCCTCCCCGGCGGCGTCACCGTGATCGACACCGCGACCGACACGGTCCTGTCGCACATCCGCGTCCCCGACGGAGCTGAGGGGATCGTCGTGACGCCCGACAACGCCAAGGTCTGGGTCTCGTGCAACCGCAGCGACAAGATCGTGATCATCGACGCGGCCAAGGGAACCATCGAACGCACGATCGACTGCGAGGGGTTCCCGTTCCGGCTGCGACTCGCCCCCGACGGCAAGACCGCAGCAGTCTCGCTCCCCAAGAGCGACGAGGTCGCGCTGTTCGACATGGCCGACCCGACCAAGGTCCGCCGTGTGAGCCTTCGCAGCACCGACAAGCCGGAGGTCCCGCCGGCCAAGTCCGAGCCGCTGATGCCGACCTCGATCGCCGTAACGCCCGACGGCAAGCACGTGGCGGTCGTCTGCGCCAACGAGATCCTTCTCATTGACGTCTCCCAGGCCAAGGTGATCTCCAGGCACGCCTCCGACGGCCCCATCGCCGACGCGCTCGCCGCGGCCACCCTCTCGGTGACGCCGGCCCAAGCGCCCAAGTAAGCAGGCGCTGGGAGCGACTGCGGCGGTGCGCACCGAAGGTGACTTGCGTCACGATCGGCCCGGTTGCGTCCGGCGCGGGTGCCGAGGGCTCCGGGACCTTGATCGATCGGGCGGCTGTGGCGGGTATCCAAGGGCCGGGGCGCAAAAAACGCGTTTGGTGCGCACGGGGGCGGTCGGTCTGCGTCGCGTCCGGCTGGCCCGGGGTTTGTCGGGCTTAGGTGGCACCCGTCCCGCCCCGGCAAGGGGCCGGGACCCCGCCCGAAAGAAAATTCCGCGTTTTCCCAGAAAGTCGATTGACAGCCTACGACGTTTGTAGTATCTTTCGGGAGATTGTCAACGACATCGGTAGTAGGGACCGATAGAACTCCCTGTCCGCAGCTTTCAGAAAGACCCATGGCCAAGCGTCCAGTCGAACTCGGTGAAGCGGAACTCGCAGTCATGCGGGTTTTGTGGGACGAGGGGCAGCTGACTGTCCGCGATGTGATGAACCGCCTGCACGAGCGCGGGCGGCCCGTGGCGTACACGACGGTTCTGACGTTCCTCACGCGGCTCGAGCAGAAGGGCGTGGTCGCCAGCGACAAGCGGGACACTGCTTATGTGTACCGGGCGAAGATTTCCCGTGAGAGTGTGAGCGCTTCGCGCATCAGGGTGCTGGTGGACCAGTTGTACGACGGGGCGGCGGCACCGATGCTGCTGCAACTGATCGAGAACGAGAAGTTCTCGTCCGAAGAGATCGCCCAGCTTCGGAAACTGATTGATGACCTTGACCCGAATCGCGGAACGTGATTCGAGCGGCGGGGCGATTGGGTGTGATCGGCGGAACGTGTCGGCAGTGACGGAGCACGACGATGACGACAGGCGAGATCATCTCACAGACGGCCGATCTCCTCTGGATTGGAGGGCTGGCGGCGACGCCCCTGGCGATTCTCGTCGGGGCGATCTGCCGTTGGCGGTCTCTGCGGCCGGCAACTCGGCACATGCTGTGGTTCGCCGTGCTGGCGTCGTTCGTGACGCCGGTGATCGGTGCTCTTGTATGGACGCCGCAGTGGTTCCGTTCCGACCACGTGATCGCGGCGGCGGATTCGGTCTTGCCGCCGGTGCGAGCCGCTGCGACGAACGCCGAGTCGAAGAAGGTGATCGAGAAGACCAGTCCTGCGAAGAGCCCTCGCGCGTCGGTTGCAGCATCCACCTCTCCCGAGGTTCGCCCGGGTCCGATCGCGGTGGATGGGGCGTTGTTCAACGAGCTTGTCGGGGCCACGGCCAGGCCTGCCATGGTCTCGGGCGGTGGTTCTGGCGTGGCGTTGCCGATCGAGTCATGGTCGGCGACGTACGAACCGAGCGACGATGCGTTCCGATTTGATCGGCCGATCGCGGAGTCGTCCGCCCCGGCGTATGCGAGAGAATCCGATCCTCTCGCTCACGCGGGTGTGGCGGCCAACATCGTTGCTGCTCCAAGCGCGGTGCCGAATCTTCTGACCCATGATCGGTCCGTCCGACTTGAAGCGAGCAAGCCAGTGATTCGTGCGGAGGTTGGTTCCGAGACGCCGGTTCCTTCGCCGCTGGTCGTTCCGGCACCGACGGCTTCCGGCTGGGGCGATGTGCGGGCGTGGCTGGTTCGACTGCTGGGCGTGCGAGACGCGATCGCGGCGTTGCCGAGGGTGCCGGGCATCGTCTGGCTCGGCGGCGCGGTCATCCTCTTGGCAGTTACCGTGGCAAGGACCATGCTGGCGGGTCGATGGATCAAGCACGCGACGCCGGCGGGGCCCGAGGTGCAACTCGCCGTGAGGCAGGTGGGCGAGGCGCTGGGGCTCAGCAAGGTTCCCACCGCGTACTTCGTCGATGCGGCGGTGTCGCCGATGATCTGGTGCGGTTTGCGGCCGCGGCTGGTCCTGCCCACGCGGCTCTGGTACACGCTCGATCGCGACGCGAGGCGGGCGGTCCTTGTGCATGAACTGGCGCATGTGCGCCGCGGAGACCATGTGGTCTGCTGGGTGCAGGCGGCGATCGGGGCGGTGTACTGGTGGCATCCGGTGGTGTGGTGGGCGCGGCGGCGGCTTCATGACGAGGCGGAGGCCTCGTGCGACGCGTGGGTGACGAGTCTGTTTCCGTCGGACCGCCGGGCGTACGCGTCCGCGCTGCTGACGACGAAGTCGTATGTGAGTATGAACGAACGAAACGGTGGTCTATGGCTCGGGGTCGTGTCGAGTTCAGCCAAGCGATTGGCAAGGAGAATTACGATGGTTATGACGGAAAAGACAGCTCCAGGAATGTCGATGGTCGGTGCGTGCGTGGCGACCCTCGTCCTCACGGCGGGCACCTTCGTGATGCCGGGCCTGGCGTGCCCACCCGAGAAAGAAACAGCCGCGAGCAACAAGGCCTCGGCGAAGGCTGACAGGGCGAGGGGTTTGGGTTCGACCCATGGCGAGACCGCGCCCGCGGCTGCCGGCGAGCCGGGCGTGACGTTCTTCGGCGAGGCTCCCGCGCTGGACGCGATGCGTGCGGGCAGCGACAGCGGTGCTTCTGCTTCGCCGTTCGGGCAGCCCGCCAAAGCACCCAAAGCACCCAAAGCACCCAAGGCGCCGAAAGCACCGAAGGCTCCGATGCCCGCGTTGGCCCCGCTGGCGCCCGAGTCCGGGCTGCCACGGACGGGGAGCCGATCGGTCTCTCCGTTTGCTTCGGGTTTGGCGACGGCTCCGGTGGACCTTGAGGCTCTCAAAGTCGGTCGGACGGCCAAGAAGTATCCGATGTCGAGAGGGAAAGTGGGCTGCTTCTACAGCTTCATGAGCCGCAATGACGTTCCGATCCTGGTGGAGAACGGCGGGGACCACATCACCATCTGGGGCACGGACGCCGAGCACGAAGTGTTCGGGCAGTTCATCAAGATCGTGGGGAGCGGCGGAGAGGCTGGGGCCACGGCCGGGCACGATCCGTTGAGCGTGCTTGGCGTGGACGTGAACGGCGGGGCTGAGGTTCGGCGTTACGAGGCTGCGGCGAGACTCGCGGAAGTGACTCGGGCGGGTCACGCCGATCGGGCGGTCAAGGTGAGCCGTGATGCGTTGAATCAATACCGGGCGGCGCTGGGTGAACTGTCTCGGAGCCGCGACGCCTTTGCGAACGACACGGAAAGGGCTCGCGAGCAGGCCGAGGTGGCCCGTGAGCGTGCGGAGACGATGCGCGAACTGGCCCAGGAACTGCGCGAGCGGGCGAGCGGGCTGAGCGGCGGCGACGAGCGGAAGGAACTCGAGGCGGTGGCCAAGCGGCTGCACTCGCGTTCGGACTCGCTCAAGAGCGAGGCGAAGTCGATGGAAGAGCGTGTTGCACGCCTTGAGAAGCAACTCGAAGAGATCGAGCAGCGGGCTGACTCGCTCGAAGAGAAGATCGACGAGATGGACAGCGAGAGTGACGAGGGCATCGAGGTGGAAGGAGTTGACGTCACCGAGGTGATGGCTCCGGAAGCCGCCGAGGCGCCAGCTGCGGTGGAAGCTGCGGAGACCGGCCCGGTGGCCGAGCCAACCGATGCGGCTCCCGAAGCCCCTGAAGCAGCCGAAGCCCCCGAGGCCCCGGAAGCTGTCGAGCCCGTGGAGGTTGTTGAGGAAGTTCCCTCGCCCCGCGGCCGCTGAGTGTGCTTGTGGGTGGTGGGGTGCGTGGGGTCTGACGTACGAGATCCGGTTCTACGCCGGGGCCTTACAGCTCCGGCGCAGATTCTCCTCGCCTTGAGATGATTGCTGGTGCGTCGGGCCACACGCCCTTGGTTATGGCGTGCGCGGTTGGCGTGCGGCCCAAGAGCGAGTGCATGGAGTGCAGCGATGCGAAAGCTCGGAACGTCAGTCGCGATTGTCTTGCTCTCGGCGGGAATGCTCGCGTCGTTGCCGCGGCCGGTGCTTGCGGCGATCGATGAGGAACGATTTGATGAGACGGCGTATCGCGCGGGCGTCGGCCTGCTGAACAAAGGGCTTTACGACCTTGCGGCGGCGGAGTTGCGTGCGTATCTGCGTGACAATCCAGACGGGGCGGAGGTTGCCAACGCGCGGTACTCGCTTGCGGTGTGCCTCGTGAAACTCGCGAAGCACGCGGAGGCGGCCACCGAGCTCGACCAGGTGATGGCGATCAAGGGGTTTGAGTTCGCGCCCGATGCGATGTTCCTGCGGGCGCAGTGTTCGGTCGCGGCGGGGGATGACGCCGGGGCGTTGCCCGTGCTCTCGGCCCTTGTCGCGGACCACCCGAAGTTCGGGCAGCTCGACCGGGCGTCGGCGATGCTGGGCGAGTCGCAGTATCGACTCGGGAAGTACGACGCTGCGGTGGCGACGCTCGGCGGCGTGATGGAGAAGTGGCCCGCGAGCCCGGCGGCGGAGCGTGCGGGGCTGCTCGCGGCGATGGGGGAGATGGCCCTTCGAAAGCACGAGGCGGCGGCGACCCGGGCGGCGGGGCTGCTCGCCAAGTCGCCCGCGGGTGAGTACGCGGCGAACCTTGCGCTCGTCGAGGCGCAGTGCAGGCATCATCTTGGTGACCTTGCGGCGGCGATGAAGTTGTACACGCTTGCGGGCAAGTCCGCAGTTGCGGCGGTGCGGGCGGAGGGGATGCTCGGGCTCGCGACGGTGCTGAGGTCGCAGGGGGATCTGGCCGGAGCGGATCGTGCGATGACCGAGATGGGAACGGTGGCTTTGGGCGAGTTGGCCGAGCGGGTGACGGTGGAGCGCGGACGGTTGTTGCTCGACCAGGGCAAGGGCGACGCGGCGGCGAAGGAGTTCGGAAAGGTGAAGGCTTCAGGGCCGATGGGGGCGCAGGCGGCGTACTGGTCGGCCAAGTGCGAGAGTGCGGCGGGGAGGCACGCGGAAGCGGCGGAACGACTTGCGAAGGCGGCGGCGCGGTTTTCGAAGAGTGAACTGGTGCCGGACATGCTGTTTGATCGGGCGGGCGCGCTGTCGAAGGCGGGGAACGAGGCCGGCGCTCTGGAGGGGTGGGGGCAGTGGCGCGAGCGATTCGGCACGACGAGTCTGGCGGCGGATGCGATGCTGGCGGAGGCGTGGTGCGCCCATCGGCTGGGAAAGGTCGACGTTGCGAGCGAGTTGTGCGGGACGCTGAAGACGAAGTTTCCCAAGCAGGCATCGGCGGAGACAGCGATGCTGCTGGTGGCGGAGAATGAGTATGCGGCGGGGCGGTATGAGGCTGCGCTCGCGGCGTACGGAGAGTTTGTCGGCACGCACGCGGGGAGCGTGCACGCGTGGCGGGGGGAGGTACGGCGCGGGCTGTGTTTGCTGAAGGTGGGTAAAGAGGCGGAAGGTGAGGCTGCGTTGGAGTCGGCGCTTGCGAAGAAGGGTGAGCAGGACGCTTCGCTGCGAGGCGGGGCGATCATGGCCCTTGGGGATCGGTTCTTTGCGAAGAAGGACTGGTTGAAGGCGGAGACGTGGTTCGCGCGGGGGGTTGCTGAGAAGAGCGGCGGGAAAGCGGGCGGCGAGGCGATGCTGGACGGGCTGCTGCGACAGGGGATCTGCGTGGTACGGCAGGGGCGGTGTGCGGATGCGATTGCGATTCTTGAACGCGTGACGGCGGAAGGGCGTGGGACGGCGCAGGCGGTTCACGCGCGGTTTGAGGCGGGGCAGTGCCTGCTGGAACTTGGGCGGTTGGATGAGGCGAAGGGGGCGATGGAGGAGGTGTTGGCGGCGGAGAAGGACCCGGCGGATTTGAAGCCGCATGCGCAGAGGCACCTGGCGACGATCGCGACGAGACAGGGACGGCCCGAGGATGCGGCGAAGATTCTGGCGAGCGTTGTGGCCAGGTCGGGCAAGGGTGGAGAGACGGCGGTTGAACTCGGAGCGGCGTGGCTTTCCGCGGGGAGGTATGCCCAGGCGGAGAAGGTGCTGGCGGCGTATGTGGCGGAACAGAAGGACGGGCGGGCGAAGGGTGTGACTGGCGCGAGGGTGAGCCTTGCGATCGCGATCAATCGGCAGGGCAAGCACGCGGATGCGCTGAAGCAACTGGATGCGGCGGGGGACTTGTCGTCGCTTGACGGCGAGACGAGGGTGGGCGCGATGTATGAGCGGGCTCTTGCGCTGCGGTCGCTGGATCGTGGTGCGGAGGCTGCGGAAGCGTATCGGGCGGTGCTGGGCGAGGCGTCGCTTGGTGGGGGGCGTCTTGAGGCGTACGCGGCGATGGACCTGGCGCAGATTGAGTCCAGGGCGGAGCGGCACGAGGAGGCGTTGAAACTGGTCACACGCGGGCTGTCGGCGGCGGAGCGGCTTGATGCGGGGGCGGTCTTGAAGGAGCGCGGGACGTATCTGCGTGCGGCGTGTCTGTTGCGACTGTCGAAGGCTGCGGAAGCGGCGGCGGAGTTGAAGGATTTCGCGAAGACGTATCCGAAGAGCGCGATGCTGGCGGCGGCGAGTGTGCTGAGGGGTGAGGCGTTGCTCGCGAGCGGGCAGCCCAAGGAGGCGGCGACGGAGTTTGAGCGGGCGATCTCGGCGGCCAGTACGGAGGTCAGTGCGGCGGGCGCGACGGGGGAGATGGTCGCGACGGCGATGCTGCGACGTGGTGAGGCGTTGGCGACGGCGCAAGACTGGGCGGCGTGCGAGCGGGCGTACGCGTCGTACTTGGACAAGTTCGCGAAGTCTGAACTGTGGTTCCAGGCGCGGTTCGGGCAGGGGTGGGCCCGCGAGAATCAGGGGAAGCTCGACGCGGCGATCGAGGCGTATCGAGACGTGGTGGCGAGGCACAAGGGGCCGACGGCGGCTCGGTCGCAGTTCCAGATCGGCGAGTGTCTGTACGCCCAGAAGAAGTACGAGCAGGCGTCGGTGGAGTTGCTCAAGACGGACGTGCTGTTCGAGTATCCCGAGTGGAGTGCCGCGGCGATCTATGAGGCGGGGCGGTGTCTGGCGGAGATGGGACGCGGCGAGGATGCGAGCAAGCAGTTCAAAGACGTGGTGAAGCGCTTCCCCGAGACGCGCTGGGCGGGGATGGCGAAGGAGCGGCTTGAGGCGAAGGCGCCGGCGGCGGTGCCGGGGAGGTAGGGCGGGAAGCGGTGGCGTGGTCGTGTGGATGTGGAGAAGCGGCTTGAGGAAGGATGGACGCGATGCTGAATGAGATCTGTGCGATGATGGTGCTTGGCCAGGCGACGCCTGCGGTGGAGGGGTCGATCGTGTCCACAGTGTGGGACATGACGGTGCAGGGTGGGTGGATCATGATCCCGCTGGGGTTGTGCTCACTGGTGGCGATGACGATCGTGGTTGAGCGGGTTGTACTGACGCGAAGGGTGCGGGTTGTGCCGCCGGCGTTGCTCGAGGCACTGATGTCGTTGCGGCATGACCCGCGGCGGGCGATGGACCGGTGCTCGGCGGACACGAGCCCGCTGTCGGCGGTGGTGCTCGCGGCGATCAAGACCCGGTCGGCGCCTCGGGCTCAGCAGGAGAAGGCGGTGGGCGCGGCGGGCGAGCGCGAGATTCGCAAGTTGCGGGAGCGGATGAGGCTTCTGTCTTCGCTGCCACAGGTGGCGACGATGCTGGGGTTGCTGGGGACGGTCTTGGGGATGATCCGGACGTTCACGGTGGTGGCGGCGTCGGCGGACGCGCTTGGAAAGACGGAGCGTCTTGCGCAGGGGATCCACGAGGCGTGGACGGCGACGGCGGGTGGGCTGATTGTCGCGATCCCGACGCTGGTGGCGTTTCACATGATCATGGCGCGGATCGACGCGGCGGCGGCGGCGCTCGACAACGCGGCGAACCTGTGGCTTTCGGCGGACGATGAGCCGGCGACGCCTGCGGCGGTTGCGAGTGTGCCGGTGGCGCAGGTGACGGCGCTGGTGAGTTCGAACGGGGAACTTGTGGCGGCGGCGGGCGCGTGAGCGCGAGGAAGGATGCACGATGCTGATTCGAAACAGCGAAGCGACGGGCGGTGGGGGCGGGTCGGACTTGCACATCGACTTTGTGCCGATGGTGGACGTGTTGTTCAATCTGCTGATTTTCTTTCTGATCGCGACGAGCATGGCGCAGACGGCGCGGGAGATGAGCATCGCGTTGCCGCACGCGGCGGCGTCGGGGCCGATCTCGGCGGCGATGCGAGAGATCGTGATCAACGTGACGGCGGACGGGAAGATCGATCTGGCGGGGAAGACGGTGACGGCGGAGGAGTTGGCGACGACGATCCGATCGGCGGTGGCGTCGAACCCGGAGCAGAAGGTGAGCATTCGGGGCGATCGCACGACGCCTTACGCGAACATCGCGACGGTGCTTGATGTGTGCAAGGGTTCGGGTATTCAGCAGCCATATCTCGAGACGATCCCGATGCGGTAGAAGCGCGGCGTGGATCGGCGGAACGAACACCATGAATGCGATGATCAAAGTTGGGCCCAAGGGTTGGCTCGCGATCGGGCTTGTCGCGACGGTCGGCACAGCGGGGCTGCTCGCGCTGCCCGGGCTGGGATCGCGGGGGCAGGAATCCTGGACGGATGGGGCGGCGATCCGGGTGCCGACGGCGGGTGCGCCGGTGCGCGAGATCCTGTGGCAGCCGGCGGAGCCGTTGCCGGGGACGATGGGCAAGGCGGGGGGGGTTGGTGGGGTGGGTGGCTCGACGGATGAGTACGAGCCTCGGTACAGCGCGGACGGGACGACACTCGTGTTTGTGCGTGGGAGGCCCGGGCAGAACGCGGAGTTGTTCACGTCGAAGCGGACGGCGCGTGGTGGTGGTGGGTGGAGCGAGCCGACGCCGATCGCGTCGGTCAATACGGAGCATGACGAACTGGGGCCTGAGCTGTCGCTGGACGGGACGTCGCTGTATTTCTATTCGGATCGGCCGGGTGGCTTGGGCGGGTACGACCTGTGGGTGTCGCGGGCGACGGAAGATGGGTGGGGACAGGCGGTGAGTCTTGGGGCGAATGTGAACTCGGCTTGGAACGAGTATGGCCCGGCGATGTCGCCGGAAGGGGCGAGGCTTTACTTTTCGTCGAATCGACCGCGGGCGGGGGAGCCTTCGACTTCGCCCGAGACGTGGAGCGCGACGGTGCGTGAGTCTCGCACGCGGCATGATTATGACTTGTACTGGGCGGATGTTCGGGATGGTGCTTCGAGCAACGCCGAAGCGGCGACCGCGATCAACACCGCCGCGGACGAAGGTGCGCCGGCGATGAGCCCGGCGGGTGACTATTTGTACTTCGCGTCCGACCGCGAGGGGGGGCTTGGCGGGTTCGATCTGTACCGGGCGCGTGTGTCTGCGAAGGAGGGGTTTGGAAAGCCGGAGGGGCTTGGTGCTGCGGTAAACTCTTTGGCGAACGACCTGGACCCCGCGCTGACGGCGGACGGGTTTCGGCTTTGCTTCAGCTCGGACCGGTTGCACGAGGGAGCGGCGGCGGAGACGCGGGATCAGAGAGTCACGCCGCGGTATTCGCTTTGGTCGTCGGTGTCTCGCGAGGTGTATCGCAGCGTGGATGGCGCAGGTGGGCCTCGGTGGAACCTGCTGCCGTGGCTTTTGCTGTTGTTGCTGACGCTGCTGCCGATCTTTCTGTTGATGAGGCTGATGGGGAACGACGTGTGGCGGCGGCGTCTTGGGCAGATGGGGCTGGTCGCGCGGTGCTTGATGGTGTCGCTGTTGATTCACGCGTGCTTGGCGTCGTTGTTTGCGATCTGGAAAGTCGGGTCGGGGATCATCGATGTGATGCAGCAGGGCGGCGGGGGTGGCACGCGTGTGGTGCTGGAGTCGGGCGCGGGTGGGACACCGGGCGGGTCGGTGGTGGGGCAGATTCGCGGGCTGACGACGGGTGCGGCGCTGGCGGTGCCCGAGTTGTCGTCGATCTCGGCTGAGGTGCCGATGGGGTCGGTGGATGCGCCGGCGGTGATGGTGGCGATGCCGGAGTTGGTGGCTGTTCCGGCAGCGGTAGTGACGGTGGAAGATCGCAAGGGTGCGGAGCCTGTGGGGCTTGTGGCGGCGCGATCGGTGGAGTTGGCTGCGGCGAAAGTCAGCGATGCGGCGATCCCGACGGCACCGCGTCCTGACGCAACGGTGGCGGAAGCGGCTGCTGCCGCGACGAGGGTTGATGTGGTGTCGGGCTCGCCGCAAGCGACGCCGGCGGCGAACCAGGGGGCGGTGGTGGCGTTCGTGCCGGAGATTGGCGCGGTCGCGGTGCCGACGGCGGGGGCTCTTCGGGTCGAGGCTGTGTCGGAACGTGTGCCGAGCACGGTGGGCGGATCGGGTCCGACGGCGGTGCCGGTTGCGGCGGAGGTTGTGGTGGGTGGCGGGGCGGAGACGAGGGTGCCAACGGCGAAGGGCGGGGGTGTGCCTCAGAAGGAGGCGGGGACACCTTCGGCGGCGGGAATGGTTGGCGTGGAAGGGACGGGGCTGAGTGCGCCGGTGGCGGCTTCGAAGGCGGGGACGAGCGGCGGGCGCGTGGATGTGAATGTGGCGGCGATGGAAGGTGCTGGTGATGGGGCGGGCGTGGTGGTGGAGACGCCGAGCGCGGGTGGTGGAACTGTGAAGCAGATGGGGCCGACGGGGGATGCTGGAGCTGCGCTGGTTCCTGGAGCGAGTTCGGGCGTGGAGGCGGGGATTCCGAAGGTTGCGCCCGCGGCTGGCGCGGGTGGTTCGCCGGCGGGTGAGGCTTCGCTGCCGAAGTCGTCCGGGGCGGGCGGGCCTGTGTTTGTCGACGCGCCGGTGACGCCGGGAGCGAGTGGATCGACTGGCGCGGGCACGGTGATCGTGGATCCGCGGAGCGGGACGGGAGGAGTGCCGGCGGAGGTGCCGCTTTTGATCGGGGAGGCGACGCTTGGGCGCGGGAATGGGCCGAGCGGGTTTGAGGCTTCAGTCGGAAGTGGGTTGGGGAACGGCCTTGCGGCGTATCTGTCGAGCGGCGGGGCGGGGGAGCTCGACAGTCGGTTGCCGGCGACGCCGCCGACGCCTGTGGAGACGTTTGAGCAGCGTGCGCCGGAGGCTCGGAGTGAGCTGGTTGAGAAGATGGGCGGGAGCAAGGAGACGGAGAAAGCGGTTGGGCTTGCGCTGGATTGGTTCGCGCGGCACCAGGCGAAGGATGGGTCGTGGAGCGCGGAGCACTTTGATGATGGGTGCGGGGCGTGCGATGGGAAGGCGGAAGTGAAGGCGGATGCGGCGATGACGGGGATGGTGCTGTTGTGCTATCTGGGGGCGGGGCATACGCATCTGGATGAGGGGCCTTATCGCGAGGTGGTGGGGCGGGCACTGGCGTGGCTTGTGATGCGGCAGACGTCGGATGGGGATTTGCGTGGCGGGGAGACGATGTACGGGCAGACGGTGTCGACGGTGGCGTTGTGCGAGGCGCTGGCGATGACGCAGGATCCGGGGTTGACGAGGCCTGCGCAGCGGGCGGTTTCGTTTGTGCTGGCGCGGGCTGCGGGTGACCAGCGGAAGAGCGAGCGCGATACGTCGGTGCTTGGGTGGCTTGTGTTTACGGTGGAGAGTGCGCGGCGGGCGGGGATTGACGTGCCGCGGGCGACGTTTGACGCAGCGGGGAAGTGGCTTGAGTTTGTGACGGTGCCGGGGATGCCGGGGCGGTATACGTATGCGAAGGGCGGGGCTGCGAGCGCGGCGATGACGGCGGAAGCGATGTTTGTGCAGCAGATCTTGGGGCACAAGCGCGACGAGCGGATGATGGAGCAGTCGGCGCGGTTTGTCGTGGGGACGCTGCCGAAGTGGGGCGAGGGTGCACCGACGTATTCGTGGTATTACGCGACGCTGGCGTTGTTTCAGCATCAGGGTGAGGCGTGGAAGAAGTGGAACGAGGCGCTCGTGCGGGAGTTGCTTGCGAATCAGAAGAGCGAGGGGAAGATGGCGGGGAGTTGGGAGCCTACGGATGAGTGGTCACGGCTTGGCGGGCGGGTGTATCAGACGGCGGTGTGTACGTTGAGTTTGGAGGTTTATTACAGGTATCGGGCGGAGGGGGTGCGGCCGTGAGGCCGTGGGGGATCTCAGGCCCCTTTCATGGGCGAGGAGGAGAGTGGGGGCGGTCGCTCGCTTCACGGGTACAGGTAGAACGGTGGCGCGGCTTGCGGGCGAGTCACGTCCTAGTTTGATTCGACGGCATCGCGGAGCATGCCGAGGCGTTTGGCTTCGAGTCTGGAGGCAGTGAGGAGTTCCGCGTCGATGGCGTCGAAGGGCTTGGAGAGGCGATTGCCGCGATCAACCTTGTCGAGCATACCGAGGATCTGGTAACCCTTGGAGATCAACGCGACTCCGGTGTAATGGATGAGGGCCGCTCGGTCGGGCGGTGCCGGCGTTCCTCTGATCTCGGAGCCCATGTTGATAAGCGCAAGCGCGAAGCCCTGGGCACGTTCGCGGACTTTTGGATCGGTGAGGTCTTCGTGGTGCTCGAGAAGGGTCAGGATGATGTTGCCGAGATCAATCATGAAGCCGCCTTGCGTTTCGGGCTTGGCTTCGGGGAAGGCTCGTTCGTAAGCGGGGTCGTTCAAGAAGCCGCCCTTGGGGTCGGAGGTGAATCCGCCGATGATCCAGTCACCTTGGGCGTTAATCGTGAGGTTGTTGATGGGGGCGAACGTGGGAGCGGCGTCCATCATGTCGTGGATGGCGGGAAGAGCGGCAAGCAAACGGTCCTTGTCGGAATCCCAGTTGAAGTACTGTGTGTAGGCGATCGATTCACGAAGGACCCGCAAGCGGGGCAAGGGCGGGTTGAGGCCGGAGGGTTTGGGGAGCGTGACGGATGCCCATGGGTCGAAGGACCATGCGGGGGGAAGCGGTGTTTGGGGCTTGCGGTCGCAGGAGACCAGGAAGACGAGGGCGAGCATCATTGCGGCAATTTGGAGGGGGAGTTGGCGCATGGATAGACGGAGCATAGCGGGAGTTGAGCGTTTTGGAGTGATGGGCCGGGCTTGGGGTGGTTGGTTGAGTCCCAAGCACGTCCGACCGAAGCGGGTCGGACGTGGCACCCTGCTGTGCCACTGACTCTGGCCGTTTCGGACAGAGTCAGTGGGGGGGCGACGTTTGCGCGATGGACGCCGAACCACTAACTCGGCCCGAGGCGGTCCGAGTCAGTGGCACAGGCCGGGGGGCTGAACCACGGCTACTTTTGGGTTCCCCACAGGAGATTTGCGATGAGTTTGAAAGCGGCGATGGAGTGGCAGCAGCAGCATCAGGGCGAGACGGTGGAGCGGCTTGTTGAGTGGCTGAAGATTCCGAGCATTTCGACGGACCCGGCGTATGGGGCTCATTGCCGGACGGCGGCGGAGTGGGCGGCGGGGCAGTTGCGGGAGTGTGGGCTTTCGGTAGAGATTTGCCCGACGGGTAACCCGGCGCATGCGGGGGATTTGTCGAAGGGTGGCGGGCATCCGGTGGTGCTGGCGCACTGCGAGGGGGATGCGTCGTATAAGGGGCCTCATGTGCTGTTTTACGGGCACTATGACGTGCAGCCTTGCGATCCGCTGGATCTGTGGGAGTCGGACCCGTTCCAGCCGGTGATTCGCGAGGCTCGGAAGGGCGAGGACGGCGGGAAGCGGATCGTGGCTCGCGGGGCGGTGGACGACAAGGGCCAGGTGATGATGTTCATCGAGGCTTTGCGGGCGTGGAAAGCGGTGACGGGGAAGGCGGCGGGGGGCGTGAAATTCACGGTGGTGCTCGAGGGCGAAGAGGAGACCGGCAGCGTCAACCTCGGGGCGTTTGTGCAGTCGCGGAAGAAGGACTTGGAGAAGGCGGATGTGTGCCTGATCTCGGACACGGGGATGCTGGGGCGCGGGAAGCCTGCGATTACGTATGGCGTGCGTGGCTTGGCGTACACGGAGGTGGTGCTGCACGCGGCGAATCAGGATCTGCACTCGGGGCTTTGGGGCGGGCGGTGCCCGAACCCGATCACGGAGCTGACGCGGGTCTTGGCGCAGCTGCACGACAAGAAGCGGCGGATCACGATCCCGGGGTTTTATGACGCGGTGGTGCCGATCTCGAAGCAGGAGCGGGCGAACTGGAAGGCTTTGAAGTTCAACAGTAAGGCGGCGCTCAAGAAGATCGGGCTGCCGGCGGCGGCGGATATCGGCGAGGCGGGGTTCACGGCGATGGAGCGTGAGTGGGGGCGGCCGACGGCGGAGATCAACGGCATTTGGGGCGGGTACACGGGGAAGGGCGCGAAGACGGTGATCCCGGCGTACGCGTCGGCGAAGGTTTCGTTCCGCCTCGTGGCGAACCAGGACCCGAAGAAGATCACCAAGCAGTTTTTCAAGTGGTGCAAGGATCACACGCCGGCGGGGTGCCGGTGGGAATTGAACGATCATCACGGCGGGTTTGGCGTGACGACGCCGATCGATAGCCCGACGATGCGGGCGGCGAGCGCGGCGATCAAGAAGGCGACGGGGAAGGCTCCCGCGCTGATCAAGAGCGGCGGGTCGATCCCGGTGGCGGGGATGCTGAAGGACAAGCTCGGCATCGACACGATCTTCATGGGGTTTGGGCTTGATGATGATCGGGTGCATAGCCCGAACGAGAAGTTCGAGCTGGACTGCTTTGAGATGGGGAAGAAGAGCCATACGGCGTTGATTGGGGAGCTCTTGGGCTGAGTCGTGCTGCGTGATGCGTGCGGCGTGAAGGCAAAGACGGTTGAAACACTGAATTCGCGGAGTGGCACGGAGGAAGGCATGAAGATGTTGAAGATCGTGTGCTTGGCGGTTGGGCTGGTGGGGTTGGTTGCGGGGTGTTCGACGGGGCCTGATCGGGTGGCTGAGAAGGCTGCGGTTCGGTCGCCGGTTTACTTTCGTGGCGATGGGAGCAAAGCCGAGTTCCTCGATCTTGTGAACGCTGGGCGCGGGGCTGACGCGGTTCTCGTGGGTGAGAACCATGGTCACCCGCTTGGCTTGCAGACTGCGGCGGAGCTGTGGTCGGTGCTGGCGCAGCAGGAGAAGTCGGCGCTGGCGATGGAGTTCTTTGAGCGGGACGAGCAGGCGGGGCTTGATGATTATGTGGCGGGGCTCACGAACGAGGAGGCGTTCCGGAAAGCAACCAACCGCACGGTGAGCAACTATCCGCCGGGGCATCGGAAGATGGTCGAGGATGCGAAGGGACGCGGCCGGCCTGTGATTGCGGCCAATGCGCCGCGGCGGTATGTGCGTCTTGCGCGGACGGAGGGGTTTGATCGGCTGCGGGGGCTGACGGCGGAACAGGCGCGGTTGGTGCGGGTGCCGGATGCGTTGCCGACGGGGCCTTATCAGGTGGCGTTTGACGAGTTTATGAACGGGCCTGTGGCGGAGCGGAAGCCTGAGGGTGCGGCGGAGGCGGAGGCACGCAAGGCGCGGACGGAGGCGATGTTCCGGAGCCAATCGACGTGGGATTGGACGATGGCGGAGTCGGTGGTGCGGTCGGTGGAGGCTGGGAGGTCGCCGACGCTGCTGGTGATCGGGCGGTTTCACATTGACAAGACGGGCGGGACGGTGCTGGCGATGCGGGCGATGAGGCCTGGCGTGCGGATTGTCAGCGTGTCGTTTGTGAACGAGTGGTCGGAGACACTCAAGGAAGAAGACAAGGGGCGGGCGGACTTTGTGGTGTATGTGGGGCCGGGTCCGGCAGAAGCGCAGTGAACGTCAGCGCGTCGCGGGTTCCGGCTTTTCGTCGATGAGTGTCGGAAGCGTGGGAGCTTTAGGGGCGTCGTGGATGCGGATCTCGATGTGCGTCCATCCATCGGCGGCGGGATCGCCGGTGAAGGTGTGACGCTTGTTGGGTCCGGTGGAGGCGATGCTCTGCATCGGTGCTAGGCCGTTGATCCGGACCCCGTCGTACACCATGCGTGCGGCCTTGGACGTGAGTTCGTGCAACTGGATGGACTCTCCCGCGGTCAGCGGTTTGGCGAGCAGATTGCTGATGGTGCCACCTTCGCGTTTGGCGCCGGCGACGTCGACGATCACGGTGGGAGCTTTGGTGAGTGAGGTGAGCACGGTCGTGCCGAGGCAGAATTCGGAAGCGGCGTTCTCGGCGACGCCGACGCCGATCAGTCGGTTGGACGCGACAAGCGCCGTGTAAAGGCGACCCAGGCGGGCCCGCTCGACGAAGTGCGAGTCGGTGATGATGTTCGGGATGAAGCCCATGCCGTGGCCGATTTTAGGGCCGGTTTCGAGGGCGTCGTCGCTGGAGCCTGTGAGGAACATGGGGTCGGACATCATGGCGAGGCCTGCGGAGGTGCCTGCGATGGTGCCGGCGCGGGCGAGGAGGCGTCGGAGGGCGGTGGCTTCGGGGCGATCAACACCGGCGGGGCGGTAGAGGTCGATGATGCGCTTTTGGTCGCCTCCGGTGAAGTAGACAAAGTGTGCGGCGTCGATGGCGGCGACGGCGGCGTCGGGCGCGGTGGTGCGGCTGATGGTGGTGATGTCGGTGGCGGGGTCGTAGGTGCGGAAGGAGGTGGTGACGCTGGCGAGGGAGGCGGCTTCGTCGAGGCTTGCAGCGGTGGCGACGAGGACGCGCGGGGGCTGGCCGGGTTTGGTCGCGAGGGCGATCATGCGGCGGAAGACGTCGGCGTTGTCGCGTTCGAGGCCGCCGCCGATGAGGATGAGGGTGCCGGCGGAGCCTGGGGGGTTCGCTGCTCGATTGCGATCACCCGGGTGCTCGTCGTTGGTGTGGGCGCAACCCGTGAGGAGGCTCAGAGTGAGAACGAGCAACGAGTGGACGAGTGTTGGAACGTGCATGAGTCCAGCATATCGCCACGGGCGTCATTGTGTATCATCGTGGCATGAGTGTGCAGTCGCGAGGCGTTGCGGGCGTGGTGTTGGCGGCGTTGGCCGGGGCGGCGGTGGTGTTGTCGGGGCCTCGGATCACGCAGCAGGATCATGGGGAGAGTTCGCCGGCGTACACGCCTGTGGCGGCGGCGCGGATGTTTGAGCTTGCCGAGCCTGGGATGCGATTGGAGCTTGTGGCGTCGGAGCCTGAGGTGATGGCACCGGTGGCGATCCGGTTTGACGAGGACGGGCGTCTGTGGGTGGTGGAGATGCCTTCGTACATGGTGGACATGGCGGCGACGGGCGAGCAGGAGCCTGTGAATCGGATTTCGGTGCTGGAGGATGTGGATGGGGACGGGCGATTTGAGACGAGGCGGACGTTTCTGGACAAGCTGAAGTTGCCGCGGGGGGTGATGCCTTGCTATCAGACTGGAGGGCGGCTTTCGGCGCTTGTGATCGAGCCGCCGTTTGTGTACTTCGCGGCGGACACGGACGGGGACGGGCGTGCGGACACGAAGAAGACTGTGCTCGCGGGGATCGCCGGTCTGGACAATCCGGAGCATGCACCGAACGGGCTGCTGTACGGGATGGACAACTGGATCGAGTTCTCGCAGCATTCCGTGTCGATGAGGTTTGACGGGGTGCGGGCGGAGACGCGGGCGACACCTTCGCATGGGCAGTGGGGGCTCACGATGGATGATCTGGGGCGGGTGTATTACACGCCGAACTCGGATGCGTTGCGGGTGGACGCGGTGCCGAAGTGGTTTGCGGCGCGGTGGTCGGGTGGCGGGGGATTGACGGGTGTGAACGAAGGGGTGATGGGTGATCAGACGGTGTGGCCGGCGCGAGCGACGCCCGGGGTGAATCGGGGGTACCAGGAGGGCGTGCTGAGGGAGGATGGGACGCTGAGGTCGCACACGGCGGCGTGTTCGCCGACGATGGATCGGGGCGGGGCGCTGGGGACGAAGGGGTCGGTGTATGTGTGCGAGCCGGCGGGGAACATGGTGCGGCTTCTCGATCTGACGGAGTCCGGCGGCAAGCCGCGCGGAAAGAACGCGTACGACAAGCGGGAGTTTCTGACCTCGACGGATGAGCGGTTTCGGCCGGTGGCGACGTGCATGGGGCCGGATGGGACGCTGTACATCGCGGACCTGTATCGCGGGGTGATCCAGCACAAGACGTACCTGACGCCGCAGTTGAAAGCACAAATCGTGGAGCGCGGGCTTGAGCAGCCGGTGGCGATGGGGCGGATCTGGCGGGTCATCATGGATGGGAAGTACGTTGCGCCGATGTATGGCGGAAGCGTGAGACTTTCCAAAGCCACGGACGAGCGGTTGGTGGAATTGCTGGGGCATGAGAATGGGTGGTTTCGCGATACGGCACAGCGGCTGTTAGTTGAGCGGCGGGCCGTCGGCGTCGCGGACCTGGTGCGAAAGCAGGCTCGCGGGGGCGGGCGGGCGGCGACGCGGGCGCAGGCGATCTGGACGCTGGAGGGGCTGGGCGTTGTGAGCCGCGAGGATCTGCAAGCGGCGGCGAAGGACGCGGACTCCGCGGTGCGTGAGCACGCGGCGCGGATGATGGCGGGGCGGCGGGAGTGGGCGGATCTGGCGGGAGCGTTGCTCTCTGATTCCGAGCGGCGGGTCGTGTGGCATGCGGCACTCGCGATGGGATCGGATGGCGAGCCGGAAGCCAAGTCAGCGGCGCTGGTCAAAGCCGCGATGGAGAAGCCGCAGGATGGGGTGCTTCGGTCGTGCGTGGTGAATTCGCTGTCGGGTGTGGAGATTGAAGCGATCCGCGAGACGCTCAAGGGGGATGCGAAAAAACGCGAGGGGCTCGTGGCGGATCTCGCGTCGTCGGTGCTTCGCGGGGTGCGGAGCGAGGAGCGGGCGGACCTGCTGGATGCGGTCGCGAGCGAGGGATGGCCGGAGGATGTCAAGCGGTCGCTGATGGGGCGGGTCGAGAGCGTGATCGGCGTGGGGAGCGCGAGGCCTCGGCCGATCCGGCTTGCTCGCGAGCCGAAAGCGTGGGTCGCGGGGGCGGAGAAGGATCAGCGGATGGCGCGGGCGATGGTGTGGTTTGACTGGCCGGGGCGGCCGGCGGTGGATCGCGGGACCAAGCCCGTGCCGCTGACGGTGGAGCAGCAGGCGGCGTTTGAGCGGGGGAGAGTTGTGTTCGCGAGGAATTGTGCCCAGTGTCACGGGACGGAGGGGCGCGGGGTGCCGGGGCAGACGCCGCCTTTGGCGGGTTCGCAGCGTGCGGCGGGGGATCAGGCGGGGCGGGCGATTCGGATCGTGCTGCACGGGATGGATGGGAGCATGGAGCGGGACGGCGTGGTGTACAACGGGCAGATGCCGGCGGCGTCGGGTCTCAGCGACCAGGAGGTTGCGGATACGCTGACGTTTGTGAGGCGGTCGTGGGGGAACGCGGCGACGCCGGTGTCGGGGTCGGAGGTGCTGCGGACTCGGATGAAGACGGTGGGGCGGTCGAGGGCGTGGACGGTGGGGGAGATTGACTCTTTGCCTGAGGAGAAGCCATGAAGCGATGGAATACAGCTGGAGCTCTTGTGTTGGTCGTGGGGCTCGGATGCGGGTGTGCGTCGGAGAAGCCCTCGGGCCCGGAGATCACGGGGACGGGGTCGAGCGCGTCGGCGACGGATTTGAAAATCGTGGAGACGTGGAACAGGCCGCAAGAACCTGTGGCTCTCTTTGACGGCACGACGCTTCGCGGGTGGGTGCAGCGAGGCGGAAAGGCTTCGTATCGCGCGGAGGATGGAGCGATCGTGGGGACGACGGTGGCGCATTCGCCCAATTCGTTCCTGTGTACAGAGGGGGTTTACGGAGACTTTGAACTTGAGCTTGAGTTCAAGGTGGACCCTCGGGTGAACAGCGGCGTGCAGTTTCGGAGTTTGAGCACGGCGGAGTATCAGAACGGGCGGGTGCACGGGTATCAGGCGGAGATTGATCCGGCGGAGCGGGCGTGGACGGGCGGGCTTTATGACGAGGGGCGGCGTGGGTGGCTGGTGGATCTCAAGAACAACGCGGCGGGGCGGAAAGCGTTCAAACAGAACGAATGGAACGCGATGCGGATCCGGGCGGTGGGGGAGGAGATCAGCATCTGGGTGAACGGGGTGCCGACGGTGAGCGGGTTTAAGGACGGGCGGACGCGGGAGGGGTTCATCGCGTTGCAGGTGCACGATGTGGGGAAGCAGGCCGAGCCGATGGAGGTGCGGTGGAAGGGGCTCAAGTTGAAGCGGGTCGAATCTGAGGCGGCAAAATGAGAAGGAGGGCGGCCGACTGATGCCTGGCCACCCTCTCTTCTCTCTCGTTTGAAGACTCGGTCGAACGGTGAAGGTCACTGATCGAGCGGGTCGATGTCGCACGTGGTGCAGGACGGGGCATGGATGCCGGTGACGACTTGCCAGAAGGGGTCGCCGAAGTCGTCCTTCCACCAGGACTTGAACTGGCCTTCCTCGTCCTCGAAGTAGTCGACGAGGTCTTTGCCGCCGACGAAGACGGCGCGGTGGATGAGGAGCAGGTCGTCGCTGACGTATTCGGCCTCGGCGGCGACTCCCGCGATGGTGTCGACGAGGCGGCCGAAGAGCGAGCGGTCGGTGCGGAGGAGGACGTCGGCGTCGTGCCAGACGTAGTACCGGAAGCGCGTGGCGCGGCGTCCGAGCACGCTGTTGCGGTATCGGAGGAGTGCGGCGACGCCATCGATCCCGTCGACACGTCGTCTGAGCGTGGGCCCCGCGATGGTTCGTTCGAGTTGGTGGCAGAAGGACTCGAGGTCGGCGATGTACCGCCCGTAGAAGGGGCAGACTTCCGCGTCGCGCTGGGCGCCGAGGAATTGCGACATCGAGGCCGCGAACGCGAGCCGCCGTCCTGGCCGCTCGGAGTACGCGATGAGGTGATTCTCATCCAGAAGTTGGGCCACGTCGGGTTGCCAATCGGCAACAACGAGTGGTGAATCTGGATGGCGAGAAAGCGCGCCCATGCACTTTGACCCATGCCGGACAACACCACTCGTCCGAACAGATATTGAACAGAAGCCCGGCCCACGGCCAAACATTCTGACAAGCACAATGTGCATCAGGAATGCGCGGAATTCCACTCAAAGGCGGATTTTTCCGCATATCCGGCGTTCTCGGAGGTCGTTTTGCGGTATACATGAGTGGACGTGAAGCGGGGTCCCCCTGAAGGAGCGGAACGAATTTCGAACGGGAGGCTGCCGCTCTGCCCTTGGCGTGGGAACGTACGGATGTGGGCCCGTCCGAGCGATTGAGGCCACTTGTACAAGGTGTTTTCGGCACGGGCTTCCCCGGTATCTGCTACAATTCCCTGTAGAAATGGAACAAATTTGTTTTTGTGGGGATACTTTTGGCAGAAAGGGCGATGTCGGCGTGCATTTTGTTGTTGAACCAGATATTCTTTGCCTGTCCTTCGTCCCTTGGAGGGGATGTTGTTCGGGTCGGTATCAGAGGTCTGTTGGCCTGTGAGGCTCGAGCTTAAGGAGAATGTTCGATGAATCAACCCCTCGATGAGCTTTTGGCCCGTGTGGCTTCGCGTACGGCTGAGTTGGTGGCATTGCCAGCGATTGCCACAATGGATTGGTGTGACCGTGCGGCGGAGACCGTGGGAACGACGATTCCCGGGTTTCGCGGGCTGATCGCGGTGTTTGCGGTCGAGCTGTCCGCAAACGGGACGGTTCGGCGAGTGGAGTCGCAGAGTATTCGATTGATCAGCCCGATCGACCCCGATCGGCCGATGCCTCCTCTGGTTTTGACGAGCGAGGCGAGTCATTCGCTGGAGCGTCTGACGACCATCGGATGGGACGCGGCAGTGCCCGCGCCGGTGTCCGGTCTTTTGTCGACGGTGGCGAAGAATGAACAGTGGGCATCCCTCCCGCTGGTGCAGGCTTTGGGTGGGAATCGGATCGGGCAGCCGTTTGTCGGCTCGGCGTCGCTGAACGCGACGAACAACCGCGCCGTGATCGTGGTGATGGCTCCTTCGGCGGGGGCTCCCGCGTTCGAAGCGTCGTCGATCGCGTCGTTGCGGGCGGTCTTTCCGATCCTGGTTCAGCGGGCCCGGATGGCGTTCGGCGAGGCTGTGGACTCGAACTCGACGATCTCGGATCGGGAGCAGCTTGTGCTGAACCATCTGGTGCTGGGGAAGAGCGTCCGGCAGATCGCCGACGAGCTCGGCCGCAGCCCGCACACGGTGCACGATCATGTCAAGAGCCTGCATCGCAAGCTGAACGCGTCATCGCGTGGCGAGCTGATCGCCCGCGCCTTGGGGTATGTCTCGCGTGCGACGCGGATTCGCGACGCCCACCGGGCGTCTTCGGCGACGGGAACCGACGAGAAGTAGCGGGCGTCCGGCTGAGGCATGGGCCCCGGCCCGGAACCCGGTCAGGAAATCAAACAGGAGGCCTCGCTCGTTCGGGCGGGGCCTCCTTGCTTTTTTGGATGTGGGTATGATGCGGGCGTGAGCATCGACCCACTTGCGAACCAGACGATTCCGGACGACCCCGCACCGATCATCGCGCGGGAGGGGATGGGCATTGTCGCGTGGTTCTTCGCGGTGGCGGCGGTGCTGTCGGCGGCGGCGTTTTTCTTTGCGGCGTGGCTCGGGGCGGTGGTGGCGGTGCCGCTGGTGCTGGTCGCGTGCTGGTCGTTCTGGTTCTTCCGTGACCCGGCGCGGGCGATCCCCGCGGGGGCGAACACGATCGTGAGCCCGGCGGACGGGGTGGTGAGCGCGGTGGTGCGGTCGTCGCCCCCGGCGGAACTGGGGATCGATCCGTCGGTGGCGGGGTCGATGACGCGGATCAGCGTGTTTATGAACGTGTTCAACGTGCACGTGAACCGGGCGCCCGAGGCGGGGAAGGTGCTCCGGATCGCGTACAGGCCCGGGAAGTTCTTCAACGCGTCGTTCGACAAGGCGAGCGAGTTCAACGAGCGGTGCTCGTACGCGATGGCATTGCCGGACGGGAGGCCTCTGGTCTTCGTGCAGATCGCCGGACTGATCGCGAGGCGGATCGTGAACCGGATCGAAGAGGGGACGACGCTGAGGCGTGGGGAGCGGTTCGGGCTGATCCGGTTTGGTTCGCGCGTGGATACGTACTTGCCAGCGGGGATCGAGCCATTGGTCAAGGTCGGGGATAAGTGTGTGGCGGGGGAGACGGTGCTGGCTCGGCTCGCGCCCGTCATGTCGGGGGCGTCGATCGAGCCGCGAGGTCTGATGGCCACGGAAGTGGACGAGGTGGCGAACGTCGCTCGCGGAACCGGCGAGAGCACGCCTTTGGCGGAGGGGTAGATGTTCACACTGGATTCGGAATCAAAGCAGCACGTCGCGTTCCGGAAACTGGTGCCGAACCTGTTCACGACGGTGTCGTTGTGCTCCGGGTTGGCGTCGATCCACTATTCGCTGAAGGCGTCGCAGTATGTGGCGGCGGGGGCGAGTGCGGCGGAGATCGAAGCGACGTGGAAGACGGCGATGCTGGCGATCGGTGTGGCGGCGGTGTTTGACCTCTTGGATGGGCGGGCGGCTCGGCTCTTGCAGGCAACGTCGCGGTTCGGGGCGATCTTTGACTCGTTGTCGGATTTTCTGTCGTTCGGCGTTGCTCCGGCGATTTTGATCCATCAGTGGATGCTGAAGGATCACAAGGCGCTGGGCATGGCGGCGGTGATGGCGTTTGTGCTGTGCTCGGCGTTGCGTCTGGCACGGTTTACAGCGATGCCGCGACAGCCCAAGAGCAAGTCGGTGCTGGGGAAGTTTTTCATCGGGCTTCCGACGCCTGCCGCGGGTGGAGCGATGCTGGTGCCTGCGATGCTGGACGTGGCGAAGTACTTTCCGATCCAGACGGGAAAGGTGTCGGAGAGCACGATGGCGGTGTTCGAGTCGATCGAGCCTGCGCTGGTGATTGTGAACACGTTGCTGATTGCGGGCCTCATGATCTCGAAGGTGCCGATGTTCAGCTTCAAGAAGATGCGGGTGAAGCGGTCGGCGGTGCCGTTTGTGATGGTGCTGCTTGGGATGTTTGTGCTGGCGGTGTTCCGCGACGCGTGGTTGACGCTTTCGATTGCGGTGTGGGTGTACATCGCGATGATCCCGTTGAGTTTGATGTCGCACAAGAAGGTTGTCCAGCAACTGCGGAGTGCCGAGGCGATGCCTTTGGCCCAAGGAGCCGTGTCGTGAGTTCAACGATGATCAAGCGGGCGGGTCTTGGGTTTGCGATCGGGTGCCTCGCGTTGGCGGGTTGCGCGGGTCAGGCCGAGTCCCGGGGCGGGGCCGCGAACGATTGGGGGAACTCGGCGTCCGGGTTGTCCCGGGGAGCCTCGACAGGCATCGCTGATCCGGCGTTTCTCGAGCAGTTCGCGTCGACGTATCGGTTCGGGGCGGGGACGCCGCGTGGGTTTCAGATCACGCCGGATGGGAAGGCTGTTTTGTTTCTGCGGTCGGGGCCGAGGTCGGTGGTGCAGGACTTGTACGAGTTTGATGTCGCCAGCGGCAAGGAGCGGGTGCTGCTGACGGCGGACGCGATTTTGAAGGGTG
Organism: Phycisphaera mikurensis NBRC 102666; assembly: GCA_943369765.1. Lineage (GTDB taxonomy): Bacteria > Planctomycetota > Phycisphaerae > Phycisphaerales > UBA1924 > UBA2396. Next base: position 18,599 of record CALROI020000021.1, on the reverse strand, counting down.
CGGAAGAGAGTTTGTCGGCGGAGGAGAAGGCACGGCGGGAGCGGATGCGGATGTCGTCGCGAGGGATCGCGTCGTATTCGCTGTCGAAGGATGGGGGGACGATCTTGGTGCCGCTCTCGGGGAAGTTGTACCTGGTGGAGCGGGCGACGGCGAAGGTGCGTGAGGTTGGATCCGGCAGTGGGTTCCCGATTGATCCGCGGCTGTCGGAGGATGGCTCGTTGATCGGGTGCGTGCGGAACGGTTCGCTTTGCGTGATCAGCACGTCGACGGGGAACGAGAAGGTGCTTCTCTCACCCGAGATTCCGAGCGTGGAGTACGGGGTGGCGGAGTTTGTCGCGGCTGAGGAGATGGATCGGCGAGAGGGGTACTGGTTCAGCCCGGATTCGAAGTGGATCGCGTACACGCGGGTCGATACTGCGGGGCTTGAGACGTTCACGATCGCGGACCCGGTGAACCCGGAGCGATCGGCGCAGACGTGGCCCTACCCGCGGCCTGGGAAGAAGAATGCGGACGTGCAGCTCTTTGTTTCTGCGACGGACAACTGCTATCCGGTCAAGGTGCAGTGGGATCGGGAGAAGTATCCGTACCTGGTGACGACGACCTGGGAGAAGAATGCGCCGCTGACGATCGTGGTGAGCAACCGGGCGCAGACGGAGATGGTGGTGTACGCGGTGGCGGTTGACGGAAAGGTCACGGAGCTGCTTCGGGAGAAGGACAGCGCGTGGGTGGAGATCCGGCAGACGGTGCCGCACTGGCTGGAGGATGGGTCGGGGTTCCTCTGGATCTCGGAGTCTTCGGGGTGGCCGGAATTGCGGTGGCATGACAAGGCTGGAAAGCAGCTTGCGGTGCTGGCGGGGGAGGCGATCGGGTTCCGGGATTTGCTCGCGTTTGATGACAAGATTGGAACGGCGTATGTGTCGGCGTCGAAGGACCCGACCGAGGCTCAGGTGTGGGCGGTGCCGCTGAAGGCTCGGATCGCGCCGATTCCGCTGACGATCGAGCCTGGCATTCATGGGATGACGTTCGGGAAGACGTTTGACACGGTGGTGAAGTCTTCGACGACGGCGGGCGGAGAGCGTTCGTGGACCGTGTTCAGCATGAACAAAGAGGTCGGGCCGATCGCGTCGGTGGCGGAGAAACCGCCGTTCATGCCTGCGCCGGAGTGGACGACGGTGGAGGCTGAGGGCAGGACGTTCTACGCGAGCGTGATCAGGCCTCGGAACTTTGACAAGACGAAGAAGTACCCGGTGATCGCGTCGGTGTATGTGGGGCCCACCGCCAAGACGGTGACGAAGAACCCGTACGGGTCGCTTTTGAACCAGTGGTTCGCGGATCATGGGTTCATCATGGTGTCGATTGACAATCGCGGGACGCCGGACCGCGGGCGGGATTGGCAGCGGGCTTGGAAGCTTGAGTCGGGGAACGCGAAGGGCGACCTGATTGATGTGGGGATGAACGATCAGGTGGCGGCGCTCAAGGCTCTTGGGGCGAAGTACGCTGAGATGGATATGGAGCGTGTGGGCGTGTACGGGTGGTCGTTTGGCGGGTACGCGAGCGCGATGTTCGCGATGCGGCGGCCTGATGTGTACAAAGCGGCGTGCTCGGGGGCTCCGGTGGCGGCGTGGGAGGATTACGACACGACGTACACCGAGCGGTACCTGGGCACGCCCGAAGAGAACCCCGAGGGGTACAAGAACAGCAGCGTGCTGACGTACGCGAAGGATCTGAAGGTGCCGCTGCTGCTGGTGCACGGGACGGCGGACGACAACGTGTACTTCATGCACTCGCTCAAGATGGCGGACGCGATGTTCCGAGCGGGGAAGACGTTTGATTTTCTGGTGCTGCCGGGTTTCACGCACATGGTGCCGGACCCAGTGGTGACGAAGTCGCTGTACTCGCGGATTGCGGAGTTCTTTGCGGAAGAGTTAGGGACTGGGCACTAGGGGGATTCGGAGGCGCGGCGACGCCAAGGCGTTCGCGGTTTGCCCGGCTTACCTGATGCCTCCCAACCCAAGGTGTAGAGCTCGCGCCACGCCGGCATCGAGGAGCAGATCGGCGGCAATGACGTGTCTTCAGAGGCCGCCCGGCCCCATGCGTAGGGAACGACGAGATAGGCGATGAAGATCGCGAGTGATCCGATCGCGAGGCACCTACGACCTGTAAAGAAGCCCCGACTGACGATGTGAGACGCGGATTCGTCGATGATGCCGTCGGTCGGATTCACGTTCGAGAATAGGCCTTGGATGATCGAGCGGGCTTGGGATCGGAAGGCGGCGGCGTGTGATTCTGTGACTCTGTGGTGCGCCTTGTCCTGGAGGACGCACTTCCGCCCACCCCCTTGCTGGCGCTGCGGGCTCTGTTTTCAATACTCGGACATCGGCACGCAGGCGCAGATGAGGTTTCGGTCGCCGTAGGCGTTGTCGATTCTTGCGACGTGGGGCCAGAATTTGGAGTCTTTGACCCAGGGAGCGGGGAAGGCGGCGACTTCGCGGGTGTAGGGGTGCTTCCAGTCGCTATTGGTGACTTCGCCGACGGTGTGGGGGGCGTTCTTGAGGGGGTTGTCGGTGCGGTCCATCGTGCCGGCTTCGATGGCGGCGATTTCTTTGCGGATGGCGATCATCGCGTCGCAGAAGCGGTCGAGTTCGGCTTTGGGCTCGCTCTCGGTGGGCTCGATCATGAGCGTGCCGGGCACCGGGAAGGACATGGTGGGGGCGTGGAAGCCGTAATCCATGAGGCGTTTGGCGAGGTCCTCGGTTTTGATGCCGGTGGATTTCTCGAAGGGGCGGATGTCGAGGATGAACTCGTGGGCGCAGGTGCCTGATTTGCCGCGGTAGAGGATGGGGTAGTGGGGCTCGAGGCGTTTGGCCATGTAGTTGGCGGAGAGGATGGCGACCTGGGTTGCCTTGCGGAGGCCTGCGGCGCCCATGAGGGCGATGTAGGTCCAGGAGATGAGCATGATGGAGGGTGAGCCGAAGGGAGCGGCGGAGACGGGGCCGATGGCGTGGGTGCCGGCGGTGGTCGGGTTGCCTTGTTCGCGGCCTGCGAAGGGGCTGGTGACGGGGTGGCCGGGGAGGTAGGGGGCGAGGTGTTTGGCGACGCCGATGGGGCCCATGCCGGGGCCGCCGCCGCCGTGGGGGATGCAGAAAGTTTTGTGGAGGTTGAGGTGGCAGACGTCGGCACCGATGGAGCCGGGGGAGGTGAGGCCGACCTGGGCGTTCATGTTCGCGCCGTCCATGTAGACCTGTCCGCCGCGGTCGTGGATGATCTGGCAGATCTCGCGGATGCCTTCTTCGAAGACGCCGTGCGTGCTGGGGTAGGTCACCATGAGGCAGGCGAGGTTGTCTTTGTGCTCGTCAGCCCGTGCTTTGAGGTCGGCGATGTCGATGTTGCCGCGTTCGTCGCAGGCGACGGCGATGACTTCCATGCCGGCGATGACGGCGGAGGCGGGGTTGGTGCCGTGCGCGCTGGTGGGGATGAGGCAGATGTTGCGGTGGCCGTGGCCCCGGGCTTTGTGGTAGGCCTGGATGGTGATGAGGCCGGCGTACTCGCCCTGGCTGCCGGCGTTGGGCTGGAGGCTCATGGCGTCAAAGCCTGTGCACTCGCAGAGCCAGCGTTCGAGGTCGGCGAAGATCTCGGCGTAGCCACGCCACTGGTCGGCGGGGGCGAAGGGGTGGAGGTTGCCGAAGGCGCCCCAGGTGACGGGGGTCATCTCGACGGTGGCGTTGAGCTTCATGGTGCATGAGCCCAGGGGGATCATGCTGTGGGCGAGGGAGAGGTCGCGGCCCTGGAGCTTGAAGATGTAGCGGAGCATCTCGGATTCGGAGTGGTGGGTGTTGAAGACGGGGTGGGTGAGGAAGTCGCTCGTGCGGGCGAAGGGGGTGGGGGGGGTGATTGACCCTGAATTCCCAGCGGTTGGAACCGCTGGGCTTCGGAAGATGGAGAGGATGATGTTGACGTCTTCGAGGGTGGTGGTTTCGTCGAGGGAGATGCCGACCGTGCCGTCCTTGAAGTCGCGGAGGTTGATGTTCGCATTTGCGGCGGCGGCGAGGACGCCCTGCTTGCCCGTCACGCGGAGCGTATCAAAGCCCCCCCCCGTGACCGTGAGGCCCGCGGCGGAAAGGGACTGCTTGAGGAGCGTCGTGAGCGTGTGAACGCGCATGGCGATGCGGCGGAGGCCGTTTGGACCGTGGTACGCGGCGTACATGCCGGCCATGATGGCGAGGAGAGCCTGCGCGGTGCAGATGTTGCTGGTGGCTTTTTCGCGGCGGATGTGTTGTTCGCGGGTCTGGATGGCCATGCGGTAGGCGGTGTTGCCGTGGGCGTCTTTGGAAACGCCGATGATGCGGCCGGGCATCTTGCGGACGTAGGCCTCGGAGGTGGCGATGAAGCCGGCGTGCGGGCCGCCGAAGCCCATGGGGACGCCGAACCGCTGGGCGGAGCCGACGGCGATGTCCGCGCCCCACTCGCCGGGTGGCGTGAGGAGCGTGAGGGCGAGGAGATCGGTGGCGGCGATCACGAGGCAGTTGTGCTTGTGGGCTTCGGTGCAGAGGCTGCGGTAGTCGTGGATCGCCCCGGAGGTGTCGGGGTATTGGACGAGGATGCCGCAGGCGGAGGCGAAGTCGATCGAAGAGGAACCCTCCCCCCGGCCCCCTCCCTCTGGGAGGGGGAGAATGCGGATACCCATCGAGTCGGCGCGGGTTTGGCAGACAGCGATGGTCTGCGGGTGGCAGCTGTCATCGACGTAGAAGGTCTTCTTCGTGCCGTCGGAGCCGCCGGCCATCGCAAAGCACATGGCCATGGCTTCAGCGGCGGCCGTGGCTTCGTCGAGGAGGGATGCGCCGGCGAGGGGGAGCCCCGTGAGGTCGGCGATCATGGTCTGGAAGTTGAGGAGGGCTTCGAGGCGTCCCTGGGCGATCTCAGCCTGGTAGGGCGTGTACTGGGTGTACCAGCCGGGGTTCTCCATGATGTTGCGGAGGATGACGCCGGGGGTGATGGTGCCGTAATAGCCGGCGCCGATGTAGCTCTTGGCGATGGTGTTCTTGGCGGCGATGGTTTGGAGACGCTGGAGGACCTCGTGCTCACCGAGCGTGCGATCGGTGGGGAGGCCCGGCAGGTTCATGAGGTCGCGGCGGAGAATCGACGCGGGGACGGTGGCGTTGGTGAGTTCGTCGAGGGTCGAATAGCCGAGGGTACCGAGCATGGCCTGGATTTCGTGCTCGCGGGGGCCGAGATGGCGGTGGACGAAGGTGTCCGAGGGGGCCAGGGGAGAGCCGGCCGGGCCGGCGGAAGCTGCGAGGGGGAGACGAGCGGCGGTCGGGTGGATCGCGGTCATAGGAACCCTGTGTTTGGCGTGTGCTTGGCGGTGGGTATGGTTCAATCGGAGGCAGCGAAAGTCTAGGAGAGGGTTCGCTGGATGTCCGGTTTGGGTGCAGCGCGAGGAGGATTCTGGCGGTACACTCCCGAGTCCCAAGGCGGGCCCAAAGCCCGACCGGGGAGCTTTCCCACCCATTTGGAGCGACCACCGCATGTTGAACACCCGTTGCCGTGTCCCCCGCCTCGCACTTTTGGTTCTCGTGACGGGAGCGGCGTTGGGATGGTCCAGCCTTGCCGCGGCCTTTGGCGGCGACGCGGTGGACCGGACGGTACCTGCCGGCGCGGACACGCACGCGGCGGACGCGGCGGTCTACCGGCAGCACATCTTCACGCTGGCAAACCCTTGGTTCGAGGGGCGTTGCCCGGGGGACCGGGGGAACGCGGACGCGGCGGATTACATCGCGTTTCACTTCAAGCGTTCAGGGCTCGCGCCGGCCTTTAACGAGGGCGACAAGGCGTTCACCTCCTTCTATCAGGACTTTGTTCCTGGACGTCTTCGCGGGGGCAAGATCGAGGTGGCGAAGGAGGCGTTGACGCTTCGGCTGCCGCAGGGCGACAAGCCGCTCGTCGCGGGGACCGACATGCGGGCGCTGGCCATGTCGGGGAATGGGAAGGCTGACGGGGCTGTCGTGTTCGTGGGGTATGGGCTGGCTGAGGGGAACGACGGGTACCAGGGGTTCCAGGGCGGGGTCGATCTCAAGGGCAAGACGGTGCTGGTGCTTCGGTTTGAGCCGATGACCGACGCTGGCAAGAGCAAGTGGGCGGAGGAGCGTTGGTCGCCCAAGGCGGATCTTCCCGCGAAGATCGCGGAGTGTTTCAAGCGCGGTGCGGGCGCGGTGGTGATCGTCAATCCGCCCGGCGCGGAGGACGACCGCGCGGGGCGTCTCATGAACTTCACCGAGGCGACAGGCGCGGCCGGCGGGATGGAGCGGCAGGCGTCACCCGGGCCGGTCATGATGCTCGGGAACGCGGCGGCGGAGGAGTTTGTCCGAGCGGCCGATCAGATGGGCCGTTCGCTGATGGATCTCCGCAAGCACGCAGACGCGTCGGGCGAGATGATCGAACTGCCCAAGGCGAGCCTCGTGCTCGAGGCGGAGATCACGAAAGAGGAGCACAAGACAGCGAACGTCGGCGGCGTGCTGCGTGGCAAGGGTGCGCTCGCGGACGAGTGGGTCGTCATCGGCGGACACTACGACCACGTCGGCTACGGGGACTTCGGGTCGATGAGCAACTCAAAGGGTGTGATCCATCCGGGGGCGGACGACAACGCCTCGGGGACGAGCGGCTTGCTCACGATGGCGGGGAAACTGGCGGCGGAGTATGCGAAGCTGCCCGAGGACGCGAACTGCCGGTCGGTGCTGCTGATGGCGTTCTCCGCGGAGGAATCGGGGCTTGAGGGGTCGCGGTTCTACACCAAGAACATGATCGCGCCCAAGGACAAGCACTACCTGATGATCAACATGGACATGATCGGGCGGCTGCGGGACGATCCGGCGCTCGAAGTGTCGGGGCTTGGCATGGCGAGCGGCCTGGCGGACTGGCTCGATCCATACTGGAAGAACGCCGGGTTCGCGATCAAGCCTCTGACCAAGCGGAGCCAGTTCGACGGGCGGAGCGACCACGCGAGCTTCCACCAGGCGAAGATTCCGGCGATCTTCTTCTTCACGGGATTGCACGAGGATTACCACCGCCCGATCGACACGGCCGACAAGATCAACATCGACGGCGCGGCGAAGATCGTGGACTTGGCGACGCGGATCGCGCTGGACGCGGCGACGCGGAAAGAGTCTTTGGTCTTCGGGGAGAAGAAGGAAGAGGAAGCCGCGCCCGCGGCGGAGAAAGCAGCGGACGCTCCGGCAGCAACGGGCGGGCTTGGCAAAGCCTCGTTTGGGATCATGCCGGGCGACTATGCGGACGATAAGCCGGGCGTGCTGGTCGGCGGCGTGACCGCGGGGCGCGGGGCGGACAAGGCTGGGCTCCAGAAGGACGACCGGTTGATCAAGTGGAACGACACGGTGCTGAAGAATGTGGAAACGTTCACGACGCTGCTGCGAGCGGCGAACCCGGGGGACAAGGTGACCGTGACGTACGAGCGTGGCGGGGTCGAGAAGACGGCCGAGGTAACGCTGTCCGAGCGGAAGTGATCGGGCCTGATGACCGGCGTGGCGCGCGTTGATCGGCTGCAACCCGCGGCGGGCGACGTCATAGAACCGGCAGGAGGTTCGCATGAAGAAGTTCGCGCGTTCGATGGGCAGCTTGATCGGCGCTCTGGCGTTGGTTGTGGTCGCGGGCAGCGTGGTTTCGTGCAGCGGCGGTGGGGGTGCTGCTGAGGCACGCGCGAAGACGCTGACGCCGATCGCGATGCCTTTGATGAGCGAGACGGCGCCTCGTGACTATCCGGGGATTCATAACGCGGTGGCGTATCACGAGGGGTACGTGTCCGGAAGCGTGCCGGAGGGTGACGCGGGGTTTGAGACTCTTGCGGCGATGGGCGTGAAGACGATCATCAGCGTGGACGGTGCGGAGCCCGAGGTTGAGAAAGCAGCGGCGATGGGGATGAAGTACATCCATCTGCCGATCGGGTACAACGGGTTTGACGAGAAACGGAAGTTGGAATTGGTTCGTGCGACGCGGGACGCGATGGTCGCCGGGCCCGTCTACATCCACTGCCACCACGGAAAGCACCGCAGCGCGGGCGCGGCGGCTGCGGTGGCGGCGAGCTTGGGGTGGATGCCACCCGCGGAGGGCGTGGCGCGGATGAAGGTGTCGGGGACCGCAGCGGGGTACAAGGGTCTCTACGCAGCCGCGAGCGGGGCGTCGGTGCTGGGGGCGAATGTGATTGACGCGGTGCCGGCGGACTTTCCGTCGCGTGCGAAGCCGCCGGGGTTTGTGAAAGGGATGGTCGAGATCGACGAGGTGTTCGAGCACCTCAAAGCCATCGAGAATGCGGGCTGGAGGGTGCCAAAGGATCATCCGGACCTGGTGCCCGCGACGGAGGCAGGGCGACTTGCGGATCTGTACCGTGCGGCTGGGGCGACCGACTATGCGCGGCGCAAGCCGTCAGAGTTTGCGGATTTGTTGAACAGAAGCCAGACGGAGGCGCAGGGGCTTGAAGACCTTCTCGCGGCGGGTAAGGCGGACCCGGCGAAGTTGGCGGCGCAGTTCAAGTTGGTGGTCGCGTCGTGCAAGGACTGCCACGTGAAGTATCGCGATTGAGGGGGAGCAGGTCGGGATTCCGCCCGATCGCTCGGTGCGGATCCGTCGCGGTCCGGAGGCTGGAGTCCGAGATGCTTGAGTTGCGACCCAATTGCGAGTGCTGCGACAAAGACCTGCCGCCGGACGCGACGGACGCTCGGATCTGCTCCTTTGAATGCACGTTCTGCGCGGAGTGCGTCGCCCACACCCTCCGAGGCGTTTGCCCCAACTGCGGCGGAGGCTTTGAGGCGCGGCCGGTCAGGCCTGCGGGCAAACTCGCCGCCGATCCGGCATCCACCGCACGGGTGCACGCCAAACGCGGATGTGGAGGCCCGCGCCAGCCCGTTTCGTCAGGCGTGTAAAGCCGGGAAATCTGTTGGGCGTAGAACCAACGAGGGTCAAGGCCGGTACACTCCTGCCCCGGGCGGGTTTGCCCTGAGGTCATGGGTCCGTGATGGCGGGTGGTGGCTCTGGAGGTTTCACTTGATGCACCGTGCTTCTCCCTTGGTTCTGGCCGCCCTGAGCGGTCTTGCGGCTTCTGCGGTCGGCCAGGTCACGCCTGGTGGCTCGCCGAGTGGCTTGCCGAGTGTCTCGCCCAACGCGGCCATGCTGCGCTGGCCCGACGTCTCCGCCACGCAGATCGTCTTCTCCTACGCCAACGACCTCTGGGTCGTCCCCAAGTCAGGCGGACAGGCGATTCCCCTCGCTAGCCCTCCCGGCGCGGAGAACTTCCCCCGGTTCAGTCCCGACGGCGGCACGATCGCCTTCGTCGGCAACTACGACGGCGGACGCGACCTCTACACCATCCCCACCGGCGGCGGCGTACCCACGCGCGCGACCTACCACCCCGGCGGCGAAACCCTGTGCGATTGGACGCCCGACGGCAAGGCACTGCACTTCTTGACCAACGCCCTCGCCGGTCTCTCCCGGCAGACCCAGGCGTTCACGGTTCCCGCGACGGGCGGGACGTACTCGCAGGTGCCGGTGCCCTATTCCGGCTTTGGATCCATCTCGCCCAGCGGGGAGTGGCTCGCGTACACGCCCCACTCCACCGACACGCGGACGTGGAAGCGCTACCGCGGCGGGATGGCGACGGACCTCTGGCTTTACAACCTCAAGACCAACGCGGCCAAGCAACTGACCGACTGGGAAGGGACCGACACGCTTCCGATGTGGGTTCCCGGCAGCGATGGCTCGGTGCTCTACTACCTCTCGGACAACGGGCCGGAGCACCGCCTGAACATCTGGTCGTACGACATCAAGAGCGGCGCCAAGGCTCAGGTGACGACATTCAAGGACGACGACATCCGCTGGCCCTCGGTCGGGCCCGGCAGCGATGGGAAGGGCGAGGTTGTCTTTCAGCTCGGCGCGAAGTTGATGCTGCTCAACCTCGGGACCAAACAGTCCGTGGAAGTGAAGGTGACGATCCCCGGCGATCGCCCGAAGCTGCGGACTCGGACCGTGGACGCGGCGCCGTACCTCTCCGGCGCGTCGATCGGCCCCGGCGCCAAACGCGTGGTGATCGAGGCTCGCGGCGACCTGTTCACCGCCCCCGTCAAAGAAGGCTACGTTCGCGCGTTGACGCGGACGGACGGGATCGCCGAACGCGACCCCTCGTGGAGCCCAGACGGGAAATGGATCGCGTACTTCTCGGATGAAACCGGCGAGAACGAGCTCTACGTGCGGGCGTCGGACGCCAAACCGCCGGAAGAGAAGAAAGACGAGAAGAAGGCCGAAGACAAGAAAGACGAGCCCAAAAAGGACGGCGCGGCCAAGGGTGACGAGAAGAAGGCTGAAGAGAAAGCGGCTGAAGAGAAGAAAGCCGAACCCAAGGCCGAACCCAGGAAGATCTCGGAGATCGGTGCAGGCTTCCGAATGAATCCGCAGTGGTCCCCCGACAGCAAGCACATCACGATGACCGACCAGAACGGCCGCCTGTTCCTGGCGTCCGTCGGCGAGGACGGCGTGTGGGCGATGGCGAAGGAGATTGAGAAGGACCCGTGGATGACCGGGATCAGCGTGAGCTGGTCGTCCGACAGCAAGTGGATCGCGTACCGCCGGGCTGACGAGAAGTCCAACGTCGGCATCATCTGGATCATGGAGGTCAAGACCGGGGCCAAGCACCAGGTGACCGCCGGCATGTTCGAGGCGGCCTCGCCCGCGTTTGATCGCAAGGGCGATTTCCTCTTCTACCGCTCGCAGATGGCGGTCGATAACCCGGTGTATTCCGACCTTGACACGACGTACGCCTATACCAACAGCGAAGTGCTGCTGATGGCACCCTTGCGGAAGGACGTCAAGAGCCCGGGCCTCGAAGAGAACGACGAGGAACGCCTCAAGAAGGAAGAGAAGAAAGAAGACAAGAAAAAGGACGAGCCCAAGAAGGACGAGGGCAAGAAGGACGAGCCCAAGAAGGACGACGCCAAGCCCGACGAGAAGAAGGACGAAGGCAAGAAGGACGACAAGCCCGCCGAAGCCGCGACAGCGGACGACGGCGTCACCGGCACGTGGAGCGGCACGGTCAAGGGCAACATTCCCGAACTCGCCGGCGGACTGCCGATCACGCTCAAACTCCAGCTCGAGGGCGACAAGGTCAGCGGCTCCGTCACCACCATGATGGGCGGGGGATCCGCCTCGGGCACCTTCGACAAAGCCTCCAGCGAACTCTCTCTCGAAATCGACGTCAACGGCATGAAGGTCTCCTTCAAGGGCACCATCACCGGGAACGACGCCAAAGGTACTTGGTCGGGTCCAGGCCCCGACGGGGCACCGATGTCCGGCGATTGGACAGCCACGCGTGCCAAGAGCAGCGGCAAGGACGGCACCAAGGCCGACGACAAAAAGGACGAGAAGAAGGACGAGATCAAAGAAGTCAAGATCGACTTTGACGGGCTCGAGGCCCGCGCGATGAAGCTCGACGTCGCCCCCGGTTCGTTCGGGGGCTTGGCTGTCGCCGACGGCGAAAAGCTGCTCTTCGCCCGCAACGGTTCACGCGGCGGGCGTGACAGCGGGATCAAGATCTACGACTACAAGGCCGACGAGCCCAAGGAAGAAACTGTCACCGCCGGCGGCGGCTGGCAGCTCACGCCCGACGGGAAGAAGATCCTCGTCGTCCGCGGGAACAGCGTTACGCTCGTCGACGCATCCTCCGGCGGCGGAAAGGCGCAGACCATCTCCACTGCGGGAATGATGATGACCATCGACCCGCGCGACGAGTGGAACCAGATTCTCACCGACGCCTGGCGCATCATGCGCGACTGGTACTACGAGCCCACCATGCACGGCGTGGACTGGCCCGCGATGAAGAAGCACTACGGAGCGATGGTCGCCGATGCGGCCAGCCGTGAAGACGTCAATTGGATCATCTCCGAGATGATCTCAGAACTCAACATCGGGCACGCCTACCTCCAGGGGCCCGGCGACGTCGAGCAGCAGCCCACCGGCGGCGGGGCGGGGCTCCTCGGGGCCGACTTCATTCTTGACGCGACGGTCACCCCCCCCGCGTACAAGATCACGCGTCTCATCGGGGGCGGCCCCTGGGACGCGGACGCCCGTGGCCCTCTCTCCGAGCCCGGCGTCGACGCCAAGGTCGGCGACTACGTCCTGGCGGTCAACGGCATCCCCGTCGACATCACGAAGGATATCTACGCGTCGTTCGTCGGCATGCAGGGCAAGATCGTGGCCCTCACGCTCAACGCCGCCGCAGCCATGGATGGCAAGGAACGCGAGGTCCTCGTCAAGACCATCGGCAACGAGACCGGGCTCCGGTACCGGGCCTACATCGAGTCCAAGCGGCTGTACGTCGAGGAAAAGACCGGTGGTAAGGTCGGCTACATCTACGTCCCCAACACCGGCGTCGACGGGCAGAACGACCTCTACCGTCAGTACTTCGGCCAACGCGGCAAGGAAGCCCTGATCATCGACGAGCGCTGGAACGGTGGCGGGCAGATCCCCACGCGGTTCATCGAGTTGCTCAACCGCCCAGCGACCAACTACTGGGCCCGTCGTGACGGACAGGATTGGCCCTGGCCGCCCGATGCCTTCTTCGGGCACAAGGCCATGCTCGTCAACGGGCTGGCCGGGTCCGGCGGCGACATGTTCCCCTGGCTCTTCAAGCACAACAAGCTCGGCCCGGTCATCGGGATGCGCACCTGGGGCGGCCTCGTCGGCATCTCCGGCAACGCCCAGTTCATCGACGGCGGGTCGATCACAGTCCCCAACTTCGGCTTCTATGAAACCGACGGCACGTGGGGCGTCGAAGGGCACGGCACCGACCCCGACATCGTCGTCGTCGACGACCCGTCCAAGATGGTCGGCGGCGTCGATCCCCAACTCGATCGCGCGATCGAAGAGATGATGACCGCGGTCAAGAACAACCCGTACGTTCCGCCGAAGCGTCCGGCCAGCCCGACCTACCGCAAGGGCATGGGCATCGAGGACAAGGACAAGTAGGCTTTCGCAAGTCAGCACTCGAAAGGCCCCCGCACCCGCGGGGGCCTTTTTCGTTGTCGTCAGATCGGCTCAGCTCTCGCGTGAAGCTCGGGTGAGCCTCGCGACTCGACGCGAGAGCCACGCGGTGCACACGAGCCCGACGGGCAACGCGGCGGCCAACTCCCCGGCGCGACAGATCAGATCCGCCGCGAGCCCGAGACCGACCGAGCCGCTCGAGCTTTCCGCCGCGTACCACGCCGGCAGTGACGCCGCGAGAAGCCCCACGGCCCACTCGCGCAGGCCCAGCCCGTTGCCCGCGAGCGGGATCAGCATCGCGGCCTGCGCGACAACCGCCACGGCAAGGGCCTCACCGATCCCGATCGGGCATCCCGCAAGCTGGAACGCCAGCATGTACCGGGCCGCCCACGCGAATCCATCCATGAGCTTGAGCCCGACAACGCCCATGAAGTCTCGAACCGCCGGGGAGCCCGCCGCTCTCGGCGCGAACCACGTGGACATCACCAGCGCCGGCCCCAGCGCCAGCAGCGCGAACAGGGGCGTGGGCCCGAAGGACCGCGAAAGGACAGCGGCGATTCCCAGCGAGGCAAGAGCCAGACCCGACGCGAGAATCGAGCGAACGATGACATGCGCCGAATCCCGGATCCGGACGCCGTGGACTGTCTTGTGGAACGCAACCCGCCCGAGGAGGCCCGGGCGAAGCGGAAGATAATTCAGCAACCAGGCGGACCCGATCAACGCGAACATGTCCGTGCGCGGGATCGGAGCAAACCGCCGCGTGAGCAGGAGAAACGCCTCCGCGGAAATCGCCCAGTTGACTAGCGGCAGGAAGAGCAGCAGCACAAAAACCAAAGGGGGGGCCTGCCGAAGGTTGCTCCATGCCGACTGCAACGCGTCGGCCTGCCTCGTTGTCGCCCACACCGCAGCCCCGAGGAGCGTGAGCCCGATTGCGAAACCGATCAGCGGCCTGATTCGATTTCTCGCCGACGGGACCCCGGGTTGGTCAACCCCAGGATGTGACGCATCCCCCGGGATCACTTGACAGGAACCTCTTCTTCACCCCGCATGGCCGCAAGCCCGGGCCGAAGTTTCGAGTAACACGCGCCCTGCTGCGCAAGTCGTGTGCCCAGAAGAGTTGCGAGTTCGACGACTCGCGGGTCTGAGGACGACTTGGCGGAGACCAGCGCGGCATCGTCCGGCTGCTTCACGCGCGTCAACATGGCGATCGCCATGACTCCCGGATCCGGGTCGGCGAGAACAGCAGCGTCGAACGCCGCCATTTCCTCGATCTGACCCGCGTGGGGCATCATCGCCGCGACGAGAATCCGCTCTGTCCTCGAGAGCACGGGAAACCGCGCCGCGAGAGCTGCGGCGATCGCTGCCCGCTCGCTCTTGAGGCTGTCGGAAAACTTCTGCGCCTCGGTCAGTTCGGCCGACGGAGAATCAGTCTTCGCTGAAGGTGCAGTAGCCGGACTGCCGCCCGAAGCCGGCGTCGTCGCCGCGGGCTGAGCCGGGGGCGGAGTGCTGCGAGGAGCACTCGCCGGAGCCGCTGCGGGGTCCGCGGTCGTTGCTGCGGATGTTGTGGAGATCGATGCGGCACGGGCGATGTCGACATGGACCGCCGCCGCCCAGAGGCGCTGCCTGGAGGCGACGAGCGACGGGAACAACTCGCTTCCCGAGAGGGAGCCGAGATTGGTCACGAGCTGCTCGATGCCGATCTTGGACTCCGCGAGAGGATTGCGTGTCACAGGAGGCGATTCCGCGGTCAGCGAGAGAGGCCCGGCGATGAAACTGCCCGTCTGGGACGGCGTGAATCCTTGGATCAGTTTCCACTTCACCCTAGCCTGCGCGTCGCACGTGAGATCAAGCACGAAACCGGCGTATCCGAGATCCGGATGCACGGGAATCTGAAGCGTCTGCCGCGGCATGAGCCGGAGCACGCGATCGGTCTCCACGATCTCGGGCCGCACCAGCGCGGCGAGGCGCGACGCGCGTCCTGTCAGCGTCGGGGCCAGCATGAAACGCGAGTTGATCGGCTTGTCGCTCCCCACCGCGAGAGGAATCTGGGAAATGTTCCGGATGTTGATGGTGATCGGCGAGTCTTCGCCGAACGCGGCCGTCGAGGGACTCTCCCCGAACACCGACATGAACGACTTGGGCTCGTCGACCATGGTGTCGACCCACGTCGGAATCCCTTCCGCGATGCGCGTCACCGCCGCGCGATCCGGGCTGAACAGATCGCGTGTTCCGATGATCTTCTCGATGCGAAACCGCGCCATCGCGCCGATGGGGCGGAGCGGCTGCCCGCGCTGAACCATCCGGAAGGAAACGAGAGCCTCCTCCGTGCGACCGAGCGTCTCGAGCGCAAGCCCGCGAGCGAACTCCGTCGTCAGGCGGATCGGCTGCCCCTCCTCAAGTTTGGCGAGCATCGCGTCGAGCACGGCGAGCGAGCCGGCGGCATCGCCGCGGCGGAGCGTGAGAAGCGCGCGGACGATGTCCGGCCCGGGAAGATCGGCTTCGACCGCGCCGTCGGCGAACTTGATCAGATCCGCCTCCACCTTGTCGAGGTCTTCCGACGCGATCACACGCCAGAACTGAAGATCAATCAGAGCCCCCTTCGCCTGCGCGAGCGCCGCTTCGCGAGTGGCACCCAGCGGACGCTTCGCGTCATCGACGGCGATGCTCTCCTTGAACGACACGGAATTGGACATGTCCTGCAGCGACGCGATCGCGCCCGCCTTGTCGCCCGAAGCCAGCGCGGTGGCCAGACGGACTTTCTCCGTATCTTGATTCAGCCTCAGATCCTCGGGCTGCCCCAGGTCCTTTCCGATTCCGATCCCGGTGCTCCGGACGTTCTCGTTATACTCACGGATCGAACGCCTCTGAGCGGCGAGGTTGCTCGAGATGCGGAAAAAGACCTTGGCCGGGCCGTCAACCTGCCACTCCAGAACGAGCGCCTCAACCTCGTCGGTCGGAGTGATCTCCCCCCCCGTCTTGCGCAGGAGGTCCCGGGCGCTCGAATGCAGCCGGTTGGCGTGCTCGAAAACCCCGTGATCCGCGAGCTGTCTCGACAGCGTCATCAGGATGTGCGGGTCGAGCGGATCCGCCATCAGCAGATTGGAAAGCAGCTCGACCCGCCCGGGAACGTCGTTGGGATTCTCCTCGACGAACACCGACAGCGCGAGCATCGCCGCCTCCTTGTTGGTGGAGTCCAGCGATGTGGCCTGCTTGAGCCATCCCCGGAACTTCGCCGCATCGCCCCCTTCGCGAGCGAGCAACGCCGCGTCCATCGCGAGGCGGCTCCGAATCGAGCTGTCGATCTTCGTCGATGCGCAGTAACGCTCGTACAACGCGAGCCGCTCGGGAGCGGTCTGCCGCTTGCCGATCATCCCGCTGATCAGCCGCAGCTGCGCGACCGTATCGGTCGGGTCCAGCGTGATCAGCCGCCTCGTCATGTCGAGCGCTTTGTCAGATCGACCGGCATTCCAGTTGGCCTCGATCCGCCTCCGGATCAGATCCGTGTCGTTCGGAGCAAGCTCCATCGCCAGAGACAACGCCGCGTCGGCGATCTGATAGTCCGCCTCCGCCGCCGATTCGATCAGTCGCAGATCGATCATCGCGACGCGAGCCACAGCCCGCGCCGCTTGCAACGCCGACGCGTCCCGAGCGGGTAGCGCAGCCCCGGAAGCCGCCGGCCTTGCCTCCGGTTGAGCCTGCGCGAACGGCCCGGCAAACGCAAGCCCCGCCACCATCGCCAGAACCGAAAGTTGAGTGCTGAGAGAACGCTGTGAGACGACCATTCCGGTCATACCGCACCTCCCGACAGAAGAAGCCAAAGGAACGCGGACACCCCGGCAAGGAACAGTCCGGCCGCAACGATTTCAAGCGACGCCACAAGCCGCGGTTGCGCCTTGGGAAAGTATCGGTCCGCGACCATCGTCATGAACAGTACCTGACCGCCCGCCAGAGCCGCAAGACCCGCCGACGTCGACACCGGGACAAGACCAGGCATCTCGGCCGGCGGCGACCACAGCAGCCAAAGCCCGACCACCGAGAGCGATAACGCCCACGCCGAAAAGACCCCGGCCCGAAGTGTTACGGTCGTCGCACGTCTGAGGTTCATCCGCGGGCTCCGTCCATGGTTGATCGTTCGTCCGGAACAGAATCCGATCAGCCCATCGCCATCGAGATCAGGAACTCCGCGTTGGTTTTCAGTTTCTTGAGCTTGCCCTTGAGCAGTTCCATCGCCTCGACCACGTTCATGTCCGAGACCACCTTCCGGAGCCTGTGAACCAGTTCCAGCTCCTTCGGGTCCATGAGCAGTTCTTCACGCCGCGTGCCCGACGCCGGGATGTCGATGCACGGATAGATCCGCTTGTCCATCAACTTGCGGTCAAGGTGCAGCTCGCTGTTGCCCGTCCCCTTGAATTCCTCGAAGATCACCTCGTCCATCTTGGACCCGGTGTCGACCAGCGCGGTCCCGATGATCGTCAGGCTCCCGCCCTTCTCGATCGCGCGGGCCGCCCCGAAGAACTTCTTGGGGCGTTGCAACGCGTTGGAGTCCAGGCCGCCCGACATGATCTTGCCCGAGTGCGGCATCTCAGAGTTGTACGCCCTGGCCATACGCGTGATCGAGTCCAGCAGGATCACCACATGATCCCCGTACTCCACCATCCGCTTGGCCTTCTCGATCACCATCTCGCACACCTGCACGTGACGGTGCGAAGGCTCGTCGAACGTGCTCGCCACCACCTCGACATGCTTGGCGTCCTTCGTCGTGTGGCGGCGGAAGTCCGTCACTTCCTCCGGACGCTCGTCTACCAGCAGCACGATGATCTTCGTGTCGGGATAGTTCTTCGCAATCGCCCGCGTGATCTTCTGCATCAAGACCGTCTTGCCCGTCCGGGGCGGGGCCACGATCAGCATGCGCTGACCCTTCCCGATCGGGCTCGTCAGATCCACGATCCGGCACTCGATCTCGCTCGGCTCGGTCTCGAGGATGTACCGCTTCTCCGGGTGCAGCGGCGTCAGATCCTCGAAGTTCGTCAGGTCGTGCACCTTCGCCGGCGGGCGATCGTTGATCGTGTCGATCCGCAGCATCGCGAAGTAACGCTCGCTCTCCTTCGGCGGACGCACCACGCCCTTGACCGTCATTCCGCGGCGAAGCCCAAACCGCCGAACGTGCAGCGGGCTTACATAGATGTCGTCCGGGCCGTGCAGATAGCTCTGCTCCGCCGAACGAAGGAACCCGAACCCGTCGGGCATGATCTCAAGAGTCCCCTCGCCGAACATGAGCCCCTGACGCAACGCCCGCGCCTTGAGAACCTTGAAGATCAGGTCCTGCTTGGGCATCGTGTGGAAGTCTGTCAGCCCTTCACGCTCGGCAACCTTGAAGAGCGCGTCCATCTCCATCTTCTGCAGATCCGAGATCGAGATCGCGTCCTTCAACGTCGCGGGATCCGCGTTCTTTACCAGGCGTTCAAGTTCGGTCGCTTCCCGTTCCAGTTCCTCATCGCTCGGCAGGTCCGACGGATGCGGCCGCTGCGGATAGAACGCCGGTCCGCCCCCGCCACCACCACCTC
>CALROI020000020.1:0-80431 GCA_943369765.1 Phycisphaera mikurensis NBRC 102666 | reverse complement strand
AACAGTACCTAACGGGGGGGCTCACGTCCGTGACGCGCCCGCTGTCCACCGGGTAATGCAGCGGCCCGTGTCGGTTCGCTCTACCTCGGCGAGGAGCGCCTTGTAGAGCCGGGTCGCATGCTTGTCAGCCGCGAGGGCTTCGATGTTCGCGCGGGCGTTTGGGTGGTGGGCCCGCATGTAGTTGCTGAACTCGATGACGGATTCACGCCCGGCCTCGTCGGCCATGAGACGCGCGAAGGCGGCGTCGGCACCGGCGTTCGTCCGCACGTGGCGCACGCGACCGACGTGTTGTTCGAGGTTCGTGACGCGGCTTGCGATGTTCTTCATGGTCCACCCCCCACAGGCCTATGGCCGTAGCACATTCTACGTTGCAACCGTGGCCATCGTGCGCCGTGCTATCGCCCGCCGTCGAGTTTGACGAGCTGGATGCGTGCCCAGTCCTTCCACGCGTCGGACTCACCACGCATAGCGATCTCGCTGAGGCTGGTGCGGAGTTCGGCGCGGGCTTCGGGGTCGCGTTCGGGGCGAGTGGTTCCGAAAGAGGCTCCCTTGGGCTGCACCGGGTGCATCAGTTCGAGGCGTGCGAGTTGTTGCAGGCTTGCGATGTGGCCGGGGTGGACCTGGAGGGCGGTTCTTGCGTGGTCGGCGGCTTGGTCGTAGCGGCCCGCGGATTCGAGGGTGAGCGAGAGGTTGAGGCGTGGGTCGGGGTGGCCGGGCAGGAGTTTGCGGGCCCAGTCGAACTCGCCAGCGGCTTCGTAGAGTTTGTTCTGTTTGAGGAAAAGCACGCCCAGGTTGTCGTGGGCGGGGCCGTGGTAGAGGTCGGCGGCGAGGGCTTCGCGGAGGAGCGTTTCAGCCTTGGCGGGCTCTGTCTGCATGAGCGCGGCGGCTTCTTGATTGAGCCCGTCGGCTCTAGACGTGTCGCGTCGCTCGGGGTCGAGGGGCGTGTAGGCCGTGCTCGGGCCCGATCGGCAAGACGCGAGCGCTTCGAGGGGGACGAGGATGGCGAGAGCGCAGGCGTACTTCCACCCGACGGGTCGGCGAGGTGAAGTCGAACCCAGAATCACGAGCACACCATAAGTCGGCGCATCTGTTTCTAGTGACGTGGGTCGAGGAGAATCGGGACCGACACCACCGACTATGGTTGGCCAACGTTGCCTACTGAGCGGCGTACACCGCCGTCGCGTTGATCACCACCGCCTTACCATCAGAGACGGCGACCTTGCCGATGACCACGATCTCGCTGAGTTCCTTCATCCCGCGCCGGCCCTTCATATCCGTCCGCAGGACCTGCCCCTTGGCATCGACGACCTGCACGGTCACGGAGTTGGCGAGGATATCGCCCTTGGTCTCGCAGCAGTAGTCCCACGGCTTAGAGCACTTGTCGTCGGGGTTCTCGTTGCACGCCTTGAGCGCGCGGCCCATGAGGGTCAGGACCGCCCGGCCCGCGACGAACGGGTCCTTGCTGCCACCGATACGGCCACGCAGGGTAACCTCATCTCCCACCTTCATCGTTCCCGCCTTCCTCGCCTCGGAGACGTCCTTGGCGTTCGGTGGCTGCTTCTCGGCAAAGAACCCGGCGGGCAACGGGGCCTTGGGCAGGTGCATCGACACGGGGGTCAGGGTGAGCACGTCGGTGCCGTTGGCAGCCTCGACCTTCCCGGTGACGAACACCTCAGCCCCGGGCTTGAGGCCGTGCTGACCGTCGAGTCCTCCCTTGAGAACCTTGCCAGAGGCATCCACAATGCGGATCGTTGCGGTTCGCTCGGCGGGGATCGCCGCGTCAGCGGGAGCCGGCGCGGGCTGCTTGCCACCGTCGATCGCGGGAACCGCAGCGAGCGTTTCAACGAGCTTGAACTCGGCGGCATCCGTTGCGAAGGCGTCCTTGGACATCGCCACGTTGCCGCGCACCGTGATGGTTTCGCCGACCTTGGCCGACTTCATCGCCGCGGTGATCTCCATCGCATTCGCCGGAAGTTCCGGCTTGAGCATCGTCTTCACGTCCGCGACATTTTTCACCTGTGCCAGCGCCGCCGCGGGCGTCAGCACGCCCATGCCCGCCGCGCCCGCGATGATCATCGCGGCCACCGTCATCGCCTTGATCGAACCCGTCATGTTCATCTTCATCGCTTTCATATCGAAACTCCTTGCAAAGGTCCTTGGACATTACCCGCCCCGCGACACTCGCCGCGGCGGCACAAACGTTCACCATCACACCGCCTTGAGCGCGACGGGGATCGTCGGCCTCAGGCATCGAATCGCCGGGGGCAGCGCGCCCACGACGCCCAGGGCCAGGCCCGTCAGTAGCCCCAGCCCGATCACCGTTTCGTCGATCACCAGCCCGAATGCCCCCATCGAGAAGCGCACCGCCAGCCCGTCGAGCAGAAAGACACCGATCGCGCACGCGAGCAGGCCGCCCGCCGCCGTCGCCAGCGTCGATTCCTGGATCATCGACCAGACAATCGCCAGCCGCCGGTAGCCGATGGATTGCAGCGTCCCCAGTTCCCGGATGCGCGAGGCGAACGCGGCGTACATCGTGTTCAGCCCGCCGAAGAGCCCGCCGACGGCGATCAGCCCCGCCGTGACCCACGCGACAATCTTGATCGGCCCGAAGAAACTCGCCAGTTTTCCGTAGTACTCGCGCTCGGTCATGGGGACCAGTTCGAGGTCCGGCCGCGTCTTTGTAAAGGCCGCGATATCACCGAACTCCGCCCCTTCGCCCGTCGCCTCGTTGTAGGGGTCGAGCGTGAGGACCACGCATGAGATCGTGTCGCGCTTGGTGGCTTCCATCATGTCCGCCAGCGGCAACCACAACTCGGCCTCGACGACAGTCCCGGGCGCGCTGAAGCGGCCGACGATGGTCCACGGCCTGCCGTCGATGATGAGCGACTTTCCGATCTGCACATCGGTCGCCGACACGCCGAGCACCGTCCCTGCCATGCGCCCGACCATGACTTCGTCGCTTCCACTCGCGGGCCAACGACCCTCGGTCAGCGACACCGACTCGTGGACGAGCGCCGCCGCGGGCGTCACGCCACGCATCATCACCTGCCGGAGTTTCGACTTGGGCGCGAGCGTGCCATCGCTACCCCCGCCATTGCCAACCGGCGCAGCCGCCGTACCGACCACGCCCACCGGCAGCATCACATGGACCTCGGGCGAGACATACGCCACGCCCGCCCGCGTGCGGATGCCCGGCACGCTGGCCGAGAGCACCCCCGGCGTCGCCGCCGGAATCTCGGAGCGCTCGACGCTTTCCTCGCTCCCCGCGCCCAGGAGAATGATGTTGTGCTCCCCGCCGGTGGCCTTCAGCGCCCGGCTCATGCCGTTCACGAACCCGCCCGCGACCAGAATGAGCAGCACCACCATCGCCGCCCCTGCGACAGAAAGAAGCAACCGCGAGGGCGAGCGGCCTAGGTTGCGGACGGCGTATGCAAACGGAAGAAGTCTCATAGGTTCCTCTTTCACACCGCCCGGAAGCACGATGCAATCTCGCGGCGACCGGCCCGCCACGCGGGCACCAATCCCGCCACGATCCCCACACCCGCCGAGATGATGAGGCCCCAGGCCAGGACAGACCACGAGGCACTCACGCCGATCGACAGCCCCTCCTGCGAGAGCGTGAAGTTGCCGAAGTGAACCACGGAAAGGGCAATACCTGTGCCGAGCGCACCCCCGAGCAGGCCGATGAGCATTCCTTCGCTGACAATCAACCGGGCGATGAGGCCGGAGCGGAACCCAAGGGTCTGCAACACGGCGTGCTCTTTGATGCGGTCCTGCACGCTCAGCACGATGGCGTTGGCGACGAGCGCTAGCACGGCCGCCAGGCACCCCCAGCCAAGCCACTGTGTGAACTTCACGATCTCCACGATGTCGGCCCCGGCCTGCGCCACGAAGGCCTTCTCGGGACTGGTCATCGTCGGTTCGGCCTCGGTGCGGAACTCGGCATCGATCGCCTCGGCCACGGCCTCCATCTTCGCCGGGTCATCCACGCGGACGGTGAACTGCGTCACGCTTCCCAGCCCACCACCCTTGCCCGCGGCCTGCTGAAGGAAGTCGAGGTGGACGTAGGCGACGTTCTGGTCCTGCGCCTCGGCGGAGCGGATGATCCCCGCAACGGTCACGGTGACCCCCGAGGCATCGAATGACTCACCGACCTTAAAGCCGCGACGGGCCGCGAGCGTCTCGCCGACAAGGGCCGAGTCGGATCGCTTCTCCCACTCGGCCACCGAGCCGGAGATTAGTTGCCACTTGCTCGCCCACCCGTTGGGACCGGCGAGGTCCTCGCGCGGCACGCCCCGGAACGTGATGACGTCCAGCGAGGCCCGGCAGTTGTTCACCACAATCTTGACGGGCACCGCCGAAACCACGCCGGGGATCTTCTCGATCCTGTCCACATAGAACTGCGGCAGGCGGCTGGCGGCGGGGCAGAAGCGGTTCTCGCGGTAGACCACCAGCGTGGTGTCCCCCGCGGCGGCCTGTGTGGATTGGCGCACGCCCTCCTGCAGCGTCTCCACCGCGATGAAGAGGAACATGGCGATGGCGACGCCCGAGAGCGTGAGCACGCTGCGGACCTGGTGCCGCCACAGCTGCTTGAAGACGACGGGCATGAACTTGGGGGCGATCATGGATTAGGCCTCCTGCGGGACAAGGGATGCGCGGCGTGCGGCGAGATCGGCGGCTTCAATCAGTCGGCCCTTCTCCAGGTGCAGCGTCCGCTTGGCGTACGCCGCGCTCTTGGCGTCGTGGGTCACGATGATGAGGGTCTTGCCCAGGTCGTCGCAGAGCCGGACCATGAGGTCCATGATGGCCTGCGCTGACTCCTGGTCGAGGTCGCCGGTGGGCTCGTCGCCGACGATGATGGTCGGGTCGGTCACGATCGCGCGGGCGATGGCGACGCGTTGCTCCTGGCCGCCGGAGAGTTGGCGCGGGTAGTGGTCGTGCCGGTCGGCGATCCCGACAAGCTGCATGGCGGTCTGCACCTTCTCGTGTCGCTCGCGGGCCGACATGCTGTGGAGCAGGAGGGGTAGCTCGACGTTCTCGTAGGCAGTGAGCACGGGCACGAGGTTGTAGAGCTGGAAGACGTAGCCGACGTTCACGCTCCGCCAGTCGGCGAGCTTGGACCTCGACAGCGTGGAGATGTCCGTGCCGCCAATGATGAGTTGCCCGCCGCTGGGCCGGTCAATTCCGGCGATGAGGTTGAGCAGCGTGGTCTTACCGCTGCCCGAGGGGCCCATGAGGGCGAGGAAGTCGCCCGCGGGCACGTCGAGGTCGAGTTCCTGAAGCGGCGTGATGGTGTTGTCGCCCTTCTTGTACGTCTTGGTGAGCCGACGGCACTGGATGAGCGGCGGGCCTTGGAGAGATGTTCGTGCGTGGGCGTGGTTCGTGGTCATGGGGCTTCTCGTTGCTGCCGCGAGTTCGTTGCGGAGATCTTCTGGAACGGGGAGTTATGGCGTTGAGGACGCGGGCTCTGAAGGTGCAGTTGTGCGTTCGCCCAGAACCCTGAGCCGCGTGCCGTCTTTGATTGCGGGCGGGGCGGGCGGATCCAGGATGATGCGGTCGGTGAGGCGGAGTCCGCTTGTCACGGCGGTGAAACCCTCGTCCGCTGAGGGCGCGGTAACGATGTCGCGGCGGCGGGCGACAGGACTGCCGCTAGAAGTATCCACGACCCAGACCTGGCCCTTGTCCGCGCCGACCGCGGCGACTGCGGCCGTCGGAACCAGTAGTATCGAGTCTCCACCGCCGCCGTCACCGGCGGACGGGCCGCCGCTGCTGCTGTTGGAGCGCCGCTGGGAAGTCGCGCCGGGTGCGTGAAGTTTCACGCGGGTGAGCATCTCGGGCTTGAGAACGGGCGATGGCGCATCAATCGCAACCTTGAACTGCACGGTGTTCCGCTGGATGTTGGCCTCGTGAACGACCCGCGACACCACGCCGCTGAACGTCTGGTCAGCGAGCGCCTCGGTGCTGACGATGGCGCGTGTGCCGACGCCCACCTTCGCCGCGTCGGCCAACGGCACGTCCACACGCACTTGCAGCTTCGCGGGGTCGTAGACGCGGATGACCGCGCCCGTCATGCTGCTCCCCGGACCCGATTCGCCGCCCTTGCCACTCATGCTGATGCGCGACCCCGGCTCGACCAATCGGGCAAGCACAACGCCCGCGACCGGCGAGCGCACCTCCATGCGGGTCAGACGCAGGGCGGCCTCGTCGTGCAGCACATGGGCCGCGGCGTAGGCCGATTCGGTCTGCGCCAGAATCGCCCGCGCCTCGTTCACCATCTTCTCCGCCGTGGCGACCTTGGCTTCCAGCCCGCCAAGGCGGATCTCCATCCGGCGGAACGTGCCCTCGCTCAGGCCGCCCGCGGCGACCAAATCGCGCTTGCGGGTCACCTCGTCACGCAGTTCGGCGGCGGTTGTGCGTTCCACCTCGACCTGCGACTCGGCGGTCTCAATCTCCGCCCGAGCGCGGGCCACGTCCGAATTGCGTTCTGCGACGGTTGCGTCCGCGGCGCGGAGCAAGAGCCGTGCATCGTCGTCGATCAGCCGAGCGATCACCTGCCCGGCCTCGACACGCTCGCCCTCCAGAACTAAAACCTCCGTCACCACGCCCTCCGCGAGCGCGGGCACGCTGACGGCGTAGGGCGCGGGCTCGATCCATCCCGGCGCCTGCACCGCCACCGGCCCGAGCTGGGCGTCCGCGGGTGTCAACGCCGACGCCGGTGTTGGTTCCTCATCGTCGGTCGGCTGGACGCCAGCCGAGCCTTCCTTCGGGATCGCCGCGGCGACATACACCTCCAGCCGGGGCTGAAACGCATCCCGAGCGGCATACGCGAGGAGACCTCCGGTCGAGAGCAGCACCGCAGCAGGCACGAGGAGACGCGTTGCCCATCTCGCTTTGGGGCGAGCGATCACCGCGGTGGTCCCAGCCGAGGCGGCTGGTGATCGATCTTGTTGTTTTGAGGGTCGCGGGGCTCGACGGAGCGAGCGCAGGTCAGTCGGCGTGGTGGTCATTGGAATTCCCTGCAAAGCGGCTAGTGAGGCCGCGTGCCTGCGGCGTACCCCCGCGCGAGCGAACAAAAGTGTCGCTCGCGCCAGGACGGCTTGGACGGCGTGCGTCCGTTGCAGGAATGAACTAGACCAAGAGCGCGCAGTGCCACCGCAGCGCTTCGCGATTGGCCTTCAGGTGCGGAGGGTCGGCGGTCCATCTGGGCTGGGACGGCGTTGCTTCAGGGCCAGGATTCGAGAAGTTCCACACAACCGCAATCGCGACCATCGCAGACGCATGCCACTGCTGCTCGAATGCCGGAAGACTGGCCTCGGACTTGGCTCCCGTGCCGCCGGAGGTACCCTGGCACGACGGGCACGAGGGGCACTCTCCCGGCAACGGTGGCTGGTCGTCGGTCGGGGTCTGCCGCTGATCGGATGCCGGGTCGAGCGGGCACTCGTGACAGCACGAACCCAACTCAGTCGCCGCGGCTTGCCGACCATTACAGAGGCTACCCGCCAGCGCCATCGCCTGGCAGCAGCACAGCGGCGTGACAACGCCGATGAGCAGAGCAACCAGGATGCGAAGCAGGGGGTGACGCATAGGGTCCATCAGTGTATTGGCCAAACTCGCACGGAACTCATTCTACGCACGGCTCTCGGGCGTGTTCGGACCGGGCCGGGCCGCCAAACCCGTCCGCTTCCCCAACAGCCGTATCCCGTTCCCGACCACCAGAAGGCTCGCCCCCACGTCCGCGATAACCGCCATCCACATGGTGCCCAACCCGGCAACCGTCAGAGTGAAGAAGACCACTTTGATCCCTACCGCCAGCACGATGTTCTGAGTCAAAATCGACCCCGTCCGCCGGGAAAGCAGCACAAACTCTGGAAGGCCCCGCAGATCGTCCTGCATCAAGGCGACATCCGCCGTCTCCAGCGCCGTGTCCGTGCCGGCCGCGCCCATCGCAAAGCCGATGGTGGACTTGGCGAGGGCCGGGGCGTCGTTCACGCCGTCGCCGACCATGCCGATCGCGTCGCCGTGTTCCTTGGTCAGGCGCTCGATTTCGGCGAGCTTGTCTTCGGGGAGCATGCCGCCGCGGGCCTCGTCGATGCCCACCACCTTGGCAATGGCCGACGCGGTGGTCTGGTTGTCGCCCGAGAGCATCAGCGTCTTGATGCCCATCTCGTGCAGTGTGCGGACGGCTTCGACGCTGCTCTCGCGGGGTGTGTCGGCGACAGCGACGACGCCCAGCGCACGCGAGGCCGACGCGACGACGACCGTCGTCTTGCCTTGCACCTCGAACTGACCCAGCACGGCTTCGACTTCCGGGGAGCAGACCTTCCGCTCCTCCGCGAGGCGGTGGTTCCCTACGAAATACATCTCGCCGGCAATCTTGCCTTCCACGCCCCGCCCCGTCAGCGACTTGAACTCGGTCACGTCCTCGGGTCTGCCGCTCCACGCCGCCACCACCGCGAGCGCGACCGGGTGCTGCGAGAGCGCATCCAGACTCGCGGCGATCCGCAGCACATCATCGTTGCTCGCGCCGCCGATCGGCTGCACATCCGTCACGCGCGGTTTGCCCTCGGTGATCGTTCCGGTCTTGTCGAGCGCGACGATCTTGAGTTTGCGGCCGTTCTCCAGGTGAACGCCGCCCTTGATGAGGATGCCCCGCTTGGCCGCCGCCGTCAGGCCGCTCACGACCGTCACGGGCGTCGAAATCACCAGTGCGCACGGGCAAGCGATCACGAGCAACACCAGTGCCTTGTAGAGCCAGGGGTAGAACGGCTGACCGAACGCCAGCCACGGCACGACCGCGACCAGCACTGCCACGACGCACACGATGGGTGTGTAGACTCGCGCGAAGTTGTCCACGAACCGCTGCGTCGGAGCGCGGCTGCCTTGGGCCTCCTGCACGGTCCTGATGATCTTGGCGAGGGTGGTCTGATCCTTGCCGCCGGTGGTCTTGAACTCCAGCACGCCGGACTCGTTGATGGTCCCGGCGAAGACTTTGTCCCCGACCTTCTTGTCCACCGGCACGGATTCTCCGGTGACGGGGGCTTGGTTTACGCTCGATTCGCCCGCGACGACCACGCCGTCGAGCGCCAGCCGCTCACCGGGTTTTACTTGCACAACCGCGCCCACCTCCACCGACCCCGCGGGCGTGAGCACCCACGAGCCGTTCTCCTGCTTGACATTCGCCTCTTCGGGGACCATCGCCATCAGCCCGCGCACCGAGTCGCGAGCGCGGTCGAGGGCCTTCTTCTCGATCAGCTCGGCGAGGGCGAAGAGAAACGTCACCAGCGCGATCTCCGGCCATGCGCCGATGACCGCCCCGCCTACGACCGCGACGGTCATGAGGAAGTTGATGTTGAGCGTGAAGGTGCGCAGCGCGACCCATCCCTTCTTGAGCGTGGGTAAGCCGCCCAGCAGGATCGAGAGGACCGACACGGCGATCACCGGGGCCGAGGTCTCCTTGACGCCCGCGAAATACATGGCTTCGGCCCCCGCCGCGAGCACCCCGGCGAGGATGAACAACCCGTGCTTCTTCCACCACGGGCGGGTGTCGAGGGCCTCCGCCGCGTCTGGATCATTCGTCGCGCACGCCGCGCCACCGCAGTCGTCACCTGCCAGCGTCTTGCCCGTGCTGCCCGCCGCGTTGCCGGTCCCGGCGGGCGAGAGCACCGTCGGCGTCATCCCCACCGAGCGCACTTTGGCCGCGAGCGCGTCGGGCGAAGTCACTGCCGTGTCGTGGGTCACGGTCATACGCCGCGTCACCACGTTGCACTCGACGAGCGCGACGCCCGGCATCGACCCGACGGTCTTCTGCAAGATCTGCTCCTCGGCGGCGCAGTCGAGTTGGTCAACACGGATGATGGTCGTGGTCGTGGGCATGAGCCAAACTCCCCGGGCGTCCCGCGTCGCAGTATTCCGAGCCGTGCGGACTGCATTCCGGCTAGCTGGGAATCAATTCCAGACCGCTGGGAACGAATTCCGACCCATCCGGAGCGTGTTCCGGCACACCCGGAACAAGTTCCAATCCCCCGGGAGCGTGTTCCCACGCGCCGGGAGTCTGTTCCGCTCCAGCGGGAGTCGATTCCAGCCGAACAGGAATCGAACTGCACGTATCGCCGCTCGCTCGGCGCTGAACGCCTAAGCGAACGAGCACGTCTCCGCCCCCGGTTCACTTCTTGAGCGCAACCCCTCCGACCGACTTCGCACCCTTGCCGTCGTCGATCTCGATCCAAAGCTTGGCGTTGGTCGGGATGGGATTCGGCACGTCTGCGTGGGAGTGATACTCCAGGCCATCGCCATCGGCTCTTTGCTTCATCGCTCCCTTGCCGTCTTGCGTGCCGATCCACACTCGGACGGCCGCGGGCTTGGCAGTGCTCCCCGACAGCTTGATGTCAAGGTGGGCCTCGCTCCCGGCCTTGACCTCGCCCGAGACCGTGACGGACCACGCCCCGATCGTGACCGTGCCGAGTGCGTCGCCCGCGCCGTGGCCGTGGTCGTCGTGGTCGCCGGCGGCCTTGCCCGCGGCAGGTTTGCCGTGATCGTGTCCGTCATCCTCCTTGTGCCCCTGGCCCTCGCCACCCTTGGCAGCGCACTCTTTGCACGCGCCGTGGGCGACCATCGAGAGGGTGTTGCCCTCGCGCAGCCAAAGGTGGGCCTCGCCGTCATCGGCGGTGACGAAGTACTGCGTGTCGGCGGCAGCGGGACGCGCGGCCCCTTGCCCCATCATCGCCGCAGCAACGACGGTGAGTCCCGCGCCGGCAATGAGACCAAGAACGATGGACGAACGATTCGGATTCTTCATGGTGATACTCCTGAAGGTGGTGGCCGGACGCGGGCCGCCGGGACTTGACTGGAGTGTTCCGCTCGGCCGCGCCGCCGAGGGATGTTCCGTGCGATGTGATGGAACCAAGACAGATCGCAGCCGGGGTGGGCCCCAGTCATGAACTCACGACTTCAGATCAAACCCGATGGTGTGCTTCTCGCCCTTATCGGTTTCGACCTCCACCCACAACTTGCTGCCTGCGGGCATCGGGCTGGGGATCTCGGCGTGGGTGTGCCAGTTGTCCTTCTCGATCTCGGCCTTCGCCTTGACCGAGCCCTTGCCGTCCTGAGTGCCGATCCAGAACCGGACGGCCGAGACCTTTGCAGTGCCGCCAGTCAACCACACGTCGATCGCGGCGTCTTTGCCGGGCGTGATTGCGCCGTCGCGTGATGCTTTGACGTTGAAGCCGCCGACGGATTGCTCGCCGAGCTGCGTGGTCGGGCCGTCGTCGTGGCCGTCGCCGTGATCGTGCCCATCGTGCGAGTCGGCGGGCTTGTTGGCGGCGGGCTTTCCGTGGTCGTGCCCGTCACCGTCCTTGTGCCCGTGATCGTCTGTCTTCCCTGCGCTGCTCGTCCCCGCGGCGGGTTTGGCGGACTCGGACTTCTTCTCGCAGCCGACCAGCGGCATGGAGAGCGCGGCCAAAGACACAGCGGACAACAGGACAAAGGTGCGAACCGTCTGCATGATGAGAACTCCTTCTTATGGATTGGTGGACGCGGGCTTCTTGCCCTTGCGCGAGAAGAGACCGGACAGAACGCCTGGCCGATCACTAACGGGATTCTTGACGCGGAACGCCAGCGCGTAGCCAGCGGGAACAACGAACAGGTTGAGGAACGTGGACGAAATCAGCCCGCCCAACACCACGATGGCCAAAGGTGCCAGCAGTTCGCTGCCGGGCTTGCCCTTGGCGAGCGCGAGCGGCACGAGGCCGAGCATCGCGGTGAGGGCCGTCATGAGGATCGGGACCAGGCGCTCCATCGAGCCCTGGATGATCGAATCGCCGATGGACTTGCCCTCGTGCTGCTGCAGGTGGTCGTAGTGGTTGACGAGCAGGATGCCATTTCGCACTGCGATGCCGAAGAGAGTGACGAAGCCCACCATGCTGGCGATGGAGATCACCGGCGCGATGTAGCGGGAGGACGAAAGCCCGAACAGGGCCAGCGTGTTGCCGACAAGTCCCGGGCTCTCGGTGATGTAGATGGCCGCGATACCGCCGATGAGCGCCAGCGGGAGATTGAGCATGACGAGCAGGGCGACGCGGCTCTTGCCCGTGGACAGTTGCAGAAGCAAAAACATCAGGACCGCCACTCCAGCGCCCATGCCGTAGATGGTCTTGCTCGCCGACTGCTGGGCCTCGAACTGCCCGCCGTAGTGGACGGTGTAGCCGGCTTTCTGCACGATCGGGTCTACCTTGCTCTGCACCACCGCCACGAGCTGCCCGAGGTTATATCCTTCAGCGACATTCGTAGAGATGACCGCTTTGCGCTGGGCGTTTTCGCGGGTGATGAGATTGCTGGTCTTCTCCGGCCCGATGTCGGCCACCTCGCGCAATCGCACGAGTGCCCCGCCCACGCCTCGCAGTTGCACGTCCATGATCTGGTCGAGCCGTTCCCGCTCACTCTCGGCCAATCTCACGACCATCTCGTACCGGCGCACGCCCTGATTCACTTCCGCGACACGCTCCCCGTACAACGCCTGCTGCACCTGCTCGGCGGCCGACGCGGGCGAGAGCCCCGCCGCCGCCAGGTCCTGCGGACGGTAGCGGATCGGTAAGGAAGTGATCATCACTTCGCGGTTGGCCGCAACGTCGCGCGTGCCGGGCACCGCCTTGAGTTCCCCTTCGATCTCCTTGGCGAGGCGACGGAGCGTGTCGAGGTCGTCCCCGTACACGTTGATCGCAATCGCGGCGGGCGTTCCCGAGAGCACGTGGCTCAGGCGGTGCTCGATGGGCTGCCCGACCATCGTGGTGATGCCGGGGATGTTGGAGATGATGCGGTCGAGTTCGGCCCGAACCGCGTCCTGGTTCGCGCCGGCCACCAGCGTCACCTCGATCTCGGAGTTGCTCACCGGTTCGGCGTGCTCATCCCGCTCGGCACGGCCCGTCCGTCGCGTGACGCTCGACACGCCTTCAATAGCCGCGAACTGCTTCTCGACGCCCACGGCCAGACGGTTACTTTCCTGGAGCGATGTGCCCGGCGGGGCGAGCAGGAAGACGGTGAACGTGCCCTCCTTGAACCCCGGAAGGAACGAAGTGCCAAAGGTGGACATGAGCACGAGCGAGGCCACGGTCAGTGCGCCCGCGCCACCCAGCACGAGCCCGCGGTTACGCACGCTGGCTTGCAGCGTGGGTTCATAGAGCGCCTTGAGCTTGCGGACTAGCCATCCATCGTGCTCGCCGTGCTCCGCGTCCGCGCCGCCGTTCTTGGCCTTCTTACCGAACGACCCGCTGAAGAGCAGTTTGCACATCGCGGGCGTGACGGTCAGAGCGACAATGAGCGAAGCCATGATCGAGAGGATGTACGCGATGCCCAGCGGCTGGAAGAAGCGCCCTTCCAATCCTTGCAGGAACAGCAGCGGCACGAAGACCATGCAGATGATGATGGTCGCAAAGACCACTGACGAGCGGATCTCGTTGCTGGCACTGTAAATGATGTCCACGAAACGATTGCGGTCGGCCTCGGGCAGAACGGCGTTCTCCTTCAGCCGCCGCAGAACGTTTTCCACGTCGATGATCGCATCGTCGACCAGCTCGCCAATGGCCACCGCCAAGCCGCCAAGCGTCATGACGTTGATGGAGAGACCCCATGCCCAGAGAAGGAGGACCGCCACCGCCAAAGACAGAGGCAAGGCCGTGAGCGTCACGATCGTCGCCCGCACATTGAGCAGGAAGAGGATCAGAATAACCGCGACAATCACGCTCGCCTCGATCAGAACCTTGAAGACGTTGTGGATCGACCGCTCAATGAAACGCGCGGCCCGGAAGGGGTCGCGGTTGAGGATCATGCCCTCGGGCATGGCTTTTTCCATCTGGTCCAGCACGCCATCAATCTGCTCGGTGAGCGCGAGCGTGTTGGTCCCGGGCGACTTCTGCACGCTGATGACCACGCCCGGCAGACCCGCGTCCGCAGCCGTGCCGCGCTTGGGTGAGGGGCCAAGTTTCACATCGGCAACCTGCCCAATCGTGACGGCGGCCCCGTTGTGAAACTTGACAAGTGTTTGCCTGATGCTGTCAGCGCTCGTCACCCGGGCGATCTGGCGGATGGGAAGTTCCTGGTTCTCCCAGTTGGGGACGTAGCCAGCGCTCGCGGTGCTGTGCGCGCTTCGGGCGGCCTCGACCACATCGGAGATGGTCAATCCGTAAAGCGCGATTTGATCCTGCTTGATGTTGATCTGGTATTGCGGCAGCTCCCCGCCGATGGCGACGACCTGCGCCACCCCCGGCACAGCGAGAATCTTGTTCCGCAGATCAAACTCTGCGAATGAACGCATATCCAGCGGGCTCACCGAGCCGTCGGGGCTGGACAGTGCCATGAGCATGATCTCGCCGGTGATACTCGTGACGGGGGTGATCTCGGCGTGCGCGTTCGGGGGGAGCGCCTCGCGCACAGCCGACAGTCGCTCACTGACGAGCTGCCGCGCCCGGTAAATGTCGGTGCCCCAGTCGAACTCGACCCACACGATTGAAAGGCTCGTCGCACTGGCCGACCGGACCCGCCGCGTGCCGGGCAGGCCGTTCACAGAGGTTTCGATCGGGAACGTGACGTTGCTTTCGACCTCGTCGGCCGCCAGCCCACCGGCCTCTGTCATGATGACCACAGTCGGAGCGTTGAGCTCGGGGAAGACGTCCACCGGCATGTCTTTGACCTTGAGCCCCGCAAAGAGGAGCAACAGTCCGGCCGCGACAAGCACAAGCGACGACCGCTGGAGTGAGAATGCAATGAGCTTTGCGAGCATTTACTTATCCTCCCCTTCGTGGAACGTACCGTCGGGGTGAAAATGTCCTCCCTTGGAAACGTTGCCGCTTGTGGCCAGCATGAGCTGGTAGTTTCCGCCAAGCACGATCTCATCGCCCTCCTTGACCCCGCTGGCGATCACCACCCAGCGACCATCGGAGAGCCCGATGTCAGCCTCCATGCGAATCGCCTTCTCTGGGTTGGCCGGATCACGCCTGAAGATGACTGATGTTGCGCCGTCGCGTACGACGGCCGAAAGCGGGATCGCAAGTTCGTCCGACCCGCCAGCGAGCGTGATCTCCAAATGTGCGGAGACACCCGACCGAGCCCATGTTGCGAGCGACTCAGGCTGTACAACAAGGTCGACGGTCCGCTCATCCGCATCGGCCGTGAGCCCGATCTGGAGTACCCCTGTCATGCTGTCTTGAAGATCCACGCTACCGCCCTGCGGCGGCGCGATCAGCGCTGGGAGTCCTTTCCTGAGCCTGCCAAGATCAGACTGAAGCGCCCGAGCCCGGAAGCGGATCTGGTCGGGTTGCACCACGGTGAGAACGTGTCCGTTTTCCTCGGCAAGACCCCCCGGCGTGATGGCGACCGCTTCGATGATCCCCGGTGCCACAGCGCACACGGTGTACACCGAGTCTGGACGCTGGCTGTTGTGCTCCTCCGAGCAACCGGCGCTGCGGATCAACACCGCGTGACGCGCTTCGAGCACACGCAGGTCCGACTCTGCCTGTGACTTCTGCGAGCCCAGTTCAGCGGTGCGACCTCTGGCCACCGCCAGTTCCCCCTGCGCAACGTTGAGCGCCCCGCGGGCCTCGGTGAGCTGGGTAGCGCTACCGCCCCCGGCGGTGCGAAGGTCGTCGAGTTGTGCCAGACGCTGCTGCCAGAGCGACACCTTTTCGGCCAAGCTCTTCTCAAGATCACCCTGCGCTGCCAGCAGAGGCCCCATCGAGTCCGCCCGGGCTTTGGTTGCCATGAGCTGCTCGTGCAGATCCCGCCAACCCGACGCGTCCACGCGGTACAGCGGCGTACCCGCCTCGACCTCTTCATACTGGCTGACAAGCAGTTCCACCCGTCCCGAAAGCGGCGTGCGGTACTCGCGCCGCGCCGTCGGAAGCAGCTCGAAGCGGCCGGGAACTCGGAGGGTTTGGGCGACGTTGCGGGACTCGACCTTGGCAAATGTAATGCCAAGGTTCTGGCGGACGGAGGCAGGGATGTCAACGCGGTTGGTCGGGGCCGCCGCGCCTGGCGGCATTGAGCCGCCGGATTCAGTGCCGTGGTCGTGTCCGTCGCCATCGGCGTGCTTCTCGTTCTTGCGATCGCAGCCTGCCAAGACGAGTGCGGCGGCAAGCGTCGTCGCGATCAGTATGTGTGGACGTGTGGTGTTCATGGAATCCTCGTGATGAACAATCAGCGGCCTGCGCCGCCGGTCGTTGGTGATGTGCTGGGAGAAACGCGTGATTCACTCGGGGTCGCGGGTGGCAGTTGCGGAGCAGCGATCTGTGGAGGCGGTCCGATGAGTTCTTCCAGATCGACAGCGGCGATGGCCTCGTCCCGCCGTGCCTCGACAAGGCTGATCTTGGCTTCCTGCTGGCGTGTCAAGCTCTCTAGGAGAACCAGTGTGTTGACCTCGCCGAGCTCGGCCACTTGCCGCGCATCGGTGTACTGGGCGTCAACGAGCGGCACGATCTCGGTTTCCAGCGTCTGCCGCCGCTGGGTCGCGGCACGGAGCCGCACCTCGGCCGCGCGAACGCCTGCGAGGATCTGCTCCAAAGTCGTCTCCGCTCCCGCCTGCGCGACCTCGCGTCGGGCTCTGGCTTGGGCTATCCCCTGCCTGTTGGCGTTGAGAATCGGGATCGGCACCGACAGACCTAGGAGCACTTGGTCCTGTCCGTCCTCGCGCCCGTACCCCGGGCCGATGTGCAAGTCCGGATACTGCTTACGGACTTCGAGTTCGAGCGACTTCTCCGCCGCTTCATACTCCGCGGCAGCCACGAGCATCGCGGGACTCTGACGCTCCAGCATCGCCCGACCCGTTCCGCCGGAGGAGATGCCGGATGTGTCGCCTCGCACGGGTCCGATGCCGCGGGCCTGAAGCCTCAGCGGGGCGTCGGGCGACATCCCCATCAGTTGGCGCAGTCGAAGGTCCGCCTCACGGGTCCGTGATTCCAAGACCGCGAGCTCGGCCGCCTTCGTTGCTTTCTCGATCCGAAAGAGCCTTGCTTCGGTCCGGGCCATCTCGCCCGCCTGCTCCATCTTGTCCACGACCGACAGAATCTGATCGACGCGGGAAATAAAGTCTCGCGTCGTCTCAAGCTGCGCGTCGAGCGCCGACCACTCGCTCCACACGCGGCGCACGGACATCCGCACCGCCCACTCGCTCTGCGCGACGCGGGCGAGCTCTGCCGCGTGTTCAACGCCCGCCCGCTGCTTCTCGATCTCCAGACGTCCGGAGATCGGGATGGTGATGCCCACGCTCGTGAACACCTTCCACGGCTCCGGCGTGCTCTCGACAATGCGGGTTAGATCGACGTTGACCGTGGGGTCTTCCCATAGGCCCGCGTTCTCGGCGGTCGCCTTCGTGACTCCGGCTCGGAGCCGCGCAAGCCGCAAATCGGCATTGAAGACCAAGGCGATGACCTCCGCCTCGGCGCTGGAAATGCCATCAGCCGGGCTGAACTCGGCACCACTCGGGGCTTGGGCCGCGAGGGTTGCCGCAAAGGACTGCACCTCGGGGCTTTCAGGCGTGCGCGCCAGGAACGCCGCTTGGTGGCCAGCCATATCGAGTGGCCGGCGCTCGTATGACTGGCATCCGCCAGCAACGAGCACGAGCAGCGCGGCCAACGAAACGTACCCGAGCCGCAGGGGCGGTGTCCCGCTGAAGCGTGTGGGCAGTGCTTGGTGCATGGGACGAGAACTCCTGTGAAAGGGGGCGCTGGGTCGCCCCAGCGAATTCGCCGTAAAAGCGACGCAGAACGCGTCCGATCTTGCCGTTGTGAACTGGACAAGCGAGCGGGCGAGCCGCTCTGGGGCTCAATGCCCTGCGAACGTGCAAAAACGACATCGCCGCGTCGGTCGGAGCAAAGCTCCGAAGCAGACCGCGGGCGGAAACGTTGGCACTAGATGAGCAGTCGAGTGGCCTTCAGCGCAAGCACCTGGTCGGAAACGCTGAAATCAGGCGGATGGAAGTGAGCAATCACCGCGCGCGGCGGCTCACAGTCCCAGTTCAGGAAGAATACCACGAGGAAGGGGATGAAGACCGTCCTCAAATCAGGGTTCTCACCCCGAGGGGTGGATGGCACCTGCTCATCACCTGGCACAGGCACATGAAGATGGCAGCCACATTCGTCGTTCGGATGCACGGCCGCGGGGAATGGCCGCTGTTTCTGGTCTACGCCGCCCGGTTCGTCACCAATCTGAGCACACGCGGTAGTGTCACAGTGGTCGCATGCCACCTCCGCCTCGTGCTCGTGGGTGTCGCAGTTCCGAATCGGGATGCACAAGACCTGCCCCGGAGCCAGAGCGATCGCGCCCTGCACAAACAGCAGGAGCAGCGCGACGAGTTTGACGAGGGAGGGATGCATCGGATATGGAAGTATCGGCCGATCAGGGTATACCGCTCCAGCCAGGAGGGGGTTCGTGGCCCCGGATTCACTTGTCGCGCGTAAACCGGCTAAGTCTCGCTTTGAACAATGCCGAACAGCCGAGAATTGGTTCGTTGGTGTTGTGGATACGGAGGGGCCGACCCCGCGACGACCGCCGAGACACGCCTGTCGCGTTTTTGGTAGCGCCAGGCCTGTTAACCAGCCCGAGTCCACTCGCGTTCTGTTCCCCGCGCGGATTCGAGGTTTGAAAGAGTATTGAACGGGGAGCGGTACTTCCAAGCCCACCCCCCGCACTCCGTTAACCATCCGGTTGAGAATCGTGCTCATCCCCGGCATTGTGCTGACATCCGGCCCCGCCCGCAAGCCCCGATTCCAGACCCAACCCTCGGACGGAATACGTGGACACCGCTGGCAGCACCCTCCAATGCCCGATTTCCAGCCCCGGACGAGGTTTTCGGTGGGATTTGGGCCGCCAATGTCGTGTTAACCAGTCATTTTCAGGCATTCGCGATTCCGAAGGCGAGAGAAACCGTTCGGAACCGTCCTGCACAGGGAGCTTTAGACCGCCACGCGAAAGCGTGGCGGTTCTGCTTTACGGCCAGGCCAGATTTCGGCCAGCGGGTGGGGAGGCGAAAACCATAGAGTTTCCCGACCGGATTGCCGACCCGCCGACGGCGGCGGTCTCTCTGTTCAGTTGGCCCAATCGCGCCGCCGACGGCAACCCCGACGGTTCCGGTCGGCCCCTCGCCGAATCCTCTCGAACTCTCTCGACCTCTCGGTTAGCGCCCCTTCTGATTTGACGCGGGGTTGCGATCGGGGGGTGGCGGCCACAGAAACGCCGCACAAGCGCGCGAATGGCATCCCGATCAGCGCGATGCTGAGGTTCGCCAATCTATCGCTGCGAAGGAAGAGGCCAGGTTCCGTATACTCGTGTCGCGGGAGCGTTTTCCCACATCGGCGCTGGACCACCTCATGGCAACCCTTCCTTCAGGCGAAGTCTTTCCACATCCCACGGTGAAGCAGGTCATTTTTCAGATCCGCTTCCCGAAGCTGTTCTTTCTCCAGTCAAAAATCGGCGACCTTCAACTGACCTTGATGAGCCGCTTTCCCAAATCGGAATCAGTGGTTCAACGAGCGTTGATCATGGCGCAGGGTTCCAGCGAGAGCATTCAGGAGTTGCTCAAGGACCGTCCGAGCGATGAGGACGAGCGCATTTGGCGTTTCGAAGATGACCAAGGCGTAATCATCGAAGTGAAGCTCGATGCTCTCACGGTGGTCTCCTCGAAGCACACGTCATATCTCCATCAGCCTTACAGTTTTAGGGACACGCTCACGTTTGTCATTGAAGCGTTTCTGAAGCACGCCCCCCTTCCGACGATCGCTCGGGTCGGCTTCCGATACGTGGACGAGTGCCCCTTCCCGTCACTGACGAACGACTGTTTCCGGCGGTACTTCAACACCTGTCTTCCTGTGGATCGCTTCCGAGTAGAACACTGCACAGAAATGGTCTGCCGATCGATCCGGGCAGGTGTCGATGGGTCCATTCGGTACGCCGAGGCCATCGTTGTTCGTGGAACTCAGAACGTGCTTCTGATTGACATGGACGCGTTTGCCGAAGGCGTCCCAGCCACGGCCATCATCGCAACGGCCGACAAACTGCACGCGGTTGTCCGGCAGGAGTTTGAAGCCACGATCAAGGAGCCCGTGCTGGCGTACATGCGTAAAGGAGTCCTTGAACCATGAGTAGCTACCCACCGCCCGCAATCTCCGAGAGTGGTCCGCTGGTTTCTCGGGGCGATACCGGCCTGTCGGCACGCCCCGAGGAGAGCCTTCGACTCGTTGAGGTTCGGATTGACAACTACCTCATTTCAGTCGCAGTTGACGCCAACGGACACTTCCGTGGCATCACCCGGATCGCGGCCGCTGGAGATTTTCTGACACCAATGCAGCGGCTCGCTTCGACCGGCTTCCACGACGTTGACCAGTTCTACCGCGACTCGGAACCCTGATGTTCTACAACGACAATCCCGGACAAGACCTGCGCTTTGGCGATGTCCTAAAGGGATTCGTTGCCACGTCACCAGAGTTCAAGATTCCATCATCCGAAGACCCTCCAACCTGGCGACTCAAAGTCACGCAGGCAAGGCACTTCGTGGTACTAAGCCCGTGCTGTTCAATCGACAGAGGCTGTCTTTTGCTCGCGCCGCTTCTGAAAATCAGGCCCTCTTTTCTGACCAACCCGCACCTCAGTGAAGATCCCACCAGAATCAATGCCCCCGTACCAGCCGACAAGTCGCTCGCCCCGGCCGCGTGGAGTGGCTTGCCGGAGACAGAGAAGACAAAGCGACTTGCAGTCGGTGACGGCCTCATTGTCCTTGAGTGCTTCGTGTATGCGCCGCATGCTTGCCTTGGGTCATATCAGCTTCAGACGAAGGCAGGCAGTGTTGACCAGTCGGCCTTTCTCGTAGATTTTGGCACCACGTTCCGCATGGAGTGTGACGCTGTCTCGCGAGACAAGCCTGCGCCCGCTGGGACGAAGGTGCTCGAGATCTCCATCGAGACCCGCAAACTGCTGCGATCCAAGATCGCAGCGTACTTCGCCCGGGTTCCAGACGAGGATCTGGTCGGCATGCGAGGCTGATCCGGCTATGCAGGGGTTCTGATCCGTGGCCCCGCCACGATCGGAACCGTTCGCGTAGATGGTGGTTGACGCCATCTCGGAGGGCGGAC
Organism: Phycisphaera mikurensis NBRC 102666; assembly: GCA_943369765.1. Classification (GTDB taxonomy): domain Bacteria; phylum Planctomycetota; class Phycisphaerae; order Phycisphaerales; family UBA1924; genus UBA2396. Next base: position 59,324 of record CALROI020000020.1, on the reverse strand, counting down.
CCGACTCACCATCGCTGGCTCGCACCGCGCGAGCACGCGCACGGATGCAACCATGACGACCGACCTCGACGACAAGGTCGAGCGCGATGATCTCGCGCCGACCAAGCGGCTGCACATCATCGCCGAACTCCTGGCGGAGGGCATTCGCCGCCAGCGTGCCGACGCACGCCGCATGGGCGAGAATCCGCCGCGCCTAGAAAGAGAGGCCGATGGACTTGAACTGGTTGAAGTGGCTCGCCTTGATCGTCCGCTGGATTGACGCCTTGCGAACCGGAGAGTCCACATGCCAGATGACACCAACGCCACGGTCCTCGCCCTCGGCCGATTGACCGTGCCCGAACTGAAGCAGCGCTACGCCGAGGTCTTCGGCGAGCCCACGCGAACGAACCACAAGCAGTACCTCGTGAAGCGGATCGTCTGGCGCACGCAGGCGCTCCGCGAGGGCGGCCTTTCGGAACGGGCACGCCGTCGAGCGATCGAATTGGCCGACGACGCCGAAATCCGTCTCAGCGCCCCGAAACCGCCGGTCGCAGGACCAGGCACGGTGATCACGGCGGCGTTCGATGGTGGACGGCCCGCGGCGTTTCCCAAGCCGGGCAGCGTCATCCGACGAGAATACAAGGGGAGGGTGATCGTCGTGCGGGTGCTGCCCCGCGGGTTTGAGTACGAAGGCGAGGTTTACCGATCGCTCACTGCCATCGCCCAGAAGGTGACCGGAGCGCACTGGAACGGGGTCAGCTTCTTCAGGCTGCCGTCTGCACGCGCCAAGAAGGGATCGGAGGCGGACGAATGAGCAAGCGAACGGAGCCGACAAAGCCCTCCGCGCGGGTGCGGTGCGCCATTTACACCCGAAAGAGCACGCAGGACGGCCTTGAGCAGGAGTTCAACTCGCTCGACGCCCAGCGAGAAAGCGCCGAGGCGTACATTGCCAGCCAGAAGGCGGAGGGCTGGCAGTGTCTTCCCGATCGGTATGACGACGGTGGATTCACGGGCGGCAACATGGACCGCCCCGCCGTCGCCCGATTGATGGCGGACATCGAAGCGGGCAAGGTGGACTGCGTGGTGGTCTACAAGGTCGACCGGCTTAGCCGCTCGCTGATCGACTTCGCCCGCATGATGGAATTGTTCGATCGGAAGAAGATCTCGTTTGTCTCCGTGACCCAACAGTTCAACACCACGCAGTCGATGGGGCGGCTCACGCTCAACATTCTGCTCTCGTTCGCACAGTTCGAGCGGGAAATCATCTCCGAACGCACGCGGGACAAGATCGCGGCGGCGCGACGGAAGGGCAAGTGGTCGGGGGGCCGCTCTGTGCTCGGGTACGACGTGGACCCGATCACGAAGAAGTTGGTGGTCAACGCCGACGACGCGGAGTTGGTCCGCGAGATCTTCCGCATGTACCTGCAACGCCGCTCGCTCCTGGATGTGTGCCGCGAGCTGAGCCGTCGTGGTCTGAAAACCAAGGCTGTCAAGACGAGCAAGGGCGCGGCGTACGGCGGCCGCGTGTGGGACAAACCCGCCGTGCTCAAGGTCCTCACCAACGTCCTCTATCGCGGGAAGGTCCGGTACAAGGCCGAGACGTTCCCGGGGGAGCACGCCGCCATCGTTGATGAATGCCTCTGGACCAAGGTCCACGAGTTGCTGCGATCGAACGGGCGCGCTGGCGGGATGCTCGTGCGAAACAAGTACGGCGCGCTGCTCAAAGGGCTAGTCAACTGCGGTCCATGCGGCCTCTCGATGGGGCACACCACCGCCAACAAGGGCAAGGACCGCGTCTATCGCTACTACGTCTGCTACAAGGCCCAGAAGCAGGGCTGGGACGCGTGCCCGTGCCGGTCCCTTCCCGCCGAGCAGATCGAGGGCTTCGTGGTCGAGCAGATGAAGCGGATCGGCAAGGACCCAGCGTTGATGTCGCTGACGCTCTCGAAGTGCCGCCAGCAACTGACGCACCAGCGGGCCGAGGCCGAACGTGAGTTGGGCGTGGTCGATCGGGAACTCGGCCATCTTCACGCCGATCTTGGGTCTACGGCGGGGCACGCCGCCACCGATGGGCACGCCGTCGCGCGCCTGGCCGATCTCCACCAGAGGGTCCAGGCGGCGGACGACCGGGCCGCCGCGCTCCGACGAGAGATCGCGGACGCCGACGCGGGCCAGATCACAAAGGCCGAGGTCGATGCTGCGCTCGGTGAGTTCGACGGTGTCTGGTCGCGGCTGTCTCCGAGGGAGCAGGCCAAGCTCATGCGGATGCTGGTCCAGCGGGTGGACTACGACGCGACAAAGGGGTCGGTCTCAATCACGTTCCATCCGCTCGGCCTGCGCTCGATAGGCCAGCGCGTTGGCGAGGAGGTGTCGGTATGAACGATGGCGTAACGCTCGATTTCACCGTCCACTTCACCACGGGACGAACCGGCCAGCGGGTTCTGAAAGCCGGTATGCAGCCGTCCCAGCCACCTATGCTCGACGGGCGTGTGCCGCGTGTTTCTCGGTTAATGGCGTTGGCGATTCGGTTCGACGGGCTCGTGCGCAGCGGCGAGATGAACGACTTCGCCGAGATCGCCGAGTTGGGTCAGGTGACACGTGCCCGTGTCAGCCAGATCGTCAACCTGCTTAACCTCGCCCCCGACATCCAGGAGGAACTGCTGTTTCTCCCCAGGGTCGCGGGCAACCGCGAGGCGATCTCCGAACGGGAGATCCGTGCAATAGCAGGCGTGCCCGACTGGGTGCGCCAACGGGAATTGTGGCGGCGGCGGCGGCAATGCTGATCTGCGACCTCGTCGCCCTACGCTTGGCTGCGGGGACTTGGCGCAGTGCCCAGATCCCACAGACCAACGACTATGGACGAGTCAGCTAACCACACCTCGAAGACGACCATGGAACGCCTTGAGCAACTGCTGCGAGCGGTCGAGCGCCATCGGCTGATGTTTTTGTACTGGGCGACGGCGAGCCGAAGGAACCCTCTCGCCGTTCACAGTCGGAGCGGCATCGACGAACGGTTGTATGGCGATGAGATCCGGGGTTGGAAGGAGATGGTCGATGCGATAGATCCCGCAGGTGAGTTCTTGTGGACGCACCGGCGCGTTCTCGATCGGTATGCGCAGGAGGCGATCGGTCGGTTTGGACCGGGCGAGGGGGCGCGTCCGACGGAGCCCGACGGAGATGGTCGCGGAGTGCCGGTCGAAGGCGGCACCTATCCGTACTGGTCACTTGGAGAGGGGAGTGATCTCTACCTTGAGGAGACCAGCGACGCGATCCTTGAGGCGTGCCGAGACCTCGCCGAAGTCGCACAAATCGAACCCGTCCTCAAACTCTTGCGAGACGCTAGCGCCGCCGCTCGTCCTGAGCAGCATGATCGCTGGTACACCAATGTGGTGGTGTCATGGTCCTATCTCTCTTCGCTCGATTCTCTGATTTCGCGTATGAAGACCGCGCGCATCGAGTTGGCGATGCCTCCCCGCCCCGATACCGCCAGACCCCCGGAGCCAGCAGCGGAGAGGCCTGAACCGCAGAGTGTGGCGGATGTCGTTGTGCTCTTCATGGTTATCCGCGATCTTGTTCGGATTGGTCGAGATTATCCGGACTCGATGCCACAGACCGATCACAAGAATTGGGTTGACCGAGTAGTCGCTGATGCGAACGTGATCCTGCAACAACCCGGTTTCACGGCACTCAATGCTGTAATGAAGGAGCCGGAAATCCTAGCGATCGATGTTCCAGAGCGATTCGGCGTCTTGATGTCGACCGCCCTTTTGTTCCACCCACAAGCGGCTTCACCCGGCGGCTCGCCGGCTGAAATTCAAACGGCAGTCGCGAAGGCGATGAGCACATGTCAAGCGACAGCATCAAAATCGGTTCGGGAGCACATGACGCGTCTCGCAAACCTGATGGTCGTTTCGTGTCGTTGCCCAACGGGAAAGGACGTGAAGGAGTTCGCGGATCCCGCTCGGTCTTTGCAGATGGTCCATCGATACTGGATGCTCGCCAGCTCAATGGTTCTGACTCAGTCTTCTGTCCATGTCGGGTTCAATCCGCACCCCTTGCTGCATCTCATTGAGAACATCCGCGATCGCCTTACTACCTCGTTCTCGCGCATCACGCATCTTGATGGGGCAACCGACGCGCAGCACGCTTGCGACGTGCTTGTTGGGATGCTCACCGAGGGCGACTTCGATGACCTCTCTGCGGCACCCGAATGGACCAACGGAGAGCTCCAGAAAGTGGAGCGGTTCATCGCTCGAGCGCGATTGAAGGTAGGGCCGCGCGAGTTCGAGCTAACGGCGGCGGAAGAGTTCTTTATCAAACAAGCCGAGCACTTGATAGCAGAGCATGACAAGCGTTGTCGAGCAGCATGGAAGCGTGCCTTGGCCGAGGCTGGTGCGCAGGCGGTCGCTCGTAAGCCTCCTGATGTGTCTTCAGGAACGCAGGGCCCATCACCCATGCCCCAAGCGCCTTCAACGCCTGAGTACCGAGCAGCCAAGATCGGACCGCTGCTTTTGGCGTTGGTTGCGGCGGACGACGGGATCATGACCTTGGGCGCGAGATTGCGTTCTCTGTCTACCCGAGGTAATGCCGCGAATACGTATGCCATCACCGTGATGGTGCAGGAGCAGCTTCACAAGTGGATTGACCCAATCGTTCAGCATCTGAAAGACGCCGAAGCCGCCAGCAATGGCATCGGGCCGCATCTTGTTGGGCTCATCGCAGAGCCTGTCGCTTGGGAAGTTGACACGCGACTCGCGATCCGCACTCTCACTGATCAGCTTGTCGGGCTCATCTACTCGAACGGCGGTGAGACGGAAGAGTCACTTGTGGTCGGTGCGGCGAGCGACCTCTGTTCGCGAGGTCAGCGGTTGCAGGCCGCGCGCGAAGCGCTCTTGGCGGTTGCTACGGCCAACACGACTGACAGCGCCGTTCTGTCTGGCTCAGTGCGACCAGACTCTACCGCGACGCCGTCACAACCAACCGAAGGGCCGATCGCGCTTACGGCGGACCATTACACCATTCTCTCAGTCCTCGCAAAGTCACCGGGGAAGTGCAAGCCCGTGGTTGAGGTGGCTGGAGCGGGACAGATCCGCAACCGCGAAACGGCTGGACGACTTCTCAGTGAGCTGGCTGGCTTCGGATTGGTTCACCGCCCCCACGGCAAACGCAAGGGCTATGCACTCACGTCCGAGGGCCTGAAGCGGTGCAGTGGCCCGAATGCCAGGGCATAACTCCGGCGCAGATGCCGACACAACTCCGGCGCATCGTGTGAGACTGCCTGCAATCCTTTAGGCATGTTGAACACACACATTGGACGTCCGCTCACGCTCTCTGAAATGGCCCGATCTTTGGGCGTCTCGGTGACCTGGCTACGAGCAGAGGCCCAACGCGGCGCACTCCCGCATGTCAAAACTGATAAGGGCATGCTGTTCGACCGCGTGACGGTCGAGCATCTGCTTACCGAACGCGCCAAGCACGAGGGGGTGGCGCATGACTGACCGACTGCAGAGCCCGATGAACCCGACGCTACGCCGTGGCGAGATACCGCGCCCCCGACCACCGGACTTGTTGCTTGCAGCTGTCCGAATTCCCGAACACGGTCCGTAGCGACCCCGTCTCAACACGCCGACTTCTGCCGCGCCGACGCCATTCCTGACCTGGCGTCCGCGTGCGCGGCCGTCATCTCCTAACCGCCCATCACCCCGACCGCTCTCAACGTGGCCCCGCGCCTCGGCGCTGTGGCTGCGCCCATAAAGGACTCAGCAGCATGCAGATCGACCCCAAGGACCTCCAGTTCACCAACATCGTCATCTCCGCAGAAATGAAGAAGCTCCACCTCCGCGGCATCTTGCGCAGGGACGAGATGGAACCGTTCGCTAGCGAAGTGCTGGCACGCCTCTTGGCCGTGTGGGATTCCTACGAACCCAATCGCGGGCCGCGCGAGGCGTTCATCAACACCGTCGTGAGCAACCTGATCGCCTCCCTCCTGCGCGAGCGGTACGCCCAAAAGCGACGGGGAACGACCCGACCGCTGGATGGCGTCGCCCACGCGATTGTGGACCACGCGACATCCGAAGGCAGGCAGGAACACATCATCAACCTGCGGATCGATCTCGCCAACGTCTTGCCCCGATTGACACCCTTCCAGCGCCAGATCGTGGACCTCCTCCAGCGAGAAGCGTTGACGCCGGCTGCGGAGCAGTTGGGCATCCCTCGCCGAACTCTCCGTGACCAGTGCGCTCGCATCCGGGATGTCTTTCGCGACGCTGGATTGGAGGAGTACCTGTGATGACCTCCGCCACTCGCTTTCCCGTTCGCGTAGATGTACTCAGGAGGCTCAGCATGACCACCAAGGATGAACGTTCTTGTCGTTCCGTGTATCGCATCCAGTTCAATGACCCGACCGACATGGGTGCGGTCGAAGACACCCTTCTCCTTGCCATCCTCTCCGTGGGTTGCCTGCACGGCGAGGCCGCCGTCCGCCTGGAAGCCGGTTACGCCATCGACGCGGTAGAGCGACTGGTCGTTCTCGACGCCGGTGCCCCGCTCGCGCTCGCCGTGGCGCGGGTGTTTGTTGGTATGTGCTCGCACGAACTCGGGAACGACGCTTTCCGCGTCCTTCGTGGCGAGGGAACCGTCCCGAAGGAGGTCGCGGTTGCATCGTGAACAGCGAATCTTCCGGCGACGCGGAGCCCAATAACCCGACGGCGGGCCGCGAGACATCATCACCCCTCGCGGCCCTCGATCCGACCCGCATCCCCGCAGTCCTGCGTGAGCGCCCGCAGTGGGTGTGCTGGCAGTACGTCACCCGGGGCGGCAAGAGGACCAAGTGCCCCATCAACGCGCGGAGTGGCGGTCGCGCGGATTCGACTGATCCGGAATCCTGGTCTTCGTTCGATGAAGTGGTCGCGGCCTGGAAGGGGGGCGGGCACGCCGGCATCGGCTACGTGTTCGCCGCCGACGACCCGTTCTGCGGCATCGATCTTGACGGATGCATCGACGAGGCCGGTACCATCGATTCCGCCGCCAGAGAGATCATCGACGCGCTGGGCTCATACACGGAGGTCTCGCCAAGCGGGCGGGGCGTCAAGATCTTCCTTGGGGCCACGAAACCGACCGAGCGATGCAAAGTCTCCAACGTCTCCGGCATGAAGGCCGTCGAGGTGTACGACCGGGATCGGTTTTTCACGGTAACCGCCCGCCACCTGCAGGGCACGTCGCTGACCGTCGAGGACCGACAGGCGGAGCTGGACGCGTTCTGCGCCCGCGTCTTCCCCGCCAAGCCTGCCTCCGGGCCCACGACGCCCGCCGTGGCGTCCTTCGCCGCCGACACCGACGACAACCGCCTCCTGGACCGTGCCCGTCAGGCGGCAAACGGTGCCAAGTTCGTCGCGCTCCACGACCGGGGGGACACCTCCGGCTACGGCGGCGATGAGTCGGCCGCGGACCTCGCGCTCTGTTCGATCCTGTGGTTCTGGACGCGAAACAAGGAGCGAGTAGACCGACTTTTCCGCCGCTCCGCACTCTACCGCCCGAAATGGGAACGCGTCGATTATCGCGAGCGAACCATTGATAAAGCATCCGAGGGCACGGACACGTTGAGGCAAACGGGTTTCCCCGCGCCGACCGCATCAAATACGGTTACAACACACGAGAACGACGCCCCACCGCTCCCCGAGAGGTTCGCCCTAACCGATCTGGGCAACGCCGAGCGGATGGCAGCGGTCTGTCAGGGGCAGCTGCGATTCTGCGTCTCGACCGGGCACTGGCTGGAATGGGACGGCGGACGTTGGCGGGAGGATGACCAAGGGTCCGCGCATCGCCACGCCGGTCGTGTCGTCCGAGAGATGCTCGGCTCGGCGGCCACTTTGGAATCCCCCGCCAGCCGAGCAGATACCGCCAAGTGGAGCATCAAGTCCGAGGCCCGTCAGCGGCTGGACGCGATGGTCGCCCTAGCCGCAACCCGCCCCGAACTCGTGGTACGTGCGTCCGATCTGGACAGCGATGCGTACGCCTTCAACTGCATCAACGGGACCATCGATCTGCGGACTGGGCAACTGCGGGCGGCCCGGCCTGACGACCTGATCACCAAACTCGCCGAGGTTTGGTTCGACCCGTCGGCGACCTGCCCGATGTTCCTCGCGTTCGTCGACCGGATCTTCGCGGGAGACACGGCGACGATCGGGTTCGTGCAGCGGTTCCTTGGCATGTGCCTCACGGGCGATATCCAAGAGCAATTCCTCCCCATCTTTCACGGCCCGGGTGCGAACGGGAAGTCGGTGCTCTGCGATTTGGTGATGTCGATCATGGGCGGGTACGCGACACTTGCGCCGCCGAGTCTCCTGACCGACAACGGCCGTAGCGAGCACCCGACGGAGATCGCGGACCTGCTCGGCAGGCGGCTCGTCATCGCGTCCGAATCCGAGGAAGGGGCGGAACTCAAGCTTCAGCAGATCAAGCGTCTCACCGGGGACGCGAAACTCAAAGGCCGGTTCATGCGCCAAGACTACTTCGAATTCGTCCGGACGCACAAGACCATCCAGGTCACGAACAACAAGCCCCGGATCCGCGAGAATTCCGAAGCTGTGTGGCGGCGGCTGCGCATCGTGCCGTTTGCGGTGGTGATCCCGGAGGCGGAAAGAGACCCGCAACTGCTCCGCAAACTCATGGAGGAGTCCTCGGGGGTGCTCAACTGGCTCGTCGAAGGGTGCCTCGCGTGGCGTCGGATGGGCGTTGGCCAGGCTTGCGGGGTCGAGTCTGCCACGCAAACGTACCGCCATGATCAGGACGACGTGGCGCGATTCGTCGCGGAGCGATGCGAGCGGGAACCGGTGGAGGATGGTGTCCAAGCCGGTTGGTTCGTGCCGTGGGCGATCCTCAAGCAGGCATATCTGGAGTGGTGCGACGAGTCGGGGGAGACGGTGATCGCCGAGCGAGCCCTCCAAGAGGCTCTTGATCGGCTGGGCTTTACCACGGGGACAAGGCGGGTGAATTCGAAGCCCACGAAGGTACGGCTTGGGGTGCGTTTGGTCGATTCCACGCCGGGGGGGGGGGTAAGCGTTACCGCGTTACCGATCGTTACCGCAGTTTGGGGTTAAACGTATAAGAGAGATTCGCCACGAGCGCAACCTGAAAGTGCGGTAACAGACGGTAACGCGGTAACGGCTTGGTTCAGGGGGGCCTGCGGAAGAGATTCTCTTGAAGATTCCTCCGCCGTGTGCAACACGGTGAGCGGAGCGGCAGAGAGGTACAGGCGTGGGGGCGTGCGTGTGCACTCTCCGCGAAGGGGACGGTTGTAACGGAGGTGAGCAGTGAAGATCGCAATGACAGCGTTGGTTTCGATCATGGGGGCGGTGGACATGAAGTCGGACCCCGTGGTCCGCCGGTACGCGGAGGCGGCGGCGGACCTGGGGCCCAACTGGGGGCGGGTGGTCGTGCTCGACCAGGCGGGACGTGTGGTCATGGGCAAGCGGAGGTTCGACCAGGCGATCCGCAACGGCGAGATGGAGATCCCGGCGGTTCGCGTGAACGTGTCGCGTGAGGAGGCCCGGCTGCTGCGGCTGGCTGACTTTTGCGAGGGGGACGGGCTGCTGATGTTGACCTTGGAGCGGATCGTGGCGGGTACCGCCGCGTAAGGGGCGTCGACCCCAACTTTGAGAAAGGAATCGGACATGGAATTGTTTCGGACGATCGGAATTGGGCAGCGTGACGCGTCGCAGATCACATGCACGACGGCCAAAGACCCGGCTGTCCAGACGCTTCACGATTTGCGCGAGCTGGCATACGGAACGGACGAGCGGACCTTCGTCATCGATCGCGAGGGCGCTCTTGTGGTCGGCATGCGACACTTTGGGAGTCCAAGCGGCCCGGAGCCCGGGCTCCACCGGGTCGTCATCGTGGAGGCGGAGCCGGAACTCCTGCGTTGCGCTCGGTGCATGGACTACATGGAGTGGTGCGACGAAGTGGCGCGGGCTCTGGACATGATTGGCTATCTCGATGAGTGCCGGAAGCAGCGTGCGGCCGATGGCACGCAGGACGCACTGGACCTCGCGCTCCGGGGGGGAGGCTCACGTGAAAGTTGAACTTCGTCCGATCGATTCGATCAAGCCGTACCCGGGTAACCCGCGCCGCAACGAAGGGGCGGTAACGGCCGTGGCGAACTCAATCACCGCCTACGGGTTCCGCCAGCCGATCGTGGTGGACAAGGCGGGCGTCATCGTGGTTGGGCACACCCGCTGGAAAGCGGCGAAGCAGCTTGGCATGACGCAGGTGCCCGTGCACGTCGCAGACCTCACTCCCGAGGCTGCTAAGGCGTACCGGCTCGCCGACAACAAGACCAACGAGATCGCCGAGTGGGATGAAGACCTGCTGGCGGGAGAACTGGGCGAGCTCCAAGCCCTCGGCGTCGATCTCGAATCCCTCGGCTGGACCCCGGACGAGCTCAGCGAGGTGATGGCCCCCGACGAAAACGACGGTCTCACCCCTGCCGACGAGGTGCCGGAACCGACAGAAGTCGTGGTCACGCAGCGGGGGGACCTGTGGATCCTCGGCCAGCATCGGTTGCTGTGCGGGGACAGCACCAACGCCGCCGATGTGGACCGGCTGATGAACGGGGCGAAGGCCGCCCTCGTGGCCACCGACCCGCCGTACCTCGTGGACTACACCGGCGACCGACCCAACGACAGCGGCAAGGACTGGTCGGACACGTACCGCGAGGTTGAGATCACCGACGCCGATGCGTTCTTCCGTGGCGTCTTCGCCAACGTCGTGCGGGTCATTGCGCCCAAGGCCGCGATCTACTGCTGGCACGCCCACAAGCGGCAGGGGCTCATCTCCAAGGTCTGGGAGGAGCTGGGCATCCTCGACCACCAGCAGGTGATCTGGGTCAAGCCCACGCCGGTCTTCGGACGGGTCTACTGGCACTTCCGCCACGAGCCTTGCATGATGGGGTGGGTGCAGGGGAGCCAGCCCGAGCACGACAGCGACCACCAGCACAACAGCGTCTGGGAGATCGACTGGGAGGGCAAAGCCCGCATCGTGGGCAATGAGCACCCCACGCAGAAGCCAGTCGAAATCTTCGCGCGGCCCATGCGGAAGCACACGCGGCCAGGGGCGGTCTGCTTTGAGCCCTTCAGCGGCAGCGGGAGCCAGCTCATCGCGGCGGAGCAGTTGGGGCGGCGGTGCTACGCGATGGAACTGGAGCCGACCTTCGTCGAGGTCGCAGTGCGGCGGTGGGAGGCGTTCACGGGGAAGAAGGCAGAACGTCAACCTTCAGCCGCTGCAGCAAAGTTCTGAGCGACTCGACCGTCTGCTTGCCCGGGTTCCGCGTCCCCGGCACCTTCCCATTAAACGCGGCTTGGAGATCGGGCTCATGGATTTCAGGGGCGTCCCAACTTACATCGTGCCAAAGCCGGTCGCAGACCACGAAGCACCCGCACGCCTTGGACCTTTCAAGGTACCCGGCATCCCAGACGCCTCGAAGCGTCCGGTCGTCGAGGTCGCGCTCGACATGGATGCGGTGGCTCTTGGCGACGAGCTCGCACGGGTTCTGGGGCACCATGCAGTTGCTGGGGAGTTGCTGGCCAGTCCCGTAGAACCACAGCGCCGCGTCGTCGTGGGATTGGAAGAGGCGGGAGACGCGCAGGACGGCGGTCAGGCGGCGCTGCTTGCGGGGGGAGCCGTAGCGATCGAGCCGCGTCATGTAGGCGACGAAGTCGCCGGCTTTGAGGCGGGGAGCGAAAAGGGTCCCGCGACAGAGGCAACTGATGGTGGGCGTTGCGTGCTCGATGTCGGGTTCTCGGCGCACGGACCCGTCGATGAACGGGGGCAACTTGAGCCGCTCGCAAGCGTCACGCCCGTAGGGGCTGGCGACCAGCGGGACGTAGCTATTTAGGTAAGCGTTGGGCATCGTTGCGTTCCATCGTACCGGGACGCTCGTGTCGCCCGCAACAAGAACACCCCGGCATCAGCCGGGGCATCGGGAAGGGTGGTGTGCGATGGGTGATTTAGGTGTTGGAAGCGTTCGCGGTGAACAGCCCTCGGTCCGCCTTGCAGAATCTGGCGTCCTTGCCCTTGGTGGTGATCTCGCGCACGATGGCGGCGTAGAGCGTGGCGGCGGGCGTCTTGCCGCCGGGGCTGGTCCAGAGGCCCCGGCTTGCCATCGTCTCAATCAGCGCCTTGGTGCCAAGGGGCGTGGGGGATTCCGCGAGCAGGCGGGCGGCGATGGTCAGGCAGCCGTCCGCGCGGGGCGTCTTGACCTTGGGAGCCTTGGGTGCGCGCTGGCGTGCTGCCTTGCCTTTCTTCTGTTCTTCAGCTTTCCCTTCGTGCTGATCGCTCTGGACCGGCACTTCCGCGTTCGAGCCGCTGGCGGCGGCAGCGTCCCCGATCCCGTCCCCCAGCGGAGCGGCCACGGTCTCGGCGACGGCGGGCGTGGTGGCGTCGGCGGGCGTGGTGGCGTCGTTGGGGGCGGGGTGGGCCCGCTTGGGGCTGGGAGCCTTGGCGGGCTTGCCGGCCTTGGGGGCGGGCGTGGGGGGCGTGGCGACGAGCTTCTTCAAAGCGGCGGCGCGGCCCAGGTCGGCGGACTTGCTGGCTCGCCACGCGGCGCGGCTCTCGTCGCTCATCCCGCTCTTGGCCTTGGTGGTGGTCTTCTGCTTACCCATGGTGAACTCCTTCTTCGTGAACTCGGAACCCGTCGCACATTGCGGCGGGCAAGCGTGGCGGTCACCGTTCCCGGCGACGCCGCGTGGTGGGCGAACCCCCTCAACAACGAAGCCCGCATGTCGCGGGCTTCAGGGGGTCGGCTTGGAGTTGGGGTTGGGGGTGGGGGTGGGGGTGGGGTTGGGGGTGGTTCGCGGGGGCTTGGGCTGCCCGATCGCCTTGAGGTAGTCGATCAGGTCGTCGGCGTTCCACGTGTTCTCTTCGATCGCGTCGTGCTCGTCCATGGTGCCCTCGTCGTGGTCGAGTTCAAAGAGCCGGTAGCCGCCGCCCGCAACCGCGACCGGGCCCCAGTGACCGTCGGCGTGGCGTCCGCGTCCTTCCGCTACCGGGGCGATCTCCCAGTCGCGCCCGTCGGGCGTGCGGATCTGGATGCCGGTGAGGGTGAAGCCCCGGCGTTCGAGGGCGGCTGCAATCTGGCGTGTCGCTTGGGTCGTCATGGCGGTCTCCTTGGTGGTGGGGTTGGCGGCTCAGTCGCGTGCGGCGCGACTTTGGACGATCGTGATCTGGTACTCAGCCCCGTTACTCATCCGCACCACCATCCCGGCGTCGCGGGTCACGATGTCGGTGGCGGCGTAGGTGAGGACCCGCTCGATCCCGTCGGTGTCGCTGGCGATGTCGCGCATCAGGTCCGCGAGTTCGGTGTCGTCGTCCTCGCCGTCGGCGAGCCCCTGCGCTTCGAGGGCGGTTTCGAGTGTGTTGATCAGCGTGGCCTGCAGTTCTTCGATCGTCATGGTCGTCTCCTTCGTGGTGGGTGGGGGTTGGCGGGCGGTTCATTCGGCGTCGTTCAGGAACGCCTCGACCTCTTCGGGGTCTTTGTTGCTGAGGAACCCCACCGCTTCGATCAGGTCGCTTCGGACCTTCCCGAGGCTTCCCGCGAAGCCCCAGTCGTTGGGCTTGGCCTTGGCCTCTTCGGCGTGGCGGTCGAGCTCCATCTGCAGCACATCCATCAGGCGAGCGATGTCGTACTGCCGAAGGGCGAGGGTCTCGGCGGCGGTCTTGGGGTTGCGGCTTGGGGTCGTCATCGCGTGCTCCTTGTTGGCCGGGTACATCCCGGCGGCGTTGACGACATGTGTGGCTGCGAAGCCCCCGAATGCAAGGCGTCGAGGTGCAATTTCGAGCAGGTTTCTGGACAACTAGGACACCCCCTGTGGTCATCGGGAACGCGTTCCGGCGCGGGGTTGGGGGTTGAGTTTGGGGGCGTTTGGGCGGGGCGTTCCGGTGGTGGCCCCGTGGGGGCCTTTGGGGCGTAGAACGCCCCACGGGGCGGCGTAGGGGCAACGAGGGGGCCTGCGTAGCGACGGACGGCGCGCAGCACGGAGTGGCAACAAATGGCAGGTCCAGATAGCAACGGGCTCACGCCCAAGCAGGAGCAGGCGATCACCGCCCTGCTCACCGAGCCGACGGTGGCCAAGGCCGCCGCGCTCGCCAAGGTCGGTGAACGCACGCTCTACACCTGGCTCGATGAACCGGCGTTCTCACGCGCGTATCGGGCCGCGCGCCGCCAAGCCTTCAGCCACGCCGTGTCGCTGACCCAGCGGTACGCGCCGCTGGCGGTGCAGACGCTGGCCAAGGTCATGGCCGACCCGCAGGCCCCGTACCCGTCGCGCGTCGCGGCGGCGACGGCGTTGCTCAAGGTCGGACGCGAGTCGCTCGAACTCGACGACCTTGCCCAACGGATCGACGCGCTCGAAGCGGCACAGGACAACGCGGCGTGAGGACCATCGCGCGAAAGGTCGCCAAACTCGAACGGGGACGGCCCCCGGTCGGTTGTCCGCGCTGCGATGGCAATTTCATCGGCGTGATCTTCCGCAGCCCCGCGCCCGGTGACTTCGAGGTCGGGCCCGATGGACGCGAGCCGCCGATCCCGACTACCTGCCCACGCTGCGGGCGGCGCATCCCGAAGACCTATGTGCTTGAGAACCGCGCGATGTGGGACGCGATCTAGGGGACGCGTGAATCAAGGACGAGCGGCCCGAGTTGTCGGAGCCAAGCGGCCAGTCCTGGGGAATTTGGGAGGTGGGAGCTCCCGGGGAACCATGAAATCCTTGGCTCACGCGGGCACGTTGGAGACGGTCACGCGGGCGCGCAAATACCCCCACAAACAGTACCTAACGGGGGGGCGGCCAACCAACGGGTCGAGCGCGGCTGTTCCCTCGCGCTCGTTCGTCCGCGCGAGCGTGCGGCGCGTTGACCGGGTAAACCAAAATAGCGAGCGAGATCCTCACCCGCGAGAAGGACCAAGGAACTTGGGGAGTTGTGGCGAGCGTCGCCAAAGCGTTCGGAACTAGTAAACCAAGGTTCAGATTGGCTCACGCGGCGAGTTTGGAGACACCCACGGCGGCGGGCTATCCCAGCTGTGGGGAGTACCTATCGACGGGTGGGGGTGTGGGGTGGGGGGCGACCACGCCGCACGTTGCCAGCCAGCGGCCCGCGTTGGCCCGGTGTGCGGCGGCGACCATCGCGTCTATCAACGGGCCCACGCGTGCGTCGGCGGCCACGGCGGCCCGGTGGTTCGCGGCGTCGGGGTGGTGCGCTCGCATGTGGTTGTAGAACGCGAGGACGGCGGCCTGGCCTTCCTCGTCGGCCATCAGGCGTTCGAACGCGGCGTCGGCTTCGGCGTTGGCCCATCGGTCGCGCACGGCACCCATGCGATCTTCAAGGTCCGTGACGCGACTTGCGATGTTCTTCATGGTCCCCTCCCCCGGCACGTGGCCGTTGGGCGATTCTAACGCTTGCTCGTGAGTTTCGCCTTCGCTAGGAGGTCCGCGAGCCGCGTCACTTCGGCACGCAGCGCATCGATGTCGTCCTGCAACTTCGCCATCGGCGGCAGGACGAGCTCGCGGATGGCACGCCGCGTGTTGAGCCGGGTGGCGATGATGTCTAGAAACCGCGTGCTATCGCCGTACTTTGGATCGCTGAGGTGCTTGCCGCCCCGTGACGAGCCGTCGGCAACGCCGTCAGGGTCGATGCGCGTGCCGTCCCGCTTGAGCGATTTCGTATGGGGCTTTCGGATCGGGCATGCGGCCAACACGGTACCGTCGAAGAGATCGGAGGCGAGGTAGTAGATCGGGCGACGGCGTTCACGCTTCATGTTGATCTCCTTTGCAAAGTGACGAAAACACGACCGCCGCCACGACCACTCCCCACTTGTCCATAGAACCGCCGCCAGCCGCGACAATTAAACCCATGCGGTGATGCATCATGGATAGGTGCGGATGGTGCTGCTAAACCTTCCAATGCCCGACTGTCACCCCGAACCCAACACTAACCCGCGCCGATCGCTGAGACTGCAATCGCTGGCACGAAATGGCACGATTGGTGCCACTCGGCATTGGATGGACATTTCGCGCTGTATACTTCCCCTGATGAACAATCCAAGACACGTCATGACAATGACTCTCACTGCAGTTCTGGCCGTGGCTGCGGTTCCGAGACTGCAGGCACAGTGCAGCGATGCATTTTTCTTTGATCAAGGCACAAACTACCCACAGGACGGTTCGCCGTCAGCGTTAGTCTCCTCCGATTTCAACCTCGATGGAAGGCCGGACATTGCCATGATCAATGTGCCAATGAACGCGGTCCGCGTTATGCTTTCAGAACCCGACGGTGGGTTTGCACCAGTGTTGACGATTCACACGGTGGTCTTTCCGACGGCACTCGCTACCGGCGACCTCAACGGCGACGGTCTCGCTGACCTCGTTGTTGGAAGCACAAATGTCAACGAACCTGCGCTTCGTGTGCTCTTGGGGAATGGAGACGGCACTTTCTCATCGATGCCACCGATTGGCTATTCCGGCGAGTATGTCCCAAGCGCAATGGTTGTCTGTGATTTTGACAGGGACGGATGGAGTGATCTCGCAACAACATCCGGAAACTTCCGCCTCCTTCGTCTCATGCGAGGGAACGGAGACGGTACATTTCAGGCGGCAACCACGACTTTCCTCATCGATTTGCGTCCGGTTTCACTTGCGACCTCTGACTTCAATGGAGACGGCCGCCCGGACTTCGTGACTGCGAATCAAGATAGTAGTACGAACACTGTTTCAGTGGTGCTTTCCACTTCTGTCGGATTTGGCCCGGTTACGAATTACCCGGCAGGCAGCATGTCAATCACCCGCCCGTCGTCAGTCGCTGTGGGCGATTTCAACGCCGACGGTCGCCCTGATATCCAGGTGGCGTTCCGGAACCGCCCAGGTATCGCCCTAGGACTCTGCGATCCCGATGGCCGGTTTCCAGCATTCGAACGAGAGGAATTTGGGAACCCCGTAGGGCAGCCAAGCGCAGTCCTATCTGCTGACTTCAATGACGACGGGCTTGCCGACTATGCCGTGAATGGCACGTGGGTCGGCGAGAGCATCCCGGGAGTGATACTGCGTTTATCCACGTCCCCTGGGGGCGCGCAGTTCTATCGCGACGCGACATCCTTGCTCGCGGTGGATGTTGACAGTGATGGCAGAATGGACTTGGTCACATCACAACAAGTCGGCTCGTACCGGGGGGTAACCGTCTTCAAAAATCGCCGATTCCTTGTTTGGTCCTGGGAGCAAAGGGTGCTGGCATGCCCAAAGGGCACCGCCAGCATCCAGATGCGGGTGTGCGTGCCCACGCCCACGATCCGTTGGCAGCGTGAACTCGCACCTCTCTCGGGCCAGTTTGTGGACCTGTTCGATGGTGACTCCAGTTCTTGGGACGGAGGAACTGGGGGCGTGCTTGTCTCGGGCACCAACACTACGAGACTGCAGCTCGCCGCCGATAGCACCGTCGGCGGATCACTGACATCCTCCCACGCGATCCAGTATCGGTGCACAGTCGAAAGCCCGCGATACGGGACGCTCGTGAGCAATCCCGTGGCCTTAGTTCTCTGTCCGTCGGACTTCAACTGCGATGGCTTTCTTGACTTCTTCGACTACGACGAGTTTGTCGCCTGCTTTGAGGCGATCGCGTGTCCGGCCGGGAAGTCCGCAGACTTCAACGGAGACCAATTTGTGGACTTCTTCGACTATGACGAGTTTGTGCAGTCGTTCGAGATCGGTTGTTGACGAATGGCGGGTGGCGTGGGTCGGTTGGGCAGGGTACCGGCGGGTGGCACCGCTCGATGACCCGTGCCACCGATCGTGGCTCTGCATGATCGGTCCTTCTGGCATTGGTCGATGGGACCGGGTATGGTGCGGCTCCGAACCACGGACGGCAAGTAGCCTTCCCGCAAACCGCCTAGCGATGTGGCACGCTCTGGCGATGATCGAGGAGTCGTCCTTCGAGCGCCGGAACGTTGGCGATCAAGCAGGGCCCAGGCTGCTCGCTAGCGTGGCACCCAGTGCGACGACGTGGCGCGCTATCTGCGTGCGTGCTTCCACCCGTCCGTCAGGGAGTCGAAGTCAAATCCGGACGCCAAGCAGTTCCTCCTAGGCGCACACCTCTTCACCGGAACCTGGGTCGAGGCAAACCGGGAGCGGAATGAGGACGTGTGGGACGCAACCACAGCCACACAAACACCGCACACCCAGCCCGAGAAAATGTTGTGTTTCGTTGTTCCAAAACGCTTGACGATCAAGGTGAAGGAGTTATGCTTACCGCTCTTGACACAACACGGAACAACGGAGGTGCGATTTGGCGGACAAACTTTCTCGGGCGTCATTGAGCAAGGGCAGAAGCGGCTGGTGCGTGATTTTCCGCCACCCCGTGGCTAAGACCGCCGACCAGCGGGAGAAACTTCGGGTGCGCCGAGGGCTGGGCACTCGGGATGAAGCCGAGGCGCAAATGCTTGTCGATCAGCTCAATCAGATCTTGCTCGACCCCGAAATGTGGTCGCCCGCCGCCCGAGATCGCGCGGCTGCGACCTTGCCGCCTCAGGTCGTCGGAGCGTTCTACGACTACTTGACGCCTCAGCCGACCGATGCGTGGGCGGCCCGAGAGGCTGTCATCCCTCTGCCTGACGCGTCAAAGGGGTATGCCAGGGTGCTTATGGTCGGGACAACGGGCGCTGGTAAGACCACCATCGTTCGGCAGCTCTTGGGGACCGATCCGGACACGGAGCGATTCCCGTCGACCTCCGCGGCCAAAACCACGATCTGCGACATCGAGATTGTGTTGGCGACCGGTGACTTCCGTGCGGTCGTCGCCTTCATGCCCAAGGATTGCGTCCGCCAATACATCGCCGACTGCGTTTCAACCTCGGCATCGCGGCACATTCAGCGCGCTGGCCGGTCCGAGGTGACGCGGCGCTTCCTTGAGCACACTGACCAGCAGTTCCGTCTGAGCTATGTCCTTGGCACGGCCGCTACGATCGCAGCCTCGGACGACGAGGATCTCACCGACGATGATGTGGACGCAAGCCCAGCGGCTCAGGATGAACCGCTCATCTCAAGCGAAGAACGAGCCGTGATCAACGCCAAAGTGGACGCTTTCATTGATCGCGTCGAGACACTGGCTGACTCGATCTCTGGAGAAATCGAAGAGCGAATCGGCAACAAGGTGGCTGAACTGACGACGAAGGACATGGACGCGTTTGAAGAACTCGTAGAGGAAGAGCTGCTCGGTCACGACGAGTTCCATTCGCTCGTCGATGAGATTCTGGACGACGTTGAATCTCGATTCGACTTCCTGCCACCGGAGTCACTCGAGCGCGGACGCGACGGCTGGCCCAGGATTTGGCAATGGAGCTGTACCGATCGAGTTGCCTTCGTACGTGAGGTCAACCGTTTCTCGAGCAACTACGCGCCAAACTTCGGGCGATTGCTGACTCCCCTAGTTGAAGGCATCCGCGTCGTCGGGCCGTTTGGTCCTACGTGGCGATTCCCCAAGATGCCGAAGATCGTGATCATGGATGGGCGGGGCATCGGGCACACTGCCGATTCCACATCCAGCGTGTCGACATCGATCACCCGGCGATTCGAAATTGCGGATGCGATTCTGCTGGCCGACAACGCGGCACAGCCCATGCAAGCGGCCCCTTGCGCCGTGCTGCGATCCCTCGCCGCGAGCGGCCACGAGTCAAAGTTGCTGATGTGCTTCACGCACTTTGACGAGGTCAAGGGCGACAACCTGCTGGATCTCGGTGCGAAGAAGAGCCACGTGCTGGGCTCCGTGGACAACGCCATCAACGCCGTTGGCAAAGTGCTGGGCCGGGACGCGGAGCATTCCCTTCGCCGACTACTCCCCGATCGTGCGGTCTTCCTTGCGAACATCCAAAAGAAGCTCCCAGAGGAGAAGGCTCGCTTCACCACCGCCGAGTTGCGCCGACTTGTGGCGCTCATCGAGGCCTCGACCACGAAGCCCGAGCCCCTTGCTCTCAAGCCGATATACGACGTCGCCAACCTCGTCCTGGCAATCCAACGTGCGACACAAGAGTTCCATGATGTGTGGCGCGGCGTGCTCGGAATGGGGACTCGTTCCGGCGTATCCCCAGAGCACTGGACTCGCGTCAAGGCGCTGACACGCCGACTTGGGCTGCTGCACGAGGACGAGTACGACAATTTGCGTCCGGTCGCGGACCTGATTCGCGTGCTTCAGATGTCAATCGCTCAGTACCTCGCGACTCCGATGACATGGGCTGGTGGTGAGGCCTGGGGCGAGGACAACGAGGAACGAATCCGTTCCGTCGACGCCATCAAGAAGCAGGTGTTCACAAGACTGCACGACCTCTCGACGCGGCGTCTGCTCGAGGAACGCCTCAGTGGTTGGCGGGAGGCCTATGAGCACCGCGGCGCTGGTTCAACGCGGGTTCGAGCCCGTGACCTCGTCTCGCTGTATGAATCGGCTGCGCCCGTGCCGAACGAGATGCCGGCGCGAGATGCCAACGAGTTCCTGTTTGAGATACGTGAACTTGTGGGCGAATCGATCATCGCTGGCGGTGGCGAGGTCCGGGGCTGGACCCGTCAGGACGTCTCATTGGAGGCTCCATGAGTACCCGAAATTCCATCCACGAACGGCTAACAACGGATACACTAGCCGCATGGCTCGAACCCCCCAAGGGCCCGGTCGTGCTGCGCCTCCGCCCGAGGTCATGACCATCTCTGACCTCGCGGAGTACCTCCAGGTGTCCAAGTCTTCTCTCTACAAGCTGGTGCAGAACGGCAGGGTGCCGGGCCAGAAGGTGGGGAAGCACTGGCGATTCCATAAGGAGGTCGTCGACGAGTGGCTGCGCGGCACGAAGGGGGGGCGCTAATGCCCCTGTCGCCGCACCAAGCCTGCTACTTCGCCCACGAACTAACCCGCCTCGGAGCGGTCGGTGAGCTCGATCGCCTCTCAACGACGCTGTTCGACTCGAAGGTCGATCTCAACCCGCACCAAGTCGAGGCCGCCCTGTTCGCCATCTCGAACCCGCTTCAGAAGGGCGTGATCCTCGCGGACGAGGTCGGCCTCGGAAAGACGATCGAAGCTGGCCTCGTGCTGTGCCAGCGCTGGGCTGAACGCCGCCGCCGTCTGATCGTGGTGTGCCCGGCACACATCCGCAAGCAGTGGCAAACTGAGCTTGCCGAGAAGTTCAACCTGCCGGGCGTGGTGTTGGACCGGAGAGTCTGGAATCAACTCCGCGCGGACGGTCAGCCCAACCCATTCGACTGCGGGAAGATCATCGTCATCTCCTACGGCTTCGCGGCCCGCATGAAGGACGATCTGCGGGCCATTCCGTTTGATCTCGTCGTGCTCGACGAAGCCCACAAGCTCCGAAATGCCTACCAGCCTAGCCGGAAGGGCGGCCAAGCCGTGCGATGGGCGTTCGAGCTCCGGCAGAAACTTCTGCTGACGGCCACCCCGTTGCAGAACAGCCTGCTCGAGTTGTACGGCCTCGGGTGGCTCATCGATGACCACGTCTTCGGCGACAAGAGTTCGTTCCAGACCCGCTACTGCAACGCCGGTGGCGATGTGGCCGGGCTTCGGGCCCGCCTGACGCAGGTGTGCAAGCGCACGCTCCGGAAGGACTGCGCCTACATCAACTACAAGAAGCGGCAGGCGATGACCCATCCGTTCCCGCAGACGGACGAGGAAAAAGCGCTGCATCAGGACGTGATGGATTTCATGACACGGGACATCAGCTTCGCCTTCCCGCAGCGGCAACGCCAGCTCATCGAGATGATCCTGTTTAAGACGCTCGCCTCGTCGCCGCAGGCACTGGCGAGCACCCTCGGCACCATGCGGAAACGGCTGATCGCTCTACGCGATGGCCTGCCCCAGGTATCCGAGGACGATCTTCTCGACGCCTTGACCGAGGACGAGGACATCGACATCGATGCGCTAGTCGAACAACTTGATGGACCGGAGGGCAGCGGCGATCCATCCAGCCCGCTGGTCCAGGGAAGGTTGCTCGCGGGCGAGCTGGCCCAGATCGAATCCTTGATCACCCGTGCCGAGAAGATCGGCGGCGACAGCAAGTCGAAGGCGCTGCTCAAGGCGCTCGACGCGGCGTTCGCGCGCCTGAAGGAACTCGGGGCCAAGCGGAAAGCGCTCATCTTCACGGAGAGCCGGAAGACTCAGGCATTCCTCGCGGCCTACCTCGAAGCCAACGGCTACGCGGGAAACGTCGTGACCTTCAACGGCTCGAACACGCACCCCAGCGCGAAGCAGGCTTACGACCGTCTCACAAGCAAGCACGCGGGCACGGACAAACTCACGGGCTCAAAGGCTGTGGACATCCGCTCGGCGCTCATCGAGGAGTTCCGGGATCACGCAGAAATCCTTCTCGCCACCGAGGCGGCTGCCGAGGGCGTCAATCTCCAGTTCTGCTCGCTCGTCGTCAACTACGACCTGCCGTGGAACCCGCAGCGGATCGAGCAGCGCATCGGTCGTTGCCATCGATACGGCCAGGCGCACGATGTGGTCGTCGTCAATTTCCTCTCTCAGGACAACCTCGCCGACCGCCGCGTGCAGGACCTTCTCCAGCAAAAGTTCAGCCTCTTCGACGGACTCTTCGGGGCCAGCGACGAGGTGCTCGGCGCGATTGAAGAGGGCGTGGACTTCGAGAAGCGTGTACTGGCCATCCTCAAGACGTGCCGCACGGATCAGGAGATCGAGCGGGCGTTCGATGCGCTCCAGCGCGAACTCGAATCCACCATCACTCAGAAGATGACCGAGGCGCGTCAGCAGCTCTTCGAGCATTTCGATGCTGACGTTCACGAGCGCCTGAAGATTCGGGGGCAGGACGCCCAAGTTGCTCTTGACCGCGTCGGTGAGCGATTCTGGAAACTCGCGCATTGGGGCCTCGACGGGCGTGCGACGTTTGATGAGGCCCGCCTGGGCTTCGATCTTCCGGCCGCGCCCTCGCCACAGGTCCCCACGGGCCGTTACCGCCTCATCTCGGCAGCCCGCTCCGACGAGGATTACGCCGCGACCGAGGCGCATCTTCTCCGTCTGTCTAGCCCCCTTGGTGAATGGCTCATCGGCGCGGCGAAGTCACAGCAACTGCCTCCGGCCACCGTCCGGTTCGATGTGACCGGCCACGACCGAAAGGTCAGCATGCTCAAGCCGCTGATCGGGCGTTCCGGCTGGCTTCGCCTCGACAAACTGACCCTCGACAGCGACGCCCGCGAGGAGTATCTGCTCTTCACAGCCGTCACCGACGACGGCGAGAACATCGATCAAGAACAGATCCAACGTCTCATGGATGTACCCGGCGTCACCGTGGACGCGGCGTCCCCAGAGCCTTCAACCGTCGAAGCGCCCGCCGCACGCCTGGAAGCAGATGCCGACCGGCTCGCGCACTCCAGTTTGGCGAAGGCCAGCGAAGCGGGCGATGATCGTTTCCGCAAGGTGCAGACACAGGTCAACCAGTGGGCGGACGACAAGATCACGTCCGCTGAGATGGAACTGGAGACCATCCGCCGCGACCTCCGCGCCGCCCGTCGCCAGGCGGACCTCGCCGAAACGGTCGCCGCGCAGCAGCAGGCGATGGAGCAGGTCACCCAGTTGGAAACGAAGCGCCGTCGCGCCCGGCGCAACATTGATGAGGTGGAGGATACCGTCGAGCAGGAACGCCAGAACCTCCTGCGCCAATTGCAAGCCCGCTGTCAGCAACGTCACTCAAGAGAAGCCCTGTTCACCCTCCGCTTCGTTGCGGTGTGATCCTGATCCAAAAGAACGCCATGCCAACCCCGAATACGACCATCACAGACAGCAAGTTCAACGCACTCAAGGTGAAGCTAAGGGAGTTGTTCGAGCTGGACAAGTCCGACCTGGACTTCGGCATCTATCGCATCATCGCCGCCAAGAACAAGGAGGTCACTGAGTTCCTTGACCGCCAGCTGAAGGATGTGGTCCGTGGCACGCTCGCGGCGCACGGGGCCGGGGCCGCCGATCAGGTGCAGGTTGATCTCGACAAGGCGATCGCGCAGGCACGCGATCTCGGCGTTGATCCGGAGACATCGCAAAAGGTCAAGGATCTGCGCGCCCGGCTGGAGTCCGCGGGCGGTGCGGCGTCCGCTGACCTCGAAGCCGATATCTACAACCACCTGCTGGCCTTCTTTGGCCGCTACTACGACGAGGGCGATTTCATTTCGCAACGCCGGTACAAGGGCGACACCTACGCGATCCCCTACAGTGGCGAGGAGGTGACGCTCCACTGGGCCAACAAGGACCAGTACTACATCAAGTCCGGCGAGTGGCACAAGGACTATCGCTTCAGGATCGGGGACAAGACCGTCCGCTTCAAACTGGTCGATGCCACGCAGGAGGTCGGCAACAACAAAGAGGCTGACGACGCCAAGCGGCGGTACATCCTCGTGGCAGAGAGCCCAGTCGAGGAATCTGCGAGTGAACTGGCACTTCGGTTTGAGTTTCGAGCACCCAAGCTAGCGGATATCGAACGCGCGGCCGCAGGTGCCGTCGCCATCTTCGGCGGCGATTTTGCCAAGCCCAACAACCCGAAGAAGGGCGATGAGCGCGAGCAGTTCTGCGCCGATGCCGAGAAGCGGTCGCTGGTCGCCATGTCCGCTGCATGGAAGGGCGTCGCCACCGCAGCGTCGCCCACAGAAGGGAAGCCTGCCCGGACCATTCTCGGCAAGCACCTCGACGACTTCACAGCCCGGAACACGTTCGACTATTTCATCCACAAGGACTTGGGGGGATTCCTCGGGCGGGAACTCGATTTCTACATCAAGAACGAGGTCGTTCGTCTGGATGACCTGGAAGCGCTGCCGCCGAATCATCTCCATCGCATTCAGGGAAAGGTCAAGGCGATCCGCGCCGTCGCGTCACGGGTCATCGCTTTTCTGGGTTCGCTGGAGAACTTCCAGAAGAAGATGTGGTTGAAGAAGAAGTTTGTGTTGAATACGAACTGGCTGGTCACGGTCGATCGAATCCCGGCGCGACTCCGTGACGTTGTTGCTGCGAACACCGAGCAGTGGGCGGAGTGGGAGCGGCTGGGATTCAAGCCGGGAGCCAACGGCAACGACGGCCTGTTTGGCGGTGCGACTTGGGGAAGCCGGGCTTACCTAGACGCCTGCGACAAGCTGGTGGTGGACACTCGTTTCTTTGAACGCAGCTTTGTGGCCGACATCGCGGCCTCCGAAGACCTGCTCGTCGGAACATCCGTAATTGACGATGCGACACTTGGTCTGCTCGTTCACGGCGAAAACGCCCAGGCGCTTGGCACCCTCAAAGCCACTCTCCGTCGGCGTGTTCAAACCGTCTACATCGATCCTCCGTACAACACCGTGCATTCAAAGATCATCTACAAGAATCAGTTCGAGCACGCGAGTTGGTTGTCGCTGATGCAAAACACGCTGGAGATCGTCCCCGCGTTCTGGGCGGATCAGTACTCATTCGGGCTAGCCATTGACGACTTTGAATACACTCGGCTGACGATGCTGCTTCGCTCGGTCTTCCCAGCGTCGGAGCACACGACCATCGTTGTCAATCATCACCCTCAGGGGTCGGGCGGGCGTCTATCGAGGACGCACGAGTACTTCATCCTCGTGTCGGACCCAGATTCGCCTGCGTATCTAGGCAAGCCAGTTCCGGACGAGACGGAGGATCGAAGCTTCATGCGATCCGGCACTGCCGAGAACAACTTTCGATACGGCCGCCAAAACAGTTTTTACGCGCTCCTGTACGATGTTCAACACCGGCGATTCGTCGGCACCGAGCATCCGCCTGAAGGCGCTGACTACCCGACCGGAGACACACCTGAGGGATACAAGCGGGTATACCCAATCGATAGCCAGCGACAGGAGCGAGTGTGGCGATCAGCATTCGAGACTGGCACCACTCGCGTGAAGAACAACGAGTTGTTCATGACGCCACGCGGAGCCGTGAAGCAACGCATCGACCACGAGGCAAAGCGGGAAGTCCTCTTCAGCAACTGGGTCGGGTCGGAGTTCAACGCCGGTACGCATGGCACTGCGGCGCTGGACGCGCTCGGATTGGGAGGAGAGTTCGACTATCCAAAGTCCGTGAAGCAGTTGGAGCTGGCCCTGTGGACACAGTCGTTCGGGGATACCAATCGAATCGTGATGGACTACTTCGCGGGTTCTGGCACCACGGCGCACGCGGTCGTCAACTTGAACCGAGAGGATGATGGAACCCGTCGCTTTGTACTGGCCGAGGTGGGTAAACACTTTGAGACGGTCATCAAGCCTCGCGTAGCCAAGGTCATATACAGCCCCGACTGGGCCTCTGGTAAGGCCCAGAGTCATGACAAGGGTGTCAGCGCCCTGGTGAAGTATTTTGCCTTGGAGTCATACGAAGACGCGCTCAACAATCTTCCCGCGCCATCCGGCCAGTTGCTGGACGGGCGAAGCGAAGCCGAGCGGGACGCGCTCGTCACCTACGCCCTTGATCTCGAACTCGGCCCCCGTCTGCTCGATCTGGATGCCTTCCGCGACCCGTGGGGCTACACGATCAAGGCGCAACTCGCCGGTGATGCGGAAATCAAGCGGCACCGCGTCGATCTGGTCGAGACGTTCAACTACCTGATCGGCCTGAAGGTCCACGCCTACGGACCGCTGGAGCGGTACAGCGCCGACTTCGAACGCGCCGCGCACGCCGATAGCCTCGGTCGGATCAAGATCACGGGGCGTTTGCGCCGCGATCCGAGCGGGCCGTTCGTGTTCCAGCGCGTCGAAGGCGAGTTGAACGACGGCAACGCCACCCGCGTGCTCGTGGTGTGGCGGAAGCTCACGGATGACCCCGAGAAGGATGCCGCGGCGCTTGACGCCTGGATGGCCCGGCACCGCGAGACCACCCGCGAGCGGACGGAGCACCGTGACTACCACCTGATCTACATCAATGGCCCCGTGACGCTGCCGCAGCCGACCGCCGAAATCCGCACCGTGTTCCCGACCGAGGAGGCGTTCAAGGTCAAGATGTTCGAGGACACGGATTCTGCCTCTTCAACGGGAGGGGCGAATGGCTAAGCGAGGACGCCCCGCCAAGTCACAAGCGGACGGAGCACCCAGAGCGGCCGATGGCGCGGGCGGAGGCGCTGCCCCGACCTCGGCACGCCGTGGCAGTCCCGCGGGGAATGGTCGGGCCAAGCCCGACTTCCACCGCCAGACCGTGCTCTTCCAGTGGGCGCTTTCCAAACTCGGCGTCCGAGACCTGAAGCAGTTCAAGGACCGGTTCCAGATCTCCCCGGACAGCGCGGAGGGGATCGACGAGCGCACGGGTCTGCACCGGTTCTTCGAGGCTATCGCGGGCGTGCTGCCCACCGTGAACGACGCCAACGTCGTCCCCGTGGACCGTTTGCGGGCCTTCGAGCAGAACATTCTGGAGCACACGCAGGCGATCAACACGGCTCGCCTGCGGCACAACCAGCCCCGGATCGACTGGAAATACCACCAATACCTGGCGCTCCTGTTCACCGAACTGTTCCTCGATCAGTACTTCCAAGATGCAGGCGTCCTCCGCGATGAGATCAACGCACGAATTGCCGAGCACAACGGCGAGGCGATCGAGCCCGATCAGGTCGCCCCGTTTCCGACCGAGCCCGCGGGTGATGACGACGCCGATCCCCGCCGCCAGTTGGCGCGGCTTGCGTTCTGGTGCGCTACCGGCAGCGGCAAGACGCTGCTGATGCACGTCCATGTACGCCAGTTCCGCCAGTATCACCAGCGGGCCTTCTCCGCGGGCACTTGGCCCAAGTTGGATCAGATCATCCTCGTCACGCCCAACGACGGCTTGAGCACCCAGCACGCGACGGAGTTCGCGCAGTCGGGCTTCGATGTCGTGACCGTGGGCGAGCAGGGGGTGGATGGGCTCTTTGCCGAGCAGGCCCAGCGGGCGATCAAGATCCTTTCGATCCACAAGTTCCAGGATGATCACGGCAAGGCGACCGTGGCGACCGAAGCGTTCGAGGGGTGCAACCTCGTGCTCGTGGACGAGGGGCATCGCGGCGCTGGTCGCGGCGAGGATGGCAAGTGGCTCGCCCGCCGCGATCAACTCGCCAAGGGCGGGTTCTGCATCGAGTACTCAGCGACGTTCAAGGAGGCGATCGGTAACGACGAGGCGATGAAGAACAGGTACGCCCGGAGCGTGCTGTTCGACTACGCCTACCGGAGCTTCTACCGCGATGGGTACGGCAAAGATTTCACGATCCTGAATCTGGAAGACGACGACAAGCAGCGGCGATACCTCACCGCAGCGGTGCTCCTGTTCTATCAGCAGTTGCGGGTGTGGATGGACGGCGGCGACGCGATGAAGCCGTTCCAGATCGACAAGCCGCTGTGGGTGTTCGTCGGGCACACGGTGACGGGCGGTAAGGTATCGAGCACCGATGACAAGGAATCCGTCTCGGACGTGGTCGAGGTGCTCTTGTTCCTGAAGTCATTCCTCGCCGCGCCCGCTGAGGCGGTGGCGCTAATCCAGAGCCTGCTGGAGGAGGGGTTCAAGGACCAGAACGGGCGTGATCTGCTGGCGCACCGATTGCCGCACATCGATGTGTCCGGCGACAAGGCCGCGCAGGCCCGGGCGCTGCACGAGGGCATCCTGCGGGATGTGTTCCACGCTCCCGGCGGCGGTGTGCTGGCGGTGCAGATGCTCAGGGGGGCAACCGGTGAGTTGGCTCTCAAGGTCGGCGAGGCCGAACCGTTCGGTGTCGTCAATGTGGGCGAGCCGGGCGCGGTCGCGGAGGCTTGCGCGGCCAAGGGCGTCGTGCGGCTGGAGGACGATGCCAATCGCTCGTCTCTGTTCCAGGGCATCAACCGCGATGACAGCCCGATCAACCTCCTCGTTGGCTCCCGGAAGTTCACCGAGGGATGGAACTCCTGGCGGGTTTCGTCCATCGGGCTCATGCGCATGGGTAAGAGCGAAGGTACCCAGATCATCCAGTTGTTCGGGCGCGGCGTGCGGCTGCGTGGCTACCGGATGAGCCTGCGCCGATCATCCGTGCTGGCGGACAAGCCAGCGCCTCCAAGGAACCTGCGGCAGGTCGAGACGCTTCAGGTCTTCGGCGTCAAGGCCACCTACATGAACACCTTCCGGGACTGGATTTTCAGCGAGGTTCCCGAGGCACAAGAGAAACAGGTCTGGGACATCCCGGTCGTCAAAACGCTGCCTGAGCGAAAGCTCAAGACGCTCCGGCTGCGCGCCGAGATCGATGGGGAGACCGTTGAACGTGGACAGGCGTTCCGCAAGCTCGGGCCGCTCGTGCGGCTCCGGCCCCCCCACGAGACCGCACCCGAGGATGCGTGGCTCCGGCACCATCGCACCAAGCTGAACTGGCTGCCGCGCATTCGCGGCATCGCCGGCGCGAATCAGCAGATCACAGCCGCGATAGGACAGGCCGCTGATCTGCCGAGGCAGACCCTAAAGACAGTACCGACGTTCCTGTTCGAACTCGATGGGTTGCTCTTCGGCCTGGAGGCGTTCAAGGCAACCCGTGGACTCGACCGCCTGCACGTCGATCTTGCTGCGGTCGCCACGATGCTGGCACGCGACGACTGGTACGGGTTGCTGGCGACCGCCGACGACATGCGCCTTGACCGCTACGAGAATCGCTCGCACTGGCAGCGCATGGCGCAGCAGTTGTTGAACGCCTACGCCGAGCGTTTCTACCGCTACATCAGGGGGCGATGGGAAGCCCCATATCTGGAGGTCGCGGAGTTGGCCCCCGACGATCCGAACCTCGTGGACGGGTACAGCATCGAGACGACCGATCTCGCCCAGACCGCCGAGCAGATTGAACAGATCGCCACTTTCATCGAAGGACTCAAGGCAGCGTTGGGGCAGAACCTTCTCGCCAAATGGAGCCAGTGGGGCGGGCGTTGGCGCACGGTGCCGTTCGGCGGGCACCTGTATCAGCCCCTCCTCCACGTCGGCAAGAACGCGGAGATTAGGATCAGCCCGGTCGCCCTCGACAAGTGGGAGGCAGAGTTCGTGCAGGACTTGGCCACATGGTGCGTGGCCAACCGTGGGCGCGAGGTTTATCTGCTACGCAATCAGGCGGTCACCGGCCTCGGGTTCTTCCAGGCGGCGAACTTCTTCCCCGACTTCCTGCTGTGGGTGCAAGATGGGGAGCGACAGCATCTGGCGTTCGTCGATCCGAAGGGCCTTCACCACTTCGACCCGAGCGACCCGAAGGTGCAGTTTGCCACCCGCGAGGTGCCCCGGCTTCAGCAGATCGTGGAGCAGCAGGCATCGGACTTGCAACTCCATGCGTTCATCCTCTGCAACACACCATTTGCCAGTCTGGGCTGGTCGACAGACGGCGGGGCAACTCCCATGACAAAGCCTCAAATCGAATCGCTTGGGGTGTATTTTCAGAGTGACGACCAATCCACCTATGTCGCCCGTCTTATGGCAAGTATTGTGACTGGCCAGCAGGGCCGACTGAGCCAAACAACCCCTAGGAGCGTGCCATGAGAGAATGGCTGATTATGGAGCTCACCCAGGAGCAGGGGTTGAGACGACAGTCCCAAGTGCAGCCACCACTCGGCGTATGGGAGACATACTTCGGGATTCGGCCCACGGCCGGCAGCCTCCCGACATACAGACTTGTGGATGCACTGAACAACGGAAGCCCGGAGCAGCGCAAGGTTGTGAAGCACCACCACAATTTCACGATTGAGATCGGTGATGCCGGTCCGCCCCGACCGGCAATTCTTCGACTTCGACGGATTGGCGTGAATTCCTTCGAGTACTGGGTGCTTCGCAAGCGACATCGAGACTTTCGTCATTGCTTGTGGCTGCTCAAGAATCACGGCACTCAGGCGGCTGGCGAGCGCCAGTGGGTCATTGTGAGCGGAGCGACAGGTGAATGACGACATGTTTCAATTTGGCGCCTTACGCGACCTGCTTCGGTCACACCTGTGTCCGATGTTCCCCGGGGCGATCATCGATGATGTGGCTGTAACGGCTAGTCATCGCAGTGGTCAGGTATCGGCAGAAAGTCCGATCTCGCTTCTGCTCAGGCCCGTAGGCATTCAGACGTTTCGATGCAGAATGAGACGGGCGCAGCCATTTGATGTCATGGAACGAGATGTTATTGAGTACTACGTCGCCGCTCTTGGAAGGATCCTGGATCTCGCTGACCGGCCGTGCTTTCCCGTTTTGTTGCGGCGGTGTGCCGATGAGGTGGTTGCTCGCAGCGTTCGGCACCGAGGCGTTGATGACTCGCTTGTCCCGTTTCTGCTGGACACGTTGCAGGATTGGGCAAGTCAGACCTACGAGGGCAATCGGGTGGCCGCCGCCATCGGCATCGATCCGAAGCCAAGTCCGAGTGTCATTTCAAATGTGCATATTTCGGAGTTCATACAAGCAGACTTTGCGAAAGTGCTGACAAACGGGCTTGATTCGCTTCTGGTGCTATCCCCGTCAGGACATGTCGTGAGCCATCTCACACTGGAGTCGCATCCTGCATCACAAACTCGTCGTCCGCCGTCGTTCGCTCCATTGCGAACCCACGCACTGGCTCAGTGGGCGGAAGGTGGTCGCGTCGTCTTGGCGCTCAATCGGCTGGGGGAGATTCTCGTATTTGACGATCGTCGGCTGCGATTCGTACGCCGCCGCGGCACGTGGTTTCACTTGCCCCATGAGTCTGTCATCAAGCGAATGGGACGCATCGGCAACAAGGGACTTCAGCGTGCGATCTACGAGACGTGCTTGGATGTCTCGTTCGCCAGGCACGGTGGTTGCATTGCCCTTGTTAAGAGATCGGAGTTGCGGGTATTCGAGAAGCGGGTCAAAGCACAAGATCGACTGGTCACGGCAGACACCGTGAAGGCTAAGCTGCTAAGACACTGCGTTGGCAAGCGGTTTGACGAGCTTCCGAGAATGGCGCGTCTTGCGATCGCCTCAGTGGATGGCGCGGTTGTCGTCAAGTACGACGGCACGGTGCTTTCCGCTGGCACGATCGTGCAGATCGAAGGCGGAAGCACTGGAGGAGGACGACGGGCTGCGGCAGTAGCGCTTTCAAGAGCGGGACGAGCGATCAAGGTGTCGTCTGACGGGGGCATTGTCTGCTTTACCGATAAGGGGCCCAAGGACGAGCCAGTGATTGCATTCGAAATGTGCACCTGATCAGCCTTGCGTGGCCGCGTTCCGGAGCCTTAGTGCTTCATTCGCTGGGCTGTCGAAGTACTAACCGCCCCCGAGATCATCCCAAGGCCGAGAGCGACACGGACAAAGGACTGGCACCCTTGATGGCTCGTGCAGGCCAAATGGCTCCAAGTGCGCCCGTAGCGCGTCCAGATCCCGGAAAACGCGGCGACGCGAACTACCGGTCTTGCGTGCCACAGCAGCAATCGTTTCTCCTTTGGCAAGCTGGTTAACCAGCGGAAGGAGGTGCTCAGGCATAGCTTGTATCGCGTCCGAGATATCCACACACACGTCAATCACCTGACGATCTTCGGGGCGAACGACGCCCAGCCTCCGCCAACTGGTAGCGGACGTGAGGTGATCGTTGAGGGGCCGATCGTCTTTGGTGATCGCTTCGAGTGAGAGCGTCAGCTTTCGCCCCCCTCTCTTTATCGAGCGGCGTTCGCGGAGCAGCAAAGCGACAGCAGTCGTAATCAGCATGGAGAAGAACGCCTCCGGTATCCCACGGCTCCGGTCATGCGCGTAAAGTCGCTCGATCACGTACAGCAATAGTTGCTGTTTGATGTCGTCCTGATCCGTTACCGTCAGACCGGCCTTTCCGACAAGCTACCTCGCTTTGATTGATGCAAGCGACTCGGCAAACGGGCGCACGGCAGCCCATTGCCGAGCGTCGAATGACCGCTTCGCGGCTTCTTGATCGGGGCTCCGCCGGCGGCGACCATAGTTCTCGGTGCTTCGCGCGAAACCGGAAATGGCGGAGTGAGGGCTGTTCGAAACGATCGGTGGGTGGTGGTTTCTCATGCCGAAGCGTGTCGCCTCGGCTCCCGCCAGGGCTGATCCGGCTTGACCGCGATCCAGATCGCGGATTCGGCGGGGAGATTGAATGGCACACCGTGCAACCACCAAGTCCGAAGGCATTTGATCAGAGAAGGATTGCCCGAATCCCCTTTGGCGACTCGGATTCGACGGTGTGAACCCTTCAAGATCTGAGCAGAGATTCAGCCCGCCTGCCGATGATAGTGCCGCAGCACGCCGCCCAAGCGCGTGCGGCACCGGACTGCCCCCCGCCCCGATAGCCGCAGCGGCGGAGGGCGTCCAACCGGAGAAAGACCGTCAATAGCCGAGTGCGGTCGTTCCGTGTTGTAGTGCTCGATGAACTCGGTCATCAGGTAGTCCAGATGGCTAGTCCCCATCACGATGAACCTGTCGAGGCACTCCATCTGCACGGTCTGGATGAACCGCTCGACGTGGGCGTTCAGGTTCGGTGCACAGTGCGGCAGACGCACGGGCGTGATGTTCTGCGCCCGCAACGCCTCGTCGAACGGGTGGCCGAACTTGGTGTCGCGGTCGCGTGTGAGCACCCGGCACTCGGTAGAGTTAGCCACAGCAGCGGACTTCAGCTGCGACACCTGCTCGGCAACCCATTCGGCATTGGGGTGCTCGGTGCTTGCCGTAGCGACCGCTTTCCGGGTCGCGACGTTCACGAACACCAGCAGATACGCATCGCGGAAGCCCCGCACGGTCAAGATCCTCTGCTGCACGAAATCGCAGGCCCAGAGGGTCTCGGCGTGGGATCTGATGAACTGGTCCCACGTCGCCTCGCCACGCTTGGGCCCCGTGGGCAGGTTGGCCTCCCTCAAGATGTTGACGACGGTGCTGCGCGAAACTTTGATGTTCAGTTTCTTGAGCTCGCCCAGGATGCGGGTGTATCCCCAACCGGATTCCTTGGCAATCCTGAGGACGAGCTGGCGGATTTCATCGGATGTGCGCGGCCGGCCCGGCTTACGGGTGCTGGTCTTCTTCTTTGACTGCCCGAGGCCGGCTTCACGCACCCATCGCATAACGGTCTCGGGCGTGGCGATCGAAACCAACGCCTTGATGGCCGATCCGAGCGGCTTTGCCAGACGGGCCAATCGGGAGCGTTCCTGGGCGGTCACCCGGACCGGACCCGAGATCTTTGACCGGAGCACCTCGTTCTCAGCCTTGAGGTACTGGATCTGGCGACGGAGGTCGTTCTGACCAGCTCCCACCAGGACTTTGAGCAGACGGAGGAACGGACTTGTGGACATGGGCGGTTGTATGCTGTCCGTAGAGACGGTCGGCGTCCTCGCCCTCCCTCCGGCCGCCACGCGGGGACCGATCTCCGGATCCACCGCTCACGCTCCGCCCGTTAACCGCTGAGGGCCGAGTTTGGGAGGGGGCGGCGGTTAACACCTCAACAGAGCGAGATCCGAGTATTTGAACACCGGCTGCGCCCCGAGACGCGGGCGGTGCTCGTCGCGAAACGACGGATCCGACGACCGCCAAGACCCCCCACCCTCGTTTTTGGTAGCGCCAGCCTTGTTAAACAGCCCAAATCCGCCCGCCAGGTGTTCCCGGCTCGGATTCGGAGTTTGAAAGAGTATTGAACGGGGAGGCGGTGGACATGAAGACGGACCCTGTGGTCCGCCGGTACGTGGAGGCGGCGGCGGACCTCGGGCCCGACTGGGGAAGGGTGGTCGTCCTCGACCAGGCGGGGCGAGTGGTCATGGGCAAGCGTCGGTTCGACCAGGCGGTCCGCAACGGCGAGATGGAAATCCCCGCCGTTCGCGTGAGCGTGTCGCGTGAGGAGGCCCGGCTGCTGCGGCTGGCTGACTTCTGCGAGGGTGACGGGCTGTTGATGTTGACCTTGGAGCGGATCGTTGCCGGGAGCGCGGCATGAAGGGGGAAACGATGAAGATCGAGATGCGGAAGGTCGAGGACGTCAAGCCCTATCCGGGCAACCCGCGCCGCAACGACGGGGCGGTGACGGCGGTGGCGAACAGCATCACGGCGTTCGGCTTTCGCGTGCCGATCGTGGTGGACCGGGAGGGTGTTGTGATCACCGGGCACACGCGGCTCAAGGCGGCGATCCAACTTGGGATGACCCACGTGCCCGTGCACGTCGCGGACCTGACGCCCGAGCAGGCCAAGGCGTACCGCCTGGCGGACAACAAGACCAACGAGATCGCCGAATGGGATAGCGACTTGCTGGCGGTCGAACTGGCCGAGTTGCAGACGCTCGGGGTCGATCTCGAAGCCATGGGCTGGACGCCGGACGAATTGTCCGAACTGCTTCCCTCCTCAAGCGGGGATCCGCAGGCCGACCCCGATGAACTCCCCGAGGTGTCGTCCACCGAGCCTGCAATCACCCAGCCGGGCGACCTGTGGATCCTCGGCCAGCATCGGTTGCTCTGCGGGGACGCGACCGCCCCCGCCGATGTTGAACGCCTGATGGGCACCCAGCGGGCGCACATGTGCTTCACCGATCCGCCATGGAACGTGGCGATCGGCAAGGACTCCAACCCCCGTCACCGTCAGCGGGAGGGGCTCCAGAACGATGATCTCACGCCTGCGCAGTTCGCCGGCTTCATCGACGGCTTCGCGTCGGCGATCCGCGCCGCTGTGGACGGTGACGTGTACTGCGTGCTGGGCGCATCGGAATGGCCCTCGCTGGATCGCGGCCTCCGCGCCGCCGGGTTCCACTGGTCGGCCACGGTGATCTGGGTCAAGCAGGTCTTCGTGCTCGGTCGCGCCAAGTACCACCGCCGCTACGAGCCGATCTGGTACGGCTGGCATGACAAGAGCAAGTCGTCCTACGTGGGCGGTCGCTCCGAGGACGACGTGTGGGAGATCCCGCGTCCTTTCCGCTCCGACGAACATCCCACGATGAAGCCGGTCGCGCTCGTGGAGCGGGCGATCAAGAACTCCAGCGGGCATGGGGATCTGGTGTTCGATCCGTTCATGGGGTCGGGCACGACGCTGATCGCCAGCGAGCGTCTTGGGCGAGCGTGCCGGGGCGTGGACATCGAGCCCAGGTACGTGGACGTGGCGGTACGACGGTGGCAGCGGCTGACGGGGCGGAAGGCGGAGCGGCTCGGTTCCGAGGGCGAGCCCTTGCCGGGCATCAACGAGAACGCCCCGGCACGCGCCGGGGCTGGGGAAGGGGGCGAAGATGAGTGATTCAGGTGCTCGTGATGGTGTTCGCGGTGAACAGCCCTCGGTCCGCCTTCCGGAAGCGGGCATCCTTGCCCTTGGTGGTGATCTCGCGCACGATCGCGGCGTAGAGCGTGGCGGCGGGCGTCTTGCCACCGGGGCTGGTCCAGAGGCCCCGGCTTGCCATCGTCTCGATCAGGGTCTTGGTGCCCAGCGGGGTCGTGGATTCGGCGAGCAGGCGGGCCGCGATGGTCAGGCAGCCGTCGGCCCGGGGCCTCGCCAGCGGCTTGAGGCTGCCGGGTGTGCGCTCATGCTTCTGCTTGCGCTTGCCTTTCTTGTCTGCTGGCCCGTTCTGCTCTGGGCCCTGGACCGGCACCTCAGCGGGCGTGCCGCTGGCGGTGGGGTTGGCGGGCTCGTCCCCGGGCACGGTCACCAAGACCTCAGTGCCGTCGGGCCTGAACGCTTTGCCCTCGTGGACCGTGGCGGACTTGGTGGCGTCGTTGGGGGCCGGGTGGGCCCGCTTGGGGCTGGCTGCCTTGGGGGCCTTGGTGGTGGCCGGGGCGGGCGGCGTGGCGACGAGCTTCTTCAAAGCGGCGGCGCGGCCCAGGTCGGCGGATTTGCTGGCCCGCCACGCGGCGCGGCTCTCGTCGCTCATCCCGCTCTTGGCCTTACCCGTGGACTTCTTCTTGGTCGTCATGATCAACTCCTTCTGCGTGAACTCGGAACCCGTCGCACATCGCGGCGGGCAAGCGTGGCGGTCACCGTTTCCGGCGACGCCGCGTGGTGGTTGGGCCCCTTCAACAACGAAGCCCGCATGACGCGGGCTTCAGGGGGTCGGCAGTTCGGGGTTACGCGGACTGCTAGGTGCGTCCTCGCGGGCGGCCTCTTTGCAGGCATCGCCCCGTCCTTGGCGGTAGCCGGTGTGCAGCCCTTCGTGGTACCCGGCCTCGAAGGCGTGGCGGACCAGATCGCGGATCGACCACACCGGGATCTCGTGGATGTCCAGGCGGTCGCTCTTGCGGGTGTCGAGGGTTTCAAGCAGCAACTCGACCTTCGCCCATTCCATCTCGGCGTCGAGGGACTTCTGCTTGGCGATCCCGTCGAGGCTGTTCTTCGTGGCGGTCTTCTTGGGGGCGGGGGTCGTCATGGCGTTCTCCTTGGTGGGTTGGCGGGCGGTTCAGTCGGCGTCGTTCAAGAACGCCTCGACCTCTTCGGGGTCCTTGTTGCTGAGGAACCCAACCGCTTCGATCAGGTCGCTTCGGACCTTCCCGAGGCTTCCCGCAAAGCCCCAGTCGTTGGGCTTGGCCTTGGCCTCTTCCGCGTGGCGGTCGAGCTCCATCTGAAGCACATCGAGCAGGCGGGCGATGTCGTGCTGCCGAAGGGCGAGGGTCTCGGCGGCGGTCTTGGGGTTACGGCTGGGGGTGGTCATCGGGGGCTCCTTGTTGGCCGGGTCCATCCCGGCGGCGTTGACGACATGTGGGGCTGCGAACCCCGCGAATGCAAGCCGTCGAGGTGCAATTTCGAGCAGGTTTCTGGACAACTAGGACAACCCCTGTGGTCATCGGGAACGCGTTCCGGCGCAGGGTTCGCGGCGGGCGTCGGGGCGTTGTGGCCGGGCGTTCCCGGGGTGGCCCCGTGGGAGCCTTTGGGGCGTAGAACGCGCCACGGGGCGGCGTAGTGGCAACGAGGGGGCCTGCGTAGCGACGGACGGCGCGCAGCACGGAGTGGCAACAAATGGCAGGTCCAAATACCAACGGGCTCACGCCCAAGCAGGAACAAGCGATCATCACGCTGCTCAGCGAACCGACGGTCGCCAAGGCCGCGACGCTGGCCGGGGTCGGCGAACGCACGCTGTACACGTGGCTCGATGAACCGGCGTTCTCACGCGCGTATCGGGCGGCGCGCCGTCAGGCGTTCAGCCACGCGGTGTCGCTGACGCAGCGGTACGCGCCGCTCGCGGTGCAAACGCTGGCCAAGATCATGGCGGACCCCAAGGCCCCGTACCCGTCGCGGGTCGCGGCGGCGTCCGCGCTGCTCAAGGTCGGGCGCGAATCGCTCGAACTCGATGATCTCGCCCAACGCATCGACGCTCTCGAAGCGGCGCAGGACAAGGCCGCATGAACGTCAACGCGCGAAGGGTCGCCAAGCTCGAACGAGGGCGGCCCCCGGTCGGTTGCACGCGCTGCGATGGCAAGTGCATCGGCGTGATCTTCCGCAGCCCCGCGCCCGGCGACTTCGAGTTCGGGCCCGACGGGCGAGAGCCACCGATCCCACCCGCGTGCCCGCGCTGCGGGCGTCGGATCCCCAAGACGTACGTGCTTGAGAACCGCGCGATGTGGGACGCGATCTAGGAGAAGCGCGGACGAGCGGCCCGAGTTGTCGGAGCCAAGCGGCCAGTCCTGGGGAATTTGGGAGGTGGGAGCTCCCTAGGGAACCAGAATTTCCTTGCCTCACGCGGGCACTTTGGAGACCGTCACGCGGGCGCGCAGATACCCCCACAAACAGTACCTAACGGGGGGGCCTACTACGACGCGTCCGCGCCGCACGTTGCCAACCACGCCCCCGCGTTGGCCCGCTGCGCCGCGAGGACGATGGCGTCCGTCAACGGGCCCACGCGCGGGTCGGCGGCGACGGCGGCCCCGTGGTTCGCGGCGTCGGGGTGGTTTGCTCGCATGTAGTTGTAGAACACGAGGACGGCCGCCTGGCCCTCGTCGTCGCACATGAGGCGTTCGAACGCGTCGTCGGCTTCGGCGTTGGTCCGCCGGTCGCGCACGACGCCCACGCGGTCTTCAAGGTTCGTGACTCGGCTTGCGATGTTCTTCATGGTCCATCCCCCCCGCCCGTGGCCGTTACACATTCTACGTTGCACCTGTGGCCATCGTGCGGCGTGCCCGTTACCGCCCGCCATCGAGTTTGACGAGTTGGAGGCGGGCGAAGGCGGAAAAACCGCCGTCTACCTGGCCCGCTGGGTCAACACGCGCGGCGAGAAGGGGCCGTGGTCGGAGATCACGACGGCGACGGTGGCGGCTTAGCGGGCAATCTCAATCGTGGCCCAGCGGGCTTTGACGGCAGCGACGCCCGCGTCCGTTACCTTGGTCTCGCGGAGGTGGAGCGAGGTCAGTGATGTGAGGCCCGAGTCGGCCCGCGCCAGGGCGCGAACTCCCTCATCGGTCACGGCTGTTGCGCCCAGGTCAAGAGTTTTAAGCGACTTCAGGCCCGTGTCCGTGTGGGCGAGGTCTGCGACGCCGATGTCGGTTACCCGTGTGCCGTGGAAGAAGATCGCGTGCAGTGGCGCGAGGCCCGAGTCGGCGCGGGCCGCGGCTTTGACTCCCGCGTCCGTCACCTGCGAAAAGGCCAGGTTCAGCGTGCGCAGGTTCGTCAGGCCCGTGTCCTTGTGGGCCAGGTGCGCGAGTCCCGCGTCGGCGATCTGGGTGCTCGCGAGGCCGAGCACGGTGAGACCTTTGAGGCCCGTGTTCTTGTCGGCCAGCAACTTGATTCCCGCGTCGGTCACCTTGGCGAAACTCAGGTCAAGCGAGGTCAAACCTTTGAGCCCGGTGTCGGCCCGCGCGAGCGCGGTCACTCCCGCATCGGTCACGGCGGTGCTGCGAAGATCAAGCTGGGTTAACGCCGACAGGCCCGTGCCCACGCGGGCGAGCGTGTGCACGCCTGCGTCAGTGACTTTGGTGTGAGCCAGGTACAGCGCGGTGAGGGATTTGAGCCCGGTGTCCGCGCGAGCCAGCGCGGCCAACCCGGCATCGGTCAAGGCCGTGTGTTGAAGGTTGAGCGTGGCCAGCGCGCTCAGGCCCGTGGCAGGGTCCGCAAGCCATGCGGCCCCGGCATTAGAAACAGCCGTGCGCTTGAGATCGAGTTCCGTGACCCGCGCGAATTCGGCAGGGCCGAGCGCATCGCTGGAAGGAAGTTTGAGGTGCTCACGGACCTTGGCTTCGATCACCTCGCGTTCCTGCGAGGAAATCGCCGCCAGTCGCGGCGCATCATCGCGCGACGCGGACGGGGCAACCTGAGTTGCAGGCACGCACCCGCACCCAACCACGCACACGGCCAGCATCGCAAAGGCGGTTCTCATAGCGGAATCGTACTCCGCCCCAGCGCCGAACTCGCGGCTGTTCGCGCTGGTCGAGAGCGGGCAGCGGCTCACACA
Organism: Phycisphaera mikurensis NBRC 102666; assembly: GCA_943369765.1. Lineage (GTDB taxonomy): Bacteria > Planctomycetota > Phycisphaerae > Phycisphaerales > UBA1924 > UBA2396. The sequence continues at coordinate 19,051 of CALROI020000020.1, read as the reverse complement.
CCAACTGCGGCTGGTGGATGAGTCCACGCCGACCCGCCGCGCCCGGCCCGCGTTGGCCCCGTGCGCGGCCACGAGGAACGCGTCGTACAACCGGGTGGCGTGCGCGTCGGACGCGACAGCGGCGTTGTGCGTGCTGGCGTCGGGGTGCTGCGTTCGCATGTAGTCGTTGAGCGCGATCGCGGCGTCACGCCCGGCCTCGTCCGCCATGAGACGAGCGAAGTCGGCGTCGGCTCCGGCGTTGGTGCGCACGTGGCGCACGCGACCGACGCGTTGTTCGAGGTTCGTGACGCGGCTTGCGATGTTCTTCATAATCCACCCCTTCCCTGCCGGCCTGTGGCCGTCGCACATTCTACGTTGCAACCGTGGCCATCGTGCGCCGTGCGATCGCCCGCCATCGAGTTTGACAAGTTGGAGCCTTGCCCAGTCCTTCCATGCGTCGGACTCGCCGCGCATGGTTATCTCGCTGAAGTTGGTGCGGAGTTCGGCGCGGGCTTCGGGGGTGTGGGCAAGGCTGGGAAAGTCTGGTGTGAGGACGCTGTACATCCAGCCGGGGAGCCTGTGGGAGTTCCAAGGGCCCGCGTCGATCTGACGCGGGCCTGTTTTTATGCTACAAGGCGTGGAGGTGGGACAAGGGACAGCGGCCCTCGCGGGGCCCCGTGGCGGCCTTGCGGCGGGGGGATTCGCTGGGAAGACGAGTTGGTGACGGGGGACGCGAGGTAGGCGGGGCGATTCCCCTTCCGGTTCTCTGCGGCGGGCCTTTCACCAGCGGACGGCGGGCAGAAACCCGTCTGTCGCGACGGAATCTGGCCTTTCAACCGGTTCCGATCGGGGGGGCACGAACGCGGCTCGCTCGTCGGGTTGACCCTGCGGAGTGCCGCGGCCGGTTTTTGCTTCGCTGGACAGAGCGGGACTGATGGTGCCCTGGTGATGGGTGAGTCGCTCAGGGCGAAGATGGCAGATCGTCAAAGACGTTGACGTTCTTGACGGCGAGCTCCGGGAGTGGATGTGTGACCACATGCTCGGCAGGAATGGCTCGGTGGAGAGATCGATCGGGCGAGGTGATCGCATCGGAGAGCGACGGCAGCGACGCTGGCCAATACAGACCCGCGCAGGGATGCACTCGATCGGTCTTCGCGACGACGGCCCATGTGTTCTCTCGGGCCGCTGCTGCGAAGAGGAGCGACAGCACGTCCGAGGAACGGATGCCGGGCATGTCTCCCGCGAGCACGAAGACAGGCCCACCCCACCGCTTCAGCGCGGAGAGGATGCCACCCATCGGGCCTGCGCCCGGGTGTTCGTCGGGGATCACGCCGTCGGCGAGTGGGAGGATGCTCGGGTCGCACTCTCCGACGAGTTTGACGCGAGGGCCGAAGACGGCGCGGAGAACGCGGATGGGGCGCTGGACGAGCAGTTCGCCGGTGTTGCCGATGGGCTCGCGGAGTTTGTCACGGCCGAAGCGTGTGCTTTTACCACCGACGAGCACGATCGGCTGGATGCTCGCGAGGAATGTCGGCGGTAAGGACGGGGGTTCACCGCTCATGGCGGATGACCTTTCCGGTGACGGCGGCGGCGTCGGGGCGGCCGTCGTCCTGGACCTCGCCGCGGAGCGTCTCGACGGCGTGGGGGAGAATGTCGAGCAGGGCTTCGAGGTTTTCGCTGGAGCCGCGCACGGAGCCGGGGAGGGTGAGGATGAGCGTTCTTCCGATGGTGCCGGCGACGCCGCGGGAGAGGAAGGTGCGCGGGGTCTTGCTCATGCAGCGGAGGCGGGCGAGTTCCATCAGACCTGAGTGCTCGCGTTCGAAGACGCGTTTAGCCGCTTCGGGCGTGACGTCGCGCGGGGCGAGGCCGGTGCCGCCGGTGCTCAGGATCAGGTCGATCCCGGCCTCGGGGCGGCTCCAGTCGACGAAGCACGCGGCGAGTGCATCGGGCTCGTCGGGCAGGCAGCGTGTCGCGACGATCAGCGCGCCGAGTTGGGAACGCAGCATCTCGCACAACCCGGGGCCTGAGGTGTCCACCGCCTCGCCGCGCGAACAGCGGTCGCTGACGGTGAGCACGGCGGCGCGGATGGGCTGCGTCGGGCTGCTCATGAGCGGCCTCCTGGCGGGGCGGTAGGGGTCGAGTAGGAACCGCTGCGCCCGCCGTGCTTCTCCAGCACGCGCACGCCCTCGATCATCATGCCCTTGTCGATGGCCTTGCCCATGTCGATGACCGTGAGGCACGCGACGCTGACGGCGGTGAGGGCCTCCATCTCGACGCCCGTTCGCGACTGGGTGCGGACGGTCGCGGTCACGCGCACGCGGCCTTCTTCGAGCGTCGCCGCCACGTCCACGGCGTCCAGGGGAAGCGTGTGGCAGAGGGGGATGAGTTCGTCGGTGCGTTTGGCGGCGAGGATCCCGGCGAGTCGAGCGACCTCCAGCACCGAGCCCTTTTTGACCGTGTTCTCGCGGATGGCCCGGGCCAGATCCGGCGAGAGACGGACGAACCCTTCGGCGGTGGCGGATCGTGCCGTGATCGGCTTGTCGCCCACGTCGACCATCCGGGCTGTGCCGTCGGGGGCAACGTGCGAGAGCGGGCTGGTCCGGGCGTCTTCGTGTTGGTTCTTCATCGAAGCATCCTGTCTCCGAGGGCGCAACGGCGCGAGCGAGCGGTCTTGCGCTGCCAGCTAAGTCGCCCACGGATAGAAGGGTACGAGCGCCGACGGGGCGTGTACCGACGCGGGGGGGAGTTCGACGAACCCGTCGCTCCTTCCTCCCGCGATGATGTCTCCCGAGCCGCGGGCGTCGATCAGCTCGGCCTCGCCCGCGGCGTTCAGCCTCACGAGGCGGTGCCACCAGAGGTCGAGCGACTTTCCGTCGGGGTTGGCGAGGCGCACGAGACCCTGCGTGCCGAGGGCTCGCGCTCGCGCCGCCGACAGGCCCGCGAGCGCGGCGAGCACCGGCAGCACGATGCGCGTGCAGGTGACCATCGCCGAAATGGGGTTGCCGGGAAGTCCGAAGATCGGCAGAGCAGGTACGGGTTGAACGCCAGTGGCACCGTTTGCGCGGCGCACCACCGCCCCGAGCATGGGCTTACCGGGGCGCTGCGGCAGGCCGTGGAAAACGATCTCTCCGCCCCCACCGCTCACGCGTTCCACAGCTGCACGCACGGGGTCGCGGTGCCCCATCGAGACCCCGCCGGTGAGCACGATCGCGTCGCTGTGTTCAATCGCGGCGCGGAGCACCGCATCCATCGCGTCAGCGTCGTCTGCCGCGTGCATGGCCTGGTGTCCGGGGATCGTCACGACCTCGATCCACGCCCTGGGTGCGAGCACCGCGTGGATCACGGCGGCGTTGCTGTTGCGGATCTGGTACGGCCCGGGCGTCGCCGCTGGCGGCACCAGTTCATCGCCTGTGGTGATGACCGCGACTCTCAGCCGCGGGCGCACGAGCGGGCGCACGCACCCCACAGCCGCGAGCGTGCCGAGGGCGGCTGCGGTCAGCATGGTTCCCGCCGGAAGCACGACGTCCCGTGCGCGGGCGTTCTCGCCGCGACGGCGGATGTTGTCGCCGGCGCGCACGCCGCCTCTTGCGGGCACGTTCGGGGCGATCGAGATCGACGTGACGTGTTCGCCGTCTGCTGCCGAGCCCCCGGCGTGCTCCACGACATCCTCGCGGCGCACCACCGCGTCGGCCCTGTCGGGGATCGCGGCTCCGGTCGCAATCCGGATGGCGGTGGCGGTCGTGCCGTCGCGACGCGCCGCACGCGGCAGGATCGGCGGCGGCGTCCCGATGCGGGACTCGCTGACGACGGCGAGCGTGAGGGTCGCACCCGCTTCCGCGCTGCGCCAAGCCGCGTCCACATCGGCCGCGTGCACGGCGTAGCCGTCCATGGCTGAGTAGTCGAAGGCGGGGCTATCGCGGTCGGCGAGAACATCCTCGGCCAGCACGCGCCCGCGTGCGGTGTCGAACGCGATGGTCTCGGGCGGGCGGTTCGCGCCCGCGAGGCGCGAGATCATCCCCGCTACCGCCGCGGCGGGTGAGTCGAAGGCGAAGTCCTGACCGCGAAAGCCCATGCACGCTCCGAAAGAAGTGTCGTTCGCCGAACGATACACTGCCTGCATGCAGGTTGAGGTGCTCATCTTCGGCGGGGCGAGCCTGGCGGGCAAGGCCGACCGCGTGACGGTCGAGGTGAGCGCCACGCCGACGGTTCGCGAGGTTTTGGCGGCGTTGCACGCGCAGCACCCGGCCCTGAAGTTCGCCCTTCCGCCCCCGGAAACGGGCCGGCTGGCCGTGAATCAGGCCTTTGCGAACGGGGACCACCCGATCATGCCCGGCCCGGTTGCGCAAGGCGGAGACGAGGTCGCGCTCATCACGCTCGTGGGGGGCGGGTGATGCCCCCACCCCTTGAGCCAATGAGCAAGCCGTGCGTGGTCACGGCGATCGTAGACGGCCCGCTGTCGCAGGGGCGCGAAACGGCCTTGCTGGCTGCGCACGGATGGACAGCCGCACGCGACGCGATCGGTTCGGCAGCGGTCGGGGTCGTTGGCGCGGCGGTACGTTTCGCGGGCATCGTCCGACGCGCCGAGCCGCGCGAGGACGCCGCGGGGCGTGAGCATGACCTGCTCGCGCTGGACTACCAGACCTACGACCCGATGGCGGAGCGGGAATTGCGGGCGCTCGCGTGCGTCGTGGCCGAGCGGCACGGCCTGACCGCGCTGGCAGCGTTGCACAGCCGAGGACGCGTGGGCGTGGGCGAGGTCTCGTTCGTGCTGATCGTCGAGAGCTCCCACCGTGCCGAGGCTTTGGCGGCCATGGCCGACTTCATCGACCGCCTGAAGCAGGACGTGCCGATCTGGAAGCGGCCTGTGTGGGCAGGGTGACGTGCCGGCACGGAGTGTCGGGCCCGGTGCCATATCGAGAATGGCACCACGGTCGAACGGTTCTTTCAAACACCATCCAGGAGTTGCGCGAGTCATGAAAACCATCATCGAACCATTTCGTATCAAGGCTGTTGAGCCGATTCGGATGACCACGCGCGAGCAGCGGGATGCGATGCTCCGCGAGGCCCACTTCAACCCGTTCCTCTTGCGTGCCGAGGATGTGCTCATCGACCTGCTCACCGACTCCGGGGCGAGTGCGATGAGCAGCGAGCAGTGGGCCGGCATCATGCGGGGCGACGAGAGTTACGCGGGAAGCCAGTCGTTCTGGAGGCTCAAGGAGACGGTGCTGGGCCTCACCGGGTTTGCGAACCTGCTTCCGACGCACCAGGGTCGCGCGAGCGAGCGGATTCTCTTTGAACTTGTCGGCGGGCGTGGAAAGGTCGTGCCGAACAACGCCCACTTTGACACGACGCGAGCGAACATCGAGCACAGCGGCGCGCAGGCCGTCAATCTGCCGATCCCCGAGGCGTCTGTTCCCGCCGACCGTCATCCGTTCAAGGGCAACATGGATGCCGCGGGGCTTGAGAGCCTGATTGTCAAGGTCGGAGCCGAGAATATTCCACTCGTGATGATGACCATCACGAACAACACCAGCGGCGGACAGCCGGTCAGCCTTGCCAACCTTCGGGCGGTTCGGGCTGTCTGCGACCGTCACAAGCTGCCTCTCTTCCTGGACGCGTGTCGGTTCGCGGAGAACGCCTGGTTCATCAAGATCCGCGAACCCGAGTGCGCCGCGATGAGCGTGCGTGAGATCACACGGGCGATGTTTGATCTGGCCGACGGCGCCACGATCTCGGCGAAGAAGGACGGCCTCGTGAACATCGGCGGCCTGCTCCTGATCAAGGACCGGGCCCTGTTCGAACGAGCTTGCAACCTGCTCATCCTGACCGAGGGATTTGTGACGTACGGAGGGCTTGCCGGGCGAGATCTCGAAGCGATGGCTCAGGGCTTCAAGGAAGTGATGGAGGAGGACTACCTCTCCTACCGCATTCGCAGCGTCGCGTACCTGGGAGAGAAGCTGCTCGCGTCGGGGATCCGGATCATCGAACCGCCGGGCGGGCATGCGATCTACATCGATGCCGGGCACTTCTGCCCACACATCCCGGCGGAGCGTTTCCCGGGACAGGCGGTGGTGTGCGGGCTGTACCGCTCTGCGGGAATCCGCTCGTGCGAGATCGGGTCGGTGATGGCGGGCCCGCGCCCGGCCGCGCCGCCGAAGATGGAACTTGTGCGGCTTGCTCTGCCTCGCCGCGCGTACACGCAGAGCCACTACGACTACGTGGCTGAAGCGTGCGCGGAGCTGTTCGGCAATCGCGAGGAAATGCGTGGGCTGCGAATTGTCGAGGCTCCCGAGGTTCTGCGGCACTTTACGGCGAAGTTCGAGGAGCTTTGATAGGGGAGCGTCCCGCATTCCGCGGTGGTGCTCGCTCCTCGCGGGCGGTCCGGGTCGCGGACAGCGCCGACGCCGCGTCAGGATGAGCGGCGTCACGTGGCTTGGCGCAGCGTCGCCGATGCCCTTGGCGTACTGTGAGACTTACACCGCCCGCGGTGCCGCGTCCGCGCGGCTGATTACAAGGATCCCCGCATGGCCGCACCCCTTCTCGATGCCACCACACCCGAGTTTCTCGATCTGCTGCATATCTGCCCGATCGTGCCCGGAGCCACGGTGAGCAAGCCGCTGCTCAACCTGCCTGAGGGTAAGATCGTGATCTTCGCGATGGATGCGGGGCAGGAGATGAGCGAGCACCGCGCACCGTTCGTCGCCACGGTCCATGTGCTCGAGGGGCGGCTTCGCTTTGGCGTGGAGTCGGCCGATAGGGTCATGGGGCCGAACGATTGGCTGCTGATGCCCGCAAACGCGCCGCACCGTCTGACGGCGCTCGAGCCCACCCGATTCGTGCTCACGCTTTTCAAGCGGGCGTGAAGCGGGGCGGCGGGCGTGTCGAATGTTCGACGCTTTGTGGCTGTGCGTGCGGCATCGTGCGTTGGCTGCATGAAGCGGGATGGTCCTGGATGGAAGCACTGAAAGAAGCCCATGAGTTCTCACGACGATCCCGACCACGTTGGCCGCCAACCCCCGCTGACCGAGCCGAGCCCCCCGGACGCGCCCGCCCCGCACATCGATGAGGCCATGATCCGCACGCTGGTGGACACCTTCTACGAGGGCGTGCGAGACGATCCCATGCTCGGCCCGATCTTCGGGCGGCATGTCGCGGACTGGTCGCTGCACCTGCCGAAGATGTACGACTTCTGGTCCACGGTGGTGCTCCGGACGGGCCGATACGCCGGGCGTCCCCTCGACGCGCACCAGCGTCTGCCCGGGCTCACGACAGCGCACTTTGCCCGCTGGCTCGAACTGTGGCGGGACACCGTCGCCCGCGTGGTGCCCGAGTCCTCGCGACCGTCGTTCGTGGTGCCAGCGGAGCGCATGGCGGCGAACATGAGCACGGCGCTGCTCCGCGGCCGGCCTGCGATCTGATCAGTTCAGCACGAGCTTCCCGCCCGCGATGAAGAGGACCGCCGCGAGGGCGAGGTTCAGGGCGCGGGGCGTGGCCCGGCGGCTGCCGAGCGTTGAGCCGATCAGGCCGCCGATGCACGCTGCGGCGGCCAGCACCGCGAGCGACGGCGTGGGCCTCCAGCCCGCGCTGGCCAGGCCGGACAGCCCCGCCACGGAGTTGAGCAGGATGAAAAGCGAGGCTGTCGCGGCGGTGCGTTTGGTGTCGGCCCAGTTGAACAGCAGCATCACCGGGCTGAGGAAGATGCCGCCGCCAGTGCCCGTGAGCCCCGCGACCAGGCCCATGACGCCACCGACGGCCATCGCAACGGGTGTGCGCGGGGGCGATGGAGCGGCCTTGGACGCGGGCGGATAGAGCGCGACCCACGCCATGCGGAAGGCGGTGAGAAGGAGCACGACGCCTATGGCGACCTTGAGGGCGTGGGCGGGCAGGTGGATCATGCCGCCGACAAAGGCGGCGGGGATCGAGGCGGCGGCGAAGGGCCAGAAGAGTGCCCATGAGAAGTGCCCAGCGCGCGCGAACTGGACGAAGGCGATGGTGGCCACGAGCACGTTGATCGCGAGCGCTGTGGGGCGCATGACCTCGGGCGCGACCGAGAGAAGGGCCATCACGGCGAGATAGCCCGACGCGCCGGCGTGGCCGACCGAAGCGTACAACGCACCGACGATCAGGAAGCAGACGGCGAGGATGGGTAGGGCGTCGGCGGGCATCGGTTGGGCTCAGCCGCCGATCGCCGACATCGGGCGCGCGGGCTGGCGGAAGTCGGGGGAGGCGATGCCGTGCCCGGGCTGCTTCGTCCACGTCGCGTCGATGAGGAAGTCGGCGATAGCGTCGTCGTCCGCTCCGGCGCGCAGCGCGGAACGCAGGTCCCACTCGGTGGTGCTGAAGAGGCAGGGGCGGACCTTGCCGTCGGCGGTGAGGCGGAGGCGGCTGCACGCGCGGCAGAAGGGGCTGCTGACGGGGGCGATAAAGCCGATGCGGCCGGGGGCGTCGTCGGCGAAGGTGAAGGTGCGTGCGGTGCTGGAGGGGTCGTCGTCATCGCAGGCGATGAGCGGGAAGCGCTCTTCAATCGCGGCCCGCGTCTCGGCGGCGCTCACCCACTTGGAAGAGTCCCAGGTGTGACCGGAATCGAGGGGCATGTACTCGATGAAGCGCATTTCGATCGAGTAGAGGCGGGCCAGCTCCGCCAGATCGGCGGCCTCGTCGTCATTGAACCCGCGGATGAGCACGGCGTTGAGCTTGAGGGGCGTGAGGCCTTCGGCGATGGCCGCCTCGAGGCCCGCGAGCACGTCGGCGGGCGAGGAAGTCGAGCGCGTGAGGCGGGCAAAGCGGTCCGGGCGGAGGGAGTCGATGCTGATGGTCACGCGGGCGAGCCCTGCGGCCTTCCATTCCCGCAGCGCGCGGCGGGTCAGGAGCGAGGCGTTGGTGATCATCGCGATCTCGACGCTGGTCGCGGCGCGAATGCCGGCGATGATCGCCGTGAGTTCGGGGTGGAGCGTCGGTTCGCCGCCGGTGAGGCGGACCTTTCGGACGCCGAGCGACTCGCCGATGCGGGCGACGCGGATCATCTCGCTGGTGGAGAGGAGCGATTCGCGGGGCGAGAAGCGGACGTCGGGCTCCATGCAGTAGACGCAGCGGAAGTTGCAGCGATCGGTGATGCTGATCCGCAGGTCGCGGATGGTGCGACCGTGCGAGTCGGTCATGCGGCGGGCCGTGCGGACCGAGGCCGGCGCGGGCGGCGGCGTGCTTCCGGAGGCGTGCGACTGCGACGCGCTCCACTGCGCGAGTGCCACCTGAGCACGAGGGGTTGCCACCCCCGACTTGTCTTTCGTGATCGGGTTGGCCGAATGCGTCTGTCGCAAAGGATCTCCAATGGACACGGATGAGGGGCTGGCGATCACACGCCCCGCTCGAACTGCTCTTGTGCCCAGCTCCACGCGGCGACGGTACGCGGGAACCCCACGGTGTTCATGCCGAGGAGAATGGCCTGCTCGACCTCCGCCGGTGTCGCGTCGTGCTGAATGGCGCGACGGACATGGCTACGGAGCGCGGACTCAAGCCCCGCGCCGACACAGATACCGATCTTGATCAGGGCCAGCGACTTGGCGTCGAGCGGGCCGGCGGCCTCCACGGCTGTGGCGATGTGTTCGTGAGCTCGGCCGAGCGCGGGGTACTTTGTCACGAAGGACTTGTACGTGCCTGGAATCTTGGCGGCTTTGCTCGTCGGCGCTTTCGGCTTGCGTGCGGCACTCATGGGTGATGTCCTCCGCAGCCGGGCGTGGCGGAAGACGCGTTGGACGGATCGCTCACCGTGTCCGCGACCGAGCAGAGGATCTTGTAGTACTCCTCGACGTCGATGCCCAGGAGCGTGGCCCCGAAGAGCTCGGCCTCGACGTGCGATGCGACCTCGCCGTAGTTGATCGACGGAATGTAGTACGCGACCAGCAACGGGAACAACTCATCGACATTCTCGAACATCGGATGGATGAACAGGCAGAAGCCGTCCCTCGGGTGCTCGCCGAGGCTCTCCAGGCACGCGAACTCGCCGGGCTGAAGCGGCTCGGCGTCGAAGCGGATTCCAAGCGGATAACGGACCACGGCGCGGTCGTCCAGCAGGCGCATCATCTCGACTCGATCGATCAGGCCGCCACGGCTCGCTCGAGCGTCCATCGCCTTGGTCACGACATGATCGCGGAGCGATTGCTGCGCCTCTTCGGCGGTTGGGGGGGGATTCATGAGTGAGCCTCCGGGCTCGCTGCGACGCCGGGCGAACGACTGTCTGTCGCCGCTGAGAACTCCTGGTCATACGTCAATCGCCCGGTCAGGACCGGCACGGTCACTCGCACCAGGATCGTGTAAATGAGCAACCCGCCGGCCCAGATGCCCAGGGTAACCAGAGTTTCGTTGAGCGTGGGAAGGTATTCGACGATCTCGCCGAGAGGCGTGGGGATGAACGCCGGAACGATCATGCCCATTCCTTTTTCGATCCAGATGCCGACGATGAGCATCACGCATGCGGCTTGCAGCACCGGGAGCTTGCGGCTGATCGGAAGGTAGAGGAGCAGCATGGCCACAAGGTTGAGCGCGATCGCCGACCAGATCCACGGCACCAGCGCGTGGCGGCCGTGCAGGCCGAAGAAGAGGTACTTCGCGGATGCCCCGTGAGCGGAGTCCGTGTAGAACTCCGTGAACATCTCGGAGCCGAGAAGGAACATGCTGATCGAGAGGGCGATGGCGACTGTGTTGCGCAGGGTCATGAAGGCCTTGGCGGGCACCTGATAGGTCGTGAACCGTGCGAGCACCGAGAGCGAAAGGATGAGGAACGCCGGGCCCGCGGCGAAGGCCGACGCCAGGAACCTTGGCGCGACGACCGCCGAGTTCCAGAACGGCCGGCCGCCCAGGCCGCTGTAGAGGAACGCGGTGACGGTGTGGATGCTGATCGCCCAGACGATGGCCACGAAGACAAATGGAATGTAGAAGAGTTTGCTGGGCTGCCGACGGCGATAGGCGCAGTAGACCAGATAGCCGCAGATGTGCAGGTTCAGCAGCAGGTAGCCGTTGAGCACCAGCACGTCCCACGTCAGCATTGAGGCCGGGAAGTTGAATCGGAAGAGCAAGTGATGGAACCGCTCAGGCCGGCCCAGGTCGACCGTCACGAACAGCATGGCCATGATGATGGCGGCGACGGCGAAGAGTTCGCCGAAGATCACCAGGTCGTGCAGTTCGCGGTTGCGGTAGATGTACACCGGGATGACCAGCATCACCGCCGCGGCCGCCATGCCCACGAGGAACGTGAAATTCGCGATGTAGAAGCCCCACGAAACCTGGTCGGTCATACCGGTGGTCGCGAGGCCGTACACGAGCTGCTTGCAGTAGGCGTTGATGCCGAGCAAGACGAAGACCGTGAGCAGGAACATCCAGGCGTAGTAGCGGTGGTCTCCAACGAAACTGAGGCGGAAGCACCTGAACAGGAACGTGAGATAGGTCTTCATGCCGTGGCTCCGTTCCACCATTCCGGCGTTGACGCGGCGACGAAGTCCCTTCTGGGGCCGGTCGCGCCGGGGAGGCAGCCGTACGCATCGCCCTCTTCGGCCTTGAGCCTCGCGGCGATCGCAACGGCCTCGGGGTCCAGCGTGTTGGGGTAACGCTCGTCAAAGTAGTAGAAGAATCGGGGGAGCGTTCCCACTTCCTCCTTGAGGACGAAGACGCGCTTGGTCTTGAGAATCTCCGAGACCTCCGATTTCGGATCAAGCACATTGCCGAACTTGCGGGCCCCGGTCGGGCAGATCTCCACGCACGCGGGCATGCGACCTTCACGTGTACGGTGCAGGCAGAAGTGGCATTTCTCCATGACCCCCTTCTCCCGGGGTCGATTCGAGAGGTAGCTCATGTTGGGGTTGAGCTGGTCTTTCGGCAGGTTGGGTTTGGCGAAATTGAATCTTCGCGCCCAGTAAGGGCACGCCGCTTCGCAGTACCGGCACCCGATGCACCAGTCGTAGTCGATCACCGTGATGCCGTCGGGCTCCTGCCACGTCGCCTCGACGGGGCACACCTTGACGCAGGGCGGATTGGCGCACTGATGGCACTGCACCGGCATGTAGAAATGGTCGGCATCGGGCACTGTCGGATGGTCGTAGTGGTGGTTGCCCTTCTCAACGTCGAGCGTTCCCCGCGGCATCTCGATCACGCGGATGTACTGAATCTCCGGGCTGCGCGACTGGTTGTTCTCCGCGACGCAGGCGTGCACGCACTTGCGGCAACCGATGCATCGGGAGAGGTTCAGCGCGTAGACAAACTCGACGCCTTCCATCGGCTTGACGTCGCGCAGGTGGGGGCGGACCGCGTAGCGATCCTCGACTTTCTTGCGGATGCGTTCGAGCGCCTGTTCCATCTCCGCGGCATTCATCTCTTTGTAGTGCTTCTGCAAGAACTGGTCGAAGTTCGGGATATCGTCCGACGCGAGCTCACGCAGCGGGCTCAGAGCGGCGGCCAGAGCGGCCATGCCGCCGACGGCCGCGGCACCGGTCCGCAGAAAGCTCCGTCGCGTGAGTTCGGGTTCATATCCCGGAGTCGGATTTGATGGACCATCCCAGATGCGAATGTCCTTCATGGACGGCCTCCGTTCGTCGTTGGATGATCGCGATGCTTCGAGTCCAATTCCCGAAGCCAATGCTGAAGCGGGCTCTGCTTGCCGTGTGCGCCGCCGGCCGGGCTGGCGGGCTGTTCACCCATTCGCAGTGTGTTGGGGCCGGGCAGCGGCTTGTAGGGGTCGTACTTGGGCGAGTGGGGGTTGTGGCATTCGGTGCAGCTGAGGCGCCGCTGTGCGTCTGAGTTGGTGATCCACGATCCGAGTGTCTTTCCGTGCGTCCCGCGCTCCCAATCGCGATAGACCGTGCCGTGACACTGAGCACACAACTGCGCGGTCTCCGCGAAAGAAACGGTGACCCCGTCCCGAAGGGTCAACCGCTCGCGGTTCTGCGGATCGTGACAGTTCACGCAGCGGTTGTTGAGACCGTGTCGCAGTTGAATCTCGTTGTGGTAGTTCAGAGCCGCGCCGGCTGGCGAGTTGGATTGAAAGATCTGGTGGCATCCGTTGCAGTTCTGCGGAACTCCGTCAACGAGAATGTGTGCGGGGTCCGACATTGCTGCGCGACCCGGACCAACAAGGAGAACCTCGCGGTTGATCACCGCGGCGGGAGCAAAAGAGACGTTTCCCCGTTGCGAACTGATGAAAAGAAGACCCGCCAAGACAACGAACCCGATCGGAAGCAACCATCCGACCCAAGCCGCCGATCTTTGCGCCTCGGCGGGCGCGTCGCCTTCGGGAAGGACTTGAGGTGTTCTTGTCGGCAGCACAGGTCGGCCTCCGATTCTGGTTCAACAGTTTCTGATTCGGCAGTTGGCGAACTCCAACACAATAGACTAGGATGCCCAGAATAGCCGAGGATGCCTTCGCGTGAAGCCACCAAACAGAAAGGTGGATGATCGGAATGGGAGCTTGCAGATGGCGATAAGCGGATTGGTCCTGACGCTCTCGGATGACGCTGCTGGAGCGGCTGTGCTCTCGGTGCTGTCCACGAATCCGCTGTTGACCCTTGGCGATCGTTTCGGCAGGCGAGTGGCGGTCGTCGCGGAGACCCCGAGCGCCCATGCCGACCGCGATCTCTTTGATGAACTTCGGGGTACACCAGGTATCACTCAGGTTGATGTGACCTTTGTGCATCTTGACCCCGAGCTGTCCGCCAGTAAGCAGACCGATCAAGGCCATTCAGTGGAGGAACTCCATGCTCACCATTGACCGTCGTACATTTGTCAAGGCCTCCGCGATGGCCGCTGCCACGGCTGCGGCATCTGGTTCGGCACGGGCCGTCTCGCTCAACGTGCTGAACAATCAGCCGGAGGGGTCGTCGCTGAAGTGGCAGAAGGCACCGTGCCGGTTCTGCGGCACCGGCTGCCATGTCATGGTCGGCACCGAGAACGGACGGGTCGTCGCGATCCAGGGAGACCAGAAGGCCGAGGTCAACAAGGGCCTGCTCTGCGTGAAGGGATACCACGTAGGTCTCGCGCTCTACGGCAAAGACCGCCTCACGACGCCCATGCTGCGGAAGAACGGCAAGATGGTGCCCATTTCCTGGGAAGAAGCCATCGAGACCATCGCTGCGAAGATCATGGCGAACCCCAAGGGCTTTGGGCTCTACGGCTCCGGCCAATGGACCATCGGCGAAGGATGCGCCGGCAACAAATTCATGAAGGCGGGGCTTGGGAGCAACCAGATCGATGGGAACCCGCGCCTGTGCATGTCCTCGGCGGTGACGGGATTTCTCTCGACCTTCGGCGTGGACGAGCCGCCGGGCGTCTACGACGACATTGACGCGTGCGATGTCGCCATCATGTGGGGCAACAACATGGCGGAGATGCACCCGGTGCTTTTCTCACGCCTGGTCGATCGCCGCACCCGCGGGGATAAGGTCACGATCATCGACATGACCACGCGCCGCACTCGGACGAGCGACCTGGCCGACCACGTGCTCTACTTCAAGCCACACGGCGACTTGGCGATCGCCAACGGCATCGCTCATCTGATGGTCAAGAGCGACAAGTACGACAAGGAGTTTGTCGCCCGGCACTGCAACTTCCGGAAACTCGGTCCCAAGCCCGACGAGAAAGCCCCGCCCGACATGCTCGGCGTCCCCATGACCTTTGAAGAGTTCGCCGCTGCGGTCGAGCCCTACACCCCCGAAAGAGTCGAGGAACTCTCGGGCGTGCCGGCCGAGAAGATCCGCATGCTCGGCGAGTTGTTCATGCGCCGCGACATCCGCATCAACAGCTTCTGGTGCATGGGCATGAACCAGCACACTCGGGGCACCGCGATCAACTGCATCGTGCACGGCATCCACCTCATGTCCGGACATTTCGGCAAGCCGGGCGACGCCGCGACGAGCCTCACCGGGCAGCCTTCCGCGTGCGGCACCGTGCGCGAGGTGGGCACGCTTTGCCACCTGCTCCCGGGTGGACGACTCGTGGCCAACGCCGAACATCGCAAGGAGGCCGAGGAGCTGTGGAACATCCCCGAAGGGCGGATCGACGCAAAGCCCGGGTACCACACCGTGGAGATGTTCAAGAGGTTCAACACGCCCACCGACCAAGGCGGCGATATCACCACCTTGTGGGTTCAGGTCACCAACCCGGGCCAGACCCTGCCCAACCTCAACCGGAACTTCCGCGCAAAGAAGGATCTCGCCGATAAGTTCATGATCGTCTCCGACGTCTATCCCACCGCAACCACAGAGCTGGCCGACCTCATCCTGCCCAGCGCGATGTGGGTCGAAAAGAACGGCATGTACGGGAACTCGGAGCGTCGGACGCAGCAGTGGTTCAAGATGGTCGAGCCGCCGGGCGAGGCCCGCGATGACTGCTGGCAGCTCATCGCCGTTTCCCGCCGGCTGCTGGACAAAGGCCTCGAAAGCATGAAGGGCAAGGACGGCAAGTGGATCTTCCACACCTCGGACACGGGGGGCAAGGAAGTTCCGATCTGGGACTGGGCTCACTACTACGACGTGAACGTCGACGAACGGCTCTTTGAGGAGTATCGCCCGTTCACGACCAAGAAACACAAGAACCTCGCGCCGTACCAGGAATACGTCAAGTCGCGAGGCCTGCGTTGGCCGGTCGTCAAGCAGCCCGACGGCTCGTGGCGCGAGACCCGCTGGCGCTTCAGCGAGTTCGACGATCCATTCGTCGCCAAGGGCAAGGGCTTCCAGTTCTACCACTCCGTCAGCAAGGACGACAAAGCCCTGATCTGGTTCCGCCCTCACGAGCACCCGCCCGAGATGCCAGACGCAGAGTTTCCTTTCTGGCTTTGCACCGGTCGCGTGCTCGAGCACTGGCACTCGGGCAGCATGACCCGGCGCATCCCGCAGTTGCATCGCGCCATGCCCAAGGCCTATGTCGAGATGAACAAGGCCGACGCGACCAAGCTCGGCATCCGCAACAACGAAGTCGTGACCGTGAAGAGCCGGCGCGGCGCGATCGACCTGCCTGTCTGGATCGGCGGCCGCGGCGACCCCAAACCCGGCGAGGTGTTTGTTCCTTTCTTCGACGAGGGCAAGCTGATCAACCTCGTGACGCTTGACGAGTACGACCCGTACTCGAAGCAGCCGGATTACAAGAAGTGCGCCGTGACCATCGTGCGGAAGGGATAGGAGCCGCCCATGCAAACCAAGACAGCGCGGTTTCGAATGAACGTGGAACGGGTCTGGCTGGGCGCGATCGCGGCCGGGGCCGGAGTCGTCGCCGCATCGGTCTTCGGCAATCAGCCTCAGTCGTCGTTGCCAACCGTGGCGAACATGCCTCGCGCCGCGTTGCCGCACGCTGCATCGGTCGTCTCGCCCGGCGACCGTGCTTCACAGAGCCTCCCCTGGCGGTTGAACAACCCAGCGCCCAATCTTGTTCCCGAAAACCGAGCCAACCCGGTCGCCGTTATCGACAAGTTTGCAGCGCGCGTTCGGTCGATGGAGCAGCGGGCCACTCTGAGAGCGTACGACGGCGCGCCCCCGGTGATCCCGCATGCGATCACGGATCTGAACATTCAGTCGTGCCGCGCCTGCCACGCCCTGGGCCTGCAAGCGGGCGACAAGATCGCGAAGATGGTCTCGCACACCTATCTGACCAACTGCACACAATGCCACGTCGAGGCCCAGCCCGACGTTCCGGGCTCCACCGACCTGTCGGCCGGGAATCTCTTCGCGGGCCTCCGTCCGAGCGGCTACGGCGGAACGCGCGCGTGGGCGGGCGCGCCGCCGGTCGTGCCGCACACCACGTTCATGCGCACGAACTGCATCAGCTGCCACGGCGAACACGGGTACGACGGCTGGCGCCCGGACCACCTCTCCCGCACCAACTGCGTGCAGTGCCACGTCCCTGCGGCCGAGTTTGACCAACTCGCACCGTCGTTCGGCATTCCTGACATCGCCGACGGCCAGACGCCGCGTCCACGACCCTGAGACGAGGCACGATGCCCGAGGACCCGAACCTAAGTCGACGTGATCTGTTGCGGGGTCGGCTCTTCGGTCGACTCGTCCAATCGGCGACCGACAGACTCGACGCCGTCGGGACCGCGGTCGGCAACTCCTCCAACTCGCCGCCCAAGCCCGCCGAGGCGAGCGCTGCGGTTGCGGGCGGGAGGATTGGCCGGCGCTTCGCCCTGCCCATCCATCGCCCGCCCGGCGCTGTCGACGAGCGCGCGTTTCTTTCCGGCTGCACGCGATGCAACGAGTGCATCTCGGCATGTCCGGTCATCGCGATTGTGCACGCTCCCGAACGCTTTCGCGAAGCGGCGGGCACGCCGATGATCGATCCGCACAACTCTCCATGCATCATGTGCGAGGACACACCGTGCATCGCGGCGTGCAAGCCCGGTGTGCTCAGAGTGGATCAGCCGCGGAAGATGGGTGTCGCATGGATCCAAACGATGGCCTGCCTCGCTCATACCGGGTCGTTCTGCACCGTGTGTTCGGAACGATGCCCGGTGCCGAATGCGATCGAGGTCGTCGCGGGGAAGCCGTCGATTCGAGCTGATGTCTGCACTGGATGCGGTGTCTGCGCGAGCGTCTGCCCGGCACCGACAAACGCGATCGTGGTCATGCCGCTTGCGGATCGGCCGGCGGCAGCCGGAACGCAGAACACCGAGTGACACGAATTCAGTGTGCGGTCGTGTCCATCGTCCCGGTGAAGCCACTTTTCGAGCTGGGCCATGAGTGCGAGCACGACCTCAGGTGCTGGCGAAATGAGCCGTACGTTGCCGGAGATATCAAGTGTTTGCGAGCGTCATACAGCATGTGTTGACCGATACGTTGTCGTGCGTTATCCGGAGAACCATCGCCCGATCGTGGTCAGTCGTCCGAGAGAGGCCCGGCTTGCGGGGCGACCTTCGCGTCTTCTTCGGCCTCGAACCGTTCACCCAGCGGAGCATGGTGTCCGGCTTCACGATCGAGACCAACTCCCCCACCGCTCTGCCAACCGGCGTGGCCAATTTGACCCGCCGCGAACGCTCGGCGGGCGTTACCCGAACCGGGCCAGCGATCTTCGACCGGAGCACCTCGTTCTCCGCCTGGAGGTAACGGATCTGCCGCCGGAGTTCGCCCGAGTTCGACACCGCGAGCACCCCGAGCAGGCCGGTACTCCCCCGCCCACCCCTCATGCTGTTCACCAGCCGGTTGAGAATCGTGCTCATCAGCGGCATCTTGCTGACAACGGGCTCCGCCCGCAATCCCCGATTCCAGCCCCAACCCCCGGACGGAATATTTGGACACCGCTGGCGACACGCTCCAATGCCCGATTTCCAGCCCCGGACGAGGGTTTCGGTGGGGTTTGGGCTACCAATGTCGTGTTAACCAGTCATTTTCAGGCATTCGCGATTCCCGAGGCGAGAGAAACCGTTCGGAACCGTCCTGCACAGGGAGTTCCAAGGGCCCGCGTCAATCCGACGCGGGCCTGTTTGTTTTCAGGGGTTGGAGGCGGGACGCGGGACACCGGGCCTGCCGGGGCCTCGTGGGGCCTTCTGGCGGGGGCTTGGGCTCTCGCGGGGTGCGGAGAGAGTTCTCTCGTTCGCGGCGGGTCGTCAAACTGGAACGCGGCCAACCGCCCAGCAGCTGCGTGCGCTGCGCGGGCAAGTGCATCGGCGTGATCTTCCGCCAACCCGCGCCCGGCGACTTCGAGGTCGGGCCCGACGGACGGGAGCCGCCGATCCCACCCGCGTGCCCACGCTGCGGGCGGCGAATCCCCAAGACGTACGTGCTGGAGAACCGCGCGATGTGGGACGCGATCTAGGGGACGCGTGAATCAAGGACGAGCGGCCCGAGTTGTCGGAGCCCAGCGGCCAGTCCTGGGGAATTTGGGAGGTGGGAGCTCCCGGGGAACCATGAAATCCTTGCCTCACGCGGGCACGTTGGAGACCGTCACGCGGGCGTGCAACTACCCCCACAAACAGTACCTAACGGGGGGGCTCACGTCCGTGACGCGCCCGCTGTCCACCGGGTAATGCAGCGGCCCGTGTCGGTTCGCTCTACCTCGGCGAGGAGCGCCTTGTAGAGCCGGGTCGCATGCTTGTCAGCCGCGA
>CALROI020000019.1:0-82151 GCA_943369765.1 Phycisphaera mikurensis NBRC 102666 | reverse complement strand
TGACAATCATCAACAGGCAGCACGCGGCCTGGGCCCAGCGTTCGTGCTGCTTGCTCGTGACCTCGTTCTGCAGATCGCGTTCCTTGCGGCGAAGATCCTCCGCCGCGTTTTTCACGGGCGAAGGATCACCCTTGGTGCTCGTGGCGGTGGTTTCAGCGGCGGCGAGCAGCGGCGCAACGCCCAATTGCTGAAGCGCGTCGAGCGTCGCGGCCTTCGGGGCCAGGCCGCCGAGCGACCAGTCCTTGCGGATACCTTGCTCGTCCTCTTGGCCGGGGACGGTCACGGCGAACATGCGGCCCTGCGCGGTCTCGAGCTTGAATTGCAAAGCGGGACCGGTGATGCCCTCCGACGGCGCGGCGAGAAGACGCAGGCTCGATGCCTCGACCCGCATGGCGCCCCCGGACCCGCGAGCGTCGCCTTTGGCTGCTGTGCGGGAGATGGGCGTGAAAGACTGCCCGGCGGGCGGCAGCACGCGGTACACGCCAGGCCCGTCGGCGGGGTCGTGGACAAGCGCGGCGGTCTTGGCGGTGACGGTGCGGCCGTCCTGCTCGTAGAGCTCGATCTGCCCCGTTTCCCTGGCTTGCTTCTGAAGATCGTCGATCACCCGAAGGCGAGCGGTCTCCAACGCAAGAGTGCGGCGACGTCGCTCGATGAAGTTCTGATTTTCCGGATGCGACCGGAGCTCTCGAAGTTCGCTGAACGTCAAAAACTTGGGATCATCTTCGAAGGCGTCGGGGATCTCCGCGGAGAAGGGCGCAGAGTCCGTCCGGATCATCGCCCGATCACGGTCGCGACCGACGAGGTTCTTGGCCCGGAACTCGACCCGCGTCATCGTCGTCGTCTGGGCGCCCGCGGGCCGATCGATCCGTGAGAGCGTGACGTACACCCACTCGGCGGTCCCCTGCATGATCGGTTTGCCCGCCGCGTCATACTCGACGAGCACGGCCTTGCTGAGAGCGAATCGTTCGACGCCGTCATCCCTGCCGGGCTCGGGCTCTAGACGAAGGGCGTCCTCGGCGAACACGGACCGGCTGCCCAGAGCGAGCGACTCGCCGCGGTTGACCGCGTTGACGAGCATGCGGGCGACGTCCAGGGTGATCATCTGCTGCATCGATCGCCAGAACCGCGGGATGACCTGCTCGTTGAGCACCGCGAGCGTGCCCGCGAGAACAATCCCGACGATCGCGGCGGGGAGAAGTAGGGCTCGGTGGCTGATCCCGCTCGCTCCGGCGGCCTGGGCTTCGTTGTCCGTCGCGAGGCGGTGATAGACGAGCGTGGCGGCGAAACAACTCGCGAAGGGAAGGGCGTAGGCGAGCATCGGGAGCAGGGTGTACGACATGAACCGCGGAACGTCCGCCGCCGCGAGTTTCCCGTCGGCGAGAAACTTGACGCTCGCGGCGAAGCTTAGAACAAGCACCAGCACGCCCGTGGTGACCACCAGCAAGCGGACCAGTTCAGCCGTGATGTGGACCAGAAGGGTCCAGGGAATTCGCATCGGACAGGGAACTCCTGCTACTTCCTCGCCACTTCAACTTTACCACCCGCCACGTCCTTGATCGCCAGACCCATCGCCGCCAGTTCGTCGCGGATGGCGTCGGACGCCTTGAAGTCCTTGGCCGCCTTCGCCGCCGCTCGTTTCTCGAGCAACGCCTCGACCGCCTCGCTCGGCGTCGCGCCCGCGAGATAGACCGCCCGTCCGGTCGAAACCGTCTTGGGCCGGTCGCGTTCGAGCACGCCCAGCACCGCGTCCAGCTCGCGCACGAGCGAAGCGTCCTCCGCCCCGGGCGTCTGCACGCTGCTCGCGAACTTGTTCACCTCCGCGATCGCCGCCGCCACGTTGAGATCCGCATGCATCGCGTCGGCGAAGCGAAGGCGAGCCTCGTCGCGCAGGCCTTGCCCGCCCGGGTTGGTCCCGGTTGCGGCCGCGACGCGGCGCCACCGCTCCACGATGCGTGCCGAATCCGCGAGCCCCTGCAGCGTGAAATTCGCGTTGGTGCGGTAGTGTGTCTTGATGAGTTCCAGGCGGATGGTCGCGGGCTCGAAGGGCTGCCTCGTCGCGCTTCCCGCGAACAGATCGCGTGCGGTGTAGAAGTTCCCCTTGCTCTTGGACATTTTCTGTCCCTCGATGAAGAGGTGCCGCGGATGAAACCACAGCCTCGCGAACGTGCCGGTCCCGGGGTTGGCGCAGAACGCGCACGCGGACTGAGCGATCTCGCATTCGTGGTGCGGGAAGATGTTGTCTTCGCCGCCCGAGTGCAGGTCGATCTGCGCGGGCTGCGTCCCCGGATGAGCGAGAGCGGCGTCAAGCCCACCGTCGATCAGTCGGCGTGCCGCCATCACCGTGCATTCGATGTGCCATCCCGGGTACCCCGCGCCCCACGGGCTCTCCCACTTCATGATGTGGGTTGCGTCCTCTTTCCACAAGAGAAAGTCCGCCGGGTGTTCTTTGCTCGACTGATGGTCGGCCGAGATGCGCCCGCCCTCTCCCTCGCGCAGGTGGTCGAGCGTGTTCCCGCTGAGCTTGCCGTAGGGCCCGAAACTCTTGACGCGGAAGTACACCGCCCGCGATCCGGTCGGTCCGGCGGCGTACGCGTGCCCGCGAGCAATCAGGGCCTTGACCACCTCGATCATCCCGTCCACGTTCGCCGTGGCAAAGGGCATGAGCGTCGGGTCGGCCTGCTGATCGAGCGCCACCTTGAGCCCCAGCGACCTCGCGTCTTCCAGGAACCTCGCCGCGTAGAAACGAGCGATCGTGTATGGGTCCTTCGGGTCGATCTCCACGCCCGCCGGCAGGGCCCCGGACTTCTTCGCCTCGGCGAGCCTCTTCCCGGCGACCGCCATCCGGTCCTCGCCGTTCTCTCCCCCGTCCGCGTCGTCGGTCATGTGCCCGACGTCGGTGATGTTCATCACATGGGTCACCCGGCGCGGCGAACGGGGGTCGGCCCGGTGAACCTTGCCGTCCGCGGTCGTCACTTCGCAAAGCGGGCTCTCGACAAACCGGCGCAGCACATCCGCCGCGAGAAACGAACGGAAATTCCCCACGTGGGCGTCGTCATAGACGGTGGGCCCGCAGGTGTAAAAGGTCACGCGCGTCGGATCTCCGGGGACGAACGCCTCGGCACGTTTGGTCAGGGTGTTGTAGAGCGTCAGGGGCATGCCGCATGGTAGTGCCAGCAGAGCACCAACAGAGCCCCCGGCGCAAGCCGGGGGGTGTCGCTCGCACGCGTCGCCCCCCAAAAAAAGAGCCGACCGCCGGAAGTTCCGGCGGTCGGCGTCAAACTCATGGATCTTGGTCTCCGATCAATCAGCAGCCGGCCTCGAAGGCCTCCACAAACGCGCTGTAGTCGAAGAAGTCCGCGAACCCGTCGCCATTGAAATCGGCAGTCTTGCCCGCCGGGCACCCGACGCCCTCGAAGCAGGCGACGTACTGGTTGTAGTCGAAGAAGTCGAGGAACCCGTCTCCGTTGAAATCAGCACCGCACGGGACGCCCGCCGGGGCAGAAACGCTTACCGAGACCGAAGCGTTCGCGCCGGGCTTGAAGAGCGGGATGGAGGCCGTGGACGCCGCCGGCGGGGTGTTGGCGGTGAACCAGAAGGTGTACGCATTGCCCCAACGGAGGGCGTTGGCGTTGGCGCTTTGGGCGTACGTCTTGTCGACGTTCCACCCGGCCTGCTGGCCGTTCCGCGACCAGAGCCAGTCGTTCCCGTCAAAGGGCTCGCCCGAGTGATGCGGCACATCGCGGAACCCGACGTTGCTGTACACAACACCCGCGCGAGCCGGAAGGACAAAGCCAGCACCAGAGCGGTCGGAGTTCATGTTGCGGACCGCATACGTATACGTCCACGTCCCGTTCCCGTTGTCGACGACCTTGGTCCCCACCTCGAGCCTGCAGTTGATGTCGTTCTCGACGTAGTCCGCGTTGGTGATGACCACGGTCGGGTCGACTTCACGCCAAGCCCACAACGCCGACTTCTGCCGGACCGTGCCACTCTGGAATGTCGGAACCGAGGTCGCGATCGCGAACGCGATCTTGCGGTACGAGGCGTTGTTGGTGCCGTTGTCCCACTGGGCGTCGTCCTGCGTGACGTACTGCGCCTCAACGAAGTACACCGCGCCCGAGTTCGAGCGAGGATCGATATCTTCCGTCAGGACCTGCAGTCGCCGGTCGAGCTCGCCCGCCGGCGCACGCCCGCCGAAGGGGTACGCAAAGACGCCGGTGGTCGCGTTGACCTCCGACCGCGGCCCAAGCCCGCCCTGGCTGCCGTTGAGCCCCGAGCCGTAGGGGTCCGAGCAACCCACGCCCAGCTGTGTCGATCCGCCCGGAGGCTGGATGCACGTCGCGCACAAGTTGCCGTTGACCGAGGAGAACCCGTGCTTGACCCAGCTCTGCCCGATGTGCTCGAACCTGCCGTTCTTGATACGGAACATGTTCTGCGCGATCACCGGGTGCAGGTTGTTGTTCGCGGTCCACTGGATGGGGAAGTCGCCCACGTTGCACGACGTTGTCCCGACGGCGAATGATGTGACGCCGCCCACCGCCGCGTACCGGCCCACGTCGATCAGGTCGCCGACGATCACGTCGGGCCCGGCCGTGGGGGGCGGGGGCGGATCTTGCAAGGACACGCGGATCGAGTACGCGCCCGTCGCGTTGTTGTACCCCGCCACGCGGATCAGATAGGGCACGCCCGGCTCGAGCGAAGCCTGCACCGTCGATTGCACACCGCACGCGTCGTCGTTGCACGTCAAGACCGTCGCCCCGGGCGTCCCGCGGCAGCCCCGATGGATCGACAGCACCGTGTCCCAGTTCGCCAGCCCGCACGTGTCCACGACAAGCAGTTTCCGCTCGGCGCTCGTGATCGTGTACCAGACATCAGGGCTCGAACCCGACGACCCGCAGATCCCCTGCCCGTCGTTGGTCGACCCCACCGTCGTTCCGGCGTACACCCCGGGCCCGGCGATCACCGTCGCGTTCGCGCAGGTGTTGTTCCCCGCCTGAGCGAGCACACTGATTGGCAAGGCCGCCGAGGCAAGCCCGGCGAATGACAGAAGACCAACGGCACGAATATCCATGAATGCATCTCCGATTCAAGCGACCACAACGCGACACAACGAACCCACAACACCCGGTGGTGGGTGCCGATGGCAGGATACCGCATACAGCGATCAAAGCATCCCGAAATCAGGGCGTTTCGGTCAAAATGTTCTGCGCAAGTGCACCGCCGGGAGTCCCATGAATCCACCCAAACAGGGAGTGTCGCGAATGGCAGAGGCTCGCGTCAGCATCCCGCCTGGAAGGCCTCAACAAACGCGTCGTAATCGAAGAAATCAACAAACGCGTCGCCGTTCACGTCCGCGGAGCGTCCCGCCGGGCACTCGAACCCTTCGAAGCACGCCACGAACGCGTTGTAGTCGAAGAAATCGACAAACCCGTCGCCGTTGAAGTCTCCGAGGCACGACGTGGTGCGGAAGGCGCGCACACTGGTCCCGATCCCGGCGACCACCAGCGTCCCGTCGCGGCCGATCGCCGGCGCGCCGATGTTGATGTTCGGGACCGCGATCGACCACCGCTCGGTGAGGTCCGCGTTAAAGCAGTAGAACCATCCCTGCGGGAACTCGCCGTTCGACACATACAGACGCTCCGCCGCGTCGATCGCCATGCGCACCGCGCTCAGCGGCGTCGCGATCACGCCCGTGCTCGCAAGTTCCACGCCGTCGGTTGCACGCAACTTCCGGATCGAATTGTCCGGGAACGGAACGAACACCGCTTCGGCGGTCGCCGCGAACTCGGCGGCGTAGGTGTACTTGCTCGCCACACGCCACTTCTGCACGATCGCCGTGCCCGTGTCCTCGAACGCGTAGAAGTGATCCACCGCGGCGTTGTTCTGCACACGGTTGAGGTAGATCGTCCCGTCGGGCCCCACCAGCGGAGTGTTCTGGATCGTAAAGCCGTCCATCCGCGAGCTCTGATACCGGAACGCGCCCGTTTCGAGGTCGAACTTCTTGAACACATGCCCGCCCGCCACCGCGTCGGCCACATAGATCGCGTCCCCGCCCGGCGCAGCGAAGATCGCGCCGCCGCAGTCCCCGCTCACCGAGCACACGCGGTTGGCCGTCCACGCGGTCGTGCCATCGATCGCCCGAATTCGCTTGATCGTTCTGAAACTCGCGACCACCGGGTCGCCGTTGGACGCGAATACCACCCCGTCGTACGCCCCCGCGTCGATGTTCTCGACACTCTGCCACAGGAACGCGCCGGTGGCTGCGTCCAGGCACCGGAGTTTCGCCGACACGCTCGCACCGTTCCCCGAGCGGCTGGCGAAGAGACGGCCGTTCTTGACCCCGGCGATCCACGTCGTCCAATCCCCCGCGTTGGCGGGCAGATTGGCGAACCACAACTCGCTCCCCGTGTCGAGGTCCATCGCCACGATCGGCGACCGCGTCGATTCCGGCGGGAACCCGGTCTGCCGGACCATGAACACCCGCGAACCCTCGATCACAGGCTGCCACGCGATGATCGAATTCCGCCCGCCCGACCACAGCACCTCCGCCGCGTCGGGACCGAATTCGGCGGTTGACCCGTTGCGACCCGCGTTGCCCCCCGCGTTTGTCCACGATTGTGCCGATGCCATCCCGCAAAGCCCCAAGGCCATGCCAAACGTCAATCCAGCCGTCAAGTTTCGTGCGTTCATGGTGCCCCTTCGCGTGAGAATCACAGCTCAGCATCACAAAAGCTGACGCTGCGTGCGTCACCAGTGTACTGGGATCAGCGGGCCTCGCCAACACAAATCGAGCGGCCGGCCGGACCGATGTCGCCACCACCCGCCGAGTTCCGAAGGATGTATCGCGCGTGCGGCCTCCGCGGGGCCTGTCCCAGCGGCGCGGGTTGTTCACAATCCGCAAAATCTCTGTGGCGAGCCGAAAATGGTGTTGCATTGATTGGCCGGTTTCGGTATTCTTTCGGTCGCGGATCGTGGCCACCCACTTCGTGGAGGGGGGGACGGTGGCCTTGTCTCGCGCACGGAGGATGAGTTATGAGATCGATGAAAGCGGCGTTGTTCGCGGCGGCGGGGCTCTCGGCGTTGATCGTCACGGCGGCCAACGGAGACATCCGTGTCCTCCTCGTCGGGGACGACGCGGTCAATCCAGGGGCCATCGCGGATGTTCGGGCCAAGATCGGGAACACCGGGCGCGTTGATGGCGTCATCGACACCTTCAACAACAGCGCCGGGGTCCCCACGCTTGCAACCCTCAACAGTTACGACGTCGTGGTCGTCTGGACCGACGGCGCGCTGGCTGACGGCATCGGGCTCGGCAACGTCCTCGCGGATTACGTCGACGCGGGCGGCGGCGTCGTCGAAATGACCTTCGGGTTCTACACAACGGGGATCGGCATCCAAGGGCGCTGGCTGACCGGCGGTTACGCGGCGATGACGGGCCCATCCCAGTCAGCGGGCACGGTTCAGACCATCGGCAACCGCCGTGTGTCCAGCCACCCCATCCTTGACAGCGTCGGCACCTTCAACGGCGGAACATCCAGCTATCGCATCGACGCCACCGTCACCCCAGGCAGTTATCTGATCGCCTCGTGGAACGACGGCCCGAACACGCCGCTCGTCGCCACCCGCCACGTCAACAACGGGAAGGTCGCGGGGCTGAACTTCTATCCTCCCTCGAGCGACGTCCGCGCTGATTTCTGGGACGCGGGCACCGGCGGCGGCCTCCTTATGGCCAACGCGATCAACTTCGTCTCCAACAACAGCGTCGACGCGCTCATCATCGGCGCACCCACCGACGCCGCGTGGAACGACGAAGTGAAAGATCGCATCCTTGAAGGCGGTCGCGTCGGGGGGCGGATCGACGTGGTCAACGGCCGCACGATCACCCCGAGCCTCGCCGATCTTCGCCGGTATGACTCCGTCATGGTCTACTCCGATTTCCCCTTCGCTGACGCGAACGTGCTGGGCAACAACCTCGCGGACTATGTCGATTCCGGCGGTGGCGTGATCGTTTCGACCTTTGGTTCCGCCGACAGCTTCGGGTATTTCCCCGGCGGCCGCTTCGAAGCGGGCAACTACGCCCCCTTCACGCTCGGCCCCACGAACTTCGGCGCCCCGCTCACCATCGGCGCACGCCTCATCCCCGACCACCCGTTGCTGCAGAACGTCGCGGGTCTGAACGGGGGCACCTCGAGCTTCCACAGCACGGTCGGCCTGCGCTTCGGCGCAGTGGGCGTCGCCAACTGGAGCAACGGTGTCCCGCTGCTCGCCGCCAAGCCCGGACACAAAGGTCGCGTCGCCGGCCTGAACTTCTACCCGCCCTCTTCGGCTTCGCGTGGTGACTTCTGGAACGCATCCACCGACGGCGCCGCCATCATCGGCAACGCCATGAACTGGACCGCCCGCAACGACAACGACGTGCTGATTCTGGGCGACAACGCCATCGGCGGCACCCAGGCCGACATCGTCTCCAAAATCCGCCCGACCATCGACGGGACGCTCGACGCCTACGACTTCGGGGGCCCCACGCCCAGCATCGCACGCCTCCGCAAGTACGACAGCGTCCTGCTCTACCGCAACACAAGCCCCTCCAACAACAACGAACTGGGCGACCGCATCGCCGATTTCGTCGACGGCGGCGGCGGGCTGGTCGATATGTTCGCTTCATCCACCGGCGGCTTTGAGATCGGTGGGCGGTTCTCGTCCGGAGGTTACTCCGGTCTTCTCCCGGGCAATAACTCTCAGCCCGGCACCCTCGTCATGTCCACCCGACACCTCCCGAGGCACCCGGTGCTTGCCGGCGTCGGCGGGGTCAACATCGGCGCCATCGGTGCTCACAACGACGGTGGGATGCGCCCAGGCTCGCTCCGCATCGCCGACCTCTCCAACGGGGAGCCCCTCGCGGTCGAACGCTCCACCGGTTCGGGCCGCGTCGTCACGCTGAACTTCTTCCCGGCCTCGAATGATGTGCTTGGCGGGCTCTGGCTCCCCAGCACCGACGGCGCGCTCCTCATGGGCAACGCCCTCAACCACGTCGCGCGGTCCGACATCGAGGCCCTCATCGTCGGCACCCAGGACGCCACCGACGCGTTGTCCACCGACATCCGCCGCAAGATCAACGGCACCTCACGCATCCGTACTCGCATGGAGACCTTCGACAACAGTGCCGCCAATCCGCCCTTGGGGCTCCTCCTCGCGTACGACTCGATCCTGGTCTGGGCGAACAACAGCCAGCCCGACTCCACTCAGTGGGGCAACCTGCTCGCCACCTATGCCGATCTCGGCGGCGGCGTCGTCACCGCCTCCGGTGCCCACGCCAACTCCACCTTCGGCCCCACAGGCCGCTGGCTCAATCGGCCCTACACCGCCGCAGAGTTCGGCCAGGGTGCCCTCATCGACCCCAACGCCGCTATCGGCACCCGCCACCAGCCCGGGCACCCCGTGCTGAGCGGCGTCCGCAACTTCGACCTCGGGCCCACCGGTCTCCACGACTTCCGCAACCCGTCCTCGATCGGCGAACGTATCGCGGATCTCACCGTCGGCGGGGCTCTCGCGGTCGAGGCCAAAGTCAACGGCGCTCGCCAGTCCATCGCCCTCAACATGTTCCCCACGTCCACCGACGGCGACCCCGCCGGTTGGAACGCCGCTACCCAGGGCGGCCTCCTGATGGCCAACGCCCTCACCTACGTCACCCGTGAACGCCCCTGCCTCGCCGACTTCAACGGGGACGGCTTCCTCGACTTCTTTGACTACGACGATTACGTCAACTGCTTCGAGACCGGCAGCTGCCCCCCGGGCCGCGACGCCGACTTCAACGGCGACGGCTTTGTCGACTTCTTCGACTACTCCGACTACGTCGCCGCCTTCGAGCAAGGCTGCTGATCCGATGACCTGAGTGTGATTTCCGAAGCCCACGGGTTCAAACCCGTGGGCTTCTTTCTGCGCCCTTCACGTCTCAACGCTTCCGCAGGTCCAACGCAAGGCGGATGCTCCGGTCGATCGCGCCCACCATGTTGTCGAGGGTCACCTTGTCCCGCATCAGCACCATCGCCCGATCGCGCACCGCGTCCACCGCCGCACCACCCGTCAAAATCTCGCGCACCCCCGCGACCATCGCGTCCAGGTTCCCGCGCTCATAACGCCACCCCGTTTGCGCCGCGGGCTTCTCGTTCCCGATCAAAATCTCGCTGTCCGCCCCGATCTCGTTCGCGATCAGCGTCGGCTTTCCAAACGCCAAACTCTGATTGATCGCAAGCCCCACCGCCCCCGGATAAATACTGATGTCGCACGTCGCGATCCACGCGTAATCGTCCCCCTCGGGCACCCGCCCCGTCACGATGATCCGCTCCTTGTCCACCGCCGCCGCCTTCGCCCTGATCTCCTCCAGCAGCGGCCCCCCGCTGATCAGGACCAGCACAAGAGTCGGGTCCAGCGCAAGCAACCTCGGCCACGCGTCCAGCAAATCCTGGTGCCGCTTCTCCGCGTCCATCCGCCCGATGCACAGCAGGATCTTCTTCCCCACCAGCCCGCGCTCCGCCCGGATCGCCGCCCCACGCGCCCGCAGCGCGTCCCCCTCCGCAAAGATCTTCCGCGTGTCGATCGTGTTGTTCGCGATGATCGCCCGATCCGACGGGTATCCCATCGCGACGAGTTCGTCCTTGCTCGATTCGCCGTAGCAGATCATCCGGTCAAACTTCCCGTAGAACCGCCGCTTCACCGCCGACATCACCGCGCCGGTGTGCGAATAGCTGTGCACCTTCGACCACCCGACCACCGGGATGCCCAGACGCCTGCACTTGGACAGGAGCGTCCAACACGTCAGGTTCCGCAGGTTCGCCTCCATCACCAACACCGCCGGCCGCTCCCGCTCCAACATCCCCGCCGCCACCGGCCACTTGTACAGGATCACCCCCATCGGCCGAATCTCGGTCCGGGTCACCTCCCGGTAATAAGGCCGCCCCGCCCCGCCGATCGCCTTCCCGTCCTTCATCCCGCCCAACACCTGCAGGTCATACGCCCGATCCGCGTGCCCGCGCTCGCGAACGCCGTCAAACACAGGCGTGCGGTAATGGTGGATATCAGGCTGCAGGATCCACACCTTGCCCACAGCAGCGAGCGCCCCGCTGGAATCGTGCGAGGGTGCGGAAGCGGAAGAGGGTGGTGTGGTCGTCATCGAGGGTGTCACGATAGGGGGAATATCGGCTGGCCTGGCTCGTGTCCCCAACGCTGAACGCCATCCTAACTCAAAAATGCCGTCGCTTCGATGGCAGCCAGTCATTCAGACCACAACCGCGATAACTCCAGTTTGCCATGATCCGACCGGCTGGCGTCGCATGACCGGTTCAGTTCCGTCCCCGTTCGAGCAAAGCCCCGCGTACGACCAACGCTCAGTCCATTCCCGTGAAGGTTGGGTCTGATTTCTGGCGATCCGAGTTCGAATCAAGGGGATTCGCTGTGCAGTGCAGTTCCATCACGACTTGGGCTGTAGCCAGAAAGAGCCATCGCGAGGGGCTGCGATTCAATCGAGAGAGCCAGCCGGCCCGCCCGCTCTCACGTTCTGCTCCGCCTCGATCTCGTTCGCTTTGATTCCATCGACTTCATTGGCGACATCATCTTGGTTGAGCCCCTTGCGAAGGAGCGCGGTTCCACGCCCCGTACCGCGATCGTCCCGATTTCAACTGCCGCCGGCCTCTTCACTTTTCGTGAAGTCGGTGGCTTCTCGGGCCGATACCACCCTGCTGAATCCTCGCAGGCTTATTGTTGAACCATGACCGACCCGACCACCATGCAGCCTCCCGCACCGGCGACCGCCGGGCAAGCCCCAGCCGCCCAAGGCGACCTGGCCGAGTTTGTCCGTCCGCGCTGGCCCCACGACGGCCTGTCGTTCGACGAGCTCGCACGCTCGTATAACTTCGCCAACACCAGCGACGACCGCATGCTCCTCACCCGCATGATCCTGGGCGAACTCGCCCCCGGTGGACGCCCCAAGCCCGCGCCCACACGCGTGGTCGACGTCGGCTGTGGAAAGGGCATCGGGCTCGAGAACGGCTACCAGAAAGTGATCGCCGCAGCCTGCACCGAACTCTGGGGGCTCGAGCCCGACACCGGCATTACCCCCGAGCCCGGGATCTTCTCGAACTTCCAGTACGCCCTGATGGAGACCGCCAAGCTCCCCGAGAACTCCTTCGACGCAGCCTACTCGTTCATGGTCATGGAGCATGTGGCCGACCCCGCCGGGTTCCTCCGCGCCGTGCACCGCTGCCTCAAGCCCGGCGGCGCGTACTACTTCGTCACCGTCAACCGCCGTCACTACTTCACCCTCCTCGCCTCCGCGATGAGGTCGATGCGCATCGATGAAGCGATGCTCCGCGTGCTCCGAGGCCGCCAGAGCGTCGAGGGATACCACTACCCCACGGTCTACAAGTGCAACATGCCCTCGCAGATCGACGCTCTCGCCAAAGAGACCGGGTTCGCGCCCCCCGAGTACGTCTTTACCGAGACCGAAGGCCCCGCCCCGTACCTCCCCGGCCCCCTCAAGCCGATCCTCTGGACCATGCAGGCCAAACGCCGCATGCTCAAAAACCCCGGCGTCCTGCTCCGTCTCATCGCTCGCCTCCGCAAGCCCATGTAAGGGTGCCGCGGTGATCGCTCGGCCTGTCGCCGGTCGCCCCGCTAATCTCTTCCTCGTCCCGATCACCCCCGCCCTCGCGAGGAACCCGCATGGTCCGTCGAACGCTCCGCTGGCTCAAACGTCTCGTCAAACCCCCCGTCGTCGTCGGACGCCCCTCGCTCAAGTGCCCCACGCTTCGACTGGGAACCGACTACGGCGGCTGGACGTTCAACCACACGCTCCTCGACAAGGACAGCATCGTCTACTCCGCCGGGATCGGCGAGGACGCGTCGTGGGACCTCGCGATGATCGAGCGCTTCGGCATGAAGATCCACGGGTTTGATCCCACGCCCAAGTCCATCCGCTGGGTCAAGTCCCAGCCCATGCCGCCTCAATTCGTCATGCACGAATACGGCATCGCGCCCACCGACGGCGAACTGGTCTTCCACGCCCCGATCAACCCCAACCACGTCTCGCTCTCCATCGTCGAACGCACCACCGCGACCGAACGCGTCGTCCTCCCCGTCCGCGAGCTCGTCGGCATCATGAAAGAACTCGGGCACGACCACATCGACCTTCTCAAGATGGACATCGAGGGTTCGGAATACAGCGTCCTCGAGGATCTCCTCGCCAGGAAGATCCCCGTCCGTCAGCTGCTCGTCGAGTACCACCACCGATTCCCCGGGATCGGCAACGACAAAACGCAGGCCTCGATCGACCTGCTCGAACGCCACGGCTACAAGCTGTTCAACATCTCCGCCAGCGCCGAGGAATACTCGTTCCTCAAGGTCTAGGGCTTCCGGCGATCAGGAATTCGCCCGGTACCACTCGATCGTCTTCTTGAGCCCTTCCTCAAACCCGACCGCGGCCTTCCACCCCAGGAGCTTCTCGCCACGCTCCGTCGAGAGGCACCGCCGAGGCTGACCGTCGGGCTTGGTCGCGTCCCACGTGATCGCGCCCTTGAACTCCGTGAGCCGAACGATCAACTCGACGAGGTTCTTGATCGTGATCTCAAAGCCAGCCCCGAGGTTGATCGGCGTCGGTTCGTCCATCACCTCCGCCGCCCGCAGGATCCCCTCCGCCGCGTCTTCCACGTAAAGGAACTCGCGGCTGGCAGACCCGGTACCCCAGCAGACGATCTCCTTGTCCCCGCGACGCTTGGCCTCGACGCACTTGCGGATCAGCGCGGGAATCACATGCGAGGAGTTCAGGTCAAAGTTATCAAACGGCCCGTACAGGTTCACCGGCAGCACGTACGCCCCGCGGAACTTGTACTGAAGCCGGTACGCGTCGAGCATCTGCCACGCGGCCTTCTTCGCCACGCCGTACGGCGCGTTGGTCTCCTCCGGATACCCGTTCCAGAGTTCTTCCTCCCGGAACGGGACCGGCGTGAATTTCGGGTAGGCGCAAATGGTGCCGACCTGGACAAACGTCCCGCCGCGCTCGTGGAGCCCGTCGAGCCGGGCCTGCTCGATCAGGTGAAGGGCCATCGCCATGTTGGCGAAGAAGTACCGCCCGGGGTTCGCGAGATTGGCCCCGATGCCACCGACCTCGGCGGCGAGGTGGATGATGACGTCCGCTTTCTTGGCGCCAAAGGCCGTGCGCACAAGCTTGGCGACGTCTCCTTCGCTCGTGAGGTCGAACTGTGCCCGGCGAGGGACGTACAGATTGGATTCCTGCACGCCCCGGGCGCGGAGTTTGGCGCAGACGAACCGGCCGAGGAAGCCTGCACCGCCGGTGACGATGACACGCTTATTGGACCACTCTGTCGGGCTGGCTGACGTAGGCATCGGTGCTCCTGAACTTTCCTGTTCGCGGTTGAGGCAGAGTCTATTGCCCCCGGGGTCCCTGCGTCGATTCAATCCGATCGTCGGTCGTTTCCTTTCAGTGCCGTTCAGGGGCGTGTGAAGAGGACCGAATCTCGCTAGGATCCGCTTCTTCATGAACGAACCGAACACCCATCCAGATGCCGACCTCGCGGCGAGTGGCGAGCGAGGGATGGGCCGCACCGCGGGCTCGGGCGCGATCTGGATGGCGTTCGCGACGATCGTCGGCAAGAGCGCCTCCTTCATCGCTCAGATCTTGCTCGGGATCTACCTGCTCAAGGTCGACTTCGCGCTCTTTGCCTACGCGACCGCGGCGACCAAGCTCCTCTCGATCTGCCAGGACGCGGGAATCAAGGACCTTCTCATTCAGGAAGGGGCGGCCAAGTACAAGTCGTTGTCGGGGCCTATTTTCTGGTTCGCCGCAGCGTTCAACGGCGGGGTTTCGCTTCTGATCGCCGTCGTGACTCCGCTGGTCGCGATGTACTACGACGACCCGCGTCTGCAGCCCATGATGTGGGTGCTGCTTCTGGCCATCCCCCTCGGAACCCCCGCCGCGGTTCTTTCCACCAAACTCAGGCTTGACCTGCGCTTTCGCGAGACGAGCCTCGTCTCGGCCGCTGTCGCGGTGCTGAGGCAGTTCGGCCAGGTCGCCCTCGCGATGGCGGGGGCGGGCGCGATGAGTTTCGTCTATCCCGCCGTCGCCGTCGCGTTGATCGAGTCCGTCCTTCTCTGGTGGGTCACTCGAGACTCGCCGTGGAAGCGTCCCGCGGAAGCACGGACATGGGGCACGCTGGTGGCCCGGACGAAGTATCTGATCATGGGGTCGGTCGCGAATCTGCTCCTGGACCAAGGACCGTCGCTCGTGCTCCAGCCCTCGCTCCGGTTTCTCGGCGGGATGGCGAAGGGTCAGGCCGACACCATCCAAGGGACGGTCTTCTGGGCGTTCCAGATGACCGCCCAGGTCGGCGTGTTGCTCTCCTACAACCTGCAATTGGTTCTCGCGCCGATCTTTCAGCGGCTCTCCAGCGATCGAGAACGGCTGCAACGGTCGGTGGTCCGCGCCCTGAGCGTGATGATGATGACCGGGTCCATTGCCTGCATCGGCTTCGGGCTGGTGATGGACCCGCTGGAAAAAATGATCTTCCAGGGCAAGTGGCATGACGCCAGCCTCGCGGTCGCAATCTACGGGCTGTTCTTCCCGTTCCGAATCCTCTACGGGCTCACGGTCGCTGCGCAGCTCGGCACCGGGCAATCCGCGGCGTATTTCTGGTGCACGCTGATTCAGGGCGTTGTCTTTACGCTCGGCGCGGTCGCGGCAGGGGAATGGGCCACCACAGCGACCGGCGTCGCGTGGTGGACGGGCGCGTCACTCGCCATCATCATGATTCTCGTCACGCTCTGGATACTGAAGGGCCTGGGGATCGCCTACCGCGAGGCCGCCGTCGAGATGTGCTGGCCCTGGTTCCTCGCGGTCCTCGCCGGGGGCGTCGGATGGTCCGTTGACGCGTGGGTGCCGCTCGACGCTCTGGTGACCCACGAGTGGAACAACGACGTACTTGTCGGCGTCCACATCAACACGGTTGGAAGCTACCTCGACCAACTCCCCATCCAGCTGGCCTCCATGGGGCTTGGTGTTTCCTCGCAAGCTCGCTGCGTCGAGGCGATCCGATTCGTTCTCTTGGGATCGACCTGCGCCATCTCGTTCACCGTCTTCGCGAGATTCTTCATGCCCGACGTTCTCCGCGAGTTCCTCAGGGTCGCCCCCGCGAAGATCGGGCGCCCCCTCCAGCGACTGCTGATGATCCGCAACGAGACCGGGTCGGTCTGATCTCGCCGCACTACCATGCCCGATGCCCGACGCTCGTGACATTCTCTCGGTCGGCTTGGTCGTCGGGCTCGAGGTCCACGTCGAACTCTCGACCCGCTCCAAGATGTTCTCGCCAGCGCCGAGCCCCGGGCATGCGTCCTTCGACAGCGCCGGGCCCAACACGCTCACCGATCCGACGGTGCTGGGGCTGCCCGGCGCGCTCCCCACGATGAACAAACTCGCGGTCGAGATGGCCATCAAGGTCGGGCTCGCGCTCGGTTGTCGCATCGCGCCCCTCGCGGTCTGGGACCGAAAGAACTACTTCTACCCCGACATGCCCAAGGCGTACCAGATCAGCCAGTACGATCGCCCACTCTGCGGTGAGGGGATCGCCGACGCGCCCAGACTCGATGAGCGCGGGCTGCCCAACCCCGACGCGCCGCCCGTTCGCGTGCGGATCCTCCGGGCCCACCTCGAAGAGGACGCGGGCAAACTTCTGCACGAGGCGCCCGGCATGAGTGGGGGGGGCGGTATGAAAATCGACGGGTCGATCGTCGATCTCAACCGCGCCGGGACACCCCTCCTCGAGATCGTCACCCAGCCTGATTTCCATGCGGCTGACGATGTCGTCGCTTTCGCACGGTTCCTCCGTCAACTCTGCCGATCCCTCGGTGTCACCGAGGGCGTCATGCAGAAGGGGCACATGCGATTCGAGCCCAACATCAACACGATCCTGACGATGCGCGACGGCTCGACCGTCGCCACCCCGATCGTCGAGGTCAAGAACCTCAACAGTTTCAAGAGCGTCAAGGGCGCCATCGAGTATGAACTCGCCCACCAGCCCGCCCGCTGGGCCGCCGACGGGCGCGTCTTCGGCCCGGGGACCAAAGTCACACGCGGCTGGGACGACCAGCGCAGCGAAACCTATGTCCAGCGTGAAAAAGAGGACGCCCACGACTATCGGTACTTTCCCGACCCGGACTTGCCTCCGGTCGTCGTCGACGATGCGTGGCGTGAGTCCATCCGCGCGACCATCGGCGAACTGCCCTCGGCCGCGTTCGCGAGGTATGTCGAGGGGTTCGCGCTCGACCGCAAAGAGGCCGCTGCCCTGACCGAAGACCCGCCGACGACCCGCTTCTACGACGCGTGCGTCGCGTCGTGCGCCGCCGGCGGCATGCCGATGGCCCGCGCGGGCAGAGTCGCCGCCAATCTGGTTCTTCAGGCGGGGGCCAAGCGAGCCAACGAGGCACAGGTCCGCATCGACGAACTCGGGATCTCTCCCGGGACCGTCGCTGAGATCGGGCTTTTGCGAGAAGCTGGCGAGATCAGCGCAGCCTCCGCGGACGATCTCTTCGGGCGATGCGCCGCGAACCCCGACATCCAGCCCGGTGGTGTTCGGGCCTTGGCAACCTCCCTCGGCATCCTCATCGTGAAGGACGACGCAGCCATGAAACACTGGTGCGAGGAGGTCCTCGCCGCCAATCCCAAGCCCGCCGAGGACGTCCGGGCCGGCAAGGTGCAGGCCATCGGCCGCCTGGTCGGCGAGGTCATGAAAAAGGCTGGCGGCACCGCCGACGCCAAGACCGTCCGCGAAGCGTTGCTCGTCATGCTCGGGGTTTCCTGACCCCCGCTCGCGGCGGGTTTCGGGTATCATCCAATGCGTCCAACGGAGCAAACCTATGAGCCACCCGAAGCACGACGACCACGCGAGCAAGGTCAGTCTCTACGACGGCGACGCGGAGTCGATCCTCAGGTCCGAGATGTTCGCGGACCGCGTGAGCCTCTTGCCGGGACCGGGCGGCAAACTCGCCCCCGACACGCGCCTCCGCATCCTCTGGGGGCAGGACCTGCTCCGCGATGTGCTCGACGGGCGGTACCGCACCATCATCTGCGGCGTCAACGATGAGGACAACTCCCACGGCATCATCGCCCAACTCTGCGAACTCGTCCAGGCCAGCCAATGGTCCGCTCGTACCGTGACCAGTTACGCCCAGGTCTTTCAGCAGTCCGTCGGCGTCCACGCAGCCCACGACCGTGAGCCCTTCGTGCTCAAGTTCGACCTCGACAGCCTGCTGATCCTTGCGATCCTCCGCCCCAAGGGACGTGCCCACTTCACGCTCGACGACCTGTCCCGCGGATTTGTCACCTGCGCCAAGATGCTCCGCGAACGCCGCGAGCGCCTCCCCGTGGCGAGCGTCTCGTTCCTCAACGCCCGCGTGAACACACTGCGCGGCCCCGACGGCAAGGAACCGAGTTTCGAGGCGGTGCTCAAGACGATGTACCACGCCGGATTCCGGGGCGATATCTACGCCTCGCCCGCGATGTGGAAGTTCGCCCACGTCGGCGTCTTCCCGAGCTACCCGTTCCCCGAAGGGGTCAGCCGGATGTGCGAAGGCAGTTCGTAAGCGGTTCGGCCGGGCTCGGGTTGCGGCCTTTGGAGAACTGGAAGGTGTTCGGGAACCCGCACGTGGGATCGTCGTATAATCCAAAGAGTCCATCGGATGGCCTGAATGTCGATCCTTTCGGGTGTCGCCGTCGATGGAGAAGGGGTTGGCCGGGGCGACAGTGTGGGTGCGAGTGAATCGCGGGAGGACGAAGTCATGTTTGGACGAATCTCGTCGGTGTTGAGCGTGCTCGCTTGTGTCGCCGGGATGACCCACGCCGCGGCGGGCGACTTGACCGGCCGTATCGGTATCCACAACAACTCGTCGGCGGGAAATGGGGCGTTCGGGCAAGGGGGGCTGCACGTCAGCGGTAGCCACCGCGGTTCACGATGGTCGTTCGATTACAACATCGGGAGCGACTGGGGTCACGGGTGGAACCACTCATCCGGGTCCAACTCGTGGCATTGGAGCGGCGGGCATCTCCGACCGATCCGGAATTGGAACGGGTACTACTCCCCCGACTACTACCGCCCGTACGTGCCGTACGGATACGCGACCGGCCAGATTGTCGCGGTGGGCAACGGCCCGACGGATTGGAGCCTCCTGCCCGGCGTGGCCCCGCCCGCTTCAGCAGCCGCTGCCGCGACCCCTCCGCCGCCCCCTCCCACGATCATGGAGCAAGCGGTGGACGCGATGTCCAGGAAACACCTCGTCGAGGCGAAAGGCTTCTTCATCGAACACCTCAAGACCAACCCCGACGATACCGAAGCGTCGCGGCGATTGGCGATGTGCCTCATCGAAGGCAAAGAGATCGACACCGGCCTGGCGATGCTCCGTGACATGTACATGATCGACCCCACGCTCGCCGAACGCCCGTACGACGGGCCGGCCGCTGGCCAGAACCTCAACCGCCTCCGCGAGATCGTCACCAAGATCACGCCCTACGCGCACAAAGTCAAAAGCCCGTCCGCCTGGCTCGGGGTTGTGATCGCGATGCAAGCAGAAGGTCGCAACGCCCCAGCCCTCAAGATCCTCGCGCGAGCCAAGGATGCAGGACTCGAGCGATCGGTCGTGGATCGGTTCGCCGCTGTGCTGAGCCCACCTCCGCCCGCCACAGCGAAAAAGCCGCCGCTCAAGACGGTCGCGCCAGCTCCGGCAGCTCCCGCTGCAGCACAAAACCCAGCGACCCCCCCTGTCCCGGGACCTACTGCCGAGCCGGCAGCGCCGAAGGACCCGCCTTCGGTCCCTGAGAAAAAGCCTGAGTCTGTCAAGTAGGTTTTTGAACGGGTGCTCGGGTGAAGTACCGGAACAGTCGTCGCGGAAGTCCGGCCGCTCGACCCTCCGCAGGGGTTGATCGGCTCGGGGTAGCTTCCTAGCATCTCGGCCCCGCTCAGCGCCCGATGTGGGCTCTGCGTGATATTTGGGGGAACCGTTCGAACCACCGAGCCGGCAGTCCTAACCCGAGGACTGCTCCCGGAGCAAGGGCCTGAGCCCGAGCGACGCGGCCGGTGGGAGGTGAGGAAACATGGGCAAAAAAGAAGTCGTCAACGTTTTCAAAGTGATGGCCCCGGGTGGGCAGGCGACGCCTGCACCGCCTCTGGGTCCTGTGCTGGGCTCCAAGGGTGTGAACCCCGGGCAGTTCACGCAGAAGTTCAACGCCGCGACTCAGTCGGTCAAGGGCAAGATCGTTGTTGCGATCGTGACCTTGTACAGCGACAAGAGTTTCGACATCGAGATCCGTTCAAGCCCGGCCAGCGTCCTCATCAAGGAAGCAGCAGGGGTCGAGAAGGGTTCGGGCGTTCCCAACAAGAACAAGGTCGGAAAGATCACGCGCAGTCAGGCGAAGAAAATCGCTGACATCAAGGCTGCGGATCTGAACGCGGCGTCGCCCGAAGCGGCGATCCGCATCATCGAGGGCACCGCCCGTTCCATGGGCATCACCGTGGTGGAGGGCTAAACCATGCCAAGACTCAGCAAACGCACGAAGGCCAACGCCGCGAACGTGAAAGTGGACCCGGTCGGAACCGCGGAAGCGGTGGCGGCCCTCCGCAAGTTCAAGGCGACCAAGTTCGATCAGACCGTCAACATCTGCATGCACCTGGGCGTTGATCCGGCCCACGCCGATCAGTCGCTCCGTGGCTCGATCAGCCTCCCCAAGGGCATCGGCAAGACCAAACGCGTCATCGCGTTCTGCCAGAGCGACATCGCCCCCAAGGCGTTGGCGGCCGGCGCGGTCAAGGCGGGCGGGGATGAACTCGTCGCCGAGATCGAAAAGGGTTGGATGGATTTCGACGTCGCCATCGCGTCCCCGGACATGATGCGTGTCGTTTCCAAGCTCGGTAAGGTCCTCGGGCCCAAGGGCCTGATGCCCAGCCCCAAGGCCGGAACCGTGACGCCCCAGGTCGCCGAGGCGGTCAAGGAATACTCCGCCGGTAAGGTTGAGTACCGCACCGACAAGGGCGGCAACGTCCACGCCGTGGTCGGGAAGCTCAGCTTCGCGGACACCGCGCTCGTCGAGAACATCGACTTCTTCATCAAGACCATCGAGAAGGTCCGCCCTTCGACCGTGAAGGGGATCTACATCAAGAAGGTTGTCGTGAGCGGGGCGATGACCCCCAGCGTGCAGGTCAAGTACGTGACGGCGGTTGTTGCGGCCGAGTAATCCTCGGGTGAATCTCAAGTCAAAGACCGACGCGAGACGTCGGAGAGGTGAACGATGAGCAAGCCAATCAAGGCCATGATGATGCGGGAGTACAAGGACCGGCTGGCCGGTACCGGTGAAGCACTCCTGATCGGGATCCGAGGCATGAAGGCCAAGGATCAGGTGAAG
The DNA here is from genome assembly GCA_943369765.1 of Phycisphaera mikurensis NBRC 102666. Taxonomy (GTDB): domain Bacteria; phylum Planctomycetota; class Phycisphaerae; order Phycisphaerales; family UBA1924; genus UBA2396. The sequence goes on along the minus strand of CALROI020000019.1, from coordinate 60,697 downwards.
CTGCGGAGCGATCTCGCCAAGCACAAGATCCGCATGACGGTGGTGCGGAACGCGCTGGCGTCCAAGGTGTTCGAGGGGACCGAACTCTCGAAACTCTCCGGGATGCTGAGCGGGTCGAGCGCGCTGGCCTACGGCGGGGCGTCGATCGTCGAGGTCGCCCGCGAGGTCGTCAAGTTCGTTGAGAAGATGCCGACCCTCGAACTCAAGGGCGCGATCCTCGACGGCACCCTCTACTCCGGCAAGGCCGGCGTGACGGAGCTGTCCAAGTTCCCCACCAAGGACGAGGCGATCGCCCAGGTTGTCACGCTGATCGTGAGCCCGGCGAAGAAGCTCCTCGGTCAGATCAAGGGCCCCGGGTCCGCGGTCGGCGGGATCATCAAGGCCATCGAGACCAAGTTGGAAAAAGGCGAGACCATCGCCAAGATCGGTTGAGAGCAGTTCATATTCGAAACAAGTGTTCTCGTTTGGCCCGGCTTTGCCGGGGTAAAGGCCGAGTGTTTCGGCCCCTCTCGGGAGCGTGTTGGGGTACCCCGGTTCGATGAACCGAGTGCCTCCAAAGAAAGAGGTTGACCATGTCCGACGTTGCAACGCACATTTCTGAACTCGGTGACAAACTCGCTTCCCTGTCCCTCAAGGACGCGGTCGAGCTCGGCAAGTACATGAAGGACAAGTACGGCATCGAGGCCGCCGCCGGCGGTGGCGTGATGATGGCCGCCGCGGCCCCCGCCGCCAAGGCCGAGGAGAAGACCTCCTTCGACGTGATCCTCAAGGCCGTCGACGCTGCCAAGAAGATCGCCTGCATCAAGGTCGTCCGCGAGATCACCGGGCTCGGCCTCGCCGAAGCCAAGGCGTTCGTGGATGCCCCCGGCAAGCCCGTCAAGCAGGGCGTCGACAAGGCCGAGGCCGAGAAGCTCAAGAAGAGCATCGAAGAGGCCGGCGGTACCGTCGAACTCGCCTGAGTTTGACCCCCGCCTGAGTCAGACACCCGTCTGAATCTTCATCAAGCATCAGCGGCCCCGGGCAACCGGGGCCGTTGTCTTTTTGATACCGTGATCCTCTGTTCGGGAGGCACGCGATGCGAGCGATGGTTCTGACTTGGATGCTCGGGGCAATGATGCTCGGGGCGGTTGTCGTGCTCTCCGGCTGCCGGGTTGCTCGCGACATCGCGCCGACCCCGCCGTCCGGGGAGCCCGCGGTCCCCGTCGTTTTACACGGGCACTCGCACAACGACTACAACCGCGCGAGACCCTTGCTCGACGCGCTCGACGCCCGCTTCATGAGCGTTGAAGCCGACGTGTTTCTCGTCGAGGGCGACCTGCTCGTGGCCCACGATCTCCGCGACTGCCGCAAGGACCGGACCCTGCGCGGGATGTATCTCGAGCCGCTCGCAGCACGGGCCCGTGCCGGCGGTGGGCGCGTCTACGCGGACGCGCCACGCGGGATCGGCCCGGTCGTGCTGCTGATCGATATCAAACGCGATGGCGAGCGTGCCTACGCAGCGATCGATGGACAACTCGCCGCGTACGCCGACATGCTGACCTCCTGCACAGGCGGCGTTGTCACCGAACGGGCCGTCACCGTGATCATCTCGGGCGATATCCCGCGCGCGACGATCGCCGCGCAGAGCGAACGCAGGGCCTTTGTGGACGGGCGCGGGTCGGACCTCGAAGGGCCCAGGGAGCAAGCGGCCCCGGTCTCGCTTGTACCCATGGTGAGCATGCCATGGACTCCGAAGTTCTCGTGGCTCGGCTTTGGCAAGATGTCGACAGCCCAGCGTGAAGAGTTGACCCGACTTGTCGATGAGGCCCACGCACGCGGCTATCGGCTGCGGTTCTGGGGCACTCCCAACCTCGCTGAGTTTTGGAAGATCCTCGTCGAGGCGGGTGTCGATGTGGTGGGGGTTGACGACCTGAAACTCGGTGGTTCGACGTTGGTCGGATCGGCGGGACTTCCGCCTCTTCTGGCGGCTGGCATGGCATCCGCGGGCTTCTTGTAGTCCTATAACCATCGGCGTGCCGCATCTTGCGGCAGTCAGACCTTGAAAAGCCCGTCTCGCGCAAGTTTTACTTGACGCCCAAACCGGTGCGGTGTATGTTGAACCCGCACGAGGGAGAGAGGGACAAGACCCGAGCCGTGTGGCTCGGACCCATCTCCCAAAGCACAACGAGTGGCCGACGACCGATCGAGAGAATCGGCGCGGCGGTTACTCATGGGAGAAGTGACATGACGCGTTTGATTTCTATCGTTTTGGTGGCTGGCTCGGCTGGCGTGGTAATGGCGGACACCCCGAGCCTCACCGGCTCGTTGGGCAGCGCGGCCAACTCCTTCGGCGGTCGCTCGGTCCTGATCGACCAGACCGACGGCGCCGGCCGTGGGCGCGCTTCGCAGGTGTTTGAGTCTAGCAACGCCGCGTTCCACGCCTACGCGTTCGACGATATGACCTTCGGCTCGGCGGTCGATCTCACCTCGCTGACGGTTTTCGGACAGAACGGCGCTGCGGGTGGCGAGGCATTCAACGTTGCTGTGCGCTATGCGATCCTGACCACTCCCGACGCGGTGTCCGGCGTGGTTGTGGCGTCAGGGCTTGGCACGCAGACTGGCGGCACCCTCTCGTTCGACCTCACCGGCGTGTCCCTCGGTGCGGGCACGTACTGGCTGACCGCGTACGTTGAACGCCCCTTTGCGGGGGGTGGCCAGTGGTTCTGGAATGAGTCATCCGATCCGGTCTCGGGCAGCGAGTCCTTCTGGCATAACCCGGGTGGCGGGTTTGGTGCGGGTACGAGCCCGGTCCCCGGCATCGCAGTCTTCGGCAACTCTGCTGACTTGGCGTTCCGTCTCGAGGGCGATGTCGTTCCGGCCCCCGGCGCGCTCGCGCTGCTCGGCCTCGGCGGGCTGGTCGCTGGTCGCCGCCGCCGGTAAGCCATCGCTGAATGCAAATTGACTTCATGCCGGATCGACCCGAAAGGGCCGATCCGGTTTGTTTTTGTTCGGACAGGGAAGGGAGCGAGCCTCGTTTGGCACGCGGATTGCCATAAAATTCAAGAACTTGTGTCGATTTGATGAAGTCCGGTGTTTATACTGATGGGTTCTGCCGTTTGGGGCCCGCCGGCGATTCAGGCCGGAGCATCCGCAGGCGAACGAAATTTGCGGCAAGATTTTTGACCATGTTGATGATCGGGCGGCACTGATTTCGAACCTGCGTTGATCGTGGACGGACTTTCGGGCACACATTCGGGCAAAACCAGCGGCGTGAAGAAGGTATCAGCGTAACCAGACACGGCTTTGATGACAAGCCGCGGCGGGATCACTCCCGGCGCGGCTGCTGTCGTCTCTTTAGAGGGATTCATGAGCACCACAACCCCCCCCAGCGGCAGTTCACCCAACAACTCTCCCACTGTCTCGGCCAAGTGGTACCCCAACAGCCCCAACGGGCACAGCAAGTTTCGGATCTTTGAGAAGAAGGGCGATGCCCTCCCCGTGCCGGACCTCACGCAGGTCCAGGTCGATGGCTACGCGCGATTCCTCCAGATCGGCAAGAACCCCGAGGAACGCAACCCCCAGCTCGGGCTTGAGTCGCTGCTCCGCGAGGTGTTCCCGATCAAGAGCTACGACGAGACGATGAGCCTCGAGTATCTCACGTACTCGCTCGAAGCCGCCCGGTACACCGCAGACGAGTGCCGCGAGCTGCGCCTCACCTACGGCTACCCGTTCAAGATCGGCGTGCGTCTCAAGCGCGAGGGTCGTGACGAGGTGCTGGAAGAAGAGATCTTCCTCGGCGAGTTCCCGATCATGATGGGCGGCGGCGAGTTCATCGTGAACGGTGCCGAGCGCGTGATTGTCAGCCAGTTGCACCGCTCGCCGGGCGTCGATTTCTCGATCCTGTCGAGCGAAGCGGACAGGCCGCTGCACTCGGCCCGCGTGATCCCCGAGCGCGGGTCGTGGATCGAGCTCGAAGTGACGAAGAAGGACGTGCTGGCGATGCGGATCGACCAGAGCACGAAGCTGACGGCGACGACGTTCCTGCGGTGTCTGGACGAGAGCGTCTCGACCACCGAGGCGTTGCTCAGCCTCTTCTACGAGATCAGCGATGTGAAGGCCGAGAACGTCCGCCCGGAGCACTGGGCCGCCGAGACGATCATCGACAAGGAAACCGGCGAGGAGATCATCCACGTCGGTCGTCAGATCGGCGAAGAGGTTGCGGCCAAGATCATGTCGAGCAGCCTCAAGACGGTGCGGGTCATTCAGAACCCCTCCGACGTGCTGATCCTCAACACCGTCGCGGAAGAAAAGCTCGAGCAGTTCGAAGCCGACACCGAGTACGAGCGTGCGATGCTGAAGATCTACGGCAAGCTCCGCCCGGGCAACCCCCCGCAGGTGGAGAAGGCCAAGCAGCTGTTCGTCGAGAAGTTCTTTGACGACACGCGCTACCGCCTGGGCCGCGTGGGCCGCTTCCGCATCAACCGCAAGTTTGATCTGAATACGCCGGAAGACCAGATGTTTATCCGCAGCGAGGACTTCCTGCGGGTGATCCAGTACCTGCTGGACCTTCGCAGCAATCGAGTTGACGCGAAGACGGGCCGTCCGGCCGCGGTGGTCGACGATATCGACCACCTGGGCAACCGCCGTCTGCGCACGCTGGACGAGCTGGCGGTCGAAGAACTCCGCAAGGGCTTCCTCAAGCTCAAGCGCACCGTGCAGGAGCGCATGAGCGTCAAGGACCCCGAGGAGATGACCAAGATCGCTGACCTTGTGAACAGCAAGAGCATCAGCAGCGCGATCGACTTCTTCTTCGGACGCAGCGAGTTGTCGCAGGTCGTCGACCAGACCAACCCGCTCAGCAGCCTTGTTCACGAGCGTCGTCTGTCGGCCCTCGGGCCCGGCGGTCTCAACCGCAAGCGTGCCGGCTTCGAGGTGCGCGACGTGCACATCTCGCACTACGGGCGCATCTGTCCCATCGAGACGCCCGAAGGTACGAACATCGGTCTTATCGCGAGCCTTGGGCTTTACGCGAGCATCGACGAGTACGGGTTCATCCGGACGCCTTATCGTGAAGTGACCAACGCGAAGGCGACGGGCAAGATCGTGTATCTCCGGGCCGACGAGGAGATGAAGGCGGTCCTGGCTCCGTGCGACGCGCTCGAGAGCGAGGGCAAGCTCAAGAAGGGGATGATCCTCGCCCGCGTCAACAGCGAACTGGCCGAGATCGATAGCGGGCAGACCGAGTTCCTCGACATCAGCCCCAAGCAGATCGTCGGTATCTCGGCCGCCCTCATCCCGTTCCTCGAGCACGACGACGCCAACCGAGCCCTCATGGGTTCGAACATGCAGCGTCAGGCGGTGCCTCTCATCAAGACCGACCCGCCCTGCGTGGCGACCGGTATCGAGAAGTCCGTCGGCGCCAACACCGGCATGAGCGTCAAGGCGAAGAACTCGGGAACGGTCACCTTCGTCGACAGCCAGCGCATCATCATCGACAACTCCGACGAGTACGTCCTGCGGAAGTTCGTCGGTCTCAACGAGCGGACCTGCCAGAATCAAAAGCCGATCGTCAAGCTCGGCCAGAAGATCGAGAAGGGTCAGATCCTCGCCGACGGGGCGAGCACCCTGCGCGGTGAGCTGGCCATCGGCAAGAACTCGCTGATCGCGTTCATGACCTACGACGGGTACAACTACGAGGACGCGATCGTGATCAACGAGCGTCTCGTGAAGGACGACACGTTCACGTCGATCCACATCGACGCGTACGACGTCGAGATCCGCGAGACCAAGCTCGGGCGTGAAGAGTTCACGCGCGACATCCCCAACGTCTCCGAGAAGATGCTGCGGAACCTGGACGACCAGGGCATCGTGAGCCTCGGGACGCGCGTCGGCCCCGGCGACATCCTCGTCGGCAAGGTCAGCCCCAAGGCCAAGACCGAGCTGACGCCGGAAGAGAAGCTGCTGCACGCGATCTTCGGCCGGGCTGGCGAAGACGTGAAGAACGACTCGCTCGAAGTGCCCGCGGGCGTCGAGGGCGTCGTGATCGGGGCGCGGAAGTTCAGCCGCCGCCTGCACATGACCGAAGAGCAGAAGAAGCAGCTCAAGAAGGACATCGCGGACTTTGAAGCACAGATGGACGCCGCGTCCATCGACCTCTTCCGTCAGATGGCCGCGATGATGAACGAAGCGATCGGCACCCCGATCGTCGACCCCAACACCCGCCAGAAGATCGGTTCTTCCGACATCCCCGAAGTTATCCTCGAACAGATCAACACGTTTGATCTCAAGTGGATCAAGGGGAGCAAGGAAGCCAAGGTCGAGGCTGAGAAGCTCTACTTCCAGATCTGGCCGCGTATCCAGGCGGTCAAGGCTGAGAAGAACCGCAAGGTCAGCCACATGAAGCGTGGCGACGAGCTGCCCAGCGGCGTGCTCGAAATGGTGAAGGTCTACATCGCCACCAAGCGCACGCTCAGCGTCGGTGACAAGATGGCCGGCCGCCACGGCAACAAGGGCGTCATCGCCCGCGTCGTCGCCGAAGAAGACATGCCCTTCATGGAAGACGGCACCCCCGTCGACGTCTGCCTCAACCCCCTGGGCGTGCCCAGCCGCATGAACGTCGGGCAGCTGCTCGAAACCCACCTGGGTTGGGCTGCCCGCGTGCTCGGGTTCCAGGCGGTGACCCCCGTGTTCGACGGCGGCACCGAGGAGCAGGTCCACGAGGCCGTCGCCGAGGCGAACCAGCACGTCAACGACAAGCTCGCCAACTACGAGAAGACCGGGACGTATCCGCACCATCGCGAGTTGCTCGCGCGGATGCCCCGAGGCGGCAAGATCCAGTTGATCGACGGCCGCACCGGCGAGCCTTTCAATCAGCGGACCACTGTCGGGTACATGTACCTCCTCAAGCTGCACCACCTGGTGGACGACAAGATCCACGCCCGCGCGACGGGGCCTTACAGCCTCATCACGCAGCAGCCCCTGGGCGGCAAGGCCCGCACCGGCGGCCAGCGGTTCGGCGAGATGGAAGTGTGGGCGCTCGAGGCCTACGGCGCAGCGTACATCCTGCAGGAACTCCTCACGGTCAAGTCCGACGACGTCGAAGGACGGACCAAGATCTACGAGAGCATGGTCAAGGGCACGAACAAACTCGAAGCCGGCATGCCGGTCGCGTTCGACGTGCTCTGCAACGAGCTCAAGGGTCTGGGCCTCAACGTGAGCCTGGAGAAGAAGAAGACCGAAGGCGGCAGTTTGCTCTAATCGGGAATCTGGATCGAGTCCGTGTCGATTGAAGTGCTGAACAAGAATCTGACCCACCGAGAATCTGACCAAGGACGCCCGCGAAAGTCGGGCCACCTGGAGACTGAATCATGGCTGAGACTGTTTACGAACGCGTTAATGACTACTCCGCGGTGAAGGTGACGCTCGCGTCGCCCAACGACATCCGCGCGTGGTCCTACGGCGAGGTGAAGAAGCCCGAGACGATCAACTACCGCACGTACCGCCCCGAGAAAGACGGGCTGTTCTGCGAGCGGATCTTCGGGCCCGAGCGCGACTACGAGTGCGCCTGCGGCAAGTACCGCGGCACCAAGTACAAGGGCATCATCTGCGACCGCTGCGGCGTCAAGGTGACGCACTCCCGCGTCCGCCGCAAGCGCATGGGGCACATCAACCTCGCCTGCCCGTCCGTGCACATCTGGTTCTTCAAGAGCATGCCGAGCCGTCTGGGCACGCTCTTGGGCATGAAGACCAGCGACCTCGAGAAGATCATCTACTACCAGGATTACGTGGTCACCGACGCGGGCGACACGGAGCTCAAGTTCAAGCAGGTCCTCACCGAGGACGAGCACCGCACGCACGTCGAGAAGTATGGCAACGCGTTCAAAGCCATGATGGGCGCGGACGCCATCCGTGAACTCATCGAGAAGACCAACCTTGAGGAACTGGCCGCCCAGATCCGCCAGAACCTCGGCGAGACCAAGAGCAAGCAGAAGATCAAGGACCTCTCCAAGCGTCTCAAGCTCGTCGAGCAGATCCGCAAGAGCGAGAACGACCCGGCGTGGCTCGTCCTCGACGTGGTCCCGGTGATCCCGCCGGACCTGCGTCCGTTGGTGCTTCTCGAGAGCGGCAACTTCGCGACCAGCGATCTCAACGACCTCTACCGCCGCATCATCAACCGCAACAACCGTCTCAAGAAGCTGATGGACCTCAACGCCCCCGAGGTCATCATCCGCAACGAGAAGCGGATGCTTCAGCAGGCTGTGGATGCGCTCTTCGACAACAACCGCTGCCGCCGTCCCGTTCTGGGCAGCAGCAACCGTCCGCTCAAGAGCCTGACGGACATGATCAAGGGCAAGCAGGGCCGGTTCCGCGAGAATCTGCTCGGCAAGCGTGTCGATTACTCGGCGCGTTCGGTCATCGTCGTCGGCCCCGAGCTCAAGCTCAGCCAGTGCGGCCTGCCGAAGAAGATCGCCCTCGAACTCTTCCAGCCGTTCATCATCCGCAAGCTCAAGGAGCACGGTCTCGCGGACACGATCAAGTCAGCCAAGCGCATGCTCGAGCGTCGCGACCCGGCCGTGTGGGACATCCTCGAAGAAGTGATCTACCAGCACCCCGTTCTGCTCAACCGCGCCCCGACCCTCCACCGAATGGGTATCCAGGCGTTCGAGCCGACCCTCGTGGAAGGCAACGCGATCCGTCTGCACCCGCTCGTCTGTACCGGCTTTAACGCCGACTTCGACGGCGACCAGATGGCCGTCCACCTGCCGCTCTCGGTCGAGGCGCAGGCTGAAGCCCACGTGCTGATGCTCAGCACGCACAACATCTTCTCGCCGGCCAACGGCAAGCCGATCATCGCGGCCTCTCAGGACATCGTCCTGGGCGTCTACTTCATGACCGTGATGACGCCGGACGATCGCCCGATCGAGAAGCTCCGTCACTTCTCAAGCCGCATCGACGCGGTGGCCGCGTACGACCGCGGGCAGGTCCAGCTCCACGAGCGGATCGTGGTCCGTATGGACCGGTTCGAGACGATCTGTGACGATCAGGCCGGGGCGGTCAAGGACCTTCCGCCGAACAAGCGTGTGATCACGACGCCGGGCCGCGTGCTCTTCAGCGACATTCTCGAGCCCGAGATGCCGTTCTACAACTGTGCCCTGGGCAAGAAGGGGTGCGCCCGCGTCATCGACGACGTGTACCTCTACTGCGGCCGTCCCTCGACGATCGACCTGCTCGACCGGATGAAAGAGACCGGGTTCAAGCAGGCGACGCTCGCGGGCCTGTCGTTCGGCATCACCGACCTGCGTATTCCCAAGGAGAAGGCCGACCTTCTCGCCGAGTCGCAGAAGAAGGCCGACCGCATCGAGAAGAACTACGAGCGCGGCATCATCACCTTCCGCGAGCGGTACAACCAGCTCATCGATATCTGGTCGCACTGCCGCGAAGCCATCACCGAGAAGCTCAAGGTCACGCTCAAGGAGGACCGGCGCGACGCCGACGGGAACGAACTCCCGGCGGACAGCAAGCTGGGCAAGAAGTACCTCAACCCCGTGTGGATGATGGCCGACTCGGGCGCCCGAGGCAACATCAGCCAGATCATGCAGCTCGCCGGGATGCGAGGCCTGATGGCCAAGCCGTCCGGCGAGATCATCGAGACCCCCATCCGCTCGAACTTCCGCGAGGGTCTCACGATTCTCGAATACTTCTCCTCGACGCACGGTGCGCGTAAGGGTCTGGCCGATACCGCCCTCAAGACGGCGGACTCGGGCTACCTCACCCGCAAACTCTGCGACGTGGCCCAATCGGTCATCATCGGCGAGATGGACTGCGGCACCAAGCGTGGCGTGCGGAAGCGCGCGACGTACAAGGGCGAGCAGATCGATATCCCCCTCCGCGACCAGATCATCGGCCGCGTCAGCGTCGGGGCCATCACCGATCCGCGCACCAATCAGAAGGTCGTCTCCGAGAACGAGGTCATCACCGTCGAGATCGCCAAGGCCATCGAGGCCCTGGGCATCCAGGAAGTCCACGTCCGCTCACCCCTCACCAGCGAGAGCCGGTTCGGGTGTTCGGCGCTCGACTACGGCCTGGACATGTCCACCGGCAAGATGGTCGAGCCCGGTCTGGCCGTCGGCATCATCGCCGCTCAGTCCATCGGCGAGCCCGGCACGCAGCTCACGATGCGTACGTTCCACACCGGCGGTATCGGACAGAAGACCGCCGAACAGACCGAGCACCGCGCCGCCACCTCGGGCAAGATCGAACTCCGCGACTGCGGACAGGTCGCCACCAAGGACGACGAAGGGCACGAGTGCTTCGTGTCGCTGCGTCGTAACGGCGAACTGGCGATCCTCGACGCCAAGGGCGAAGAGATCGAGAAGGTCAAGGTTCCCTACGGCGGGTACCTGCTCGTCGCCGACGGCGAGGAGGTCAAGAAGGGCCACCTGGTCCTCAAGTGGGACCCGCACCGCGCTCCCATCCTGGCCGAAAAGGACGGTATCGTCCAGTTCAAGGACATCGAGATCGACGAGACCGTGCGCGAAGAAGACGCCGGTCGCGGGCAGAAGGCCCTCGTCGTCATCGAGCACAAGGGCGACAAGCACCCGGCGATCAACATCGTCGACGCCACAGGCAACATCCTGGACTTCCACTACCTGCCCGCCCGGGCACGACTGGAAGTCAAGGAAGGCGCGGCCATCAAGGCCGGGCACATGCTCGCACGTCAGCCGCGTGGCGCGTCGGGTTCGCAGGACATCGTCGGCGGTCTGCCCCGCGTCACGGAGATCTTCGAAGCACGCAAGCCGCGTGACCCGGCCGTCATGGCCGAGATCAGCGGTCGTGTCGAGATCCTCTCCGACAAGCGCAAGGGCAAGATGACCATCCGAATCATCTCCGACGCGGGGATCGAGAAGGACCATCACGTCGACGCGTCCAAGACCCTCCTCGTGCACTCCGGCGACTTCATGCAGGCGGGTGACCGTCTGACCGAAGGCCCGCTGGTCCCGCACGACATCCTGAAGATCAAGGGCGAAGAAGCGTTGTACGAGTACATGCTGGACGAGGTGCAGAACGTGTACCGCGCCCAGGGTGTGACGATCAACGACAAGCACATCGAGCTGATCCTCGCCCAGATGATCCGCAAGATCAAGATCGAGAACCCCGGCGACACCGACCTGCTCCCGCAGGAAGTCGTCGACAAGTACGCCTTCAAGCAGAAGAACAGCCAGATCGCCTCCATGTACCGCGTCACCGACGTCGGCGGGACCGAGCTCCCCCTCAACGCCATGGTGACCAAGGAAGAGATCCGCGAGGCCAACGCCAAGGCCGAGTCCAACGGCAAGGAAGGCGCCAAGGCCAAGCGAGCCCGTCCCGCGACGGGCCGCACGATGCTCCTGGGCATCTCCAAGGCCGCTCTGCAGAGCGAGTCGTTCCTCTCGGGCGCGTCGTTCCAGGAGACCACCAAGGTCCTCACGGAAGCCTCGCTCAAGGGCGCGACCGACACGCTCATCGGCCTCAAGGAAAACGTCCTGCTGGGTCACCTGATCCCCGCAGGCACCGGTTTCCGTCCGTTCCAGGAGATCAAGGTCAAGCTCCTCGCGGAGCCCCCAGCCGAGGAATCCATCGAGGACGAGATCCTCGAAGAGGCCCACAACGCCACCGCCGCCGCCATCGGCGAGGGGGTGCCCCAGGTCCAGTTCCCGGCAGCAACCGTCTCCAGCCCGTCCGGCCTCTGATCGGCGGACGGACCTGAAATGAGCCCTTCACAGGACCCCGCGCCCGGCGCGGGGTCCTTTTCCTTGGCGGTCAGAAACCTCCGAGAGCCCGATCGGGCGTGTATCCCGCGGCGATCCCTACCATCGAAAGAGTCCCGGTGAACCCCGGACGGACGTGCTCGTACTCTGAAAAGCAACCCAATGGATGCGGTCTTCGCGGTCAAACCGTTCGTCAAGCGTCGCCCCTGGTCGGTGGTGCTGCTGTCGCTCGCCTTGGTGGTGATCATTCTGGCCGCGATCCAGACGGTGGTGACCCTGGCCCGCTCATTCGACCTTGGGTTCGGGCTCATCCTCGTGGTGCCCCGACTGCTCGAACTCGGGCTCATCGCCTTCGGCCTCGTGCTGATCGCCAAGGGCATGCCCTACCGCCTCGGCGAATCGTTGCACTGCTCCAAGTGCGGGTACCAGCGCGTCGAAGAGCGTGATCGACTGCTCATCAACTGCCCCGAGTGCGGGCATTACTGGAGGCTCTTCGGCGGGTGGCGCACCGGTCGCCCCCTCGGTAACCGCAGACTGGTCAGTATCGGCCTCATGGTCTGCGTCCTGGGAATCGGTATGGTCGCAATCCGCGAACTCGCCGCGAGGTGGTTCGCGGAACGCCTCAGCTCCGCCATGCTGATCCGGCATGTGCTTTACGCGCCCGAGGGTTCCGCCGGCACGTCCTGGGAGGTGCTCGCACGCCGATCGCTCACCTCCGGGCAGACGCGGTGGCTCGCCGACGACCTCCTCCAAAGGCGCACTCGGCGCGGCTCGCTCGATCTGGCCGCGACGCAGTGGCTTCACACCAAGGTCGCCGATCCGACGTTCGACAAGGAACTCGTCTCTCGCTTCTACGACGAATCCGCCGATTTCTGGCTCGTTCTTCCCGAGCAGGCGGCCGTGAAGCAGGCGTTCGAGGTTTCGATCCGAGCGGTCTATCGCGGCAGCGCCGCCCCCACGCCCGACGGGCGCATCTCCTTCGCCGTCGAAGGGATCACGATCGAGCTTCCCGCACCACCTTCCGAAGACCTACGGACCGACTTCGAGAAACAGTTCCTGACCGGACCGAAGGTCATGCCCGCGCAGGGTACCTCGCTTCGCACCCTCGATCCGCTCGACACCCGTCGAAACGAAAACCTCGGCGCCGCCACCGGCATGGGCGCATTCGTCGGAAAGGCGACCGTGCGTGCGGTCGTCTGGGTTCTCACAGGACCCGAGATCGGCGAAGAGTTGCGATGGAGCCCCAGCACCGGCGTGAGCGGCGGTGGCCCGCAGACGCTGTCGGGACAACGCCGAACGCTGCGCCGTGAGATTGTCCGTGAGATCGAAATCGTTCCCGCCGGCCAGTGAGAGGGTGCTCTCAACCTTCAAACGCCCGTCGAACCAAACCCGCCCGCGCCGCGGGACGTCTCGTCCAGACTCTCGACCTCGGCGATGGTCGCGTGGGCGACGGGGCAGATTACCAGCTGCGCGATCCGCATCCCGTGCGTGATGACAAACGGCTCTTTCCCGAAATTGATCACAGCGACACGCAGCTCGCCGCGATAATCGCTGTCAATCGTTCCCGGCGCGTTCGGCAGCCCGATCCCATGCTTGGTCGAAAGCCCCGAGCGAGCCCGCACCTGTCCCTCAAACCCGACCGGGATCGCCACCGCCAGCCCCGTCGGCACCAACGCGATCGCACCGGCAGCGAGCATGACCTCCGGTCGATCCGAGGGCAGGCACGCCGACAGGTCAAGCCCCGCCGCCTGGGCCGTCTGGTACGCGGGCACCGAGGCCCTCGCGTCTAACTTCTTGAACCGCACGGTGGGAGGATGGGAGGTCATCGCGACATCACCTCGGACGCCTGGAATTGCTCGATCTGCCGGGTGAGCGTCTCGATCATTCTCTTGGTCGAGGCAATCGCGTTGTCAAGGCTCGATTTGCCGGTCACGACCCGGAGGTGGTCCCGTTGTCCAGACTGCGCGAGGAACGCCTCCGACTGGGCCTGAGCCTCCGTCAGCGCACGCAGCAGGGCCTCCGCATTCTCGCGGACCTGGACCGTTTCCTTCAGTAATCGAAGCCGATCTTGCATGGGCGGACAGTCTCGCCTCTCGACGCGGGCATCCCACTAAAGACCGAACGTACTCGGTCGCCGGTATGTTCACGCGGCATGAAGATGGTACGCCACAATCGGACTTCAGGCCGCCAACGCCCCAGGCCGATCGGTCTTTGTCTGGATGCTGTGCTCGACCACGAGTTTGGGCTCCGTGGCCGCCCCAGCCTTCATTTCCGGGACGTATCGGCGGATCACTTCGATCACCGTGTCACGGCTCGTCTCGTTGCGCACCAACGACAGGTCCGCCACCAACGCCGGCAGGTTCGCACGCTCGCCCGAGTCGCCCTGCCACGCTCTGATACCCGGATGGGCGGTGGGGGCGAGGCGTTCGCGGTCGTACGCCAGTTCCTCGTGCAGTTTCTCCCCCGGGCGAACGCCGGTGAGGGCGATTCGCATCGAGGGCTGTGCGCCGTCAGCCGCCGAGGTCTCGGTCACGGGGGCAAACCCGCGAGAGCGGATGAACCGTTGCGCGAGGTCGAAGATCCGCAGGGGCTCACCCATGTCGAGGACATAGAGCGGCGCGATGGGCGTGTCGCCAGTCTGTGCGCCCGCCTGAACAACCAGCGTCGCCGCCTCGTTGATCGTCATGAAGTACCGCGTCATGCGGTCGTCCGTGACGGTGACGGGACCGCCGCGCTCGATCTGGCTTGACCAGATCGGGAGGACGCTGCACGCCGACCCGAGCACGTTGCCGAAACGCACCGCTGCGAATCGCGTGGCCGTCGGTGAGACCGCACGCCCCTGACGGTGCAGCGCCTGGACATAGATCTCAGCCAGCCGCTTGGTCGCACCCATGACGCTCGATGGGTTGACCGCCTTGTCGGACGAGATAAGCACGAACCGCGCGACGCCGGTGGCAAGCGACGCGTCCGCGACCGACTTGGTGCCGAAGAGGTTGTTGGTCACCGCGTGCGACGGGTGATCTTCCATCAGCGGAACATGCTTGTGAGCCGCCGCGTGAAAGACCGTGTTGGGGCGGAGCGTCGTGAAATGCCGCAGCGTCGCGTCGCTGTCGGTGACGTCGTGCAGCACCGCCTTCCGTTGAACCTTCGGGAATCGCTCAGCCAGTTCGCGATCGATCTCGAAAAGGGCGTTCTCAGAACGCTCCATCAGCACGATGAGCGAGGGCTCAAACCCAGCAACAATGCGGGCCAGTTCGCTCCCGATGGACCCGCCCGCGCCGGTGATCAGCACGCGCTTGCCCGTGATCGTCTCGGCGACCGCACGCCGATCAATCGCGTACGGACGGCGACCGATCAGGTCGGCCCAGTTCGTGCTGCCCAGCGAGGCCGCGGGTGTCGAGGTCGCCGGCCGATCGATCATCTCGCTCAGCGGCGGCACCGTCCGCTCCGGAACCCCCAGCGACGAGAGAAGCGTCTGGACACGACGGGCCAGGGCGGTGCTGTCACGAGGAAGCGACACAATCGCTACGTCCGGACGCACGGTGGCGACCAGCCGCGGAAGGGTCTCAAGCGTGTCGAACGTCTTGGTCGCGCCCTCGGCGAGCACGTAACCCACCGCCTGCGGCGCGCTTGGCAACAGAGCCAGCTGGTTCGAGAGCATCGGCAGCGTCTCGGGCGTCCCGATCAGGATGGCCTTGGGCTGATCGGCCGTGTTCTGCAGCTTGAACGTCGGGTTGGTGGTGGGGGTCGTTGGCTTGGTCATGAGGTAGCTCCGTGTCCACGAACATCGACCCGTCACCGGGATCGGCATGCCATTGGGGGGGGCTCGCGAGTCTTGTGGTTCTCGGGCGGTGCCGGGCGGGATGGCTGGGGCGGGGTGGGGCGGGTTATCGACCCCGGTAACTGCGAACGGACCTATCGTCCCGCATGATCAGCCGGATTCGAGGGATGTTGGTCGAGGTGGGCGAAACGCACACAGCCCAGATCGAGCCCGAGGGCTCGCCGCTCACGTACGAAGTGCTGCTGCCAGCGTACTTGGCCGAGCGGCTCCGCGCCTCGGTGGGCAAGCCTGTGACGCTCATCACGCTGCAGTACCTCGAAGGCCAAGGCCAAGGCACGTCGTTCATCCCCAGACTCATCGGCTTCGCGACCGAACGCGATCGGCGGTTCTTTGACGTCTTCACAACCGTCAAAGGCATCGGCAACAAGAAAGCCCTCCGCGCCATGGCCGTCGAGCCAGCCCGGATCGCGCGGGCGATTGCGACCAAAGACGTCAAAGCCCTCGTCGAGCTCCCCGAGATCGGCAAACGCATGGCTGAGACCATCATCGCGGAACTGAATGGCAAGGTCGACTCGTTCCTGTCCGCAGCGGAGATTGAGCAGCTCGGCCACGCGTCAGAGATCAAGCCGCTGATCAAGGGCACCGCGGCGGAGGAAGCTGTCGAAGCCCTGGTCGCCCTCGGCGAACAACGCCCCGAAGCGGAACGGAAGATCGCGAAGGTCTCAGCGAGGCTCGGGGCCAAGGCCACGAGCGATCAGTTGGTGGCGGGAGTGTTTGGTGGGTAGCGAGCCCGAAAACATGGCACGGCGCGAGGAGCCATCATGTACGTGGTAGACAAAGGCACCGTACCCGGCGTCGACGTTTGTCACGAGATGCTCTTTCACGGGCGTTGTGATCACACGTTCACAAGCAGAGACATCACGGGAGTGTGTCGCAGCGTGCGGCGGATACCAAATCTCACAGAGGCCAGTGACTCAAAGGTCATCGGCAGATCCGAACTGATCGCGACTCGCGAGTTCGTCGATGCGATCGCCTCAACGGGCGCTGATTTCGGCGTGCGCGAAGCGCGGATCACCAAAGCCTACGACCTCTCGTTTGAGCCGGGCAACGATGAGTATCGTGCCGTTCCAGGTTATGAAGACGCGAGCGAAGCGGCGTTTGATCAGGGCAATGAAGTTCTGATGGACCTGTTCGAGAGTCATCGATCCGTTCAGCCACCTGATCTCACACTTTACAGCCTTCAACTCCCGCGGCTTTGGCGCATCCGAGAATTGCATGACCTGCCGTCTTCCCGCGAGTGGCATGTCCATAGCAAAGACGGACGTCACCGGTCAATTCTTCCCGTTGAGTTTGTTCCTGGTCTTATCGAAGTACATCCGTTGATTGCCACAGGGGTTCTCCAGATGCGGGACGATGTCTTTCAAGCATGCTGGCCGCTCATGGATCACAATTTTTGGTGGCATGCCTACGTCAACGACCGTGATCTCGATGATCCGAGTAATCCGTTCGTGCGATCAAACGGCGATGGGACGCGTTAGGAGTGCTGGTGGTTGGGGCTTTGCTGACGTACTGATTCCGATCGCGAGCGTCTTCGGTGGCTGACCAGTGCCACTGACTTTGGCCGCTTCGGACAAAGTCCGTGGTTGGGCGTGCTTCGCGCGATCGACGCCGAACCACTGACTCGGCCCGAAGCGGTCCGAGTCAGTGGCACACGCCCTCAGTCAACCTGTGCGCTCGTCCCCGCCTCAATCCCGCAACTCTTCCGGCAACAAATACTGCGGCACGTTCTGATAGCACACCGGCCTGCACCAGCGGCGGATCGCCTGCGGGCCCACGGCTGTCGTGTCCGGGCGATTGCACGCGGGCATTGGGCCGCTGTGGACCATCGCGGGCGAGACTTCGACGCCGGTCGGAACGCCATTGACGATGAATCGGCCCGCCCGCTGCGTGAGGAGATCGACAAACCGGCTCGCGTCGTCGGACGCGTCCGCCCAGAGCGTGGCCGTGAGGCTTCCGGGGATGTGGGCGGCGGCTTCGAGCATCTCAGCGACCGATCGGCACACGACAAGGATCGCAGCGGGGCCGAAGCACTCTTCGTGAAGACCGGGGCTTGCGATAAACGTGGCGGCGTCGACCGCGAGCAGAGCGGGCGAGGCCTGCGATTCTGAGCCGGCAAGGAGTTCGACGCCCGAGGTGTGGGCGTTGTCGCCTAAGCGGCGAAGGTAGCCGTCACGCACGCGGGGGCTGAGCATCGGCGCTGGCTTCGCAGCGGCGAACGCAGCCGAGAGGGCGACCTTGAGCGCGTCGAATGCGGGGCTTTGTACCGCGAAGATGAGCCCCGGGCACGTACACATCTGCCCATACGAAGCGGTCGCGCTCGCGGCGAGTTTGCCCGCGAGGTCGGCGGGGTTGGCTGCGAGTGCGCCGGGCAGGATCACGACAGGATTGACGCTCCCCATCTCCGCGAAGACGGGGATCGGGTCCGATCGGCTCGCCGCCAGTCGGACAAGGGCCATGCCACCCACCGGCGAGCCCGTGAACCCAACAGCCTTGATGGCGGGGTGACTGACAAGATCGGTGCCGACGGCCAAGTCACGGTCGCCTCCAGCGTGGAGGAAGGCGAACGTGCCCGGGTGCAGGCCGACTTTCGCGACCGCACGCGAGACCGCAGCCGCGACCATCTCGCCGGTGCCGGGGTGCGCCGGGTGTCCCTTGACGACAACAGGGCACCCGGCCGCGAGGGCGGAAGCGGTGTCGCCGCCCGCGACGGAATAGGCCAGGGGAAAGTTGCTCGCGCCAAACACCGCGACAGGCCCAAGCGGACGGAGCATGCGACGAAGATCAGGTTTTGGCATCGGTGAGCGTGCCGGGTCAGCCCGGTCGATCGCCGCGTCGACCCACGACCCCTCGCGAACAACATTGGCGAACATGCGGAGTTGCCCGACCGTGCGGTCACACTCACCAGCGAGACGCGGGGACGCGGGGAGGCCTGTTTCTTCCGCAGCCAGCGAGAGCAGTGCGTCGCCCAACTCAGCGATCTCGGCAGCCGCAGTCTCGAGGAGTGCAGCCCGAGCGGCCCGCGGCAGGCCTACGGCAAACGCAGCAGCGGCGTGCTGGGCGGCGGCTGCAACCTGCTCGGGGGATGCGGCGGTAAAAGCCCGACCCGGTGCTCCGTTGGTTGGGTTTGCGTTGGAAAATGTGGTCATGTGTGAGGGTAGACGGTCGCACCTTTGGGCTCTTGACGCGTATATCGACGGTTGTCTATACTCAAAAACCTTAAAGGAGGCAAGCTCATGAAATGTATCGCCTGTTGGTCTGTCGGTTCTGCGGCTCTTCTCGTCCTGGCTGGCACCGCGCTCGTCGGGTTCGCTCCGTCCAAGCCCCTGCCGATGACGGTCGAGGCAGCCCCCGCGGGTGCGGCGAACTTCGAGATCGACGGCGTCCACTCGACGACGGTCTTCAAGATTCAGCACGCCGGCGTGTCAAACTTCTACGGCACCTTCCAGAAGATCTCTGGCGCGATCGTGTGGGACAAGGCTTCCCCCGAGTCGACGACCATCACCGCGTCCATCGACGCTGCGAGCGTCAACTCCGCGAACGCGAAGCGTGACGAGCACCTCAAGGGCCCCGACTTCTTCAACGCGAAGGAGCACCCCGCCATCACATTCAAGTCCACCGGCATCAAGAAGACCGGCGAGGGCACGTTCGACCTCACCGGCGACGTGACCATGCTCGGCAAGACCAAGCCCGTCACCGCCAAGCTCGTCGTCACCGGCGAGAAGGACGCGGGCAACTTCGGCTACCGCGTCGGGATGGACGCGACCTTCACCATCAAGCGTTCGGATTTCGGCATCACCTACGGCATCACTCAGGGTTCCCTTGGTGACGAGGTCACGCTGATGGTCGGGTTCGCCGGCGTTCGCGCGAAGTAACTGCGGCAAGTCGTCGCGACAAGGCTGAATGATCGAACTTTCGCCCACGTACCGGCCGCGGGTCGGCGTGGGCGTTTCCATTTGGAGATCGCCATGGACCCGATGTTTCTCGTCAAGTCGGTGCTGATCCCGCTTGTGCTCGCATCGATGGTCGTCAGCGTCGCGTTCCTGCGGTCGCGCAGCGTGGGCGGGGCGAGACTTGTCGCGCTCTCGGGGCCGCTGGCAGTCGGCCTGGCGTTTGTGGTGGGCGTGCCGATGGTGCTGGGGCGAGTGCCCCAGTGGAAACCGGCGCAAGCGAGCGAGTGGCTGCCGTTCCTGGGCATCGCGGCCATGGTCGTGGGCATCATTGACGCGGTGCTGCCTCGGAAAGTCTGGTCGACGGTCGTCACCGCGCTCATGCTCGCGGCGTTCGCGTGGGCTGTCCTCGCCGGCCCTCTGGACTCGGCCGTAACCAGGCTCGCCGGCGAGCCCGGGGGCGTCGCGCTTCCATGGCTCATGGGGGCGTTGATCGTCGCGCCAGCCCTCGCCGCCCGAGCGGGCGCGAGGTGGACCACCAACGCGGGGCCTGTCTTCGCGATCGGGCTCCTCACAGCCTGCTCGATCGCCGCGATCGTGCTCTCGGGAACAGCGATGTTCGGTCAGTTTGCAGCGCTGCTCGGGCTCGCGCTGGCTCCCATCGGCTTCGCGATATTGGTACGCCGACCCTGGGCGACGGACCGCGGGCTGATGGTCACTTTCGTGTCGCTCCACGCGACAATGTGGCTGATGACGCACTTTTATGCCACAAAGGACGGCGTGTGGACCGCGACAGCGTTGTTCTGCCTTGCGCCGGTGGGGTTGTTGGTGGCGCGCCTGCCGAGACTCGCCAAGAACCCCAAGGTGGCGGGATGGATCCAGATTGTCGTCGTGGTCGCGATGGGCGCCGCGGGGCTGGCGACGGTGGTGGCAACCACACCCAAAGCCCAGCCCGGCGAGCAGGACGGTTCGGACCTGTACAAGTAGCTCCCGTTGCGGACTCTGTCCGCAGCCGGTATTCTGTTCGCCATGGTTTACGACGTCCCGCCGCAGCCGACGATCGCTCCCACCATCACCCCCACGATCACCGAGGTGCTGTTCATCGTGCCCCCAAAGGACCCGGGCGACGCGAACAAGGACGGCAAGCGTCACGCGACCGCCGACGAGTTTGTCGAACTCTGCAACACGGGCGACAAGCCTCTGGACCTCAAGGGCTGGGCCCTCATTGACTCGGACTCGTGGGCCTTTCTCACCGAGAAGGGAAAGAAGCCGTGGGCCACCATCGTCGGCAGCGAAGGCAAGGACAAACCCGACGGCAAAGACTGGCTGTTCGTGTTCCCCACCTGCACGCTCAAGCCCGGCGAGCGGGCGGTTGTGTTCAACGGGTTTGAGCAGAAGCCCAAGGGCAAAGCCGGCACGCACGAGGCCGCCGCTGGCAAGAACAACGACTTCGCCGACGCGTTCGTCTTCACGATGAAAGTCGAGACCGGCAAGGTCGGCTTCGGCAACGATGGCGACTGGGTCGGGCTCGTCTCGCCCGAGGGCAAGTTCGTCGAGGTCGTGAAGTGGGGCAAGCCCGATCAAGAGACGCCCAAAGACGCAGCGGTGTTCGATGCGCCCGCCGAACCGCACGGCAGCGTGCAACGCGAGTCTCCGAGTGGCAAGTTCATCGACCACGCGACCATCGGTGACAAGAGCAAGCTCTTCAGCCCCGGTGCTTTTGAGACGAAGCAAGCGGACAAGAAGGACACCAGGCCTTCGCCTGTACCCAAGCCCGACAGCAAGTGAGCGAGCGTCCGATCGGGCAGGGCAGTGAGGTCCAACATGATCAACGTAGCCCTGGAGAAAGGAATCACGGCGCAGCGGGCGTGCTCTGTCTGATATGCTGCCCGCATGAACTTCCAGGCAACCGCGCTCGCTCTTTCGTGTTGGGTCGCCGCGTCGCTCGCGGCTCAGGTCCGTCCCCCCGCGGTGCCGCTCGTGACGCACGACCCCTACTTCAGCGTCTGGTCGATGACGGACCGCCTGACGGACGGCTGGCCGAAGCACTGGACGGGCTCGACGATGGGGATGGCGGGTCTGGTCCGCATCGATGGAAAGACCTACCGGTGGTGCGGCCTCTTGCCGGAGAGTGCGCCAGCGATGGAGCAGATGTCCCTCGAAGTGGATTGGCTTGAGACCCGGTACCGCTTCGAAGCAGCGGGGGTCAGGCTCGACGTGGCGTTCAACTCGCCGATCGGACTCGCGGAATCATTCGACGTCTCGTCGCGTCCGGTCTCGATCATTCGAGCGCAGGCGTCCTCAACCGATGGGCGCGAGCACGAGATCCAGTTCTACGTCGACGTCTCCGCGGAGTGGTGCGTGCATTCGCCCGATCAGCGCGTGTCCTGGTCGAGGTCCCGCATCGCCGGGATGCAGGCGGTCAGCATGGGCACCGTCGAGCAGCCCGTGCTCGCACGGGCCGGCGATTGGGCACGCATCGATTGGGGGCGGCTGGTCTTGGCGGCTCCGGCAAACAGGTCCGACGCCGCTGCTGTCGATGTGGTCACTTCGTCCCACAACACGTCTCGGCGGAGCTTCTTGGCCAGCGGAACGCTCCCCGACAGCGATGACACGCGGATGCCCCGCCCCGCCAACGACGATTGGCCCGTGCTCGCAGCGACGATCCGCCTTGGAAAGGTCGGCTCAGCACCCAAGTCCGCGTCCCTGCTGCTCGCGTACGACGATGGCTTCGGGATCGAGTTGTTCGAGCGCAGGCTCCGCCCGTACTGGGCACGTGATTCCTCAGAGATCTCGACGCCGATGAAGGCCGTCGGTGACGCGATCGCCGCGGGCACCGCGTCGGAACCCGCCCGCCAGAATCAACTCAGCGAGAAGGCCCGTGCCATCGGCGGCGAGCCTTACGAGCGATTGCTCAAACTCGCTTTCCGTCAGGTCATGGCGGGTCACAAGATCGTGGCCGACTGGGACGGAACCCCTCTCATGTTCTCGAAGGAGAACACCAGCAACGGGTGCATCGCGACGGTGGACGTGATCTACCCGGCCTGCCCGTTCTTTCTGGTGCACAATCCCGCGATGCTGCGGGCGCAGTTGCTGCCCCTCATGAACTACGCCCAGAGCCCCCGCTGGAAGTTCCCCTTCGCACCCCACGACCTTGGGACCTATCCCAAAGCCAACGGGCAGGTCTACGGCGGGGGCGAACGCACCGAAGAGAACCAGATGCCGGTCGAAGAATCCGGCAACATGCTCATCATGCTGGCGGCACTCGTGAAAGTCGAAGGCAACGCGGACTTCAGCAAGCCTTACCTACCGATGCTGGCCCGCTGGGCGGAGTACCTCGCGGCAAACGGGCTGGATCCGGCGAACCAACTGTGCACCGACGACTTCGCGGGCCATCTCGCCCGCAACGCCAACCTCTCCGCAAAGACCGTCGTCGCCCTCGGAGGCTACGCCCAGATCCTCGCAGCCACCGGCGATCGCGAGGGAAGCGAGCGATGGATGACCAAGGCCCGCGAGTTCGCGACCAAGTGGCGAGAACTCGCAAAGGACGGCGATAGCACGGTCCTGGTCTTCGGCACGCCCGGGACATGGAGCCAGAAGTACAACCTCGTCTGGGACCGTGTGCTCGGCCTGGGGCTGTTCCCGCAAGACGTCCTTGATCGCGAAATGAAGCTGTACCGATCAAAAATGCAGAAGTACGGCCTGCCCTTGGACAGCCGCAAGACCTACACGAAGACGGACTGGACGGTCTGGTCGGCCTGTCTTTCAGGCAGGCGTGCGGATTTCGACGCCATCATGGGACCGGTGTACACCTGGGTCAACGAGGGGCCCAGCCGCGTGCCTCTGACAGACTGGTACGAGACGACCGATGGCAGGACCATGGGCATGCACACACGCACCGTGGTCGGAGGCATCTGGATGCCGCTGCTGCTGGACCGCGTCGGCGCTGGGCTGAACTGACGGCCCGAACAGTTGAAAGGCACAACGCCGATGATCTCACGGCGTTGTGCGTTCGTCGGTTGGTTCGTCCTTCGGCGGCTCGATCGTCCCTTCGTCGGGCAACGTGCCCTTGTGCCGTGCCCGGACGGCTTCGCGCAGGACAAACTCGATCTGCGCGTTGAGCGACCGCAGGTCGTCCGCCGCCCATCGCGAGAGTGACGCCCACAGCGCCGGGCTGATCCGCAGCAGGATGGACTTGCGTTCATCGGGCATGGTGTGCCTGCTTCAATCCAGAGTCGGCGTCGGCCTAGTGGTAGATCGTCCCGGTGTTCACGACGGGCTGTGCGCTGTGGTCGCCGCACAGCACGACCATCAGATTACTGACCATCGCAGCCTTGCGTTCGTCGTCCAGCACGATCATCTTGCTCTTGCTCATGTGGTCCAAGGCCGACTCGACCATGCCCACCGCTCCCTCGACAATCTTCATCCGGGCCGCGACAATCGCCTCAGCCTGCTGACGCCGCAGCATCGCGCCCGCGATCTCCGGGGCGTACGCGAGATGGCTGAGCCTCGCCTCGTCGATCACGATCCCCGCCTTCTCAAGCCTCGCCTGCAACTCAGCTCCCAGCGCCTTGCTCACCTCGTCCATGCTGCCGCGCAGACTCTTGATGTGCTCGTGGGCAGCGTCGTGTCCGCCGTCATACGGATAACTCGACGCCAAATGCCGCACCGCCGACTCCGACTGAATCTTGACGAAGTTGACGTAGTCGTCCACGTCGAACGCAGCCTTGGCAGTGTCGACCACACGCCAGACGACCACGGCAGCGATCTCGATCGGACTGCCCGAGAGGTCGTTGACCTTCAGCGTCTCCGTGTTGATGTTGCGCACACGCAGCGAGACCTTGGCCTTGGCAAGGAACGGGTTGGCCCACCACAGCCCGTCGCGGCGGACCGTGCCCTTGTACTCGCCGAAAAGCGTCAGCACCGCCGCGGTGTTGGGCTGAACGGTGATGAACCCGCTGACGAGGAGGATCCAGCTGATGATGCCGAAAATGCCCAGCACAATCCCCGCGATCGGAAAAAACCGTGGGCCTCCGAGTCGATCGGCCATCTGCGTGCCCGACCAGATGATCAGCCCGATCATCGCCGGCAGCATCACCACCACGACCACCAGCATCGTCCACCCCGAGTTCGGCCTAGCTTCGCGTTCGACCACCATGAGAGCCTCCTTTGGATACGTGATATCTTTAGGATATCACTTCGTATCATTCTACCGCCGAGATGGCCGAAGTTGCAAGAAAAAAGCGATAGCAGGCGACGATTCGGCCCGAAAAGACGATTTGATCGGAATATGTACGGATTTTTGACGGATTCGACCAAACCGAACAGGCCCGGCTCGGGTTCGTATAGTCAGAGGTGCTATGGCAACCCTCACTTCCTGAGCGATACCAGACCCTTTCCGCGAACGAGCTTGCGGCCGGGATCGCCGCCCGCCGGGCTGAACTCGGCGAGAACCTGTTCATCCTCGGGCACCACTACCAGACCGACGAGGTCCTCCGCCACGCCGACGTGACAGGCGACAGCCTCAAACTCAGTCAGATCGCCGCCAAGGTCGCCAAGGAACGGCCGGTCAAGTGGGTCGTCTTCTGTGGCGTCCACTTCATGGCCGAGTCCGCCGACATGCTCACGCCCGAGCACATCGACGTCATCCTCCCCGACCTCTCCGCTGGTTGCTCGATGGCCGACATGGCCCAGTACGACGACACCGTGCAGGCGTGGGACGACCTGCACGCGTCGCTCGCATCGCAAGGTTGGAAGGGACGGATCATCCCGATCACGTATGTGAATTCATCCGCCGCGATCAAGGCGTTCGTCGGCAGCCGAGGCGGGGCCTGCTGCACAAGCAGCAACGCCAAACGCGTCTTCGAATGGGCCGTGAGCGAAGCGGGAGAGGACGGAAAGATCTTCTTCCTCCCCGACCAACACCTGGGACGCAACACAGCCCACGCCTTCGGCATCGACGTCGTGAACCACTCGTGCCTCTACGACCCCAGACTCACACGCCGCGGCGAAGCACTCGGCGGGTCCACGCCCGCGCAGGTCCTCCAGTCCAAGGTGATCCTCTGGGCCGGGCACTGCTCGGTCCACAAACTCTTCAGGCCCGAACACTGCGACCAGATCCGCGCCGCGGACGCAACCGCTGGCGGCGAGCCCACCACGATCCTCGTTCACCCCGAGTGTGCCCGCGAGGTGGTGGAGAAAGCTGATCTCAACGGCTCCACCGAGTTCATCATCCAGACCATCCGCAACGCCAAGCCCGGCTCCCGCTGGGCCATCGGCACCGAGTTCCACCTCGTCGCCAGACTCGCCCGCGAGGCCGCCGAGCGCAGTGGGGGTGGCGTCCACGTCCGCATCCTCTCCGACTGCCAGTGCCTCTGCACCACCATGTACCGCATCGATCAGCCGCACCTGCTCTGGGTCCTCGACAACCTCGCCGGCGCCCTGTCCAAGGACGGCAAGCCAAAGGCGGTCAACGTGGTGAAGGTCCACCCCCAAGCCCGGCAGGAAGCGCTCCTCGCGCTGGACCGGATGCTGTCGCTGTCGGTCCCGGTCGCCACAGCGGACTGATTCGGCGAAAGGGTTGGTGGAGGGGCGATGGGAGGGTCCCAGAACGCTCGGCGGAGCCCCGCTATCCTCGTTCCCGACCTGTGAACGTTGGGTTTCGGGTCGGATTCGGTCGATGAAATCCGGCGGTTTGCAGGTTTGTCGACCCGCGAACTTTCCGGTCCTTTGTGCGTACCTAGAGGCCCGCTGTCGATCAGCGGGCGGCAGTCAGTCAGAGCGAGGAGTCACCATGCGGATCGCGGTCTTCGGTTTG
This sequence comes from Phycisphaera mikurensis NBRC 102666, assembly GCA_943369765.1. Taxonomy (GTDB): domain Bacteria; phylum Planctomycetota; class Phycisphaerae; order Phycisphaerales; family UBA1924; genus UBA2396. The sequence continues at coordinate 34,426 of CALROI020000019.1, read as the reverse complement.
GGCTATGTCGGAGCGGTTTCGTGCGGGTGTCTCGCCGAGTTGGGGCATTCCATCCTCGGCTGCGATGTCAGCCAGGCCAAGGTCGACCTGATCAAAGCGGGCAAGCCCCCGATCGTCGAAGAGGGGCTGCCTGAACTGCTCGAGAAAGCAATCAAGGCCGGACGCCTCACCGCCATGATGGACGCCGACGAGGCCGTCAAGAACTCCGATGCCGCACTCGTCTGCGTCGGCACCCCCAGCACGCCCAGCGGCGGGGTCAACGCGATCTACCTCGAAACCGTCTGCAAGCAGATCGGCGAAGCCGTCAAGAAGCACGCGCCCAAACACTACGTCGTGATGAGCCGCTCCACCAGCCTGCCCAACGTCCACGAAAGCCTCATCCAGATCCTCGAGCAATCCAGCGGCCGGAAAATGGGCGAGGGCATCGGCTACGTCTGCCACCCCGAGTTCCTCCGCGAGGGCGTCAGCGTCTACGACTTCTTCAACCCGCCCAAGATCGTCTTCGGGCCCACCGACCCCAAGACCGCTGAACTCTGCAAGACGATGTACCCCTCGGACAGCCACCCGGGGCTCAAGACCTGCCCCACGTTCTTCCTGTCGCCTTCCGAAGCGTCGATGGTCAAGTACGCGGACAACTGCTTCCACGCGCTCAAGTGCACGTTCGGCAACGAGATCGGGATGATCTGCCGGACCCTCGGCGTCGACAGCCACAAGGTGATGGACGTCTTCTGCGCCGACACCAAGCTCAACATCTCCGCCAAATACCTCAAGCCCGGGTTCGCCTTCGGCGGCTCCTGCCTCCCGAAGGACCTCCGCGGCATCCTCGACGCGTCACGTGACACCGCGACCGCCCTGCCGATGCTCGCCGGAACGCTGACGAGCAACGAGGTGCAGATCAAAGCCCTCATCAAGCGCGTCGTCAGCGAGAGCCGCCCCAAGGTCGGCATCATCGGCCTGGCCTTTAAGGAAGGCACCGACGACGTCCGCGAAAGCCCGATCGTCGCGGTCGTCGAAAACCTCTGCGGCAAGGGGCACCCCGTCAAGATCTACGACGAGCATCTCTCGGTCCAGGCCCTCGTCGGTGCCAACCGCAGTTTCGCCTTCCAGATGGTCCCCCACCTCGCCGAACTCATGACGCAGAACCTCGCCGAGGTCGTGGCCTGGGCCGACACGCTGATTGTCACCCACCGCCTCAAGCCCGCGACCTGGGCCAGCGTGAACTTCAAGCCCGGCCAGCGCGTCATCGACCTCATGAACATCCCCGACCTTCGCAAGGCCGGGAAGGGGTACGAGGGCTTGTATTGGTAGAGGTCGGCCCGTCCCTCTAAAATGTGTTCCTGTGCCCGGTGATTCCACCGAGCCAGCTTTCGAATGGCCTAATCCGGGGTGGATTCATCGCCTCATCCGGACTTTCGATGCCACTTTGCCAATCCGAGCAGCAATCCTGAACGAAGGGAGGGCACGTTGTGGTATGCTTTCCCCGGGTGGGCGGAGGAGGTCTGCTATGAAAAAGTCCTGGATGATGGCGTTGTCATGTGTGGCGTGTGTGCTGTCCGCGGTGACCACTGCGAACGCGGAAGTCCGACGCATGGTCTGCCTGCTCGGCGGGCAGCAAGAGGTTCCGGCCAACGCGTCGACAGCCCGCGGGTGCGGATTGTTTGAGATCGACACCGACGCCAACACGGTTCAATATCGCATCGTGTACTCCGGCCTCTCGAGCAACGAAGTGGCGGCGCATATCCATGGCTTCGCGATGCCCGGCGTCAACGCGGGCGTGAAGGTCGCGCTGCCCGCCGGCACCCTGAAGATCGGCGTGTGGACGTATCCCGAGGCCGACGAGGCTTCGATCCTCGCTGGGCTCGCCTACGTCAACATCCACTCCGTGAACTTCGGTGGGGGCGAGATCCGCGGCCAGATCGTCGACATGGTTGCGTTCATTGACGCGCAGCAGGAGAACCCCGTGAACGCGAGCACCGCGTCCGGTTTCGGTCTCTTCATGATCGATCGGACCGCCAAGACGCTGACGTATTACATCAAGTACAACGGCCTGGCCGGTGCTGAGGTCGCCGCCCATATCCACGGGGCGGCGAATTACCGCACGAACGCGGGTGTTGTGCATCCGCTCCCCGCTGGCGCAACCAAGACCGGCGTCTGGAACTACCCGGCGGCCTCGGAACAGGCGATTCTCGACGGGATGACCTACGTCAACATCCACAGCACGGCGTTCCCCGGCGGAGAGATCCGCGGGCAGATCGTCTGCTCGGTGAACCCGTTGGACCGCACGCAAGAAGTGCCCCCGACCAACACGTCCTCCAACGGGTGCGCCTTCTGCGGGATCGATCGCAACGCAAAGACGCTCGGGTACGACATCCAGCTCGCGCTCGCCGGGAGCACCGAGGTTGCAGCACACATCCATGGGTTCGCGGACGCGGGAGTGAACGCGGGCGTCCTGAACCCGTTGGCGGCCGGAGCGCGGAAAATCGGAGTGTGGAACTACCCCAACGCTGCTGCCGAGCTCGGCATTCTCCAGGAGAAGACCTATGTCAATATCCACACCAACGTCTTCGGCGGCGGCGAAATCCGCGGACAGATCCGCTGGTGCGACAACGGCTTCTGCCCCGCCGACTTCAACGGTGACGGGTTCCTCGACTTCTTCGACTATGACGAATATGTCACGTGCTACGAGACCGGCGTCTGTCCCCCGGGCAGGGATGCGGACTTCAACGGGGACGGGTTCGCCGATTTCTTCGACTACGACGCGTACGTCGGAGCCTTCGAATCCGGTTGCTGATCCAATGACGGCCTGATTCTCCGCCCTCAAAAACAGCTGACATTGAGCGAAAGGCCCCGGCGACTGCCGGGGCCTCTTTCTTGCGGGCCAAAATCCACCAGAATAGGTGAAAAAGTTTGTTTGCAAGTTACTGAGAATGGGCTTGCATCAGGGGCCAATGTCCTGTAATCTGTCCGAAACTGTTTCAGTAGTGTTACTGAATGTTTTGCATCGGGTAGGCACAGTAAGAGCAGGAGTTTCGAGCATGAAGAAGATGTGTGGACTGATGGGCGCGGCGATGGTGTTCGCGATCGCGCCCGTGGCTTTCGCGGATGAGGTGATCGTCAACGGCGGTTTCGAGATCCAGGGTTTCGGCAGCCTGACAGACTCGGCGAATTGGACCGAACTGGCGTCTGATGCGCCGGGCACGTTCTCGCGTCGCGCCGAAGGGCCGGCAAGTTCCGGGATTTTCTCGCACCACCTCTCCGCGGTGGGAGCCGTCGGAATCGGGACCACCGGGATCATCATTCAGAACAGCATCGTGGACGGCGGTCTGACCTCGCTTGAGGGCAACACCACCGTGCAGATGACGTTCAAGGCGAGAGTCACGCTCGGGCCGGGAGGCGTCGCGTTCTACGCTCTGCGCGTCTTGAACTCGCAGGGTGCGATCGTCGCGAACACGGGGCTGAACGTCATCACCAGCGGCACCAACGGGCTCTTCGCCTCGTTCTCGACCTCGACCCTGACGGTGCCGGCCTTCGGCTCGGCTCCCAACGACGCCTTCTCCGCCTTTGTGGAGATCTCGGTCGCCGCCGGCGCGTTCCCCGAATCCACCGCGGAAGCGTTCATCGACGACCTGGTCGTCACAGGCACGCTGACCGCCGGATGCACCGCCGACTTCAACAGCGACGGGTTCCTGGACTTCTTTGACTACAACGACTTTGTCGAGTGCTTCGAGACCGCCGTCTGCCCGGACGGACAGACGGCGGACTTCAACGGCGACGCCTTCGTCGACTTCTTCGACTACAGCGACTTCGTGAACGCGTTCGAGACCGGTTGCTGAGAAGGGATCGCGAAAGACGGAAACACGGCACGTTCGAAAGCCCCGGCGGCCTGCCGGGGCTTTTCCCTTGAATGATGTGCAAACTTGCATAGAACAGGCATGCAAGTTCGGCCGACACTCGGTATGCTCTCTGCCATGCTAAGTCGCGTGCAGTCGTACTTGTTGCATGGCATCGACGCCCTCCCCTGCGAGGTGGAGGTCGACTATGACGACACCGAAATGAACGGCGACGGCGCCATCGTCGGGCTCCCCGACGCCGCCGTCAAAGAAGCTCTCGACCGCGTCCGCGCCGCCCTCGGCAACAGCGGCTACGGCTGGCCCCGCGGCAAAGTCCTCATCAACCTCGCCCCCGCCGATGTCCGCAAAGAAGGGCCCGTCTACGACCTCCCCATCGCCGTCGGCCTCCTCATGGTCCAGGGCATCGTCCCCACGCACGTCCCTAAGCGCGGCGCATTGTCCTCGCCCGATCCGCCCGGGCTCGACCATCGCCGCCTCGTCTTCGCGGGCGAACTCGCCCTCGACGGCCGCGTCAGGCCCATCAAAGGAGCCATCGCCCTCGCCGCCATGGCTCGCGAAAAAGGAGCCCAAGGGCTCGTTGTCCCCCGCGACAACGCGCAGGAAGCCGCCGTCGTCGAAGGGCTCGCGGTCTATGGCGTGTCCACGCTGGCGGAAGTGGTGGGCGTGCTGACCGGGCACCTCGAAGCGGAGCCTCAATCGCCGGTGGATGTGGGGTCGCTGCTCCGGAACTCGAACGCGCCGATTGATTTCGCGGAGATCCGCGGACAAGAAGGCGTCAAACGCGCCATCGTCATCGCCGCCGCAGGCTCGCACAACCTCGTCATGCTCGGCCCCGCCGGCACCGGCAAAACCATGATGGCCAAAGCACTCCCCGGCGTGCTACCCCCGCTCCTCCCCGAAGAAGCCATCGAGATCACCCGAATCTATTCCGCCGCAGGCGTCCTCCCCCCCGGCGTCGGGCTCATCACGAGCAGGCCCGTGCGAAGCCCGCACCACACCGCAAGCCCACCCGCCATCGTCGGCGGCGGCGCAGTCCCCAGGCCCGGAGAGATCTCCCTCGCCCACCGCGGTGTCCTCTTCATGGATGAACTCCCCGAGTTCCCGCGCGATGTTCTCGAAACCCTCCGTCAGCCGATGGAAGACCACTGCGTGACGATCGCACGCAGCCACGGCTCCGTCCGCTTCCCCGCCAACTTCATGCTCGTCGCCGCGATGAACCCCACGCCCAAAGGCCACGTCGAGGCCGGCGAAGTCGGCCGTCGCGCCATGGACCGCTACCTCTCCAGACTCTCAGGCCCGCTGCTCGACCGCATCGACCTCCACGTCGAAGCCCCCGCCGTTCCGTTCAAAGAGTTGTCCTCCGCCCCACGCGGCAGTTCCACCGCCCAGATGCGCGAGCAAGTCATGGCCGCCCGAGCGGTGCAAGCCGCTCGACAGGGCGCCGCCACAACCAATTCAAGACTCAGCGGCAAACAACTCGACGAGCACGCCCCGATGGAAGATCAAGCCCGCGTCATGCTGGGGCAGGCTCTCACAGAGATGGGACTCTCAGCCCGCGCGTACGACAAAATCCGCCGTATCGCACGGACCATCGCGGACCTGGAGGGAAAAGCGGTGCTCGGCGTGTCGCAGGTGGCGGAGGCGGTGCAATACCGGCTGCTGGATCGAAAGGTCTAGCAGCCCGTCTCAAACGCTTCGACGAATCCCATGTAGTCGAAGAAATCAGCGATGCCGTCGTCGTTGAAGTCGGCAACCTTGCCGTCGGGGCAGCGGCCGCCTTCGAAACAGGTCACATAGTCGAGGTAGTCGAAGAAGTCGGTAAAGCCGTCGAGGTTGAAGTCGGAGGGGCAACCAGCATCGGTGATCGAGAAGTTGATGGCGAAGGCGCTGCCGTTTGAGCCGAACACGAGCAACTCGCCCGCTTCGGACAGGCAGGAAAGGGCGAGATTGTCGTTCCCGGCGTCGGTGCTGGTGTTCGAGAGGCTGCCGAAGAACGAAGAGAGCTGCAGAACATCGCCGCCAAGACCGGAACTCGGGTTGAGCGGTTGATTGAGGCGAGCGACCACCACGGTGCCGACGCCGGGCTTGTAGAGCAGGGCTTGCGTTTGGGTGATGATCCCGACGTCGTTGTGGCTGTTGATCGCGACAGCTCCGCCGAAGACGGGCAGGTAGAGCGAAGAGAGGCTCGACCGTGCGACGAGCGTGAGGGTCGCGTCCCTCCAGAGGTAGATCGCAGCATCATTGGAGGCGTCGACGCCCGGCCCCTCAAGTCGAGCCAGGAAGAGCATGGAGCCGTGACGATTCGCCGCCAGCGGATCGAGAACCCCGGCTGCGCGCATCATGACGCCCGGCTCGGTGCCCAGGGCGCGATCTCCCGCGATGGCGACGACCGAGGCAAGCCCGGAAGGTCTCGCGAGCCAGAGCGCCGAGCGATTCTGGCTGGCGATCAGAGCGGTGCCCTGGACGAACACCGAGCCGTTACTGAAAGGCTGCGACGCCGTGCCCAGCCGCCCCGTCGATGTCGCGATCGGTCCGCGGACGGACTGGATCGTCTCGCCACTGGTCGCGAGGACTCGGATTGAGCCGGTGTCGGCGACGATCGCGAACCATCGCTGAGTTCCTCCGACGTTGCCTTCCAAGGTCAGCGAGACCGCGCCGGCGTTGTTCAGTTGCACGCTCGCCGGGACAAGACTGACCGCGGTGGCACCCGGGGGCTGATAGCTGCGAGGGACAAGCGTCACGCCCGGACCGCCGGGTGGACCGACCGCAGCCCAGGCGTCGGGCGCATTGATCAACGTGACACCGGTGACGGTCGTCGGGCTTGGGCCCATTCTCAGCGGGTCCACAAGGCCCGGTTGCTCGACGTCGCCGACAAACATGATCGGTCTCGCGGTGTCTCCGATGCCCGGGCCCGAAGCCCACGCCGAGAATGCGGCACCGCCCGGGATCGGCCAGACGGCCGACGCGAATTGACCTCCCCAGACCACGCCCGGAGCCTGGCCCGGAATCTGCGAGCCCGACACCATGACGGGACGCACCGACGCGCCGTCGGCGAGAAAGCAGCGACGGTCTCCCAATCCAACAAGCACCGACGAAGGGCTGTACCGTGCGCCGGTGGTGACGATTGCGAACGGACCGGGGATCGCCGACCCGGCGGGGCCGTTGGGGCCGAACTGATGAACAAGGGTTCGAGCCGTGACCGTCGGGCCTTGCCCGTACGTAACACCCGTGCACACACAAGTCGCGACAAGCAACGCGCGCACGCCGTGACTAGGCGACGTCAATCCTGAGATCATGAGCAGCCTCCGCATGCGAGTGTGTCCCCACGTGACGGGCCGACGCGTAGGCCCGTGAGACACTCGCCTATTCGCAACCGCGGCGATCTGCGGTTCCACAAAAGAGTGGTCTCCACGATTATGCGGGAGCGGGTCGAGTCGCCACCACGGTTTGCGGGCCTTTACCGCTTCCGACCCTTGAGCTTCCCAAACATCCGATTCGGCGGCAGCGACGTGGGCACGATCCCGCCCGGGAACTTGTTCGCGTCCGGGGCTGTCGGCACTTCCATATTCACCGAAGCTTCAAGCCGCGTCTTGCGCGGGCCCGCCGGTGCCGGCGGCTTGATGCCGCTGGGGTTGGCCAGGACCAATCCGCCGCCTGCGTGGCGGTCGTCGGGGTCCCGGTAGCCGTCGGGCCTCGGGCTCGGTTTGAAGTCCGGGTACTCAATCTTCGGCACCATGATGTTGATCAGGTCCTCGACCTGGCTCAACAACTTGCCCTGGTTGGGCGTGACAAACGCCCACGCCGTCCCCTTCCGCCCGGCCCGCGCCGTGCGGCCGATGCGGTGCACATACACCTCGGGGTCCTCGGGCAGGTCGTAGTTGATGACGTGCGAGATGTCGTCCACGTCGATGCCGCGGGACGCAAGGTCGGACGCAACGAGCACCGCGAGTTTGCCCGAGCGGAGCTGTTCCATCACGCGGTTGCGTTTGCCCTGCGGCATGTCGCCGTGGATTGCATGGACGTCAATCTTGGCGTTCTCAAGACGCTTGGCGAGTTTGTCGACCGTCCGCTTCAGGCGGCAGAAGACGATCGTCAGCGCGGGTTCTTCGTGCGTGAGGAGGTGGACGAGCAGGCGTTCCTTGTCCCACCCGTCGACGGTGATGTAATGCTGATCGACCATCGAGACCGTGAGACTGCCTGCGGCGGTCTCGATCTTCTGCGGGTCCTTCATGTACTTGCGGGCGAGGCGCTCGATCTCGCCCGAAATCGTCGCGCTCACGACGATGGTCTGACGCGTCGGTGGCGTCATGTCGAGGATCTTGCGGATGTCGTCGCGGAACCCGATGTCGAGCATCCGATCCACTTCGTCGAGGACCACAAACCGCGTGTTGTCAAAGTTGACCAGCCCGCGTTCTTTCATGTCCATCAGTCGCCCCGGCGTGGCGACGATGATCTGGGCCGAACCCTGCAGCTTCTTCGCCTGGGCGTGGATGGCCTGCCCGCCGAAGACGGTGACCGCCCGGATCGGCGTGAACTGGGCGATCTCGTTGATCTCCGCGGTGATCTGGATCGCCAACTCGCGCGTCGGTGAGAGCACGACCGCCTGGAACTGCCCCTCGCGCGAGCACATGTGGATCAGCGGAAGGGCGAAGGAGGCGGTCTTGCCCGACCCCGTCTTGGCCTGCCCGAGCACGTCGCGCCCGGTGAGGATCGGCGGGATCAGCTGCGCCTGGATGTGCGTGGGCTTGGTAAAGCCCATCGCGTCGATGCCCTTGAGCACGCTGTCGCGGAGCCCCAGTTCAGCGAACGTGTTGTCGTTGGCGAAGATGTCGGAGGCCTTGAGCTCGGTGGGCCGAGGCGTGGGCGCAGCTGCCGGGGCGTCCTGTGCATCGCCGACCGCGCCCGCTGTTGATCCTGTCCCGGTTTCGTGCTCGGGACCCGTCACGTTGATGTCATTCATAGTCAAGCCTGATAGTAGGTCGATGGTCGGGCCGAGCGTGGAGGGGCCGAAAACAGGCCGGGAACGTAAGCCGACAACTCAGGCCCGGACGAGCCGGGCGCCCATGGCGACGGCGAAAGACGCCATCGCGTTCCGCGTGTCGATCACGAGCCTGCCATGGGCCGCGAGCATGCCGTAGTCGAAGGCCTTGTGATTGGTCGAGATCAGCACCGCGTCGTACGAGCCAAGGGCCTGGGGCGAAAGGTCGACGCTGGCCTTGTTCAGATCGTACTTCCGCATCTTCCACGTGCGAGGGACGAACGGGTCGGAATAGTCCGCGTGCACGCCCCGGTCCATGAGCCCCTCGATGAGCTCAAAACTCGGGCTCTCACGCACGTCGGCGATGTCGGGCTTGTACGCGAGCCCCAGGACGAGCACGCGGGCTCCCTTGGCCGCGACGCCCCGGTCGTTGAGGGCACGCACCGTGCGTTCAACGACCGCGTGGGGCATCGCGGTGTTGATCTCGCCGGCCAGTTCGATAAACCGTGCCGGAACCTTCACTTCGCGAGCTTTCCACGCGAGGTAGTAAGGGTCGATGGGGATGCAGTGCCCGCCGAGCCCGGGGCCGGGATAGAAGGGCATAAACCCGAAGGGCTTGGTCGCCGCGGCGTCGATGACCTCCCAGACGTTGATGTTCATCGCGTCCAGGATCGTCTTCATCTCGTTGGCAAGGGCGATATTGACCGCCCGGAAGATGTTCTCGAAGACCTTGGCGGCCTCGGCGACTTCAGCGGAACTCACCGCGATCACCCGGTCGATCGTCCCTTCGTAAAGGGCGACACCCGCGTCGCGAGAGGCGTCGTCGAGCCCGCCCACAAGTTTCGGGATGGTGCGCGTCGTGTGCGTGGTGCTGCCGGGGTTCTCCCGCTCGGGGCTGAAGGCGATCAGGAGGTCCTGCCCCGGCGTTCGCGGCGTGGGCGTGGCGCTGAGGATCGCGGGGAGCATGTCATCGCGCGTGGTGCCGGGATAGCTGGTCGACTCCAGGACGACCAGAAGAGGGCCGGCGGCGGGGGCCTTGCCGTGGCGGCCGATCATGGCGGCGGTGGCGAGGACGTACGAAAGGTCGGGTTCCCCGTGCGGGCCCAGGGGCGTGGGGACGCAGACGACAATCGCGTCGGCTTTGGCGAGGGCGGCGGGGTCGGTGGTGGCCTCGAACCGAGGGCTCTTGGCGAACCCGGCGGCGAGGTCGTGCCCGAGGTGGGGGAGGTAGTGCTCGCCTTTGCGGAGCTTCTCGGGTTTGGCGGGGTCGGTGTCAAAGCCAAGGACCCGGTGCCCCGAGGCGTGAAAAGCAGCCAAAAGTGGGAGCCCGACATAGCCCAGCCCGACGACAGCGACGACAGCCTCCTTGGAACGGAGGCGATCAATGAGGCTTTTGGCGGGGTCGGGGGCTTTGGGCATCTGGGTAGGATATCGGGCAGGGGTGGGGGAGCGGTGGGGAGCGGCGGGGGTGTGTGTTGGGGTACACTGGAGCCGCGTTATGGCCACCACCCAAGTCAAAACCTTCAAACTCGATGTGCTCGCCGGTCCGCCGGTCGAGCCGATCGTGGTCACGTCCGCCAAAGTTCACGTCGTCGGGCGTGGCAATTCGGCGGACATCAAGCTGCTGGACGAAACCGTCTCGCGTCGCCACGCGCAGTTCTGGCTCGCCGCCGACACGTGGCTCATGAGCGACCTGGGCAGCCGCCACGGGACGAGCCTCAACGGCGTGCGACTGGCAGCGGAGCAGGCCCTGCCGATCAAGGAGAACGACCTGATCGGGCTCGGGCCCTGGACGTTCGTGGTGCGAACCGGGCATCGGCACACGACGACAGGATTTTTAACAACGCAGGACGACGTGGTCGCGGCGACGCGGCGCGTGCAGCGCGTTCCTCAGGCTGAACTGACCATCAAGGCCGAGGCCAAGATGGACCTGATCGCGGAGAGCGCGGCCAAGATCGCGTCGGCATTGGATGAGGCGGCCCTCGCGACGGCGACGATCGACGCGGCATCGGCCGGCACGGGCGTCGCCCGCGTCGCGTTCCTCAGGCACATCAACGGTCAGGATGTCGACCTCATCGCGTCCAAGGGTCCTGTCACCGGTGCGCGTGGCGGGCTGGATTTCTCGCGGTCGCTGCTCCGGGCCGCGGCGGAGGGCGATGTGGTCCGCCTCGACAACGAGGCGACGCCGAATTTCGGGCAGAGCATCGTGCAACTGGGCATCCACTCAGCCCTCTGCGCCCCCGTCATGGTGGGGAGCATCCCCGGCGGGTATCTGTATCTTGATTCGCGGGCGGGCGAGTCGGCGGTGGCGGCCGATGCGGCGGCCTTCTGCAAGGCCATCGCACGCATCGCCGGGCTCGCTCTCGGCAACCTCCGGGCCCGCGAGATCCGCGAGCGGCAGGAGGAACTGCAGGGTGAACTTGAGGCCGCCCACGAGGCCCAGGTCCGGCTTCTGCCCCCGCCCCGCGGCACGCTGCACCGGATCGGTTACTCGATGCGTTCGATCCCGGGGCGTCATGTGGCGGGCGATCTCTTTGGAGCGTTGGCGCTCAGCGGCGGACGCACGGCGATCTTTCTCGGGGACGTCTCGGGCAAGGGCGTCGGGGCTGCGTTGCTCATGGCGACGGCCAAGGCCCACCTCGACGCGTCGCTCACGCATCACGGCGACGCGGCCCGCGCGGTGTCCGAAGCGAACCACTACGTGAGCCATCACTGCATCGACGGGAAGTTCGTCTCGCTGTGGCTGGGGATCTTCACGCCCATGGCCGACGGGTCCACCGAGTTGTCGTTTATCGACGCCGGTCACGGGTACTGGCTCGTCCGCGACGCTGTCGGCGGCGCGACGGGTGTTCGCCGGGCGGAGTATCGGGGCGGGCTTCCTCTGGGTGTCGAGGCCGACGCCGGGTACGAGGCCGAGACTCTGGTGCTTCCGGCGCGGTCCCGGCTCGTGGTCTATTCCGACGGCGTCGTGGAGCAGCAGTCCCCTGAGGGAAACGAGTTCGGCGTCGATCGTGCGATCGAGACGCTCGCATCGTGCGGCGATGTCGAGACGGATGTCGAGTCTCTTGTGCGGGGTGTGATCGAGTTCGCGCACCCGACCAACCCCAACGCGGCGAGCGGGTCGAATTCGCGGGTGAGTGAACGCGCCGCACGACTGGCGGACGATGTGACGGTGGCGTCGATCATCGTCGGCTAAGCCGCGACAGCAAACGTGCGCACCACGTGCGATTTGCCAACGCGGGGTCGACAAGGGCCCGTGGCGACGTCGATTTTGCCGACGTCCAACCGCCCTCGGTGTGCCGCTCGGATCCAACCGGAACGATCGTGACGCAAGTCGCGATTGGTGCGCCCAAAGGCGGGTGTTCCAGCATCAGACGGGCACGGCGTGCGGAACGGGTGATGGTGTCTCGGTAGAGGCGGGTGTGGGCGTGTGGGCCTTGTGCTTGCCCGCGATGAGCATGTAGATCGAGGGAACGACCAGCAGGGTGAAGAGGGTGGAGATCGCCATGCCCGTCACCAGGACGATGCCGATGCTGTTGCGGGACATCGCGCCCGCGCCGGTCACCAGCACGAGCGGGAAGTGCCCGACGACGGTGGCGACGCTGGTCATGAGGATCGGACGCATGCGCGTGACGGCGGCGGACTTGACCGCCTCGTGCTTGCTGAGCCCCTGTTCCTGCAGGTGGTTGGCGAACTCGACGATCAGGATGCCGTTCTTGGCGACCAGGCCGACGAGCGTGATGAGCCCGACCTGCGAATAGATGTTGACAGTGGTGAACCCCAGGAACGTGAAGATCAGGGCGCCCGAGATCGCGAGGGGCACGGACCCGAGGAGAACGATCAGGGGGTCGCGGAAACTGCCGAACTGGGCCGCAAGGACGAGGTAGATGAGCCCGAGCGCAAAGCCGAGGGTCGTGGCGAGGGACGCGCCCTCCTGTCGCAACTGGCGGCTCTCGCCGGAGTAGTCGATCGTGTAGCCGGGGGGGAGGAGTGGCTTGGCGGCGTCTTCGAGGGCGCGGAGGGCTTCTTCTTTGGTGACACCCGGGGCTGCGCCGCCCATGATTTTGATGCTGTTTCGCTGCTGGAACCGGTTGAGGGTGCGCGGGGCGGCGGTGGTTTCAAGGCGGACGAACGAGGAGACGCTGACGAGCCCGCCGTCCTTGGCCCGGACCTTCATTTGGAGGATCTGGTCGGGGGTGACGCGGCCCGCGTCCTCGATCTGCGGGATGACCTTGTAGCTGCGGCCGTCGTGGTTGAATCGGTTGACGTATCCGCCGCTGAGCATGATCGCAAGGTCGCGGCCGATGGAGGCGAGATCGAGCCCCATGTCGGAGACGCGTTCGCGGTCGATGATGATTTTGGTTTGCGGAAGGTCGATCTTGAGATCCGTGTCGGCGAAGAGGAACTTCCCGCTGGCGAAGGCCTGGCCGACGAGTTGTCCGGCAAGCCCGGCCATCTGCTCGGGCTGGTCGGAACTGGTGACGATCATCTCGACATCGAACTGTCCTGCGCCGGGGAGCGGGGCGGGGAGAATGGGAAAGGCTTGGATGCCCGCGATGCCCGAGACGATCCCGAAGGCATCTCCGAGAATTTCCGAGGTGCTCCGCTCGCGTTCATGCCACTTGGTGGTCTGAATTCCGCCGAACCCGGAGGAGGAGGACATGATGACGCGCCAGGCGAATCCGGCCTCGGGGAGTTCGAGCAGCGAGGTCGAGACCTTGGCGGCCTGGTCGCGGGTCGAGAGAAGCGAAGAGTCGGGCGCGGCGGAGAGCACGAAGAAGATTCCGCCCTCGTCCTCGGTCGGCGCAAGTTCCTTTCCCGACATCGAATAAAGAGGAGCGGCGGCTGCGGCGATCAGGACCGCGGCGGCGGCCATCGACCACCGAAGGTCGAGGGTGATATCGAGCGTCCTCGAGTACAGAGTACGGAGGCGGTCGAAGATCCCGTTGAGAAAGCGAGTGAAGCGGCTTTCCTTGCCGTGCGCGGGGATCAAGGCCGCGCTCATCATCGGGGAGAGCGTGATGGCGACCACGCCCGAAACCACGACGGCGGCGGCGAGGGTGAAGGCGAACTCCTTGAAGAGAACGCCGGTGAGGCCACCCTGGAACCCGATGGGCGCGTAGACGGCGGCGAGGGTGATGGTCATCGAGATGACCGGGGCGAAGAGCTCGCGTGCGCCGAGGAGGGCGGCGTCGATCTTGCTCTTGCCTTCTCGGATGTGGCGTTCGACGTTCTCGACCATCACGATGGCGTCGTCGACGACCAGACCGACGGAAAGGACGATGGCGAGGATGGTGAGCAGGTTGAGGGAGAAGCCCAGGGCCGCCATGAAGATGCAGGCCCCGACGAGTGAGATGGGGATGGCGACGAGGGGGACCAGGACGGTGCGGATGGAGCCCATGAAGAGGAAGACGACGAGGGCGACGATCGCGACGGTTTCAGCGAGGGTCTTTCCGATCTCGGTGAGCGCGTTGCTCATGTAGAACGTGCCGTCGTACGCGAGTTTCATGTCCACGCCGGGTGGGAGAGCGGCGCGGACGGTGTCCATGCGGGTCTTGAGCCTGGTCGCGACCTCGAGCTCGTTCGCGCTGGGGAGGGGCCAGACGGAGAGGTAGATGGCGGGGTCGGCGTTGAACCCGGCCTCGCTGGAGGGTTCTTCGCTCCCGAGTTCGACGCGGGCGATGTCCTTGAGGCGGACGATGGTGCCTTCGGTTTCTCGGACGATGAGTTGCTCGAACTCCTGGACGGTGCGGAGATCGGTGTCTGTGGTGAGGTCGATCTGGATGTCCGCGCTCTTGGAGCGGCCGACGGCGGCGACGAAGTTGTTGCGTTGCAGCGCGTCGTAGACCTCGGAGGGGGTGACGTCGAGCGCGGTGAGTTGGCTTTCGCTGAGCCATATCCGCATGGCGAGGTTTCGCGGGCCTTCGACGCCGCAGCGCTGGACGCCCGGGATGGTGCCCAGTTCGGGCTGAACCTCGCGGACGAGATACTCGGTCAGCCCGGCCAGGTCGAGCGCGGTGCTCGTGAAACTGAGGTAGAAGGTGGCGAAGGGGCGGTCGGCGCGTTGGATCTCGATCGAGGGGGATTCGGCCTCAGCGGGGAGTTCGCTGCGGACCTGGTTGAGGCGAGCGCTGATTTCGGCGAGGGCGTCGTTGCTGTCGTGGTTGAGGCGGAGCCTGACCGTGATCATGCTGACGCCCGAGGTGCTGGAACTCTCGATGTAGTCAACGCCGTCGATGGCGGAGACCGCCTTCTCGATGGGGGTTGTGAGGAACCCCTTGATGGTTTCGGCGCTGGCACCGATGTAGGCGGTGGTGATGACGATCGAGGTGGACTCGATGCGGGGGTATTGGCGGACGGGGAGGCCGCCGATGGCGCGCCAGCCGACGGCGAGGATGATCAGGTTGATCACGATCGCGAGGACGGGCTTTTTGATGAAGATGTCGGTGATGGAACCCATGGCGGTCGTGACTCACTTGCTCGCGGGGGCGGCGGGTGTGGTGGGGGGGGTGGGAGCGGCGATCATGACGGGGCCACCGTCGCGGAGCTTAAACGAGCCGGACGCGGCGATCTCCTGTCCGAGTTCGAGGCCCTTGAGAACGATGACGTCCTCGCCGAGGGTGGGCCCGAGGGTGATGTACTGCTGCTTGGCGCGGAGTTCCTCGGGCTTCTCGCCTCTGACGACGAGAAAGACCTGGTCCGCGTAGGACGTTCGGCGGAGCGCGTTTCGCGGGATCGCGAGGTAGGTCTTCGGCTCCTCGACGGGGACACGGATCTGGATGAACATGCCCGGGCGGAGCCGGTCGTCCTTGTTGTCGACGATCGTGCGGACGCGGACGTTGCGGGTCGTGTTGTTGACGGCGGCGTCGACGGCGACAACGCGGATCTCGATGGGCTTGGGCCCAAGGAGGGGGCCGGTGGCCATGACGACGGCGCCCGGCGAAACGCGGGCGAGAAATTCCTGGGGGATGGCAAAGTCGAGGTTGATGGTGTCGGAGACTTCCTGGAGGAGGACGACCGACGCACCCTCGGCGAGGTATTGCCCGGCGTGGACGTTGCGGAGGCCCGCGCGGGCGCGGAACGGCGCGCGGATGAAACGCTTGTCGAGCTTTGTCGAGACCTGCGCCACGCGGGCTTTGGCCTGCTCGACCTCGGCTGTCAGCCGGCTGCGGTCGGCTTTGGCGCGGTCCAGTTCGGCGCTGGCGCGGTCGAGATCGATGTCGGACATCGCTTTTACACGCACGGCGTCGCCCATGCGGCGCAGTTCCGTCTCGGCCAGGCGGAGCTTGGTGTCCGCGACGGCGACATTCGCCTCGGCGACTTTCACGGTCGATTCGGCTTCGGCGAGGTTGGCTCGGTCCTCGGCGTCGTCCATCGAGAGGAGCACCGCGCCTTCTTCGACGATCCCGCCGGATTCGAAGCCGATCTTGGTGATGACGCCCGCGAGTTCGGTGCTCACAGAGACCGAGCGGAGGGCAAGGACGGTGCCGACGAGGTCGGAGGTTGGTTGCCAGGTGATCTCGCGGACCTTGACGACCTCGACGGAGGTCGGGGGCTCGCCTTGGCGGGGAGCGTTTTTGTCGCGTTGAATTTGCGTGTACTTGAAGTAGGCGAGCCCGCCGCCGACAGCCGCCAGGAGCGTGAAAATGCCCACGCTGGCGAGAATGCTTGATGTCTTCATGCCGATTCCTATCTCCAGCCCGCCCGGGTCCGATTGAATGCAGATCGCCCGGGATAGTACCTTGGATTCTCGGGATTTCCCTTTCGGCTTTGCGATATGATCGTTCGATGAACCACGAGGGCTTGGTGCGAGAGGCCGTGCGGGAGTACAACGCCGACTTTGCGACCAAGGGGTGGGTCGCGATCGCGATGGGCGTGCTGACGTCGCTCCTGGTTTACGCCTTTATCTTGGTTGTCTGTTTCTTTTTCTTTTGTTTGAGTGCCGCGCCGTGGTACCTGGTCGGGACGGTGATCTTCGGGATTTTCTTCGGCGTGTCGTGGTGGTCGTGTACGCGGGGCGTGGATCCGATCGACGGGGTCAGGCCTGTCGATGAAGACGACCTTGGAGCGATGAAAGTCGCGACGCTTGTGACAGGGTTGCCGATGAGCCCGCGGCACACGATCGCGGGCGCGGCGGGTTTGGTCATGCATGGCCCGGCCAGCATCATCGAGGGGCGGTCCATGCTCGCCAGCCTGCTGCCTACGGATGACGCGACCATCCGGGGGGCGGCTGAGGTGCTCGCTGGCTTGCTTGAGGAAAAGACGGTCTCGATTGAGGCGATCAATCCCAAGATGCTCGCGTTCCTGCTCGTGCGGACCGGGTTGGCGAGGCCCGACCGCAAGGGGAGTACCAGTCTGGTCGCCACCATAAAGGCCCGGGAGGGTGGCCGTGGTTGAGCGGGTAAGGGGACGGCCTGTCGGCTGGCTGAATGGGTGAACCTTTCTCGGTCGGGGCGCACTGAACGCTGCCGGTTCGTTGATTCGGAGGATTTTCCATGCTGCTTGCCACCACGCTCTTTGCCCTTTTGTCGGTTTCTTCACCCGCGTCGAATCCCGTGCCCTGGCCGGTGCACATTGTCGATGGCGACATGCACCCCGGGGGTCGCTCGCCGCTGATGGTGGTGGGGTCACTCTTCACCGGGGGGCACTGCTACCGCGAGGACGACGGGAACCGGGTGCATGCGACGCCGGCGGGGCAGATCGTCATGCCGAGCCGGTATCAGGAGAACAAATACAGCAAGGTGATGGCGGAGTACCTCCTGGGGAATGTGCGCCCGCGTCCGAGTTGCAACGAGGAGGAGACGTGCGTCTTTCTGACGAGTCCACCCCTCAACAACGGGTGGGATTTCACGGTGGATTCGGTGCGACTCGACGGGAAGAGGTGGGAGGTCGAGGTGTCGTACTGGTACGACGACATCAAGCATGAGTGGAGCCCCGGGGCGAACCGTGACGGGCAGATGCTGCGGCTTGGGTGGCTTCCGCCGGGGGATTACACGTGCCGGCTGACGCTGACGCATCGGTTCATGAAGGCGGACACGAAGCGTGGTGGGGGGCGGGTGGGCATTTACGAGCGGACGAAGGCTGAGACGGGCGAGGTGGCGTTCACGGTCGGCAAGGGCGACGCGTGGCAGTTTCATCCGTGGGATCAGGCTCCGACGACGGCGGTGCTGAAGCAGGAGGGGATGCAGGCGGTGCTTACCCCGTCTGGTCCGGCGCAGCAGATGCCGTTTTATGCGGCCAGGCGGATGGATGCGAACGTGGGTGGCCCGTCGACGGGTGGGCCGGCGAGGCCTGAGGATCGCCCCGCGACGGTGAATCTGGTCGTGACCCCGCCGCTGGATTGGCACAAGCACAGCCAGGCTGCGGAGACGTTGTGGGAGCGTCCGGCGACGGCGCTCACCGAGGGGGTGCTAGTTGCGCAGGTGTTTGGCGGCAAGGGGCAGTTCATGGGCCGGCACGACTGGGCGGAGATCACGGCGGTGGAGTGGGACGACGGCGTGGCCGCGGGCGTGACGCCGGGTGTGCCGCCGACGGTGACGATCCGTGCGACGGTGTGGCGGCGGGCGTTTATTGATGGGAACAAGCCCGAGACGAAGGTGCCCGCGTTCGCGGTGCCGCTCGAGACGGCGGGGCTTGGCCCGGTGGCGGATTTGGTCAAGACGTTGAAGGTGAATGTGGTGTGGAGCGAGGGGAGCGACAACCCGCGTGGTGCTGAGTTTGAGATTCGAAGGTAGCGTTGTGCCAAGAGCGCGAGGGAGCCGCTAGGTGCCGAGGGCTTTGACGTTGGTCACGGTCCTCTCGGAGCGGACGTTTCCGGTGTTCAGCGTGGCGGCGGGTTCGAAGAGAAGCACCTCGACCTCGTGTTCGGCGACGGGGCGGTGCTCGACGCCTCGCGGTACGACGAGCATCTCGCCGGCGCGGAGTTCGACCGCTTTGTCGCGGAACTCCATCACGAACGAGCCGCGGTGGACGAGGAAGAGCTCGTCCTCGTGCTCGTGGAAGTGCCAGTCGAACGCGCCCTTGAACTTCACGAGTTTGACTTGCTGGCCGTTGAGGTCCGCGGCCACGCGCGGGGACCAATGCTCGGAGAATGTCGTGAAAGCCTCGGTGAGATTCACCTTCATGCCCGGATGGTATCGGGTCGTCGCGTTCTGGGAGAGGAGGTGTCATCTCTCATGCTTGTGCGAACGT
Organism: Phycisphaera mikurensis NBRC 102666; assembly: GCA_943369765.1. Taxonomy (GTDB): domain Bacteria; phylum Planctomycetota; class Phycisphaerae; order Phycisphaerales; family UBA1924; genus UBA2396. Next base: position 15,406 of record CALROI020000019.1, on the reverse strand, counting down.
TTGAAGCGCGTGATATCAGCCCGGCGTGCCAGCTGACCAACCACTTCATCAAGAACACCGGGATCCGCTTCTGGGCCGCGTGCCTGACGGACGCGGAGTTTGCGGAATCCTGGCGGGCCGGGGTGGTGAAGGGGTCGGCTCGCTCTTTTCCGTGGCTTGTCGTCGAGGTGGAGGGCCGGTTGGCTGGGTATGCCAAGGCGGGCACGTGGGCGTGTTCCGGGAGGTCGGGCGAAAGTTCGACCAATGGCACGACACCTCGTGGTGGCAGTTGATGCTGTGAGGCGCGAGGGGGCGTTCGTGGCCGGGGGGGCCCGGTGCGCCAATGATCGCCGGTGGGAGCCATCATCTCCTTATTGGTCATTGCGAGCCTCTCGCTCATCATCGTGCGTGTCGGCGCGACCGCGCTCGTGATGACGGGGCTGTCGAGGGATGTCGCGAGCTTTCAGGCGTATTCAGCGTTTTTCGGGGTTGGGTTCACGACCGCCGAGGCCGAGATGGCGGTGAGCACGCCGTACCGGCGGCGGATCATCAAGCATCTGATTCTGGCGGGCAACCTCGGGATCACCGCCGGACTGGGCTCGGTCGTTGTCGCCTTTGTGAAGGCTGACGGGCTTCGTGCCGAGATGGGTGTCCTGCTCTGGATTCTGGGTGGGCTGGCGGTGCTTGCGGTTCTGGCGTTAACGCCCCCGATGCAATGGGCTCTTGATTGGACGATCCGCCTCTCGCTGAAACGGGCGGGCGTTGTGCACGCGGCGGACTACGGGCTTTTGCTCCGGCTGCATGCCGGATTCGTCGTCTCCGAGATCAGCGTCAGGCCGGATTCGCCGCTCGTCGGGCGGACTCTCGCTGAAACGCGGCTGGGATCGCAGGGCGTCGTTGTTCTGGGGATAACGCGTCGCGACGCTGCGGGTGTTCCGGAGTACATCGGCACCCCGCACGGGGGCACCGACATTCGCTCCGGCGACCTGCTGACTGTTTATGGCAGGCCGGACGGCATCGCCACGGTCATCGGCTGAGCAGCTGCGTGAGGGCGGCGGGAGGCACCGTCGCAGAACAAGGCGAGGGCGTGACTCTCCGCACGGACGACCATCCACGATGCGCCGAAACGGCGGATCGTGGCACCCCCGCCTGCTGTTATACTGGGCCGAGGCCGCAGAACAGGACCCACCCAACCCGAGACCAGAATGGCAGTCGTGCCACCCGCCTCGGGACAGTTGACCCAGGAGTGATGTCCATGATAGATATAAACGATGATGCTCCTCAGATTTTTCTTTCTTCGTCAGCGACAGCGGATTGTTTAGCCTTGCTTCGAAAGGCTGCTGGAAATAACATTGTTTCTCTTTTAAACGCTTACCCCAAAGGACTTCATTATAAAGTCGCTTTTTTAGTAAGTGGCGATGGAATGTGGAGAAAGCAATCAATTGCCAAACTCAAGGAATCGTTCGGCGCCCAGTATCCAAGGATCGCTTGGCTGGCAGTCATCGGTCCAGACGGCAAGAACCTAGCGATGGTAAATGCAATGAAGCCTATGGATTTGACTGCAAAATCGGGAGCAGGGCCAATGACGAGAGTAGGGCCAATCATTCGCGTGCGTTACGCTAAAGCAATTGTTGAGACAATGGAAGTGGGTGTATTGCGATTCATCATTACAATGCAAGAATCATCGCCCCGGATCGCAGCCGTTGTAAGCAGCCCGGCCGAGATTGCAATAGTGTGCCCCGGTGCCACTGTCGATGCTTCAGTGGCCCGTATCGACCTAAATTATGAGATGATGGAAGGACTCGAACTTCCGAGGTGACCCTCTTTCCAACCAGTGGTCGGGTGGCACGACCGCTGTCCGGTCTTCGAGGCCTCGGTGGGGCTCCGTTGACTGATGTGGGGGTGATGGAACAGTGAGTGGGGGTGCCACGATCCGCCGCTTCGGCGCATCGTGGATGAGCGTCCGTGCAGGGGGGTGGGGGGGCCCTTTGCACGCTCCGACCAAACGAACCCACCCACCAACCCCCTCCCTGTGGGAGGGGGCTTAGTGCTCGTCGTGCATCTTGATATTCCGGCGTTCCTTCAGCATGAACGTTCCGACGATGAGGGTGAGGGTGGCGATGCCCATGGGGTACCAGAGCCCGGCGTAACGATCGCCGGTTTGTTGGACGAGGTATTGCGCGGTGAAGGGGACCATGCCGCCGAAGACGCCGTTGCCGATGTGGTACGGGAGGCTCATGGAGGTGTAGCGGATGCGTGTGGGGAAGAGTTCGACGAGGAAGGCGGCGATGGGGCCGTAGACCATGGTGACGAAGATGACCTGGACGAAGATGAGGCCGATGAGCGCGAGCGCGGGCGGGCTTGTCAGGCTCGGGAACGTGATGGCGTGCTGGAGGACGGTCTTTGGCGCGGCGTTCTCGCTCGTCGGGGTTGCGGTGACGGATTTCACGATGTCGACGGTGCCGTCCTTGTAGGTGCGGGTTTCGATCGTCGTGGTTTGTTTGCTGGTGGTGACAGGGTCGCTTGTGGCGGACGACACGAGCGTGAATCGGGCCGGGTCGCTCACGTCGGTGACGCGTGACATCGCGGTGTAGATCGGGTAGTACGCCACGACGGCGAGGAGGCACCCGGCCATGATGATCTTCTTGCGGCCGACGCGGTCGGAGAGGGCGCCGAAGACGATGAAGAACGGGGTGGCGAGGACGAGGGCGATGCCGACGATGATCTCGGCCTGCATGGATTCGATGCCGAGGGTGAGTTTGGTGAAGTTCATGGCGTAGAACTGGCCGGTGTACCAGACGACGCCTTGGCCGGCGGTGGCGCCGAAGAGGGCGAGGAGCACGAGGCGGCGGTTCTGCGGGTTGACGAAGCTCTCCTTGAGCGGGTTCTTGGTTCCCTTGCCCGAGGATTTCATTCGCTGAAAGAGCGGTGATTCGTGCATCCGCCGGCGGATGTAGTACGAGAAGAGCACCAGCACGAGCGAGAGCCAGAAGGGGATGCGCCAGCCCCAGGCGGCGAAGTCTTCCTTGCTGAGCAGCGTGCGGCAGGCGATGATGACGGCGAGGGAGACGAAGAGGCCGAGGGTTGCGGTGGTCTGGATCCAGCTTGTCCAGTAGCCGCGTTGTCCGTCGGGGCAGTGTTCGGCGACGTAGGTGGCGGCGCCGCCGTATTCGCCGCCGAGGGCGAGCCCTTGGAGGAGGCGGAGGATGACGAGGATGACGGGAGCGGCCCAGCCGATGGTGGCGAAGCCCGGGAGGATGCCGATGGCGAAGGTCGCGCCGCCCATGATGAGGAGGGTGACCATGAAGGTGTACTTGCGGCCGATGAGGTCGCCCAGGGCACCGAAGATCAGCGCGCCGAAGGGTCTGACGACAAACCCGATGGCGAAGGTCGCGAGGGTCGAGAGGAGCGCGGTGGCGCCGGAGGTGTCGGGGAAGAAGACCGTCGCGAGGGTGGTGGCGAGGGCACCGAAGATGTAGAAGTCGTACCACTCGATGAGCGTGCCGGCGGACGCGGCGGCGACGATGGACCAGAGCGAGCGGGGTGATTCCACCGGGTTGGCGGCGGGCGGGGACGGATCGTTCATGTGCGGAGACTACCCGCAAGGGCGCGGCCGCGTGAGGGCGGGATTTGGGTTGCTGGTCGGCGGAACGCGGTGCGTGCGGCGAGGCTTGATGCGGACGTTGACCGCGAGGCGCCGAGCGATCTGAGCTTTCAGAAGGGGCGCCGCTCCGGCCGAAACGGTGCTGTGCGGAAAGGGGAGCAAGGGTCCGGACGCCCGGCCGGAGAGCCGAGCGGGTGCCGCGATGCGGGGCGGTGCGCGTGCGGATGGTGCATCGGTGTTTCCCCTCGGTCGTTTTCCCTTGCTTGCGCTGCGGGCTCTGAAAGACGCGCAAGAAGCGTCCTTTTCGCGGCCGGACTTGCGGAGAAACGTTTCGTGATGTTTCTTCAGTCCGGTCGCTCGATTTCTCTGTGGAAAACTCGCGAAAAGTTGCGGTGTCTCGAAAGCGTTCCATTGGTGTTCGTCGCGGATGTGGTAGCGTGGTGCGGGCGGACCGCGTCTGGAGCCGCTCATCAAGGGAGCTCGCATCATGCACAGTCGTGGAAACGGTGGAGGCATCAGCGGCGGAACCAATGTTCGGAAGATCGGTGCGGGCGAGCGGTTCCTGGTGAACTGCGGCGTCCTGCTCGCTCTTGCGGGCGCGGGGGCTGGGGTGTGGGCGCAGTCCATCAAGCCCGGGATGGGCGCGGTGCCCTATTCCGGCGGCGTGACATTCCGCGTGTGGGCGCCGAACGCTTCGGCGGTGGCGGTCGGTGGCGACTTCAACGCGTGGTCGGGCACGACGCTCCCGCTCGTCAGCGAGGGGAACGGCAACTGGTCGCGCGACGTCGTCGGCGCGGTCGAGGGGCAGCAGTACAAGTTTGTCATCACCAACGGGGCGGCCACGCTGTGGAAGAACGATCCGCGGGCCCGAGAGATGACCAACAGCACGGGCAACAGCGTGATCCGCGGCGACACGTTCGACTGGTCCGTTTATGGCAACGCTGTCACGCTCTTCACCGACGGGTTCGAGGGGGCGACCTTCAACGCGGCGTGGACGCGCACCGGCACCAGCACCTGGCGCATCGCTCAGTCCACGACGTACAAGGCCACCGGCACGAAAGGGTGCACGTTCGACAGCTCCGTGTCGAGCACGTACGAGACCAGCCAGCTCACCACCACCGTCAACGCGAGCAATCACGGGGCCTTGACGCTCACGTACAAGGTGCGGAACGTCGGCGACGAGACGCACACGCAGGACGGCGTGTACATTTCCAACAACGGAACGACGTGGACGAAGGTCGACACGTACCCCGCGATCTCGCCCAGCTTCACCACCCGCACGGTCAATCTGTCGGCGGCGGCGACCGCGGCGGGAATCACCCCGGGGGCGACGTTCCGCGTGCGGTTCCAGCAGTACGACAACTCGCCGCTGCCCTCCGACGGCGTGGCGATCGATGACGTGACCATCGCGGGGAAGCTGAAGAGCCCCTCGTTCACCACGCCGGCGTGGAACGAGATGGTCGTGTACGAGATGCATGTGGGGACGCTCAACGACACGGTCGGCGGCGTACCGGGCACGTTTGATACCGCCGTTGCGAAGCTCGACTATCTCCAGAGCATGGGCGTCAACGCGGTGAAGGTGATGCCGGTGTGCGAGTTCGCGGGTGACTTCTCGTGGGGGTACAACCCCGCGGGGCCGTTCGCGGTTGAGTCGATCTATGGCGGGATGAACAACTACAAAAAGTTCATCAACGAGGCGCACGCTCGCGGGATCGCGGTGGTGCAGGACGTGGTGTACAACCATCTGGGGCCGAGCGACCTGGACATGTGGCAGTTTGACGGGTGGAGCACCGGCGGGGCGGGCGGTATCTTCTTCTTCCAGGATTGGCGGGCGGTCACGCCTTGGGGCAACACGCGTCCGGATTACGGGCGAGGCGAGGTCCGTTCGTTCCTTCGCGATAACGCGATGATGTGGCTTCAGGAGTTCAGGGCGGACGGCCTGCGCTGGGACTCGACGGTGAACATCCGCACGCAGAACAACGGCGGCGGGGGCGACATCACCGACGGGTGGACGCTCATGCAGTACATCAACAACGAGATCAACGCGAACGTGGGGTGGAAGATCTCGATCGCGGAGGACCTGCAGGCCAACGACTGGATCACCAAGCCCACCGGGGCGGGCGGGGCTGGGTTTGATAGTCAGTGGGACTCGCGGTTCGTGCACCCGATCCGTGCGGCGGTGATCAACGGGAGCGACGCGGGGCGTGATATGTTCGCGGTGCGCGACGCGATCGCGTCGACGTACAACGGCGACGCGGTGCAGCGAGTGATCTATACCGAGAGCCACGACGAGGTGAACAACGGGCACTCGCGGGTGCCGGAGGAGATCTGGCCTGGGAACGCGGGGAGCTGGGCGAGCAAGAAGCGTTCGACGCTCGGCGCGGGCTTGGTCATGACGAGCCCCGGCGTGCCGATGATCTTCCAGGGGCAGGAGATCCTGGAGGACGGTTTCTGGGCCGACACCGACCCGATCGACTGGACCAAGCTTGTGACGTACTCGGGCGTGCAGACGATGTACCGGGACATGATCCGACTGCGGCGGAACTGGTACGACACCACGCGGGGCTTGCGCGGGCAGAACACCAATGTCTATCACATCAACAACACGAACAAGGTCCTGGGGTTCCACCGCTGGCAGAACGGCGGCGCGAAGGACGACGTGGTCGTCATCGCGAACTTCGCGAACACCTCGTACGCGAGCTACAACATCGGCTTCCCCCGCGGCGGCACGTGGAAGGTGCGGTTCAACAGCGACTGGAACGGGTACTCGGGTGACTTTGCGAACACGAACGCGTACGACACGACGGCGAATGCCGGAGCGAAGGACGGGTTGAGTTTCAACGGGAATATCGGGATCGGTCCTTACACGCTGATCATCATGTCGCAGGATAACTGAGAGTCTCGGATCAAGAGTGCCAACGACTGTGCAGGGCCCCGCGATTCTCGCGGGGTCCTTTCGTTGGTGATTTCTGCATGGGGGGATTTCTCGGACCAAATTGCCGGGGATCTCTCAACTCGGATCCGAAATCGACCGATGGGTTGCTATGAGCTCCATCAACCCTCAGGAAGGTCTCGCCTGCGTCCCCAACACCGTCGCGTCGATCATGACGCGGCATGTGATCAGCGTCTCGCTTGATGCGACGCTCAGGGCGGTGCGGCAGCTCTTTGAGCTCCACCGGATTCACCATGTCCCCGTGCTTGAGCGCGGTGTTCTTGTCGGGATCGTCTCGGACCGGGACCTGCTCCGGGCCCTTTCGCCGGCTGTGGATACGCCCGCCGCGAGCGCTCGCGACCTGGCCACGCTTGACAAGCACGTCCACCAGATCATGCACCGCGGGACGGTCACGGTCGGCCCGCTCGTCACCATCGCCGAGGCTGGTCAGATCATGCTGGCGCAGCGGATTTCCGCGCTGCCTGTTGTGGAGGGCGCGGGTGAGAACGCCCGGTGCGTCGGGATCATCACGAGCCGCGACTTCATGAAATGGTGCTTGCAGTCGGGATGCCCGACCGCGAAAGCCGCTTGAACGCCGGTGATCAATCGTCGAAGTACGTCGTCGCGTCGTCCGCGAACTGAGCGAGTTCTTCGGGCGACAACTCTCGCGTGATGGTGTAGTCGGCGTCGACGGACGCGAACTTGGCCATCTTCTTCTGCCACACGCCCGCGTTCTTGTCGGGGACAGGAGCGAGGTGCATGTGCTTGCCCTTCTTGCGTTGCACGCCCTCGCGCGTCTCGATCATCGCCTCGGGGTCCATCGGGATGTCGTCTTCCTTCTGGCGGCGTGCCCGGACGACGATCCGCATCGGCACCTCGACAAACGGCAGTTCCTCGCGGAACCGGTTCGCCAGGAACCGCAGGAAGGCAGGGCGGAACAACTCGGGGTGGTTCACGACGAGCGTGATGGTGGGCGGGCTGTGCCAGGTCTGCGCGACGTACAGCACCTTGGCGTGCGTGCCCTTGGTGTCAGTCGGGGCGTGCCTCTCCATGATCTTCCGCACGATGCGGTTGAGTTTGCCGGTGGTGACTCGTTCGGCGGACTGGTCCCGCAGGTCGAATGCGAGTTTGAGCGTCTGCTTGACGTTCTTCCCGTTCTTGCCCGAGATGAACGCGATGGGAGCGTACGAGAGGCCGCCGAGTTCTTTGCGGAGGTAGTCCTCGTAGTCGCCCGTCACGATCGGGAGCCCCTTCTTGTTGGGCTGCCCCTCAGCGAGGTCCCATTTGCTCACCACGATGATCGTCGGCTTGTACCCCTTCTGGCAGAGCATCGCGACCTGCTCGTCGACCTGGCTGACCTTTTCGGTCGCGTCGATCATGAGCAGCACGACGTCGGCCCGCTCGATGGACCGTTGAACGCGGTCGAACGCGAAGTGCTCGACCATGCTCTGGAAGCTCTTGCCGCGCCGCACGCCCGCTGTGTCGATCGCGAGCACGCTCTTGCGGCCCCCGGTGCCCTCTTCGCCGCCGGTCTTGCCCATGTCCAGGTCAAACCGAACGTCGATGGCGTCGCGGGTGGTCCCGGCGATCTCGGACACGATCACGCGAGGCTCGCCCGCCAGCGTGTTGACCAGCGTGCTCTTGCCCGCGTTGCGCTTGCCGACGATGGCGATCTTGAGATCTGCCTGCGTCTCGCGCTGGTCCTTGTAGGGCGGCAGCAGGTCGAAGATCCGGTCCATGAACTCACGCCGCATGTAGTTGTTCTTCGCCGACACCACGATGGGCTCGCCGAAGCCGAGGCCAGCCGCCTCCGCCGCGTGCGACTCCCACTTGGGCCCGTCGGTTTTGTTGGCGATGATCTGGATCGGCGGGATCTCGCTCTTGCGCTTGGCGTTCTTCTTGGTGGTCTTCTTGGTCCCCTTGGCGTCCGGGTCGACCTCGGGCACGTTCTTCTTGGTCTTCTGCTTGTGCTGGGGCCCGAGCTTTCCCTCGCGAAGGAGCTTGGCGATCGCCTCGTCCTGAGGCGTCACGCCCGACTGCGCGTCGAGCACGAACAGCACCAAGTCCGCCCCGTGGACGGCCTCAGCGATCTGGAACTCGATGGAGTTGGTCAGCGTGTGCAGGTCGGCCCCGACCTCGTCGAACCGCTCGCCCGGCGCGGTGTACGCCCCGAACCCGCCGGTATCGACGAACTCGACGGGCTTGCGTCGGTCGTCCTTCCCGGTCCGGTCGCCCTTGAACTTGACGGGTGGCTCGAGTTCGACGATCGTGGAGACGCGGTCCCGCGTCACGCCCGGGGTGGGGTCGACGATGGAGACCTTCGCCCCGGCGATCATGTTCATGATGGAGGACTTACCGACGTTGGGTCGGCCGACGATAGCGACACGTGGAATAGGCACGGGGAAGGATAGGGAGCCCGAATCAAGAACGAGCCCCGAACACCCTTAAGTGGGTCCTTTCCGGTTCTTTTTGGCCTACAAACCGGGCTGATTCGGCCGATCACTCAATCCGACGCTCACCGGGACCAGCTTCCGCCCCCGGATTTCTTCGCTTCCGAGCTGTCCGCAGGCCCCCATCAGATCCCGACCCTTGGTTCGGCGGCGTTTGGTGTAGACGCCTTGGTCGGTGAGCCAGAACATGAACTGATCGACGGATTCCCACGTCGGGGCGGGCCAGGGTGAGTTCCTTCTGGGGTTGTACGGGATCAGGTTGACCATGCATCGGACCGAGCCGACTCCGGTTTCGCCCGCGTAGTGGGCGTTGAGGGGCGCGACGAAGTCAGCGATCTCTTTCGCGTGTTCGTGCTTGTCGTTGACGCCTGGGATGAGGACGTATTCGATGCAGAGCTTGCCGCCGCCATAGATCGGGAACCCCATGAGCGCGTCCTGCAGCGATTTCATGTTCCACTTGCGGTTGATGGGCATGATCTCCGAGCGGATCGCGTCGTTGGGCGCGTTGAGCGAGACCGCCAGATTCAGACGGTGCCAGCCCGGTTGGTGCAATTGCTCGCCGAGGCGGATGATGCCGTCGACGCGGCCGACGGTCGAGACGGTGATCTTGGAGATCGGCAGGCTGGGCCCGTTGTGATCCTTCAGCACGGCGATGGCAGCGATGACGTTCTCGATGTTGTCCATCGGCTCGCCCATCCCCATGAACACGATGTTCGAGGGGCGTTGCCCGGCGACGAATGTGGCCGCGAACCACTGTGCGACGATCTCTTCCGCGGACAGGTGCCGGATCAGCCCCATCTGGGCTGTTTCGCAGAAGCCGCAGCCCATGGCGCACCCGACCTGGGAACTGACGCAGAGGGTGTACGTTCGGATCTGGCGTTTGCCGATCATGGGGATGAGGACGCTCTCGGTGGAGAGGTCGTCAAAGACGCGGGCGGCGACGCCGCTGCCGACGGTCGCGCCGGGGACGCGCTGGGTGAACTTGGTTACCTCGCCCTCGGGGCTCGGCTCCCGCTGGATCGAGCGGATTTCGGGAAGCACAAACTCCGGCACCGCCTGGAGGACGCCCGAGGGGTCGCCGGTGCGGAACAAGGTCCGGTATGCTTCGAGAGCTCCCATTTCACCGCCGAGCTTTCCCATGCGGATCCGTCCCGCTGCGGCGCGAGCGAATTCGTGGGAAGGAATCCCGAAGGGATGGGGGACAGCGTTTTCCATGTGCCACAAGGGTAGAAAGGCCGTCACTTGCTCGCCGGGTGGCTCCGGAAGGCGAAGCGTGCCGGCACATTCTGTGCCGATCGTGTGGGAATACACAAGGCGTAACCCCGTTTCATCTGTGAATGTGCTTGCTTGCGTTCTCGTCTTCTTGTACGCTGCCGTGGGTACTCCCGGGTCTCGGGATGTCGTCGCGAACTGTGAGAACAAGAATGCGGAAGAATCGCGAACGTTTCGGGTTCACGTTGATCGAGCTTCTCGTCGTGATCGCGATCGTTGCGCTGTTGATCAGTTTGTTGTTGCCGGCGCTGTCCAAAGCCCGTGCGATCGCTCAGCAGACCAAATGTCGCGTCAACGTCAAGCAGATCGTGACGGGCGCGATGCTGTACGCGCAGGACTACAAAGAGCAGTTCTGGCCCGTCTCCAACCGGGCGCGTTGGCCCAACGGTGCGCGGACATGGCCCCCGCCTCCCAACGCACGTCCGGGTGATCCGCCGCCCACCGATGTCGCCTTCTGGGCCCAGTTGATCGACGCGAGCCGCGAGCGCAAGCCGGGGTTCCTCTTCGAGTACGTGCAGAACGCGCACAAGATCGTCGAGTGTCCGACCAACAAGCGGCAGACCCTCACGTTCAGCGAGTACAACAACCTCTGGGGCGGGACCACCGGCGTCGAGTTTGACTACACCATGTTCGACGAGGTCGAGGGGTTCAGGCTCGGCAGCCCGGTCCAGGTCGGCTATCTCCCCGCCGCGTCCAACAACGGTGTCCGCGTTCTTTCCGTCGCTCAGGCGCAGACGCTGACCCTGATGCCCTCGGTCCCCCTCTTTTTCGAGGAATCCAGTTTCCGTTACAACCAGCAGTATCGCGACGGGATGTTCGGCAACGAGGATCAGATCACGGCGAGACACAGCCGTTCGGGGCACGTCGGTTATGTCGACGGCTCGGCCTCCCTGCTTGGCGCGTGGAACGACGGGAAGGAGCAGGTCGTCGACCGCAACCTCGAGTTCGAGTGCAACGACATGTACGCTTCCACTGGCGGCCCCTGGGTCTCCATCTCCGACAATGACTGGCGATTCAATCGAATCCAGGGCTACGGCTGGATCAACAACCCCAAGTGACCCGCTTCGCACACTGCAGAGGATTGCTCGATGAAATCACGCGCCTTCACACTGATCGAGCTGCTTGTCGTGATCGCGATTATCGCGTTGCTCATCAGCCTCCTCATGCCCGCTTTGGGCAAGGCACGCGAAGTGGCACGCACGACCATCTGCCAGACCAACATCCGCGGCATCGGGCAAGCCTCCCTGCTGTACGCCGGGGATTACAAGCAGCAGATCTGGATTGTCGGCCCGCGTCAGCCCAACGGCACGCGGTACGCGCCGGGAGCCGGTCCCTGGCCCCGTGGCGTCGCCTGGTGGGCCCGGCGTGAGAGCAGTGTCCCCGCGGAACGCGCCAACCCGTTGTACGACAAGCCGGGTTGGCTTTTCGAGTACGGCGGGAACGCGCACAAGATGGGCGAGTGCCCGACCAACAAGCGCAACCGCACGAATTTCCAGACCACCAAGAACATCTGGAACAGCGACACGGGCGTGCTGTTCGACTACACCATGACCAACATCTTGGAGAGCGCGGACATCACGCTGAACGCACGTGTCGGTTTCCTCACGCCCCCCGCCATGTTCGCCGGCGTCCGCCTGCCCGCGGCCCGCGTCACCGACCTTGTTCCGCTTCGAGGTCTGCCGCTCTTTGTCGAGGAGAGCACCAAGTTCTACAACGAGGTCTACATCGACGGGCTGTGGGGGAACGTTGACGAGATCGCCCGGGTCCACGATCAGCGCGGCTCGATTGTCTATCTTGACAACTCCGTCGATTTGTTCAAGCCGCCCACCGACCGCAACGACAACATCCAGAACCTCAACCTCGACTTCACCGCGAACCAGCTTTTCTTCACGGTCAAAGGTTCGTCCGACTCATGGTTCCGCCTGCATCGTTCCGGGTCGGACACGAAGTGGGGTTGGATTAACAACCCACGCGACGGGCTTTGACGGACTGATTGCCGGGCGCGACGAGTTGATGCCGCACGATGATGCCCGTCCTCGCGAGGGTTGCCTGGGCGTCGACTGGTGCCTTTGCGTGACCGACGCCCATCCACCAGGAGGGTCGAAGCGACCCAACTGGTGGCACCCAACCGATGCCACCCGCCACGGAGGCCAGCGAAAAGGCCGAGGTCTTACGACCTCGGCCTTTGTTTGAATCTGAAGCGTCGGTTGATCAGTTGCTGAGCTTGCTGCCGGGGCGATAGTTCCAATCGCGAGTCGCGGCATAGTTCGACCACCGGGTCATGTCACGCAGTTCGTCGAGCTTGAGCGCCTCGACGTGCCCGTCCATCATGACGAGGGTGGCACGCTCGAAGTACCGGCAGTCGACCATGCCCCAATCGCGAGCGATGGACCTTTCGACCCATTTGTCCGAGATGTTCCACGCGGCACCAGAGGCTGAACCGCCGCCGCCCTGCCCGTTGGGGAAAGCCCGCGGGGGGAGGACTTCGAAGTAGCCGGGGATCTTCTGGGCGGTGAGCGAGTCGGGCGGAGGATTGGCACCCCAGCCGGTCGCGCCCATGTTTCCTGCGACGAGGCCGATATCCGCTCCGCGAGAGCTGCAGAAGTACATCAGCGAGCTGGGGCGAAGCACCTCGTCGATGCGGGTGACGAAGAACTTGCCGCCTTGGCTGAGGGGCATGGCTCCGACGTTGGTCGCAGATGCGTTTGGGTATGCGCCGCGGAGGTAGTTGCCGCCGACGTAGACGGAGTTCATTCCGAAGGTCGGGTGGATGCCCATGGACATCTGGAACGTGTTGTTGTTGTCGTAGTTGTTGAAGCTCGCGTCGCCAGAATCCGGCTGTTTGGAGCGATCATGGAACTTCGAGAACGTGGCGGGGTCGATCTGCATCGTCCGGTTGACGATCCCGTACGAAGCCAGTCGCCACGTCCAGACTTTGGTAAGGCCCCCGCCCATGATCTTGCCTACGTCCGTGACGTCCCCGGGGAGCGTCCGCACCTGAATCGGACGGTACTGAGCCGCCGAGTGGGCCGCCCACGCCCAGGGGATATACGACTGCATGAAATAGTCTTTGTGATTCGCGGTGTAGTTGGCCGCCGCTGTGTAGTACTCGCGGCAGGCTGCTTTCTCGCGCAGCTGGCGTGCGAGGGTGCGTGCCTTGCCCAAGGCCGGCAGGAGCAGGCTGATCAGGAGCGCGATGATCGCGATCACCACCAGCAACTCGATCAGCGTGAATGCACGGCGGGTCAACATCTTCATTGAAGCTTCTCCATCTGAGGCGTCGCCGAATCTGCCCTTTGGGCATCTCGGCTTCTTCTTGATTTCCACGGACCAACGACCAGAACAGTCAACCAAGGGTTTGCGAACGACAACCACCGCCTTGGCGGCCCACGAACAGGCCAGTCTAACACGTCCTTGGGTTTAGGGCAAGCCGATTTCACACCGGTTTCGGATTCTGGGTTACTCGCGGCACCAGTCGGGCCTGATCTCCAGGGCTTGAAAATCCCCTGTAAAGGTGTGTTGTGCGAGACCCTTGGTCGATTCGAATGGGCGGGCGTTGTTTGACCCGCTCGCTTACGCTCGGGGCTCGTTTCGAGGTGGGTGGGCCTCTTGGAGATTCAGGTATGGCATGGCTCCGCGTTGTTGATGCACTCAAAGCCTCGGTTGGTTCCTCTGTCACCGTGAAGGGCTGGCTCCGCACCCGGCGCGACTCCAAGGCCGAGGGGGGGCTGTCGTTCCTGGCGGTCCACGACGGCACCTGCTTTGACGCCATCCAGGCGGTGGCGAAAGGTGACCTGCCGAACTATGCCAGCGAGATCGCCAAGCTGACGACGCACTGCGCGGTCGAGGTCGATGGGACGATCGTGGCGAACCCCAAGGGTGGGAATGAGATCCACGCGACCGCTGTCCGCGTCATCGGGCTGGTTGAGGACCCGGACACGTATCCGATCCAGCCCAAGCCGCACAGCTTCGAGTACCTCCGCGAGCAGCAGCACCTGCGTGTGCGGACGAACACGTTCGGCGCGGTGGCTCGTATGCGGCACTGCCTCAGCATGGCGATGCACCGCTTCTTCCACGAGCGCGGGTTCTACTACGTGCACACGCCGATCATCACGGGGAGCGACTGCGAGGGTGCGGGGCAGATGTTCCGCGTCAGCACGCTCGACATGTGCAACCCGCCGCGCATCAAGCCCGAGGGCGCGAAGGCCCCACCCGCCGACGGCCCCATCGACTACACGAGCGACTTCTTCGGCAAGGAAAGCCACCTGACCGTCTCCGGCCAGCTCAACGTCGAGACGTATTGCACAGCCCTCAGCCGCGTCTACACCTTCGGCCCCACGTTCCGTGCGGAGAACAGCAACACCAGCCGCCATCTGGCGGAGTTCTGGATGGTCGAGCCCGAGATCGCCTTCGCCAACCTGCACGACGACTCGGTGCTGGCTGAAGACTTCATCAAGTTCCTCATCAAGACCAGCCTCGCCGAGCGGGCCGACGACATGAAGTTCTTCGATGAGCGGATCGAGAAGGGCCTCCTCGCCCGCCTGACGCACGTCTTGGACACCCCCTTCGTCCGCATCTCCTACACCGAAGCCATCAAGATCCTCGAGAAAGCCATCGCCGGCGGGCACAAGTTCGAGTACCCGGTCAAGTGGGGCACGGACCTTCAGTCCGAGCACGAACGCTTCCTCACCGAGCAGCACTTCAAAGGCCCGGTGATCCTGATGAACTACCCCAAGCAGATCAAAGCCTTCTACATGCGGTGCAACGACCCCGGCACCGACGGCTTTGGCGGCTCAGCCCCCGGCGACACGGTCGCGGCGATGGACGTCCTCGTCCCCGGCGTGGGCGAGATCATCGGCGGCAGCCAGCGAGAAGAACGCTTGCCTCAGCTCGACGCCCGCATCACCGAGATGGGCCTGCCGATCAAGGAATACTGGTGGTACCGCGACCTGCGCCGCTACGGCACGGTCCCGCACGCGGGCTTCGGTCTTGGCTTTGAGCGTGCGATGATGTTCATCACGGGCATGCAGAACGTGCGGGACGTGATCCCGTTCCCGCGGGCGCCGAAGCTGGCGGAGTTTTAGAGCAGGCGTGAGGCATCGGGCATCAGGCATCGGGGAAAGGCGGGCTGAGTGTGGTGGTGAGCGGTGGTGGGGTGGGGGGGGGGGG
>CALROI020000018.1:0-83782 GCA_943369765.1 Phycisphaera mikurensis NBRC 102666 | reverse complement strand
GAGGCGTTGGGGTCGTCGGGAGTGAGTGACGATCCCGAGGGACTTGGCGAGGGGATGAGCGTGGTGCTGGACTCGGTGAACGCTTCGGGCGTGGCGGCGGGGTCGCTCATGCTGGAGGGGCTGAACGTGAACGAGTTCCTGCACCTTGGGTGCGAGGAGACGGGGGTGTTTCCGCACACGCCCGAGCCGCTGCGGGAGAACCTGGGGATGTTGGCGGAGTCGGTTCGAGAGGCTGGGGCGCATGTGGGGTTTGCACAGGACCCGGACGCGGATCGCTTGGCGATCGTGGACGAGCGGGGGGAGTTCATCGGGGAGGAGTACACCCTCGTGCTGTCGGCGATGGCGATCCTCGAGGCGATGAAGCGGCGTGGGGAGCCGACGAAGGATGTGGTGATGGCGGTGAACCTCTCGACGAGCCGCATGATTGAAGATGTCGCGGCGCGGTACGGGGCGCGGGTGCTTCGGACGGCGGTGGGCGAGGCGAACGTGGTGGAGGCGATGAAGCAGAACGGATCGGCGGTGGGCGGCGAGGGGAACGGGGGGATCATCTGGCCTCGCGTGACGTATGTGCGCGACTCGATGGCGGGGATGGGTCTCATTCTGTCGCTGCTGGATCACGGGAAGCGGCGGTTGTCGGAGATCGTCGCGGGGATGCCGACGTACGCGATCGTGAAGCGGAAGGTGGACCTTGCGTCGAAGGACGACGCGAGGCCCGCGGTTGAGAAGCTGGCGAAGGCGTACGCGTCGCAGAAGGTGGATCTGCAGGACGGGGTGCGGGTGGACTTTGGGGGGTCGCGGTCGTGGCTGCACGTGCGGGCGAGCAACACGGAGCCGATCATGAGGCTGATCGCGGAGGCACCGGACGAGGCGGGGGCGATGCGGGTGCTCTCGGACGCTGAGAAGGTGATTCGCGGGTAGATTGCGCGTGAATTGGGGCATGTTCGTGCTGGGTTCTGCACCTTGGCGAGGGCCCGTCCGATACCATGCTCGGGGCGGGAATCGGAGCGAGCATGCGTGCGCGATGGGTGAGTTTGGCGGTGGTTTCTTTGGCGGGAGGGGCTGCGCGGGCGCAGGAACTCGCGGTGGCGTTTCGCAACGGGGTGAACATCGGGGCGTCGGCGGTGGACCAGTTCGGGCAGACGTTCGCGGTGACCGGGCTGAGCGGGATTGCGTACGCGGGCGGGGGGACGTATTGGGCGGTGATGGACAATTCGGATCGTCTGGTGCGGCTCGCGATCGTGCTGACGGGGGATGGAGCGATCGCGTCGGCGGCGATCACGGGGGGGCTGAGGCTTGCGCAGTCACGGGATCATGAGGATCTGGTGCTGACGGCGTGGGGGACGGCGCTGGTGTGCGAGGAGAACGGGCCTGGGATTCATGAGTATTCGATGACGGACGGGTCGCTCGTGCGGTCGCTGGTGGTGCCGGGGGTGTTTGCGACGCGGCGGGCGAACTTCGGGTTTGAAGCGATGACGATCGCGCACGATGGCTCGTCGCTGTGGGTGGCGAATGAAGAGGCGTTGACGGTGGACGGGGGCGTTTCGACGCCGGGCGCGGGGACGCGGGTTCGGCTGCAGTGCTTTGACGTGACGGCGGCTTCGGCGACGGCGGGCGTGCAGGTGGGGTATCTGACGGCGCCGATGCACGCGGGGGCGATCAGCGGCGGGCGGAGCGGGGTTTCGGCGATGGTGATGTTGCCGAGCGGGCGGCTGCTGACGATGGAGCGCTCGTTCGCGAACAACTTTCTGCGGTTCTTTGAGACGCGGGTGTACGAGACGACGGTGACGGGGGCGACGGAGACTTCGGGGCTGACGTCATTGCTCGATGCGTCGACGCTGGCGGGGAAGCGGCTGTTGTACAGCGGCGGGCAGACGAATCTGGAGGGGCTTTGCGTGGGGCCCGGATTGGCGGGGGGCGGGTTCACGATGATCGGGGTGGTGGATGACGGGGATCCGATCAGCGTGAACCGGGTGGTGTCGATGGTGGTGACGGGGCCGGTGGACGTGCCTTGCGGGGCGGATTTCAACGGGGACGGGTTCCTGGACTTTTTCGACTATGACGCGTTCGTAGGCTGTTATGAGGGGATGGGGTGCCCGGCGGGGCGTGCGGACGCGGATTTCAACGGGGATGGTTTTGCGGACTTCTTCGATTATGATGCGTTTGTAGCGGCGTATGAAACAGGGTGCTGAGGGATGACGAAGGGTGACGTATGAGAGCGAGCACGCGAGCGGCGGGGATGTTGGGCGTGGCGATGTGTGCCGGCGCGGCGGTGGCGCAGGGGCCTGCGGCGGTGGATGAGCCTCGGTTGGTCGACGGGCGGCTCGTGTATCCGGAGGGTGCGGCGATTCCCCGGAACATGACGGCGGCGGAGCAACGGTTCTGGGACCTCAATCCGCCGTTCGTGCCTCGGGGCGCTGGTGCGCCGACGGGGCCGGTGCATTGCGCGGCGGAGTATGAGCCGATGCAGGCGATCCTGCTTTCGTGGAACGGGACGACGTCGTGGCTGACGATCGTGGCGCAGATGGCGTCTCGGATCACGACGACGGGCGGGGCGCAGGCGTGGGTGGTGGTGCGCGACGCGGCGGCGGAGAACACAGCACGGACGCAGATCACCGCGGCGGGTGCGGACATCTCGAAGGTGCGGTTCTTCCGGCGGACGCTCGACACGATCTGGATCCGGGATTACGGCCCCAGGTACATCTTTCAGGGTGATTGCCGGGCGATCGTGGATCATGTGTACAACAGACCTAGGCCGAATGACGACAACCTGCCGGGATGGCTTGGCGGGCAGATCAGGCAGCCCGTGTATGAGATCCCGCTGATTCATGGCGGGGGGAACTTTCATCTGGACGCGTTGGATCGCGGGTACGCGACGCGGCTGATTGTGAATGAGAATCCCGGTCAGACGGAGGCGCAGATCGTCGGGCACCTGGCGGACTACCAGAACCTCGGCATGCACCTGTTTGATCCGTACCCGGTGGGCGTGGATTCGACGCAGCATCTTGATATGTGGATGCAGGTGATCGCGGACAACAAGGTGATGGTGTCGGACTGGCCGGCGAATTCGGGGTCGGTTCAGGACGTGATCTGCGACAACGCGGCGGTGCTGATGGCGTCGCGGGGGTACCAGGTTTTCCGGGTGCCTGCGTTCCGCGTGAGCAACACGCACTACACGTACACGAACGTGGTGATGTGCAATGACCTGGTGCTGCTGCCTTCGTACACGAACGCGACGGTGCAGCCGAGCAACGCGACGGCGTTGGCAGCGTGGCAGGCGGCTCTTCCGGGGAAGACGGTCGTGCAGGTCAACTGCCAGGCGATTGTGACGGCGGCGGGCGTGATGCACTGCATCGCGATGCATGTGCCCGCGCCGCGGGGCGGGGTGAATCCGACGGCGTATGTCATCTCACCTGCGGGCGGGGAGCGGCTTGCGCCCGCCTCGACGGTGACGGTGCGGTGGGCGTCGGACGATGATGTGGGCACGACGACGGCGGACGTGCTGATGTCGACGGACGGGGGCGCGACGTACGGGACGGTCTTGGCGGCGGGCGTGCCGGACACGGGGTCGTACGACTGGACGACACCGAGCGGGTACGAGGGACGTGTGCGTTTGCGGGTGGTTGTGCGGGACGCGCAGGGGAACACCGGGGGGGACGCGTCGGACACGGACGTGGTGGTCGGGGTCTGCGGGGCGGACTTCAACGGGGATGGGTTCGCGGACTTCTTCGATTACGACGCGTTTGTTCGGTGCTTTGAGGGGGAGGGGTGCCCGGCGGGCCGAACGGCGGACGTGAACGGGGACGGATTCGCGGATTTCTTCGACTACGACGCCTTTGTGGAGGTGTACGAGACGGGGTGCTGAGCGGAATCTGGAACGCAAGAAGTTCCGCTAGGCGCGGGGAGCGGTTGGCGGTATCATGCGCCCTTGGCGGCGTCGGCCGTGAGGAGACCTTCCATGGGTGCGTTCAATCTCTCGATGTGTGCGGCGGTGGTGTCGGTGGCGGCGGGTGTGAGCGTCTCCGCACGGGCGGACAACACGGCGACGATCCAGCTGACCGGGGTGCAGCTGCGGAACGCGACGAACCAGTCTCGGAGCAGCAGCCCGGACACGATCGATCCGGGATGCACGTACACGTACCGGATCGACGGGATGGTGCGAGGGCGGGGCGGGGCGTTTACGGTGTTGCAGTCGATGTTCCCGAATCCGACGCCGCTGGCGCAGGTGCTTGAGACGTTGTCGCCGGGATCGTCGGCGTTCTTGAACGGGGAGACGACGAGCTCGACGGGTGGCACGCATCCTGTGACGCTTGCGTCGCAGTTGCTCGAGGGGTCGCAGGTGATCCTGGGGATCAACGTGGACGTGCGGGCGACGATCAGCGTGAGCATCGACGCGGCGAACATCGTGAACTTCTCCATCACGAACGTGACGATCTCGCCGGCTGTGCTGGTGGGATACCTCGAGTTCACGAGCGGGACGGCGGTGGTGACGAGCACGCCGGCGTGCCCGGCGGATTTCAACCGTGACTGTTTCGTCGATTTCTTTGATTACGACGACTATGTGACGTGCTTTGAGGGGGACGGGTGCCCCGCGGGGCGGACGGCGGACTTCAACGGGGACGGGTTCGCGGACTTCTTCGATTACGCCGACTTTGTGTCGGCGTTCGAGCTGGGTTGCTGAGAGAACCAAGGTGACAGTGCGGCACGAGTTGCTGCGGGAGGTATGCGATGCGCGGCTTACTCGGATTCACCGCTTGCTTTCTGTCGGCGGGGATGGCGTTGGCGGACGGGACGTGCGTGGTGCGTGTGGCGTTGCGCGATGCGCGGGACGTGATGCTGATGGGGCAGTTGTCGGATGACTGCTGGTCGCACCAGCCGGATGAGGCGGGGCGGATGGACTGGCGGGTGCCGCGGGACCGGCTTGGTGTGCTCGACGAGGCGGGGCTGACGTATGAGGTGTGGATTCAGGATGTGGAGGGTCTTGAGGCTGCGGAGCGGGCGCGGCTGGATGGGCAGATGAACGGGCCGTTCGCGGCGCGGGACTGGTTCGACGAGTACAAGCCGTACGCGGAGGTTTCCGCGTTTGCGGATGGTCTTGTGGCGGCGCGGCCCGACCTTGTGAGGCGGCAGCGGATCGGGCAGAGCCTTGAGGGGCGGGAGTTGTTCGCACTGCGGGTGACATCGCCGACGGGGGGCGGGTTTGACGGCCGCAAGCCGGTGATCCTGATCAATAGCCTGCAGCACGCCCGCGAATGGGTGTCGGTGATGGCGACGATGTACACGGTGAATCGGCTGGCGACCGAGTGGGCACCCGGGTCTGCGGACGCGGACATTTTGGACCGGTACGAGGTCGTGCTGGTGCCGATCGTGAACGCGGACGGGTATGTGTACACGTGGACGACCGATCGGTTCTGGCGCAAGACACGGCGGCCGAACGGAAACGGGAGTTTCGGCGTCGATCCGAATCGGAACTGGTCGTACGAGTGGGGGCGCAACAACGGATCGAGCGGGGATCCGCGGAGTGACATTTACAGAGGGACCGTGCCGTTTTCCGAGCCCGAGACGGCGGCGGTGCGGGACCTTGTGACATCGCTTGGATCGCGGACGGTGTTGCACTGGGACGTGCACACGTTCGGGCGTTGGATTCTGTGGCCCTGGGGATACACGTCGAATCCGACTCCCGCGGCGGGGTTGTTTGCGGCGTGGGGACCGGGCATGGCTGAGGCGATGCGGACAGGGGGCCAGACGTATCGGCCCGGGCAGAGTTACCAAACGCTGTATCCGACGAGTGGTGCAGCAAAGGACTACATGTACGGCGCGGCAGACGCGTTGTCGTGGACGATCGAGCTCACGACGGGCGGATTCTCGTTGCCACCGACGGAGATTCGTCCGGCGGGCGAAGAGGTGTACCGCGGCGTGGCGTGGATGGCGAGAAACCTGTGCCGGGCGGATTTCAACCGCGACGGGTTCATCGATTTCTTCGACTACGACGCGTACTTGGGCGCGTTTGAAACGGGCGTCGTTCGGGCCGATTACAACCTTGACGGATTTCTCGATTTCTTCGACTACGGAGCGTTTGTCGAGGCGTTCGAGGCGGGGTGCTGAGCCCGGGTTGGTCTTCACGGGCTTGATGCGGACTTGGGGAAATGAAAAACCGGAGCGGATCGGGGCCCGAAGGACGGGTGGTTGTTGTGCCCCCCACCCCTTCGGCGCGGGAGTGTCCCGTGGCGGCGCAGGTGCTGGTGCAGCGGCCAAAGACCAAGGAGGTCTCGATGTCCCTGCGCACTAGTGTGTTCGGTTTTGTCATGGGCGGGCTTGTCGTGTGCCCGTTGGCTGCGGCTGACGTCGTGGTGGAGCTTGAAGGGGGCGGGCAATCGCTCAACAACGCGATCGCGTCGGCCCAGGGAATCGCGGCGGGGTCTTTCACGGCCAACTTCCATGCGAACGTCTTCGGCAACCTGCCGACGGCGAACGTGCGAGGCGTCGGCGGCAGCGGCGATGTTGATTTCTACGGGTTCAGCACCGGGGGCGGAACAGCGTACTTCGACGTCGACGGGACGAGCGGGGGCTTTGACACGTACCTCGCGTTGTTTGACGCGACGGGGACGCTCATCGCGGACAACGACGATTCGTTCCCGGGCGATCCGGGCAGTGCGTCGGACCTGGACGCGTTCCTCGGGGTGGTGAACCTTCGGGCGGGGTCGTACTTCATCGCGGTGTCGAGCGGCGGGAACACGGCGCGGGCGTCGTTCAGCGGGGACACGTTCACGGAGCTGACGAGGCCTGATGGCGAGTTCGGCGGGTTCGCGTTCGGGAACGCGGACTTCGGCGACTCGCGGTTTGATCGCGACGGGGTGCAGGGGCATGGGGCGTACACGCTCAACATCACGATTCCCGCACCCGGGACGGCGCTGATGGCGGGGTTGGCGGGCGTTGTGACGCTCCGCCGGCGTCGTCGCTGAGCGGATTACATGAGTTGCTGGATCGAAAGCGGCTGCGTGCCCGGGTTCCCGGGCGGGGCTGTGTTGGATGTCACTCTTTTGCAAGGAGATGGAACGTGAATCGATTGAAACTGCTGGTGTCGGCCGCGGGGCTGACGGCGTGCGTGGCGGGAGCGTTGGCGTCAAGCCACGGCGAGGCGCCGTACTTGAAGACCAATCCCAAGACGGACGCGACCGACTTTTACATGTTCAACAGCTACGAGGCGGGGCGCGAGGGGTATGTCACGATCGTGGCGAACTTCTACCCGCTGCAGGACCCGTACGGCGGGCCGAACTACTTCACGCTCGACCCGGACGCTTTGTACCAGGTCCACATCGACAACAACGGGGACGCGTCGGAGGATCTGACGCTCTCGTTCAAGGTAAACACGGTCAACCACGACATCGCGCTCAATGTCGGCGGCGTGATGGTGCCGGTGCCTCTCGTGGCGGTGGGCCCCGTGGGCGACAACCGCGATGCGACGGCGAACCTCAACGTGACCGAGACGTTCACGATGGACGTGATCCGTGGGGAACGGGGCGGCGTCGCGGCCCACGTGACCAACGCCATCACGGGCGAGAGCACGTTCAAGAAGCCGATCGACAACGTCGGGACCAAGACCATCCCGAACTATTCAGCGTACGCGGCGGACCACATCTACTCGATCGCGTTGCCCGGGTCGAACCAGACGGGTCGCGTGTTCGTCGGCCAGCGGAAGGACCCGTTTGTCGTGAATCTCGGGGAGGCGTTCGACCTTCTGAACCTCAACCCGCTCGGGCCCGAGAACGCTCGCCCCGACAAACTTGAGGACAAGAACATCACGTCGTTTGTGATCGAACTGCCGGCGAGTTACCTCAAGAACTCCAAGGGTGGCGATCCGGTGATCGGCGGGTGGATGAGCGCGAGCCTGCCCCGGGCACGCGTGCTGACGCCGAACCCGTCGTTCGGGCGGCCCGCGACCTCGAGCGGCTCGTACGTGCAGGTGTCGCGTCTGAGCATGCCTCTTGTCAACGAACTGGTGATCGGCCTGCGTGACAAGAACAAGTTCAACGCGAGTTTCCCCAAGAACGACGGGCAGTTCGCGGTGTACGTGACCAACCCGACACTTCCCGCGATCATCTCCGCGTTCTTCCCGGTTTCCGCGCCGTGCACGCCTCGTTCGGATCTGGTGCAGATCTTCCTGACGGGCGTTCCGGGTCTGAATCAGCCCGTGAACGTCGTCGGTTCGGAGATGCTGCGCCTCAACACGAACGTCAACGCGTCGCAAGGCGGCATCCCCGCCAAGCCCAAGGGCATGCAGAATCGCCTCGGCGTCGTCGGCGGCGATCTCGCGGGCTATCCCAACGGGCGTCGCCCCGGGGATGACGTCGTGGATATCTCGCTGCGTGCGGTGATGGGTGTGCTCCTCCCGGCCGCGTGTGCGCCCGATGGACAGCTGCCCTACACCGACGGGGCGTACATCGATGACTCGTTCTTCAGCAACCAGTTCCCGTACCTCGCGGACCCGATCCCGGGCGCGGGCGGGTGAGTCTCCAAGATTGAGACTTCTCCAAGGTCGTCGGTCGGCTCGTCCGATCGTCGATCTTGCGGGGCCGGCACGAGGGAAACCTTGCACCGGCCTTTGTCCGAACGTCGTTGGTCCAATGCACCCCTACTCGGAGAAGGAGTCTGGTATGCGCCGAACTGTGATGGCTTTGATTGCGTTGTGTGCTCTTCCGATGTTCCCCGCGCTGGCGCACGAGTTCTGGCTCGTACCCGCGACCTTCCGCCCCAAGGTGGGCGAGATCGTGGGGATCAAGACCCTGGTGGGCGACCACTACGTCGGCGAGAGCCGCCCGCGGGACCCGACCAAGCTCGAGAAGTTTGTGCTGGCGACGCCCGAGGGAGAGGTCAAGATCATCGGACGCGACGGCTTGGACCCGGCCGGATTCATCCGCATCGGCAGCGCGGGGACGTTTGTCGCGGGGTATCGCGGCAAGAACACACGCGTGGTTCTCGCGGGGGACAAGTTCGAGGCCTACCTGAAAGAGAAGGGGCTGGACAACGCCATCGAGGCCCGGAAGGCGGCCGGCAAGAGCGCTGAGGATGGCCGCGAGCGGTTCTCGCGATGTGCCAAATCGCTGATCTGCGTCGGCGATGCGCCGAGCAAGGGCTTTGACCACGCGTTCAAGTTCCCGCTCGAACTGATCCCGCAGGCGGACCCGTACACGCTGCACGCGGGCGATTCGTTCACGATGGTCCTCCACGCGGAGGGAAAAGCCAAGGAGAACGTGCTGGTCGAAGGGTGGGTCACGGGGAAGACGGGCGTGGTCGTCTCGGGGCGGACGGACAAGGACGGGAAGGTGACGTTTACGCTCGACACGAAGGGGGAATGGATGTTCAACGCGACGACGATCTCGCCGGTGGTGGAGATGGACGCGGATGTGGACTGGGAAAGCCTGTGGGCGTCGCTGACGTTCGATCTTGCCGCCGCCGTCCCCACCGCGACCCCTGAGGCGCCTGTTGCGGAATCGCCGACTGCAGCTCCGAAGTAGAAAGCAGCATCACAAGGAGCGTGCACGATGGGCCTGAGACTGGCATGGCTGGTGGTGGTAATCGCCATGGTGTGGGGATGCTCGAGCGCGTTCGGGCACGACTTTGGCGCGATGAAGGTCGAACTGGTGACGGGCGGGCCCGGGCTGGTACGGGTGACGATCACGATCGACCTGGACCATGTGCCGTCCGCTGTGCGCGGGGCGTACGCAACGGAGATCCCGGCGAAATCGTGGGTGCTCTCGGGAGCGACGCGGCTTGGTCTGGGCCCGACTCTCAGCGACGAGCCAATGCTTGAGCAAGGCGCGCCGACGTCGACCCGGCGGTTGACC
The DNA here is from genome assembly GCA_943369765.1 of Phycisphaera mikurensis NBRC 102666. Lineage (GTDB taxonomy): Bacteria > Planctomycetota > Phycisphaerae > Phycisphaerales > UBA1924 > UBA2396. The sequence continues at coordinate 73,940 of CALROI020000018.1, read as the reverse complement.
TTCGACGTCGCGGCTGATGACGTGTCCGGCGGCATCGGCTGGGTCACGGAGATGGACGTGCCCGAGTACTTGCTCATGATCGGCAAGGAAGGTGACGACGGACGGCCGACGCAGTGGCTCTCGGGTGGGCGGCGGTTCGTAGCAAGCGGTTTGTTCGATTTGAAAGCGGGCCCGATCGAACGGTCGGACGCTGTGGTGGGCGCGGAGTATGTCAAGCTTGGGTTCACGCACATCGTGCCGTACGGCCTGGACCATGTGCTCTTCGTGCTGACGCTCTTTCTCGCAGGTGGGGTGGGGACGGGTTGGAAGCCTCTCTTCAAGCAGGTCACCGCGTTCACGCTCGCCCACACGGTGACGCTTGCCCTGACCATGTTCGGCGTGGTGCGCATGCCGGCTGAGATCGTGGAGCCTTTGATCGCCGTATCGATCCTGGCCCTGGCAGTCGAGAACGTGCTGATGAAGCGCGTGGCGACGCACCGCGTGGGACTGGTGTTCCTCTTCGGCCTCCTGCACGGCATGGGGTTCGCCGGTGTCCTCACGGAACTGGGCTTGCCGCGGTCGCAATTCGTCCCCGCGCTCGTCGGGTTCAACCTCGGCGTCGAGGCGGGGCAGGCCGCGGTCCTCGCGGCTGCGTTCCTCGCGGTGGGCTGGTTCCGGAGCAAGGCCTGGTACCGAGGCGCAGTGGTGGTCCCCGCGTCGGTGCTCATCGCCTCGGTGGCGGGATATTGGACCGCTGAGCGCGTCGGGCTCCTCTAAAACAGAGCCCGCAGCGCGAGCAAGGGTGAAGCGGCGAGGAACTCCCGACTTGTCAAGAATCGAGGCGGTGCAAAGGGCAAGCCAAGCTGGCCGGTCGTGCCGCCCGCGGCCTTTGTTCTTTCGAAGGCTTTCGCCGCTTCTCCCTTGCTCGCGCTGCGGGCTCTGATGGAACGCGTCACGTGCTTACCTCGCCGCACGCAGTTCGTACGTCGCCACGATCGGGCGGTGGTCCGACGCGTTCTTGGCGCACACTTCGCTGTGAACGCACACAAGCCCGGCGTTGTGCCATTGGTGGTCGATGCGGACGCCGGGGATCCACGAGAGCGGGCCTTCGGTCGGCCAGGTGGTGCTGCGACCCCTGGCGATGTCGCTGGCTTCGGCGAGGCCCGCAGCGCGGAGGTCGGCGGCGTTGAGGCTCTCGATCGTGCAATTGAAGTCGCCCGCGAGGATCATCGGCCTTGTTTCGGCACCGACGGATTCGCACAGCCACGCGGTCATGCGGCGTTGCTCGGCGAGGTAGGACCCTCCCATCGGCGGGGGCGTGTGGATGTTGTGGAGGACGACGGGCGTGCCATGAAAGTCGATCGCCACGCGGATCTGCGGGTCCTGGATGCCGACGACGCCGCCGAGGCGGAGGTCGCCGGCGAGCGACTCGCGGAGAGGTGCGTGCGGGGCGTGGTCCGGGGGCGCGACGAAAGCGAACTTGGAGTAGATCGCCTGGCCGAAGGCGTGGTCTCGCATCGCTTCGTCGTAGTGCGGATACAAAGGGCCTAGAACGGGCACAAGGGCAGCGGCTTTGTCGGGCGTGTATTCCTGAAAGAGGATCACGTCGGGGTTGGTCCGGCGGATCTCCGCGAGCAGTGACTCTTCGCCGACGCTGCCACGAAGGAGGTTGGCGGACATGACGATGAGCGTCGGAATTCCCGTACGGACGGGTGGGGATCGGAAGTACGAGAGACCCCACGGGAAGAGAAGAACCGCAGCGAGGGCGAACGACGCCAGAGCCACCCGACGACGACGAAGAATCGCGGCCGTGAGCACCAAGGCAAGCAGGAGCAGGCCGAGGTGGACGCTGAAGGTGCGTCCCATGAAGGCGAACCAGAAGAGGATGCGCGTGACCGGCCCGGCGTGATCGAGGTCGCCGGGCATGAGCCAGAAGAAGGTGGAGAAGGCCGCAGAAGCGAGAAGGGGAAGGGTCAAGAAGAGGGTGAGGGGACGGCTGGGACGATGAGGAGGAGCGTGGTGCACGGTCTGGGTACGTCGGAATCGGGGCGTGGTTCGCGGGGGGCTGGATCCGGTAGAATGCCGCCCTGTGTCTACCCCCACCCCCACCACCGCCGCTCCCACGCCAGTTGGCACCATCGCCCGGCGGGCGTTTCTCGGGTCGCTCGCGGCGGGGGCGGCGGCGTTTGCGGCCTTCGGGCCTCGGGGGGTGGGTGACAAGGTCCAAGGGCGGATCGTGCTGGACTACTGGGAGAAGTGGTCGGGGCACGAGGGGCGGTCGATGCAGACGATCATCGACCGGTTCAACGAGAGCCAGTCGAGGCTGTTCGTGCGATACCTGGTCACCGCGGGGGTTGACGAGAAGGGGATGGTGGCGATCGCGGGTGGCTCGCCGCCGGACCTCCTTGGGCTTTACGCGTACAACATCCCGCTGTTCGCCGAGCGCGGGGCGATCCTGCCGCTGGACGAGTTCGGGCCGAGTTTGTCGCCGACCCGGTACGCCGCGGGGCTTCGGTCGTTTGTCACGCATCCGGGGGATGGCGGCGTGATGCGGACGTGGGGCACGGTCTCGTCCGCGGGGACACTCGGGCTGTACTACAACAAGAGGCTCTTCGCGGAGGCGGGACTCAGGGATTGGGGGGGCGGCCCCCCCACGACGATGGAAGACTTTGACGAGTGCAACCGCAGGCTCACGGTGGTGAACGGTGCGGGCGAGATCGAACGGATGGGGTTCATCCACACAGAGCCGGGATGGTGGAGTTGGATCTGGCCTCAGTCCTTCGGCGGCGGGCTGATCGATACCGCGACGGGCACAAGCCTCCTGTCGAGCGAGGCGACGCTCCGCGGGTACGACTGGGTGCGTTCGACCGCGGCCTCGCAAGAGAAGAGCGCGTTCGCCAAGTTCCGTGCGAGCTTCGGGAACTACGACTCGCCGAAGAACGCCTTTCTGACTGGGCAACTGGCGATGATCGTGCAGGGCCCGTGGCTTGCGAACGTGATCGCGGCGCATCACGACAAGCCGGCGCTCGCGGCGGGGCGGCCCGCGCTCGACTATGGCGTGGTGCCGATGCCCTCAATCGCCGCGCTCCGCGACGACGCAAACCCGATCGGACCGGCAGAAGCCGACGTCGTGGTGATCCCACGCGGCGTGAAGCACCCCGAGGCGTGCGCCGAGTTCCTCGCTTTCTGCCAGAAGCAGGAAAACATCGAGGAGCTCGCCCGCGCTCACTTCAAGAGTTCGCCGCTGTCGACGTCAAGCGAGCGGTTTCTCGCGACGCACCCCAACAAGGGCATCGCGACCTTTGACGCGATCGCGAAGAGCACGCGGGCGTTTGTGACGCCTCGAACGCGCGTGTGGCCGGAGATCAAACGCGAGATGGACGCGATGATGGACGACCTGTACCGCGGCGAAACAACCGCGAAAGTGCTGGGCGGGGTGAACACCCGCGTGCAGGCGGTGCTGGATCGGTACAAGGCCCAGCGGGCCCGGCGCGGGCTGACGTTGGGCGAATTGCCGGAAGCGGGTGGCCGCTATGCGTGACCGGCGTGAGAACCTGACCGGGCTCTTGTGGATCCTCCCGTGGATTGTCGGGTTTGCCGCATTCCTGCTCCTCCCCGCGGCGATGAGCCTCTACTACTCGTTCACCGAGTATCCGATGCTCGAAGCGCCGGTGTGGGTCGGGTTTGAGAACTACGCCCGGATGCTGACGGACGGGAAGTTCTGGCAGGCGGTCTTCAACACCGCGTGGTACGCGCTGATCGCGATCCCCTTCGCAACCGCCCTCGCGCTGGCCCTTGCGGCGATGCTGGTCAAGCGGACGCGGGGCGTGGGCTTCTTCCAGGCCGCGATCTTTCTCCCCACGCTGGTCCCGATGATCGCCACGGCGATGGTCTGGATGTGGCTGTTCAACGCGGAGTACGGGCTCATCAATCGCGTCCTCGCGTCCGTTCATCTCCCCACACCGTCGTGGCTGTTCGAGAAGGTCCCCGCCGCGGCCGCGCTGGTCCTCATCGCGATGTGGGGCGTCGGGCAGCAGGTTTTGATCTACGTCGCCGCGCTCAAGGACGTCCCCGAGCAGTACTACGAGGCCGCCGACATCGACGGGATGGGGCCGCTGCGGAAGTTCTGGAACGTGACCCTCCCGATGATCTCGCCCGTCATTCTCTTCAACGTCATCACCCTGACCATCGGCACGCTCCAGGTCTTCGCCCTCCCGCTCGCTCTGTTCCAGAAGAACCAGGGCGGCCCCGGCGGCATCGCCAATTTCTACACGGGGTACCTCTACAACAAAGCGTTCATCGACGGGGAGATGGGCTACGCGTCCGCGCTGGCGTGGGTGCAACTGCTGATCGTTCTCTCGCTGACAGGCCTCATGTTCCTCGTCAGCCGCCGCACCGTCCACTACCGCGGTTCGTAAACCAGAGCCACCATTGCACACCTCACGCCTCCGCCCATCCTCGCTTCTCTCGTACGCAGCCCTCTCGCTGATGTCGTTGCTGTTCCTCCTCCCGCTGCTGTGGATGCTCGCGACAAGCCTCAAGCCCGAGAGCCAGGCGACCGACGGCACGCTCACCATCATCCCGCGCGTGGTCGAGGGCGAAACCTCAGGCCTTGGGAACTACGCCGCTGTCTGGAACGACCCGTCGGTGACATTCCCGATCTACCTCCGAAACACGCTGATCGTCGCGGTACTGAGCGTCGTGGGCATGTGCCTCTCGAGCGCGATCGTGGCCTACGGCTTCTCCCGCATCAACTGGCGAGGACGCACCTGGGTCTTCGCCCTCATGCTCGCCACGATGATGATCCCCTTCCCGGTCATCATGGGGCCTCTCTACATCATCTTCAGCAACCTGGGTTGGATCGGCTCGCTCAAACCACTCTGGGTTCCCGCGTGGTTCGGCGGCGCGTTCAATATCTTCCTGCTCCGCCAGTTCTATATGCAGATCCCCCGCGAACTCGACGAAGCCGCCACCATCGACGGGTGCGGACACTGGGGCATCTTCTGGCGGGTCATTCTGCCGCTCTCAACCCCCGCCCTTGCCGTGGTCGCCCTCTTCCACTTCATGTTCGTCTGGAACGATTTCCTCGCCCCGCTCATCTTCCTCACGCACCGAGACCAGTTCACCCTCGCCCTGGGGCTCCAGCTCTACCAGAGCAAAGCCGGCAACACGCCCTGGAACCTCCTCATGGCCGCCAGCGTGATGGTCACCGCGCCGGTGCTGCTCCTCTTCCTGCTCACGCAGCGGACGTTTGTCGCGGGGATCTCCGCGGGCGGCGTCAAGGAATAACGATTCAGCAACCCTGCTCGTACGCAGCCACGAAATCGTCGTAGTCAAAGAAATCGAGAAACCCGTCGCCGTTAAAGTCCGCGGACGCCCCGCCGGACTCAAACGCGGAGACGAACTGGTCGTAGTCGAAGAAATCGTTGAACCCGTCGCAATTGGCGTCCACCGGACAATACGAGAGCACCGTCGGCACGCTCGTCGTCTGCGAGCACCGGTTTCCGACCACCAAGCGGTACGTGAAGGAGGTCGCCGCGACATCCACCCCGGCCACGGTGAGCGTGTTCGTGGTCGCGCCGGAAATCACCGCCGAGGAACCCGGCAGCGGACCGTCCGAGAGCGTCACCGCGTTCCCAGACCCGTCCACACGCTCCCACCGCAGCACCAGCGGGCCCGAACCGCCGACGTCCGCAACGAGCATCGCCGTGCCGCCCGGACAGACGATCTGGTTCGACGGGCTCGAGGTGGTGGCGGCAATGCAGGTGTCGAACGCGACCTCGGCCAGGCCGGTGTACGGCGACACATTGTTGTTGTTGGTCGCTCGCACGATGAACTGGATCGAGCGGACGTTGTCCACGATGTTGAACGCGTAGGACTGCGCGGTTGGAACATTCGGCACGCCCACCAGCCCAAGGTGCTGAGCAAGCGTCGCCCCCGCCCCGTCGCGGAGAACGAGATCAAACCGCGTCACCGCGTAGTAGGGGTTGCTCGCGACACCGTTGGATCGGTGGGCCCACATGTGGAACCCGCCAACGGAGACCGGCTGATTGAAGGTGAACGTCGCGGACTCGCCGATGGTTCGGTTGGCCTGCGTGGTCCAGTGATTGCCCGGCGCGTACGTCGCGTGAGCATCGCTCAGGGAGAAATTGGCGGGCAAACCCGTCCCGTTGATCGCGTTGGTCACCAGGTACGAGCCGCTGAACTCGCTGGTCGCGGTCGCGCCGTTGGGGCGGATGACGTCAGCCTGAGCGGCGGTGACAACAAACGCGGCCAAGGCCATGGTCGAACGAATCGGATTGCTCATCCGGACAGTTTACAGGCACCCGGTTGAAAAACAAGGGCCCGATCCCGAATTCCGGTGAACGCCGCCCCGGCAATCACGCCACCGGCTCGTCTTCCGCGGGTGCCGAGAGTTTACCGGACTTCACGGCACGCCAAAGCGCGATCAGGTCGCGACTTGGGCGGCCCAAGCCGGCGCAGATCGGCTTCTTCGCCTCGCGGACGAATTGCGCCATCTCTCCAACCGGGGGACAATCAACCGCCATCTCGTCGAGCATCTGCAGCATCTCCGGCCGCGGCAGACTGGCGCGGAAGACCTTGAGAAACGCCGCGCGCACTTTCTCGATGTGCTCGCGGGGGAACCCGTTCCGCCGCATCCCGACCAGATTCACGCCGTGCAGGCGGTTGCGCCCCCACGCGACGCAGAACGGCGGGACATCCGTCGAGACCGCTGAGCCGCCCGAGACGAACGCGAGCCGTCCAACGCGGTTGAACTGGTGAATTGCGACGTTGCCGGAGATGTTGGCTTTGTCGCCGACGCTCGCGTGCCCGCCGAGGAGAGCCCCGTTGGCGAGGATCACGTCGCTCCCGATACGGGCGTCATGCCCCGCGTGCGAATTCACCATCATCAGCACACGGTCGCCGACGGTCGTGGGAATGTCAGGCTTGGTCGCCGCATGGAGCGTCACACCCTCGCGGAGAATGCACCCAGAGCCGACCTTCACGCCGCCCGTCGGCATCCCGCGCGAGAACTTAAAGTCCTGCGGCAGCTGCCCGAGCGTGACATGGGGGTACAGCGTCGTTCCCTGCCCGATCTCGAGAGGCCCCGAAAGGTGGACATGCGACACCAGCCGGACGCCCGCCGCGAGACGGACAGAGCCGTCGACGAGGCAGAAGGGGCCGATCTCAACGTCCGCAGCAATCTCGGCCTTGGGATCGACGATGGCCGAGGGATGGATCATGGGCATGGGGTCATTATTGCGGGCTCGCGGGGCGGAGAAGCCGTGGGAGGGCCCCCACTACCATTGTTTGTGAACGTCGACCTCCGAGTCATTGATCTGGGCAGAATCGCCTACGCCGAGGCGTACGAGCGACAGGAGGCCGAGGCGGCGGCCGTCCTGGCCGACCGCGAAGCGGGCACGCCTCGAATCGGGACTCTTTTCCTCCTCGAGCACGACCCGGTCGTGACCGTCAGCCGCAGGGCCGGGGCGGCGGGACATGTCCTGGGCTCGCCCGAGGCATTGGCCGCACTGGGCGTCGACGTCCGCGAGACCGACCGCGGCGGAGACGTCACTTACCACGGGCCTGGACAGTTGGTCGGGTACGCCATCCTCGACCTCAACCTGCTGAAGCTCGGGCTGCACGAGTACATGAGGCTCTTGGAACAATCGGTCATCGACGCCGCGGCCACGTGGGGCGTCGTCGGCGCACGCGACACATCAGCCACGGGAGTCTGGGTGAGGGAGGGAGAGACCTCCGCGAAACTGTGCGCGTTTGGCGTGCGGGTCCGCCGTTGGGTCTCGATGCACGGCCTGGGATTGAACGTCGCGCCGGACATGAACCACTTCGGTCTCATTGTGCCGTGCGGGCTCGCGGGGAGGCCCGTGACGAGCCTGAAAGCCTTGCTCGGCGAACGGTGCCCGAGCATGGACGAGGTCAAGCGGGTGGTCGCCGAGTCCATTGGCATGCTCGCCAGAGCGAGACTCGAAGAAGTTCAGCGACGTGCGGAAGCCGCAAGAGAAGCCTAAACAGCGCGGAGCTTGTTCAGCGCGTTGAACGCCGCGACCTTGTAGCACTCGGCGAGCGTCGGGTAATTGAAAACCGTGTTGACAAAGTGCTCGACGGTCGCTTTGAACGCGATGGCACCCTGCCCGATGTGGACCAGTTCCGTCGCGCCCGTCCCGATGATGTGCACGCCCAGAATGGCGTGGCTGTCCTGATGGATCAGCAGCTTGAGCATCCCGATATCGTCCCCGAGAAGTTGCCCGCGGGCGATCTCCTTGTAGTGGGCGATCCCGGATTCGTACGGCACGCCCTCGGCCGTGAGACGCTCCTCGGTCCACCCGACCATTGAAATCTCAGGAATGGAGTAGATCCCGTAGGGAATGGTTTCCTCGACACGCTCGAAGGGGTACTTGAACATATGACAGGCGGCCTGCCGCCCCTGCTCAAGACTGGTGCTCGCCAAGGCCGGAAAGCCGATCACGTCGCCCGCCGCGTAGATGTGTGGCACCTCGGTCTGATACTGCTGGTTGACCTTGATGCGCCCGCGATCGTCCGCCTGAAGCCCCGCGGTGCCGAGATTGAGGCCGTCGGTCGCGCCCTGACGCCCGACAGCGTACAGAAGACAGTCCGCCCGGATCGCCTTGCCGCTCTCGAGCACCGCCTCGACCTGCGGGCCCCCTTGGGTCTTCACACCGGGCATCGGTTCCACATGCCGGACCGTCACGACCTTTTCGCCCATGCGCAGCGTCGCGCCGTTGTTCCGCAGGTGGTACTGGAAGGCCTCGACGATCTCGCCATCAACGAAGTCGAGCAATCGCGTTCGCCCCTCGATCAGCGTGACCTTCACCCCCAGCGCCTGCATCATCGAGGCGTACTCCGTCCCGATCACGCCGCCGCCGACGATGATCATGCTCTTGGGGAGGTACGGGAGTTTCAGGATCTCGTCGCTCGAAATGACCGTTTGACCATCGAAAGGCATGGACTTGGGCTTGGTCGGATACGTGCCCACGCCGATCATCACAAAGTCAGCCGTCAGCGTGGTCATCGCGTGTTCAGAAATGGCGTCGATCGTGTGGGCGTCGCGAAACTGCCCCAAGCCCGTAACCACCTCAACCCCGTTGCGGTCAAAGTGCCCGCGGATCAACTCGACCTCGGCCTTGATCACGTCCTGGCACGACGTGAGCAGAGTCGTGAACAACGCGTTCCTCGCCGCAAAGAAATCCGTCACCGTCGGCATCGCCGCCTTGTAACCCCCCGCCCGGAGAATCGCCTCGCGCATGGCCTTGCTGGGGATCGTCCCCGTGTTGATCGCCACGCCGCCGACAACCTCGCGGCGTTCGACCACGCAGACGGATTTCCCGAGTTTCGCAGCCTGGATCGCCGCTCGTTGACCGGCGGGCCCGCTTCCAATGACGCAAAGGTCGTAGTGTCGCATCTCACCGCATCATACACAAACGCGCGAGCAACGTGCGGCGACGTCCATTCGAACTTAGAGCCCGCCGAACTTCCGATTCCGCCCGGCATAGTCCCGAATCGCCGCGTGCAGGTCCGCCGCCCCGAAATCGGGCCACAGGGTCGTGGTCACATGAAACTCGGCGTAACTGATCTGCCACAGCAGATAGTTCGAGACCCGCATCTCCCCCGCCGTCCGGATCAAGAGGTCCGGGTCGGGCATCCCAGCCGTGTCGAGATGGGCCGCGAGCAATTCCGGCGTGATCTGGTCGGGCGAGATTTCCCCCGCGACCGCCCGCTCCGCCAACCTGCGTGCCGCCCGGGCGATTTCAGACCGACTGCCATAGTTCAGGGCAAGCACCAACATCGTGCCGTCGTGCCGCGCCGTCGCTCGCTCGGTCTCCTCGATAGCGTTCCGCACCGAGGCGGGCAGCCCCTCGCGGTCTCCGATCATGCGGAATCGAATCCCCTCGCGCACCATGTGCTCGCGCTCGCCCGCGAGATAGGTCTCGCAAAGCAGCATGAGGGAAGCCACCTCGTCCGCGGGGCGCTTCCAGTTCTCCTGGCTAAACGAGTAGAGCGTCAGCACCTCGACGCCGACACGCACACATTCTTCCAGCACCTCGCGAACGACCCGGGCCCCGTTGCGGTGCCCGAACGTCCGGTCAAACCCGCGGGCCTTCGCCCACCGCCCGTTCCCGTCCATGATCACCGCGACGTGCCGGGGAATCCGCGACGGATGCACATCGGGCAGATACCGCAACGGGTCGGCCTTGGGCACACGCCCGCGGATCTCAGCCGCCGCCGCCAGCGCTGACGGATCGGCGAGATGCGGAGAGACGGGCGGGATGGCTTGCGAAACCTGGGGCATGGGATCCGCTCGATACGTCAGACCATCATCGTTTGTTCGCGGTCGGGACCGACCGACACGATCGCGGCGGGGACACCGGTGTACTTCTGAATGAAGTCGATGTAGTTTCGCGCCGCAGCCGGAAGGTCCGAGATCTTCCTCGCCCCGCCGATCCCCTCGGAAAACCCGGGGAGGGTCGTCAGCACCGGCTTGGCCCGCGCGAGATCCGCTCCGTCCGGAAGGAACCGCTCCGTGCGCTCGCCGTCGATCTCGTACGCCGTGCAGACCTTCAGCTCATCGACGCCCGACAGCACGTCCAGCAGCGTCAGGCACAGCCCGGTGGCCCCGTTGATCATCGTCGAGTACTTGACCGCAACCAGATCAAGCCACCCGACGCGCCGGGGACGCCCGGTCGTGGTGCCAAACTCGCGTCCGCGGGTGCGGATGCCGTCCGCGGTGGCGTCGAAAAGTTCCGTCGGCAGCGGCCCCGAGCCGACTCGGGTGGAATAGGCCTTCATCACCCCCAGCACTTTGTCCACGCGCTGCACCGGGACACCAGTCCCCGGGCCGATCCCGCTGATGGCGCACGACGACGCCGTCACATACGGGTACGTCCCGTGGTCCACATCCAGAAGCGTTCCGTTGGCGGACTCGAACAGGACTTTCTTGCCCCCCCCGAGCATCTCGTGGAGGAGGTAGGTGGTATCGCGGATCATCGGGCGGAGTTTCTCGCCTGCGGCGAGCGCACGATCGGCGATCTCGTCCGCGTTGAGCTTGTGCACGCCCCCCGAGAGGTCGTGGAGCATCGCCTGCTTCAGAGCGCACGCCAACTGCACCTTGGCCCGCAGGGTGTCGGGACGCAGCAGGTCCCCCACGCGGATGGCGGTGGCGCGTTGGGCCTTGTCGGCGTAGGCGGGGCCGATGCCGCGCTTGGTCGTCCCGATCTCGGTCTGCCCCTCGCCGCTGCCAACGGGACGCTGGCTCCCGGCTCGCTTGAGAACGTCCTCGCGAAAGCCGTCCTCGTCCTTGTGGTAAGGCATGACGACGTGCGCGCGCGACGAGACAACCAGCCCGGACATGTCCACGCCTCGGGCGCTGATGGTGTCGATCTCTTTCAGCAGCCATTCAGGGTCAAGAACGACGCCGTTGCCGATCACCGCCAGCTTGCCCGGCGACAGAATCCCCGCGGGGATGAGGTGGAGGGCGTATCGCTCGCCTTTGACGACGACGGAGTGCCCCGCGTTGGCGCCGCCGTTGTAGCGGACAACCGCGTCGTGTTCACGGGCGAGGAGGTCGACGATTTTGCCTTTGCCTTCGTCGCCCCACTGGAGACCAACGACGGCGGTGCACTGGGTAGGCTTGGACATCTCAGGACTCCGGAAGCGTGGGCCGGGCGTCGCTCGGTCCACAAGCGGGAACGTTAGGGTTCTCGGGCGTGTGGGGCACGGGAGACCGCCGGGATTCTGCGTCGGGCTCAAGATCGACCCCCGCGGGGTCGATGAAACCCGGAACCCCATGGCCAACGATCACCTTCGCATCATGTGCCCGAACCTCAGTTGCCGCTTGGTCCTGGCGGTCCCGTCGTCCGCGCGAGGGAAAACCGTGCGCTGCAAGGGGTGCTCGACCAACATCCGCATCCCCCAGGCCGCACCCGTCAAGACGGTACAGCCCGAGGAAAAGAAGGACAAAGGCGCGGCCTAAGGCTGCGCGGGCTGATTAAAGCTTCGGCAGGTCCTTGTCTTTCCCGTCCAGGAAATCAAAGTCCCACTCGCTCGAAGAGTCCTTGTCCGGCGCTCCGCCGGGGAGGTCGGCCGCTCCGCCAGGGCCGTCCTCGTCGCCCGCGGGTCGCTTGGCAGCCGCGGCACCCTTGGGCTTCGCCACCGCGACACCTGCGCTCCCCAGAGAACTCGGAGACGCGGCAGCCGGCGACACCAGACCGCGCCGGAGGACATCGGGCGAGTCGATCTTCGCGGGTGAGCCGTCAATCCGCACCACCAGCACCTGATTCCCGATCCCGACGATGTCCCCAGCCGCCAGGACCGTCTGGGTGATCCGCCGTTTATTCACAAACGTGCCGTTGCTGGAACCAAGGTCCTTCACGGAAATCCCGGAGTCGTTGACCATGAATTCGCAGTGCTGACGCGAGATCGACGACGTGTTGAGGCGAATCTGGACGCCTTCCTGCCGTCCGACGACCAGGCGAGACTTCTTGAGGGGGAGTTCCTTCTGCGAGCCGTCCGGCAAGACAAAGACGAGTGAAGCGTTCACGACGAATATCCTTTCCGAGGCGGGGCTGTTCCCCAGGCCGACCCGCCCAGACCATACGTGACTGTTCCGACCCCCGCCCCGTCCTGATCGTACCCGTTCCCCGCGACCAAAACCTTGCCCAAACAGAATACCTCCATCCCGATCCTGACGCAAACCCAGGCCCATTCGTCCAGCCGATCACCCCATCCGCTGACGGGCGGGCTGAGGACCCAGGCGGGAAGTGGCGGAGCGGTCCGCTCCCTCTACCTCCACGTCCCGTTCTGCTTTCACAAGTGCCATTACTGCGACTTCTACAGCCTGGTCGACACCCGGGACCGCCAGGCGGCGTTCACCGACCGGCTCATCGCCGAGTTGCACGCCCTGGCTCCGTTCGCCGCTGGAGCCCCCCTCCGGACGATCTTCGTCGGCGGCGGAACGCCCAGCCTGCTGGCGGTCGAGCACTGGCGCCGCCTCCTGACGACGCTGGACGAGCGATTCGACCTCAGCGACATCCGCCGAGGCCTGGGCGAGTTCACCGTCGAATGCAACCCCGAGACCGTCTCGCCGGAACTCATGGCCACCCTCCGCAGCGGCGGCGTCGACCGCGTCAGCGTCGGGGCCCAATCCTTCAACCCCGTCCACCTCAAAACCCTCGAACGCTGGCACGACCCCGCCAACGTCCCCAAAGCCATCGACCTCGCCCGGGCTGCGGGCATCCCCCGCCAATCCATGGACCTGATCTTCGGCATCCCGGGCCAAACCCTCGCCGACTGGGAGAGCGACCTCACGACCGCCCTCTCGATCGGGACCGAACACCTGTCCTGCTACAACCTGACGTACGAACCCAACACCGCCATGACCAAGCGCCTCGAGCTCGGACACTTCATCCCCGCGGAGGAAGAGGTCGAAGTCGAGATGTTCCACGCCACCCTCCGCCATGTCCGAGCAGCGGGGATGGACCGCTACGAGGTCAGCAACTTCGCCAAGCCCGGCTGCGAGAGTCAGCACAACCTCGCGTACTGGCGGCAAGAAGAATGGCTGGCGGCCGGCCCCAGCGCGAGCGGGCACGTGAGACAGGCAGATGGGGGCTGGCGTTGGAAGAACGTCCCCAGACTCGACGACTACCTCGCGGAGACCGCGAACGGCCTCCCCCCCGCGATCGACGTCGAACCCCCCGACGCCACGCGAGCCCTGGTCGAAAAGATCATGACCGGCGTCCGCCTCGCCGAAGGCCTCGACGCCGCAGCAGCCATCGCGGAGGCCGATCGCCTCCGCCCCGGCTCGGGCCAGAAACTCCAAGCCGCCGCACAGGCATCAATCGCCGCTGGTGAACTCGTCGAAACGAGCGGGCGCTGGAGCCTAACCGACGAAGGATGGCTCGTCACGAACCGTGTCGTGCTGGGGCTGGTGGAGGCGGTGGATCCGGATTGAAGCGGCGTCCCCGGACGCAAGTGCGAGCGGAACCATGAACAAACTCCGCTTGTGCAACTCGTTTGCTCTCTGCCTCCTCTCGGGCATCGTCGTCAGTTACAGCGTGGCGTGGTGGTTTGAGTACGAGCGAACATCGAGGGTCTTGTTCGCGGACGTTCCGAGAGGCCAGAGTGTGCTGCAAAGCGGCCCGTCCGCATGGCCTGTGTCGCCAAGTTTGTGGCCCCAGTCCATGACGCCTCCATCAAGCCCCGATCGCGTTGACGCAGCGATCGAATCGGCGGGTACCGAGTTTCGCACTTTCTATGCAGGCAGCCGGGAATACTGGCGGTGGGAAGTCAACGAAATCGCGAGCGGATGGCCGCTGCGCTGCGCGGCGCGCTTGTCGTTTCTCCAAGAGCACATCAGTGTGTACCCCGGCTCGCCGACGCCGGACACCCGCGTCTGGTACGGCGGCTGGCCCGCGATTGACGTGCGGCTGCCGACGCCGTTGGCCAAGATAGGGCCGATTCCAGTTCACTTCCCGTTGCGGCCGATCTGGGCCGGGCTCGCCGTCAATTCGGCGTTCTACGGCTGCTTCGTCGCGGCCGGAGCATGGGCGGTCGGGCTGGCCGTGCGGGCGAATCGCCGCCGACGCGGGCTTTGCGAGGTGTGCAAGTATCCGCGCGGCGTCTCGGCAGTTTGCACCGAATGCGGGCGGGCCTGCGGTGCCGCCGCACAATGAATCTCGTTGGGGTGCCCTGCTTCCACGCGCCCGGTTCGGAGAACCGGGCCACCAACAACCCCCCCACCCCTCCCTATACTCCGCCCGCTCTCAAAAAAGGACCCGAACATGCTCCGTCGCACCCACACCTGCGGTGAACTCCGCGATTCCAACGTCGGCCAGACCGTCCGCCTCAACGGCTGGGTCAATTCCTACCGCGGCCACGGCACAGGCCTCGTCTTTATCGACATCCGCGACCGCTTCGGCGTCACCCAGGCCGTCTTCGACGGCGACTCGCTCCCCAAGGACGTCCTCGACACCGCGGACCACCTCCGCAACGAGGATGTCGTCGCCGTCGAGGGGACCGTCCGCATCCGCGCGGGCGGCGAAAACCCCAAACTCATCACCGGCAAGATCGAGGTTGAAGTCACCAAACTCGAAGTCCTCAACAAGACCGCCAACCCGCCCTTCCTGCCCGACGACACCGGCGGCGGCGGCAAGCTCGCCAACGAGGAACTCCGCCTCAAGCACCGATACATCGACCTGCGCCGCCCGTCGATGCAGAAAGCCATCGCGACGCGCCACAAGGTCTACCAGGTCACCCGCCGCTACTTCGACGAGAACGGCTTCCTCGAGATCGAGACGCCGATCCTCTACAAGTCCACGCCCGAGGGGGCCCGCGAGTTCCTCGTGCCGTCGCGTCACGCAGCGGGCAACTGGTACGCCCTGCCGCAATCGCCCCAGCTCTTCAAGCAGATCCTGATGGTCGCCGGCTGCGATCGGTACATGCAGATCTGCCGCTGCTTCCGCGACGAGGACCCGCGTGCGGACCGTCAGGCTGAATTCACGCAGATCGACTTGGAAATGTCGTTCGTCCGCCGCGAGCACGTGGTGGAGATGATGGAAGGCTTCGTCCGCCGCCTCTGGAAGGAAATGACGGGCTTCGACGTCCCGCCGATCCAGAAGATGCCGTACCGCGAAGCGATGGAACGCTTCGGCATCGACCGCCCCGACACGCGCTATGGCCTCGAAATCACCGACATCTCCGCCATCGCCGCCAAGAGCGAGGTCGCGTTCTTCAAGGACGCACTGGCCCAAGGGGCTGACCGCCCGGCGTTCAACAGCAAGCGTGGCGTCGTCAAAGCCATCCGCGTCCCCGGCGGCGCGGAAAAGCTCACCCGCAAGATGACCGACGGGTACAACGAGTTCGTCCGCAGCTTCGGCGCGGGCGGCTGTGCTGTGGTCAAGGTCAACGCCGCCGGCGAGTTCGAGACCGGCATCGCCAAGTTCCTCGCCAGCGTCAAGGACGAGCTCAAAGCCGCCCTCGCCCTCCAGCCCGGCGACACCGTCCTCTTCGTCGCCGACGTCTACTCGACCTGCACCAAGAGCCTCGGCGAACTCCGCCAGGTCGTCGCCCGCGACACCGGCGTCGTCCCCAAGCCCGGCTCCGAAGGCGGCCCGTGGAACTTCCTCATCGTCGTCGACTTCCCCATGTTCGAGAAGAACAAGGAAACCGGCAAATGGGTCGCGATGCACCACCCCTTCACCGCTCCCAACGACGATCAGGCCGCAGCCTTCGTCGCGGCGGATGTCGATGACGAGGTCACCATCGAAGCCATCGTCTCCGCAGGCTACGACATCGTCCTCAACGGCCAGGAAATCGCCGGCGGCAGCGTCCGCATCCACGACCCCAAGGTGCAAAGCAAGGTCTTCACGCTGCTTGGCCTCTCGCCCGAATCAGCCAAGGAAAAGTTCAGCTTCCTCCTCGAAGCCCTCCAGTTCGGAGCCCCCCCCCACGCCGGCATCGCCTTCGGCCTCGACCGCCTGGTGATGAACTTCCTCGGCACCAGCAACATCCGCGACGTGATCGCCTTCCCGAAGACCCAGATCGGGTCCGACCTCATGACCGGCGCACCCGGGCCGGTGACGGACGAGCAGTTGAAGGATGTGCACGCGAAGGCCCTGCGGCCGGGGTGACAGAGCCCCCGGCGCGAGCCGGGGGGGGACATGCGTCGATCGATGAGATTACGAGCGGCTTTTGAGCGGGAGACTCCAAGATGCTGCTGTTTGACTGGTTCAAGCCGCGCGCGACGAGCATACCCGACCGTTACGCGAGAGCGATGTCGCTCATTGCTCGAAAGGCCAAGGTCAAAGTCAGACCCGCATCGAAGCAGGAACTGACCCAACTGGCGTCAATCGGTGTTCGCGAACCTATCCTCGGGTTGTACTCCTCATGCGTTGTCAGCGGCGAAGCATGGACGAGAATGAGAGCCGCCATCCAAGCCCCGGAGAGCATCTTGTCCGAGTGCGTCGATGCATATCCGGGGTGCGTTGTCGCCCCGCTTGGATTCATCGTCATCGCGACCACGGGTTGCGGAGATACGTTCGCCTTAGATTTCAATCATGTTGATCAGCAGGGTCATCCGCCTGTGTTGTTCGTTTCTCACGATCGTAATTGGAGTTCCAACTCTCCTGAAGAGATCGCAAAGGCGTGCCCTCGTGTGGCCGATTCCTTGGTAGAGTTTCTGGAACTCTCGCTCAAGCCCTCCAAAATTCTGTACTAGAGAACCTGTACCGGCGGGCGTCGGTCGTCGCGAAGAGCACCGATCGTGCAGAGCCACGATCGGTGGCACGGTTCTTCAGCCCGCAGGGCTGATCGAAAGTAGCCGGGGGCAACGCCCCCGGTCAACGCGACAATCGCCCCGCACCCCGCAGGGGTGCAATGACGTCGTGTCATCGACATCCATCCGACCCTTGCAGGGTCGCGTGTCATCGCGGCGTGGAACCGGGGGCGTTGCCCCCGGCTATTGGATCAGAGCCCTGCGGGCTCGAAACGCAGGTGGCCGATCGCCGCCAAACCTGGAGGGTCTTGGCTCCTCACGGGTGCTTCCCCTCCTCCCCGAACCGCCCCATCGCATCCAACGTACCCCTCCCATGCTCTACATGGTCATCGAAACAATGAAAGCAGGCCCCGCCGCCATCGGCGAGCGGTTCCGCGCCTCCGGGCGGATGATGCCCGACAACATCGCCTACGTCGCCAGTTGGGTCGAGCCCGACGGCTTGCGATGCTTCCAACTCATGGAAGCCCCGAGCCGCGAAGCGTTGCAACCTTGGATCGACCGCTGGTCCGACCTCGTCGACTTCGAGGTGCGGGCGGTGCAAATCTCCGCAGAGTTCTGGGCTGCATTCAATGAACGACAAACCAAGACCACCTAAAGCCGTGTAACCGCAGCGTGCTCGCAGCATCTCAGAGGCTCACCCATTCCCCGGAGCCTCCCGATGTCCCGCCGCACTCCCCTCGTCCTCTTGGCCGCCCTCTCGCTCCTCCTCACCACAGGCTGCACCAGCAGCAAGACCTTCGTCCTTCAGCCCGTCCGCGAAGGCGTCATCCACGGCCACGTCGCCCTGAGCAGACTCGAAGCCACCACCAACGTCGACCCCAAGACCTACGCCGACTTCGAAGCCAAACTCACCGAACAACTCAAGACGCAGGTCGGCGCACCCATCGGCCAACCCACCGACCTCACGCTCGAATACCGCTTTGTCCTCTTTGATCAGGGCAGCACCGGTGCACGCCTCGGCTCGGGGCTCGCCGGCCTGGCCGGTTCGCCGGTCTATGGCGTCGGAGACGGTGCCATCGGCGTCGAGATCGTCTACAAGCGCCCCGACGGCTCCACCATCGGCCACATCGTCACCGACGGCCCCATCTCCGGCGCGTTCGGCTCAACATCCGGCGCGCTGGACTCCGCCGCCGCCGCCGTCGCCAAATACACCAAAGCCAACTTCACCTGCCCCGCCTGCGGCCAGGTCGGCCCCGCCAACCCCGAGCCCGCCAAAGTCGACGGGCTCAAGCGAATGGCCATGGCGAAGTAACCTCCACCGACGACACACACGCCAGAAATCTGAACCACGAGACGCCCGGCGAGCAGGCCGTCACCGGCTCAACGTCGCCGTGACCGCCCAGTGGTCGCTCGGATACTTCGTAGGCCCGGGACCGAACGTCCGCGTGTCGATCGCCGCCTCAAGAACGCGCGACCAGCCGCGATCTCCCGCGCCCATGAAAATGGAATCGATCTTGTCCCCCCACGCGCCCGCGGGCAGCTCTGCGATCGTTCCAAAACCCTGGAACGTCGTCACCGCCCGCTCCGTCGGATGCACCACGCGATAGGTATCCACGAGCATCGGTGACGCCGGGCCGTTCACCCCGCCTTCCCACGCCCGCGGGATCTCTCCCTTCAGGTACCGAATGGCGTTGCTCTGCTCGCTGCAATTGAAATCACCCGTCAGCAGCAACCGTTCGCCCCCGACATGCCTCGCGACGTGCGCAGCGATCGCCTCCGCCGAGCGTCGACGGGCCGGCTCGCTCTGATGGTCCAGGTGCGTGTTGTACACCCAGAACGCCTCCCCCCCACCGCCCCCACCGCTCTCTGTAAATCGCGCAAACGTGAAGATCCGCGTAATGCCGTTGCCCCAGTGCTTCGACCCGGGCACCTCCGGAGTATCCGAAAGCCACACCGTGCCCTGCTGCACCGGGTCGGGCGTCAGGCGGGACTTGCGATAAAGAATCGACGCGTGCTCGCCCATCGCTTTGCCATCATCGCGCCCCACGCCGATCGCAGCCAGCTCCGCGTTGCTCGCCAGAATCTCATCGATCTGAAACCGCAAAGCCTCCTGCACGCCGATCACGTCGTAAGGCTTCTCGTTGATCAGATCGAACACAAGCTGCCGACGCTTCGCCCACGCGTGATCGCCATCGGACGCGGTGCCGTACCGGATGTTGAACGTCATCACCCGCAGAGGCTCAGGCCCCCGCGAAGAGCCACCGCCCGAGGTCGAACAGCCCATCACCGTCACCACAACGGCCGCCGCGATCAACACGCACGCACGAACAGCTGAGAAGCATGTCATCCCCGAAGCATACCAGCCGCGGGCCCGCGACGCAGAGTGCCCTTCCAGAGCAACGCCTTGGAATGCAGTGAGCCCGCCGAAACAAGCCCCGCGTCGCTCACATCACAACCGCCGCAACCGTGGTTTGCTCATCACGAGCATCACGTGGGTGTCCCGCCATGCCCTCCACGGAGTGGCGACCCCACGCATGGGCCACAACGACGTTGACTCCGTGCTCACAGGCCGCTGCTGATCAGCTCCGCCGACGACGAAGCCCGAACACAACCGCGCCCAATCCCGCCAAGGCCACCGCGCCAGGAGCAGGAACCACCGCAATCGTGAACTCGCCATCGGTCGAAAGATCGCCAGATTTCCCGTGCGCGTAGAAGGTGTACGGGCTCTTCTCACCGTTGCCCCAGATGTTGATCTCGGTGCTGCCGTCCCCGAACAGCAGCCCGTAGACATTGAGCGACGCCGGCGCATCGGGCGACAACTGATTGTCGTAGATGAAGTAGCCGGTCGGGCTGATGATCGGACTGGTCTTGTTCGCGTTGCCGATCAGTTTGTACGACCCCTCGTAGACTCCCGAAAAAACCGACAGACTCCCGCCCAGGATCGTCAACCACCCGTCCCCGTTCGCGACACCCGAAAGCGTACCAGTGCCACACACCATGTCGCTCTTGAAGTCGAAGATGAAGTCTTCCGCGTGCGCCGAGGGACCGGCTGTGGCTGCGGCAAGAAGAACGATCGTGGTCAGTGAGCGATTGGCCATGAGTTGGTAGCCCTAGGCGTTCGTGAAGCCCGACACAAGGCCCCTCCGCAACGCTGTTCCAACGTCGCATTCACACACGAAGTTGACCAGCGACTTCGGCGCCCGACATTCCGTCCGGGTGGGCCTGGAACGACCGCGACACCTGACAAGGACCGACGCTCGATTCTCGGACTCGGACCAACCCGCTTCACGCCGTCGCCGATCAAGAACAGGGCCCGCAAACCGCGGGCCCTGCCGGACAAGCTCTTTTATCGCGCGGGCGCGCGATCAGTGATGCGGCGTGGCCTCGCGAACCACGCGCGACGCGGGCTCAGCCGCCTTCACGCCCTTGTGGTACGTCGCGTACACATACACCGGAACGCTCCCGCCAAGATGCTGCGTGATGAGCGGGCGAACCTGCTCCCACTCAAGCCCGCCGACGCCCGTCGCAAGCTTCGGAATCGCGACGCTTGCAGGTTTCTCATCATCGATCCACTTGCGGAACGCCTTGAGAGCATGCCCCACATGCGAGACCGACGCGGGCTTGGGCTTGGCCCCGTGCTCGTACCCGCCCTCCTGCGTCATCAAGGCGACAATGCGGACCGGACCGTCGGGACCAGCGCCCGCCCATGCCCAGATCTCCCCAGCCTTGGGGTGCGCCGTCTGGCAATAGTGCCTGAAATCCTTGTACATCGCCGGGAAACGCTCGCGAAGTTGCAGCGCAAGCCCGGAATGGAACGGATCGTTCGGCGCGACGCCGTGAGCGATCACCGCAGCGGAAGAGAGAAGAATGTCGCCGGAGAGTTCATGGAGCATGGGGGTCCTTTGATTGGAGAAGGAAGCAGGAGGGACCTACGAAAGGTCCGACCTCGAGAGCAACAACGAACGGTGCTCAGCGGCGCCGACGACGCGTCATTGCCAAACCGCCTAACGCGAGAAGAGAAGCCGTGCTCGGCGAAGGGACGCCGAAGAGGCCCCACATCGGCACCGAAGATGCATCGATCGAAAGGTGGTACCAACCGCCAGCGAGCGTGCCCTGAGCGAATGCCCATTGGTCGCCCTCGTGAAACCCAAGGTCAACCTCTGAACCATCTTCCCTGAACAGCTGAAGCGTCGTGACCGGATACCATGTGTCACTGTACGACCTGAAGAGATAAAACGGGGTCTCATTCGGAAGAAGCATCCAAGCATTCAACGTCGATCCGGCTTGCGCCCATGCATAGTTTCCCCAGCCCACGGTCGCCCACATGGTGAACGAGAGAGCGTCTTCCCCCATGAGCGATTCTTGGAACGCATCGGCGTACGCGTATGAGCTGCCAAATCCTCCCGGGCCGCTTGACATCGAGGCGGCTCTCTCGAACCCGGAAAAGTACCCGCTTGTGTTGGAACTCGCCGGACCGCCGGAATGGCTGGACCATTCCGCTCCGATAGTGCCCGCCTGAGCAAACACCGCCCGATGCGAAACCGGCTTCGTCGTGCCATCCCCATAGACGATTCCGGCCCTCGCGCTCGGAACGACTCCCGCTCCAGCGAAGACGACGCCTGCCATACACGCCCATGCCACTCTGCTCTGTTGCATTTCATTTCTCCTGTGCTTGTCTCACGACCGACGGAGCCGCGAGCGACGACCTCCCTCTTGTTGCAACTCCGATGCCAGAAGCGAGTCGACACACGACGCGCCATCAAGCACTCACATCAACTTCCGCACGCGCCTTGTCAGTCAACACCTGCCATCTGACAAAGTGACAGGGGGATCAGCACACACGCTCAGGTCAGACATGAGCCAAACGGGGCATGCGTTGACCTCTTCGTGCTTCAACAGCAACGTGCATCACAACCGCGCACGCGCGCATCAACGCATCGGCCTCAAATCGCATCGACCTCGCGCAAAGATGCGAATGAGTTCTCGTTCCCGTCACGCGATCGTCACACACACCTCGATCCCAACGAACTCCTTCGCACGCCGGTTGAGCGTCCAGTCCGCCAGACCCGACGCCCGACCGGCTCGACCCAGCGCCCCGAGCAGGCCCCGACCATCCCGCCCCAACGGGGCTCTGCGGGGTTTGGGCCTTCAAACCCCTGTGGAAAACCACCTGAGATGATGTCGCTTCCAGCGTCGCCGCAGCCCGCCGACGCTACTTTTGCCTCCCGGACCACCCCCCTCCACCACCCGCCCGCACCCACCCCATGACCACCTCGGACACCTTCGACTTCAACCGCTACGACCCCAAAAACCTCCCCCGCCGGGGCGGTGGTGGCGTCTCCGCCGCGATGGGCAGACCCCTCGGCAAGCTCTTCGACCGCGAGGCCCCTTATTCCGCCGAAGCCGAAATCTCCCTCCTCGGCTCCATGATCCTCGACCCCAACGTCATCGGCGACGTCATGATGATCGTCCGCCGCCCCGAAGACTTCTACGTCCAGGAGCACGGCTGGATCTTCCGCGCCCTCATCGAGGTCTTCGACCGACACCACTCCGGCGACCTCGTCCAAACCCAAGAACGCCTCCGCCAGATGGGCGTCTACGAGCAAGTCGGCGGCGAAGCCAAACTCCTCGAACTCGCCGAAGCCGTCCCCGCCGCTGTCAACGCCCCCTTCTACGCCCGCATCGTCGCCGACAAAGCCAAACTCCGCCGCCTCATCGACGCCGCCGGCAAGATCCTCTACGACGCCTACCACGTCGGCAGCGACATGGGCCCCGAAGGCGTCCGCGAGGTCATCGACACCGCCGAAACCAAAGTCTTCGAGATCGCCGAAGACGAAACCGTCAGCGAGCCTCAGGAACTCAAGAAGCTCCTTCAGGAAGAGATCGACCGCCTCGAAGCCCAGGACGGCAAGGGCTTCAGCGGCGTCCCCTCGGGATACGCCGAACTCGACGACATGCTCCGAGGCCTCCAGCCCGGCGAACTCGTCATCATCGCCGCCCGACCCAGCATGGGCAAAACCGCCCTCGCGCTCAACCTCGCCGAACAGATCGCCCTCGGCGGCCTCGCCTTCGTCCGCGAAGATGTCCCCCGCGTCCCCATCGGCTTCTTCTCCCTCGAAATGTCCAAGTCCGCCGTCACCCAGCGTCTCATCTCCGCTCGCTCAGGCATCTCAAGCCACAACCTCCGAAGCGGGCAAGGCGTCGACTTCCGCCGCGTCATCCAGGCCTGCGGCGAACTCGAACAAGCCCCCATCTTCGTCGACGACACGCCCAACATGACCGTTATGACCCTCCGCGCACGAGCCCGTCGACTCGTCCGCCAGCACGGCATCAAGTGCATCATGATCGACTACCTCCAGCTCCTGACCTCCCCCGGCGCCGCCCGCGAAAGCCGTCAGGTCGAAGTCTCCACCATCTCACGCGGCATCAAAGCCCTCGCCCGCGAACTCGACCTCCCCGTCGTCTGCCTCGCCCAGTTGAACCGCGCCAGCGAACAGCGCGAGGGCAACCGCCCCCGCATGGCCGACCTCCGCGAGTCAGGCTCCATCGAACAGGACGCCGACGTCATCATCCTCCTCCACCGTGAGGACTACTACCACGTGCAGGACGAGAACTGGCAGATCGAAAACCCCGACAAGGTCGGCATCGCCGAACTCATCATCGCCAAGCAACGCAACGGCCCCACCGGCGTCGTCAAACTCAAGTGGGACGCCGCCACCACCCGCTTCAAGAACCTCGACGAACACGCCCGCGAGCCCATGGACATCGACCGCTACGTCGATCGCCCGGCAGCCCCCCCTCCGCCCGCTCGTCCGTATTCACCACCCCAAGCCTCCTCCGAGCCGCCCCCCTTCGACACCGGCCGCTCCGGCGGGTTCGCTGCCGGCCGAAAGACCGGCCCGGTCGAAGGCCACCGCGACGGCGGCGGCCCAGACTCCGCGGACGACGGCCTGGACGGCATGCCCGTCTGAGCCCGCGCGGCCTCATGCCATGCGCAGCCTCGAGATGCCCAGCTCCCAGCACGACACATACGCTCCCCCCGTCCAAAGAACAACGCGCACCGCTCGCCCCCACGAGGATCGCCGAATGAGGCTCGTTCAATTCTTGCTCGCGTCGGTCTCGGCGGGAGCGTGCCCGATTCACAGCCACGGTCAACCTCCCACATACCCGCAGGCCGAGGCGCGCGCGACCTGGGTCACCGCCACAGATTCCGACGCGCTCGCAACCCCCGCGAAAACAGCCGAGACGATGCACCGTCTCCGCGACACCGGCCTGAACACCGTATACGTGCAAGTCTGGAAGGACGGGTACACGCAGTACCCCTCGAAAGTACTCCAACGGACGATCGGAGTCGACCGCAACCCCGCGCTCGTTCAGCAGCAGCCCGCCGACGCCCCCGCGCCCGATCGCGCCAATCGAGACCTCCTGCAAGAGTCGCTCATCGAAGCCCACCGCAACGGGCTGATCTACGTCGCATGGTTCGAGTTCGGCTTTGCGATCGGACGCGAGGACCTCCCAAACGACCGTTGGAAATCCAAGCCCGGTTGGCTCAGCCGGGATATCAAGGGAAGCGAGATCGCCCCCGACGGCACGATCTCCCTCAACCCGCTCCACCACGAAGCACGCCGCTTCATGATCGACCTCGTCCTTGAGGCCGCGAACACCTACGACCTCGACGGGATCATGGTCGACGACCGCATCGCCTGGCCCGCGATCACCATGGGGTACGACGACTACACGAAAAAGGCCTACGCACGCGAGCACGACGGAAAGCCCCCGCCCGACGATCACACCAACGAGGAATGGCGGCGTTGGCGATCAAGAAAGGTCGATGAGTTCTCAAAGCAGTTCGTCCAGGAGCTCCGCGCCGCTCGCCCCGGCTTACTCGTGTCGCTCTCGCCCTCGTTGCAGCCTTCAAGCAGCGAGAACAACTGTCTGGACTGGCCCCGGTGGTACGCATGGGCAAGAGACGACGCTGTGAAGCTCGGCGACTTCGTCAAAGCGTCACGCATGACGCCGAGGTGGGACGAAGCCATCCCGAAGTTCTTTCGATTCGGACACGCGGAGTTCGAACGCTCGTGGCTCGACCAGGTCAAATTCATGAACGACCTCGGCGCCGGGCGCGTGAAAGACATGCTCCCGGGAATCGGAGCGGCCGGAGAAGGCAAGGACGCCACATGGGACGATCTCAGGAAGTCCATCGAGTCGGTACGACGCGCCGGCGCCGCGGGGCACGCGATCTGGTGCAATCGCGGCACAATCCCCTTCGAGCCGGAACTCGCCGCGTTCTACAACGTCAAATCAAGCGGCTCGGCAAGACACCCCAAATGGGACGCGGGCTGGCGACCCGTCGCGATTAAGCTCACGCGCGACGTCGCCCGTTCCAAGCCCGGCGCGTGGTTCTGGCAGACCGCCAGCCCCGAGCCCGCCCTCCGCGAAGGAACGTACCACATCGTCGTCCGATCCGGCGAGGTGTGGTCCTACAAGAGCAAGGCCTCCGTCGCCGCCGCAGCGTCGGATTCCGGAACCGGCGTCCTGCTCGAAGGCGAATATGATGCGGCTGTCCTGCTGAGGGATCGGACCAACGAAAACTCGACGGACGCCTATCTCGGTCGTTCGCGCGAGCCAAGATAGAAACCCCTGCGATTCAAGAAACGCCCAGAGCCAGCGCGGCCGGCGGCGGAACGGGAGGCTTCGTGATCATTCCATTCGTCCTGTCGCTGGTCGTCTCTCATGTCGGCGTCTCAACGATCGACGACCGGTGGGCCGCTCCCCTCTCCGAACGCCCGAAGTTCGAGAACGCCCCGCCCACATCACGCCCCGTGCACGCCGCCGAACCCGGCGTTTCCGCCCCGCGCCTCGCCCGACTCGCCAAGGGAGTCAATCTCTCGCACTGGTATTGGCTCCCCGAGGGCGGTGCGCCCGGCTTCGCCGACGCGAAGTTCTTCTCCAAGGACGACGCCGCCGCCCTCCGCGCCGCAGGCTTCACCCACGTCCGACTCCCGATCGACCCCTCGCGTCTCTTCACCGAAGCCGGCGGGAAGATCAACAAAGGCACACTCAAAAAGCTCCTCGAGACCATCGACATGGTCGTCGCGGCGGACCTGGGGATCGTCATCGAGATCCACGCCCTGGGCACCGCCGTCGAAGCCAAGTACGACAAGAACCTGCACGACGCGACCAAGCCCCTCGCCCAGAAGCTCGAGAAAGCGTTCATCGAGAACTGGTCCGCCCTCGCGCTGGAACTGGCAGCAAAGGACGCCGACCGGGTCTTCCTCGAGATCCTCAACGAGCCCGTCTACGAGAAGGTCACCCCCCGCTGGCACGACCTTCAGACCAGGCTCGCCGCCGCGATCCGCGCCTCTGCTCCCTCGCACACGATCATCGCCTCCGGCACGCAATGGGGCAGCCTCTCCGGCCTGCTCGACCTGACACCCCTCGCCGACAAAAACATCGTCTACTCCTTCCACTTCTACGAACCCCACACCTTCACGCACCAGGGCGCGACCTGGGGCAGCGACAGCTGGAAACTCTTCAAGGACATCCCCTACCCCGTCTCCCCAGACATCATCAAGCCGATCCTCGAGACCATCGCCGATCCCGCCGCCCGCGCCGAGGCGAAGTGGTACGGCGAGCAGTCTTGGAACGCCGCCAAAATCGACAAACAGATCACCAAAGCCGCCGAGTGGGGAAAGAAGCACAACGCCGCCGTCTGGTGCGGCGAGTTCGGCGCCATCACCAAAGCACCAGCCTCCGCCAGGTCCGCGTGGCTTCGCGACGTGCGAACCGCCTGCGAGAAAAACGCCATCGGCTGGTGCGTGTGGGACTACGCCGGCGCCTTCGCGCTCACGACGGGCGACAAGGGCTCCCGCGTCATCGACCCGGCCGTCGCCGAAGCCCTGGGGCTGACCAAGTAACGCCCGGCCGATCCGCAGCCCGATCACCACCGCGGCTCGCGTCCCATCAGATGCCGCACGAAAAAGTCCTGCCGCTTGCGACGCCCGTACGGCGTCTCACCCGACCCGTGCCCGCCCCCCGGAACCACGAGCATCTCAAAGTCCTTGTCCGCCTTGATGAGTGCCGCAACCACCTGCATCGTGCTCGCCGGATCCACGTTCTCGTCCATCTCCCCCACCGTCAGCAGCAAGTGCGCGTCAGCCCCCAGCCGGTGTGCGTTGGCGACATTGCTCGACTCCTCATACCAAGGCCCCACCGGCCAACTCATCCACAACTCGTTCCACCAGATCTTGTCCATCCGATTGTCATGGCAACCGCAATCCGCCGCAGCCGCCTTGTAGAACTCACCGTGCCACAGCAGGGCCGCCATCGCGTTCTGCCCGCCCGCCGATCCGCCATAGATCCCGACACCCCGCCCGCCGTTCTCAAGGTCGATCTCCGGATGCGCCGCCGCCGCCGCCCGCATCCACGCGATCCGGTCGGGAAACCCCGCGTCCTTCAGGTTCTTCCACGCCACATCGTGGAACGCCTTCGACCGCCAGTTGGTCCCCATCCCGTCGATCTGCACGACGATGAACCCCAGCTCCGCCAATTCAAGACACTGCGAGTACGCCCGGAACCCCTTGGGCACATGCGCGTCGTGCGGGCCCGCGTAAATGCTCTCGATCACCGGATACTTCTTGCTCGCGTCAAAGTTGGTCGGGCGATGAATCAGCCCGTAGATCTCCGTCGTCCCGTCACGCCCCTTGGCCTTGAACCGCTCCGGCGCCCTCCATCCCGTCTCAAGCAGCGGCGACCAATCGGCCGATTCCAGCGCCAGCACCAGCGAGCCATCCGAAAACCTCCGCAGCGCCGTCGCCGGCGGCAGATCCGCCCGCGAATACGAATCGATGAAGTACGTCCCGTCCGGCGACGCTGTGATCTGGTGCGTCCCCGACCCCTCCGTCAGCACCATAAGCCCCGTCCCGTCAAAGTTCACCCGCGCGAAGTGCACGTGGTACGGGTCCTCCTCCGGACGAATGCCCCCCGCGCGAAAGAAGACCTGCCGCGCCGCCTCGTCGATCCGCTCCACGCCGCGAACGACCCACTCGCCCTTGGTGATCTGGTTCTTGATCTCCCCGCTCTCCGCGTCGATCAGGTACAGGTGGTTCCACCCGTCCCGCTCGGACATCCAGATCAGTTCGCCCGTCTTCTCAAGACGCGTCAGATGCGTCTTGGCCGCGTAGTCAAAGAACGTTTTCGGCTCCTCGTTGATGACGGCCTTCGCCTCGCCGCTCGCCGCATCCACGCTGATCAGCCTCATGACCGTGTGCCCGCGCTGGTTGTACAGAAACGTGAACCTCGACGAATCGGCCTTCCACTCCACCCGATCGATCGACCACGGAGTCGGGAACAACGCGTTGGATACCGGAATCATCACCCGTGACGTGAGATCAAACAGAACCGGCCTGGAGAGTCGAATCTCATCCCCGGGCTTGAGATACGCGTAGTCATGCACCTTGGGCTGAACCTGATCCGAAGGCGAGCTCTCGATGTACACGACCTTCCGATCGCCGCCCCGCGTGCTCCGCATCGCCACCAGTCGCGTGCCGTCCGGCGACAAGAAAAAACGCCCGTCGTACGGGTTCTCCGGCGTCCCATCGGTTGAAAGCACGGACTCGACGCCCGTCGCCGGGTCCACCATGACAACATTGTGGTCCTTGATCGCGAACCGGAGTTCAACAGCGGTGGGCGCGGTTCGTTCGAGCGTCTCCTCCGCGTCCGACTGCGGCGGCTTCTCTTTGGCGGGGGTGCGCTCCTCGATCAACGCGATCGACGGCCGCGAACCAGCGACAAAGAACGCCAGATCCCGCCCGTCGTGCCCCACCGCAACCCAAGCGTGCCCCGAGAACGTGTGCTGCGTCGCGGTCGCGCCGGGCGCGAGCCGGTCGTACGGGTGCCGATTCCCCGTCGTGTCGATCCAGAACATCTTCACGCTCTCCGACGTGTTGTTGACAAACGTGATCGGCGCTTCCGTCGTCGAAGATCGGCTCGATCGCTGCTTCTTGAGGGGTGCCAGATGAAACGGCGTGCGTTCCGTCGCGGGTTGCTCGGCCAGCGTGCCGTCCGCGCTCAGTTTCCAGATGCGAGGATCGTCGCGCATCATGAGCAGCAGCACGCCCGAGTTGTCATCTCCCGCTGCCCGTTCGATCCGCTCGATCGGCAGGCGATCCGCGTCCGCCGGCTTCCCGGACACCGCCGCATACGCCGCCGCGAGCGACGTGTGATCAAAGAGTGGCGACTTCCTCGCCACGCCCGCGTCCACGAGCCAGTACCGCCGCCGCCCCTCGCTGATATTGGTCCGGTACCAGAACGTCGTCGGTGACAGCCATTCCGGGCGGACGCTCGTGTTGAGCACCTTCCCTCGCGTGAGCTCCGGCAGCGCCGCGGCGCGTTGGTAATCGGCCTTGGATCCCCCGCCACCAACCTGCGCGGAAACGGTGCTTGCGGAGAAAAGAGCGACCGCGATCAGGGCACGAAACAGCATGATGATCCTCGCAACGGGAAAACGACAGAAACTGCAGCGACTAATTCCAACCGGCGGGCATCGCGCGGCGAGCGAGCGTTCGACGGAATCCGAACCCCGCCATTCCGGCGATGGCAAGAGCCGCCACCGCGCCAGGGCCGAAGTACCAACTGCCGGTGTCGAGTGAGAGCGGATAGCTGAGCAAGACCCCCGCGGTGAAGAACGCCGCCATCAGCATCAGCGCGCCAAAGCGCGTCAGGACGTACGCCGCCCCCAACGCAAGGAGCACGCCGACCACGCCCACGACCGCGACGCCGTTGCCGCTGCTTCTCCCCGACTGCAGGGCGAGAATCTGGGCGAACACCGCCGCAAGCACGATGAAGACCACCGCCGACGGAGGCACCAGCTTTCTCACGATGCCCCTGCTGATGGGGACCAACAGAAGAATGATGAAGATGTAGAGCACCGCGTCCCGCGCCACCTCGATCAGCCCGCCGATCGCGGGCCCAAGCCCCATCAGCATCTCGGGCGACGTCGAAAGCGGGAGCGGCTTTGGCGAACCGCCGAACATGTACAGCCCGTGCACAAGCAGCGTCCACCCCGCGCCCAGCGCACAACCAAAGAGCAGATCTCGACCCACCAGACCGTCGCGCACCTCGCCCGAAAGCAACCTGCTCCACGAGATCAGCGACTGAGGCCAGACCTGACGGATGAACGGCTCGATCGCCATGTACAGCAGCCACATGAGCGCCGCCCAGTAGAGCGCGTTTCCAAGCACGGGAGTGAGCAGATCAAAGAACGCCCCGTCGAACACAAACCTGGTCTGAAGAAACCACGCCGCGACATTCCCGGCGAAGACCACCATCGCAAGCCGCATCGCGCCCCGACGATCCCCACGCCCGAGCTTCCAGTTGTACCACGCGAGGGCGATCGTCCCGCCGTAGACCAGCGTGTACAGCACCATCGCCTTGAGAAACCCGTCCAGTCCCGAGCCGACAGATCCCCCGGCGTTCGGAACTCCGATCCATCGCGGGAACACCTCGAGGTACACAGGGGTGGATCCCACCGCCGCCGCCTCGACATGCACGACACGCCCCTCGCCGTCCTTCCATTCCCACGCCGCCCGCGAGTCCGCCGCCAGCCGCGGAACCACCGCCGAAGGAACCGCCGTCGGCTCTCCCGACGGAACCGCGGCCATCGCGAGAAGACTCGCAAAGTCAGGCGAGGACACCGCCCCCCCCGCGGTCGAGGACGCCTGCGTCGGGGAAGCTTCCAGCTTGACCAGCTTTCCCTGCGAGTCCAGCACCACCAGATTCATGCCAGCCTGATCGCTCGGCGGCTCCGAGGGGCCGAGCGGGCGCTGGGCCGATGTGGCGAGCAACGGCGTCGGACTCTGGCGATACCAGAACCGCATCGCGGCAACGGGCGGCACCGTGGCGTCCGACAGAGTGCCATCGGCTCCCTTGACGGACGCGACAAGCCGCTCCTCGAAAAATCCCGAGGCGGTGTCCGCTTCGGGGCGATTCGCTCCAACCTTCTTGAGAACGTCCCGCGCTCGCTCCGTCAGAACGCTCGGATGCGAAGGGCGATCGACCTCGTAAAGCCTGACCTTCGGGTTGAGCCCGGCCAGCACCAGCAACAGCACCAACACCGTACCGAGCACGCTCGCGGCCGTGGCAAAGCTCAGCGTTCCCTGCCCGCCCGAAGCCGCGACCAGCTCCGGGCTCGGCATCTCTCCCGCAGCGAGCGCGGCCGCCAACGGATCCTGCCCGCCCAACGCAGCGGCCACCTGCAACGCCGAACCGGGCCTCGCCGCAGGCTCGCGCTCGATGCAACGCATCACCGCCGCGTCCGCCTCCTCGGGAATCTCCGGCACGATTGTCCGGCACGAAGCCAGCGGCTTCTCGTGCAGCGCGACCAGCTCCGCCATCGAGTGCGGGCGGTACGCCGGCTTCCCCGTGAATATCTCGTACAACACAAGACCGAGCGAGTAGATGTCGCTCCGCGCTGTCACGCCCTTGCCCTGCAGCTGCTCGGGGGCCATGTACGCCGGGGTCCCCGCGCGACTGCCTTCCTGCTTGAGTTCCTCCGCCAGCCCCGCCAGGCCGAAATCCATGATCCGAACCGCGCCGCGCCCGTCGATCATGATGTTCGCGGGCTTGAGATCGCGGTGAAGCACGCCCTTCTCATGCGCGGCCTGCATCCCGGCGCACATCTGTCTCGCGATCTGCACCGCCTTGTCGTGCGGGAGTCGTCCGATCCGCCGCAGCAGCGTGCCGAGATCCTCGCCATCGACATACTCCATCGAGATGAAGTGCACCCCGTCCATGTCGCCGATGTCGTACACCCGGCAGACGTTCGGATGGCTCACATGCCGCGCGATCTTGACCTCGTTGATCAAACGTGTCAGCGACGTGTTGTCCTGCGACAGCTCTTCCGGCAGGAACTTCATCGCCACCGATTGCCCGAGCTTGAGATCATCCGCCCGGTACACCTCGCCCATGCCGCCCTTGCCCAGACGACCGGCGATCCGGTACCGCTGCCCGAGCATCGTCCCGGGGACAAACCGGCCAAGGTCCAGCAGCGGCGTCGTGCCGAGCATGGCCGCATGGCGGTCGTTGCTGTTCATCGCCGGGCTGGTCGCGGCCGCACCGCCCAGCACCACTTGCTGATGCGCCGCACCGCCCGCCATCACCAGGCTGTTCTGCCGCACCGGAACCTGGGTGCCATCCCCGCTACCCAGCGGGCGGCCCGGCGCTGTCACCGACGCGCCGTCGCCCTCGAAGATCATGCCCCCCGGCGGCGAGCTTGGCTTGGGCAATTGCGCCGCGGTCACCTGCAGATCCTCCGCGACGCCAGGCGCCGGGGCGGCGACCGGAGGCGGCACGGGCTTGGCGGGAGTGGCCGGCGCGGCCGCACTCGCTTGCACAGGCGTCCCGCAGACAGGGCATTCCTTGGTCCGAGGCTTCAGAAAGGCCAAGCATGTTGGGCAGGTGTCGTGCAATCAGCCTCCGTGCTTCTCTCCAAGAGCGTAGCAGAACGGGCCCTTTCCAGCACGGACAGAACTGTCGGATCTATCATTCCCCGCCGGAGCCCCGGCCACGACCAAGGAGTCACCCCATGCCGCTCTACGAGTACGAATGCCGGGAGGACGGAACCACGATCGAGCTTCTCAGGCCCGTCTCCCAAGCCGATGCGCCGGTCCCCGACCCCCAGGGACGAAACCGAACCTACGTCCGCCGTATGTCGGCCTTCGCCACGGGAGGGCAATCCGGAGGCACAGCCACCAAACCGGGAGGCTGCTGCCCCTGCGGAAAGAACAAAGGTTCGTGCTCGTCACAGCAGTGAAAGGGCCCGGTCAAAGGCCCGCGATCACCGCGACCGAAACTTGGCGACCAGACCGCTGGTGCTCACGATGAACAGGTTGCCTTCCGCCGGGCTCTTGAGGCCCGAATCAGAGAACACCTTGTACATCCCGGGCACCGAGATGGTCTCAAGCACTTGCCCGTCGGTCGATTCGACCAGCATCAGCGAGTTTCCCTGACGCACCACGAGTCGGCCCCCCTGCAGAGCCACAACCTCGCCCGGCGTGTCCTTGGACGTCCACTTCACGTTCCCGGTGCTCGCGTCGAAGGCGGTCAGGCTTCCCTCGACCTCGCAATAGACGGTCCCGTCCACGTACGCGGGCTGGGACGCCGGCCGAGTCGACATGCGATACTGCCAGACCGGCCGTTCGGTACCGGGGCGGAAGGCATAGATCGATTGATCCTGCGAAGCAACCACCATGAGTTCACCCGCGGCGATGGGGTTGAAAGATGAGCCGTTGTACATCGCGCGGCTCCGACCCTGAAGCCCGCCCGTCAGCGGATCGAGGAAGTACACCTCGCCGCGATCGTTCACCACGCCGATACTCCCGCCGATCATGACCGGATCACGACTCACCGCGGCCGACGTTCCAAACGCCCACTGCTGGAAACCCAGGCCAAGACCGTGCGAGATGGCATGCCCGCTCGCTGTTCCAAAGATCGCGTCCCTGCCCAGCAGGACCGGCCCGGTGTTCACCACGCGCGAGTACTTCTGCCGGATCGCGATGTCGCCCGAATCCACCCGCAGCCCGAATACCTCGGATTCCGCGCACGCCAGGAACAGCTCATTGGACCGCGTGATCGAGACGAACCGGGTCAGCTGCGACGCAAGCTGATTCGACCAGCGACGCTCTCCCGTGGACGCGTCGAGCACGGTCGCGGTCGACCCCGACTCGATCACCGCGACCACGTCCTTGCCCGCGCTGACCTCCACGATTCGACCGCCGGCCGAAACGAAGGGGAACCCCATCCAATCACGGCGGTACCCGATGCGAGCGAAGTCCTCATCGTTGATCGGAAACGCCGAGCGACGCGCGTCAATGTCGACCGGAGCCTGAGGGCCCGTCACCGTGTTCGAGCGGCACCCGCCAGCCCCCGCCAAGATGGTGGCCGTGAGGACGAGGGCGAGGGGGAGGCGAAAGCGCTTGGTCAGGGTCTGGATCGTCATGGCGTCGAAATCTCCGGTCGTATGTTCGTCCTGCGTTTGGTCGCAGGGGAGGGGCAGTATCGCTTCTTTTCGGGCGGGCGTCAAACGGGGCGGCTCGCCCCGGTCCAGCAGGGTCGTAGGGTAGCGCCCGCGTCGGCCCTTTACCTCCGTACCCGCCCCCCCAACAGTTCCCACATGTTCACCGGGATCATCAGACTCCTCGGCCGGGTTGAAAGCCTCGAGCCCCTCCCCGGCCCTCAAAGCGTCCTCCGCCTCCGCATCGCCCCGGCAAACCCCCTTTCCAGCTTCTCGCCCGCCCCCAAGGCCGGGGATTCCATCGCCGTCGACGGCTGCTGCCTCACCGTCGTCACCGACCCCGCCGCAGGCGTGTTCGAGTTCCACGTCATACCCCAAACCCTCCGCCTGACGACCCTCGGGGCCCTGACGCCCGGATCGATCGTCCACCTCGAGCAAGCGGCGACCGCTTCGACCCTCCTCGACGGCCATCTGGTCCAAGGCCACATCGACAGCACCGCCGTCGTCACCGCCATCGAATCCGCCGCTGAGTGGCGGCTGCGACTGTCCCCGCCCGCGGAGTTCATGCCGTACATCGTGCCCAAAGGCTCCGTCACGGTGGCCGGCGTCTCGCTCACCATCGCCGCTGTCCATCCCGGCTCGCAAGGCACGGGCGGCTGGTTCGAGGTGGCACTGATCCCCACGACGCTCGCCCTCACCAAGCTCGGCTCGCTCCGCGTCGGCGACGCGGTCAACCTCGAATGCGACTCGATGGCCAAGACGGTCGTCAACTTTCTGAAGCACTATGCGGGGGGGAGAGAGACGGAGAGACGGAGAGACGAAGAGACGAAGTGAAGACAAAGACCGCGCAGCGTCGGTTGTCTTCCGTCTTCGTGCCTTCCCACTTCGTCTCTCTGTCTCTTCGTCTCTCCGTCTCTTCCCCTCTCCGTGTACACTCCCCCCATGCGTGTCGTCGGCATTGATCCCGGGCTTCGTCTGACGGGCTACGCGTGCCTCGACGACCTGGGCACCACGCCCGGCGGCGAGAAGGCCCGCATTGTCGAGGCGGGTGTATTCAGGCTCGGCGGAGGCGACGACTCGGACGCGATGAGCATCTCATCGCGCCTCGACGAACTCGATCGCGACTTTCGATCACTGCTCGAACGCACCAAACCAGACGCCGTCGCGGTCGAGTCGATCTTCTCGCATTACGCGCACCCCGCCACCGCGATCGTCATGGGGCACGGGCGCGGCGTGGTGCTGCTGGCGATCAAACAAGCCGGCCTCCCGCTCATGGAGTTCAAGCCCAACCTCGTCAAGAAGGGCATGACCGGCCACGGCCTGGCGAAGAAAGACCAGATGCAGCGGGCTGTACAAGCCCTCTTCGGCCTGGCTGAACCTCCGAGCCCGCCGGATGTCGCCGACGCGATCGCCATCGCGTGGTGCGGGCTGCGGCGGATGGAACTGGCGACGCGCTGATCGCGCCCTACGAAATCACGCCGACGCGGTCGCCCGGATCGCGCACCGACGGTGTTTGTGCGCACCAGAAACGCGTTGTTCGCCCGGGCCTGTGGATGCCCCTCGCAGCCGCCCGTTCCGCCAAGGTCCAGAGGCCCCAGACACCCTCGCCGGACGCAAACGGAAGGATCGTGGTGCAAGTCGCGTTTTGTGCCGATCTTTGGTGTGGTTACACAACCGGCGAGGGTTGCCGGGTGCCACCAGTTGACGCCGCACCTTTGGCCAGTTGGCGCGACAGATGCACTCGGCGTCTACTGGTGCCATGGCACGACCGACACCCAACCACGAGTAGGGTCGAAGCGACCCAACTGGTGGCGCCGGAGCAACCGGGGACTTCAGGCGCGGGCTCAGCCGTCAAAATACACGGAGACCGGTTCAAGATTCTGTCCGAGACACAGGAACAAGTCGTGATCTCCCACCTCGTCGTCGAGGCCAACCGTGTTCAAAGACAACTCATGGTTGCCAGATTCGCCCGGACCAACCAGATTGAGCTTGACCATCGCAACTTTCTTCGGCATCGAGACTTGTTTGGCGATCTTGAGGGCGGCATGCTCCTCGAGGCCTGTGAAGTTCACGATCTCCTTGACGATCAGCGGAATTCCGGCACGCAGCACATCATCAATCCGGGCGAAGAGCGCCCCCCATGTACGATCGAGCGTCGCGATGAAATCGGTGGCCACGAACTGACCGGATTCAGGCACCCAGATGATGAAGTCGGGGGCACCCGGAATCAACACATCTGGATCGCGATTACCTGACGGCACATAACCGCTACAACCTGCATCGAACACGATCGCCCCCAAGACCTCGCTCCGAAGAGTCGCCGGGAACTCGAAAGGGTTGTCCATCGCACCGTCCCTCCACGTCCCTACGCCGGCCTGATGCCGCGGTAGAGGCCTTGGACGCGCTCGACTTCCTGCTTCTTGACGACTTCGAGGATGTACCGTGGGATTCGCCATTGGCCGCTATCCGGCGAGGCGGAGGTGCAGTGTTCGATGATCGCGCGGTGCATCAGTTTGAACGCGTCTCGGGGCTGGTGCATTTGTTCGAGGGCGTCGACGAGGTCTTGCCTCGTCACGTCGTCGGCGAAGAGGTCGATGAGGCTGAGGCTCGCGTGGGCGTTGGTGAGGCCCATCGCGGCGGCGCGTGTGCAGGCACGCAGGCGGCCGTTGCAGAGGTCGTGGAGGCTTGTGCCCGACCATGACAAGCGGTCGACGAAGCCTTGCTTGTCGAGGCGGGCTTCCTGGAAGAAGGAGTTGGACTCTTTGTAGAGGGCGTGGCGGAGTTCGATGGGGAGCAGCAACTTGAAGCCGACGCCTTCCATTTGCAGGACGCGGTTGTTGAGCAGCGGCCAGATGATGTGCTTCATGCGGTCGACGTCGCCTGCGATCAGCGGCGGTTCGTCGACGCGGTCGATGATGACGACAAGACCCGCGAAGCCGAGGAGGGACATCGCCCGCTGCAACTTGCCGAGGAGGGCGAGGCGGCCGTCGGGGCTGTCGGAGGTCGGGGCCTGGGCACGGTTGGACCCCCCCACCATGGAGAGGGAGCGTGCGAAACTGCGGAATCCGCGGCCACAGACGGGCATCTGCTTGCGGACGCGGCGGCCAAGTTGGCGGATGGCGATCACTTGCTTGGAGATGTACCCGAGCAGCAGGACGCCGTAGAGGCCCGAGGCGGTGAGGAGGGACCACTTGAACCAGTCAGCCTGTCGGATGAAGGGGTCTTGACGGAACTGGCCCCAGAGGCCGAAGGCGATAATGGCCAGCGGCAGGATCAAGAGGATGATGCGGGCGATGAGGTCGGTGACGGAGGCGCGGATGCCCAAGCGGCGGCGGAGACGGCGGGTGCGGTCGTCGGCCTGTGCGGCGCGGTCGTAGAGGGCTTGGAGGAGGAGCAGGTCGCGGCGGATCTGCATGTCGAGGGCGCGGAGGCGTTTCTTGGGGTCGGGGCCGATGGAGACCATCTGCTCGCTGGAGGCCTCGGGCTGCGGGTCGCCGAGCATGGCGTCGGTGAGGCGGCCGACGACGGACTGCATCGCGGCGTCGAGGTGGTCGACGACGCGGGTGCGTTGGAAACTCTCGAGGGGGGTCTTGCCCGCGTAGCGATCGTGGAGGCGTGTGAGCATGGGGGTGAGGTCGTCCATGCTGACCAGGAGGATCTTGCGGTCGGGGTTTTCAGCGTTGTGGTCGCGGATGCGGGCGGCGATCTGGAGGCGGACGGCGGTTTTGCCGCTGCCTTTTTCGCCGAAGACGACGGCGGAAGACGGATGGGCGACGTCGCCGAGGATGCGGTCAAACTCGGGGTGGTAGGAGGCGAGGGGCGCGGTGGCCTCGGCGGGAGCGATGGAGGGAGAGAACTGACCGTTCATGCGGCCAAAGACTCGGTCCGTGCGGGCTTCCTCGCCCTGGAACGGGCTTTCGACGAGGTTCCAGTGATTGAGGAACTCTTGGAGGGTCATGGGGAGGAGAGAGACGAAGAGACGGAGAGACGAAGTGGCGGAGTGGCGGAGTGGCGGAGTGAGAGCGTGTGTGCCTTTATGCGTTCACTTCGTCTCTTTGTCTCTTCGGCTCTTTGCACTTCTTCAGTGATCGACCTTATGTCCCAGGCGGGGCGCGAGCATGGCGACGATCTTGTCGAGGGTGAGTTTGTCCTTGGCTTCGGCGTTCAGCCGCAGCAGGGGTTCGGTGTTGCTTTTGCGGATGTTGGCCCACCAGCCGGCTTTGGCCCAGCAGTCGACGGTGACGCCGTCGAGTTCATCGACTTTCCCGGCGTGGGGGCTTGAGGGGCCGTATTCCTTGCGGATCTGGGCGAGTGCGCCGTCCTTGTCCTCGATGTTGAAGTTGATCTCGCCGGACTGGGCGTATCGGGCGATGGGCTTGATGAGTTCGGAGAGGTGTTTGGTGCCCTGGGCGAGGATGGAGAGGATGACGGACATGGCGATGGCACCGCTGTCGGCGTTGAAATTGTCGCGGAAGTAGAAGTGCCCGGAGAGTTCGCCGCCGAAGACGCACTGCTGGTCAGCGAGGGCGGCTTTCATGTTGACGTGCCCGACCTTGCCGCGGACGGGGCGGCCGCCGGCTTTGATGATGTCTTCCTCGACGGCCTTGGTGGAGCGGAGGTCGTAGGCGATGCCGCCGCCCCCCCCACCATTCGCGTTGTCCTTGAGGAAGTAGCGGCCCATGAGGACGGTGAGGTGGTCGCAGCCGACGATGTGTCCTTTTTCGTCGACGGCGAAGCAGCGGTCGGCGTCGCCGTCGTAGCAGAAGCCGACGTCGGCCTTGTGCTTGAGGACGGCTTCCTGGGTCCACTTCATGTTGGCGGCGACGAGGGGGTTGGGCTCGTGGACGAAGATGTTTTTGGTGTTGTCGAAGTGGATGGGGATGATCTCGATGCCGGGGGCGGCGCCGATGGGGGACTCTTTGCCGAAGATCTTGGGGATCATCGTTCCGGCCATGCCGTTGCTGGCGTCGATGACGACCTTGAGTTTGCGGCCGGCGGGGATTTTGAGGAAGGAGCGGACGTGCTCGGCGTAGGGCTTCCAGAGGTCGCGTTCTTCGCTGCGGCCGGCGGCTTTGACGAGGGTGCCCTTGTCGACCATGGCGGCGTGCTTGCGGATCTCGGCGAGGCCTGAGGTTTCGCCGACGGGCTTGGCTTTGCGTTTGGAGATCTTGAAGCCGTTGTAGTTGGGGGGGTTGTGGCTTGCGGTGACCATGACGCCGCCCGCGCAGTCGAGGTGGTTGACGGCGAAGTAGATGAAGCTGGTGTCGACCATGCCGACGTCGATGACGTGGCCGCCCTGGTCCTTGATGCCGTTGATGACGGCTTTGGCGAGCCCGGGGGAGTGGCTGCGCATGTCGCGACCGACGACGACGTTTTTCATCATGGGGGTGGTTTCGCCGGCGGCGGCGGCGTCGCCGAGGAGGTACTTGCTGGCGCCGTAGCCGATCTGCCACGCCATCATTTCGTTGAGCATGTCCGGGACGGTGCCGCGGATGTCGTAGGCCTTGAAGATTCGTCCGAGCATGGCGGTGGAGCCTCCTTAGAAGTGAGCACGAGGATAGCCTCGGCGATACCCTACTTTCACCCTATCATTCCCCAATTTGCTTCCGAATACACGAGGATCTCTGTGATTCTCTTGGAAATGGACGGGGTAAAGGAACGGAAACCCGCTGAATCGCGGATAATCAACGAAGACAGACCGGCCTCGATCGAGAGGACGGGTCTGGCTGGTTGTTTTTTTCGTTTGGAGGATGCTGATGTCTCATTTTGTTCGTTCTTTGATCGGTATTCTTGCCGGGTGTTCGGGGCTGGTGGCGGGCGGCTGCGTGTTCGTCAAGGTTGACAAGGGTGGCGGTGCTCCGGCGATGGCTCGGCCCGAGGGGGTGCGTGGAAGCGACTTGGCGCGGGAGCCCGGGGTGCTGGCACCTTCGGACCTGACGCAACCTGGCGCGGTGGCTTGGGCGACGGCGGTGCCGACGATCATCGACACGCGGACGCGTCCTCAGGGTCTTGAGATGTTGAGGCCGACGCTTGGGCCGCAGCAACGGGGTCGCGATTTCCTGCCGGACCACGCGCTGCCGGCGGGCGTCGAGGACGCGATGCGGGGCGGGGTAGAGCGTGGCGGGGGTGATGGGCTGGTGATTGAGGGAATGGGCGCGAGGGCGTTTAGTTCGACCGAGCAGTTGTTCCCGGGGATCACGCAGACGGGATGGGTTCCGCCGGATCCGTCGCTTGCGGTGGGGCCGGCGCACATCGTGAACACGGTGAATCAGCGGCTGGCGTGGTTCACGAAGGCGGGGGTGGCGCAGTTCTCGCAGGACTTGCAGCCTTTCTTCGCGCCGGTGAACGCGGGCGGATTCTGCTTTGATCCCAAGTGCTTCTACGACCACGAGGCGCGGCGGTTTGTGGTGCTCGCGCTGGAGACGTACGGGACGACGGAGGCGTACATCACGATCGCGGTTTCGGATGACGAGGATCCCAACGGTGTGTGGTATCGGTACAGGACCGACGCGGTGATCACGGTGGGACCTCAGACGTTCTGGTGGGACTATCCGGGTCTGGGGTATGACTCGAACGGGATTTATGTGACGGGG
This sequence comes from Phycisphaera mikurensis NBRC 102666, assembly GCA_943369765.1. Lineage (GTDB taxonomy): Bacteria > Planctomycetota > Phycisphaerae > Phycisphaerales > UBA1924 > UBA2396. The sequence continues at coordinate 33,109 of CALROI020000018.1, read as the reverse complement.
AACCTGTTCGGGCTGAGTTCCGGCGGGTGGGCGGGGGTCGGGTACCGGGTGTACAACAAGGCGGCGATGTACGCGGGGCAGCCCGCGGTGTATTCGACGCTTCGGGATGGCGGGTCGGCGTCGGTGCAGGTGGCGCAGTGCTTTGGGGCGAATCCCGCGCCGTACATGGTGTCGGTTTCGGGGAATACGGTGAAGGTCCAGGCGATCACGAACCCGCTGACGGCTCCGGCTCTGGTGACGCGGAACGTGACGATTTCGGCGTGGAGCGGGCCGGGCTCGCCTCCGGCCTCTGGCGGCCAGACGGTGTCGGCGGTGGACGGGCGGATTTTCAACGCTCACTGGCGGAATGGGCAGCTGTATCTGACGCACCATGTGACGAACGCTGGGAAGACGATGGCGCGGTGGTATCAGATTCGGACCAACGGATGGCCGACCGTGAGTGCTCCGGTGCTTGAGCGGAGCGGGAACATCGATCCGGGCGGGGACGTTCATTCGTTCTTCCCGGCGATTTACTCGAATCGGTTCAACGACGTGGGGATCGTGGTGGGGACGAGTTCGCCGACGCAGCGGATCGCGGTGGCAGTGGCGGGTCGGCCTGCGGGGCAGACGACGTTTGGTGCGCTGACGACGCTCGCGACGAGCCCGGTGGATTCGGGTGGTCGCTGGGGGGACTACTACGACATCGCGGTTGATCCGACCGACGACACGGTGATGTGGGTGGTGGGCGAGTACGCCGAATCGTTCGGGTGGTCGAACTGGATCGCGTCGTTCCGCGTGGGGACGCAGGCGGGGCCGACGGCGAACCCGGACAGCGCGGGCAACGCGGAGGGCGGGGTTGAGGTTGTGGTGGACGTGCTGGCGAACGACACGCACTTTGAGAATCTTGCGATGAGCGTGAGCGGGTTTGCGGCGACGACGGCTCGGGGGGGGACGGTGCGGCGGATCGTCGGGGGCGGACCCGGTGGCAGAGACGTGCTCGGGTACACCGCGCCGGCGGCGTACTTCGGTCCGGACTCGTTCCTTTACACGGTGTTGGACTCGGCGGGGCGGACCTCGACGGCGGCGGTGACGGGGACGGTGGTCGATCTGTCGCAGTATCGGTACCCGGAGAATCCGACGCGGACGGTTTCGGGCCTGCGGGCTGATTACTTCGTGCTGAACAACCCGGCGGTGATTCCGAATTATGACGGGCGGCCCCCGGCAAGCACGGGGATGGTTTCGCAGCTGAATTTCGCGTCATCGAGCGGGAACTTTGCCGGCTCGGGTCGCGCGAACGGGGTGGGCGCGTTGTTCACGGGGTATGTGTTTGTGCCGACGACGGACATCTACACGTTCTACACCAATTCGGACGACGGGTCGAGGCTCAAGATCGGGACGACGACGGTGGTTGAGAATGACGGGATCCACAACATGCGTGAGCGGTCGGGGACGATTGCGCTTCGGGCGGGTGTGCACGCTCTTCGCGTGGAGTTTTTCGAGAACAACGCTTCGGCGGGGCTGATCGTCAGCATGCAGAGCCCGACGATGGGCAAGCAGGTGATCCCTGCGGCGTCATTGTCACGGTTGAACCCGTGCGGGGCGGACTTCAACAACGATGGGTTCCTGGACTTCTTTGATTACGACGCGTTTGTGGAGGCGTTTGAGACGGGCGGTCCGGGGACGGACTTCAACGGCGACGGGTTTGTGGATTTCTTTGACTATGACGACTTTGTGCTGGCGTATGAGGCGGGGTGCTGAGAGGGCGACCCCGCGAATCGACCGAAGCGGTCTCAGCGTGGGCGGGAGGGGACAGCGACGAACCGACGCCCAACCCCCTCCCTCTGGGAGGGGGTTTTTTAGATGCGGCGGACGGGGACGCCTTTGGGGAGAGCGCTCAGGAAGAGGCGGCCGTAGCGGGCGGAGACGAGGCGGCCGTCGAGGACGACAACTCGGCCTTTGTCTTCTTTGCTGCGGATGAGTCGGCCGAAGCCTTGTTTGAATCGGATGACGGCGCGGGGGATGGAGTCTTCCATGAAGGGGTTGCCGCCGCGTTGCTGGATGAGTTCGCCACGGGCTTCGGTGAGGGGTCGGTCGGGTGGCTCGAAGGGGAGTTTGGTGATGATGACGTTGCGGAGGCCTTGTCCGCGGACGTCGACGCCTTGCCAGAAACTGGAGGCACCGAGGAGGACACTGCGTGGATCTTCGCGGAAACGGCGGAGGATGTCTTCGCGGGAGCCGTCGAGGCCTTGACCGAGGACGGGCATGCCGAGGGCTTCGAGTCTTGGGCGGATGGCTCGAGCGACGGCGTTGAGGGTGGCGAAGCTGGTGAAGAGGACGAATGCGCCGCCATCGGTATCGAGGACGTGCTCTTCGATGCAGGCGGCGAGTTTCTGGGCGTAGGAGAGTTCGGGGCGGGGTGCTTCGTCGGGCTCGCGTGAGAGCCAATCGTTCTCGATCTCGGAGCGGGTGGGCTTTTTACCGAAGGCTGCTTTGGAATCGACGCGTTGGTCGACGATGAGTTCGACCTGTGTGGCGTAATCGAAGGGGCTGCCGACCTGCATGGTGCGGATGGTGCGTTCGCCGAGGCCTTCGCAGCCGAGGCGTGACATGACGTGGGAGAAGGCGGTTTCGGCGTGTTCGCTCATTTCACCTTCGCGGCGGGTGCGAGTGGCGAGGGTCGCGCTGGTGAGGGTGACGCTGTGTTCTTTGCCGAAGAGGTGGGTCTTGAGGAGGGGGCCGACTTCGACGGGGGCGCAGGCGACGGTGACTTTGCGGAGACGTCCCCCACCACCGGAGTCTCCCTCGCCGCCGGCTTCGACCCAGTAGGCGCAGCCGGTGAGTTTTTGCTCGACGAGAGTGGTGGCGGCGTCGGCGACCATCTGGGCGCGCTGGGCGTAGGAGTTGAGTTCGTACTGATCGGCTTCGACCTTGACGACGTCGCGCATGGCTTGGAGGGAGAGAGAGAGGCGGGTCATGCGCTGGGCGAGTTGTGGGTCGAGGAGGCCGGGGTTGCGGTAGCGGATGGTGCCGGGCTCGGTGGAGACGCCGCCGAAGGCTCGCTTGGGGAGGAGGTCGATGGCGGAGGCGAAGAAGTCGCGGGAGGCCTCGGCGGCGAGGAGGACCTCGCGCATGGCGTTCTCGACGACGCCGGAATCGCCGGCCTGGAGGGTGAGGTTGGGGAGGTAGCCTTTGCCGGAGCGTTCGGCGTAGAGGGTTGAGAGGAGGTGCATGACGCGTCCCTCGCTGAGGGAGACGCCGAAGTGTTCGCTGGCGACGTCCTCGATGTTGTGGGCTTCGTCGAGGACGGCGTGTTGATACTCGGGCATGAAGCCGGCGTCCTGGGCGCGGAGGGCGAGGTCGCTGAAGAAGAGGGCGTGGTTGCAGATGAGGAGGTTGCCTTTTTCCATCTTGCGGCGGGCGCGTTGGTAGAAGCAGGCTTGGTAGTTCTGGCACTTTCGGCCCATGCAATTGCCCGAGTCGCTTTCGACTTTGTCCCACACGCCGGGGCGTTCGAGTGGCGGGAGGGTGCTGAGGGTGCCGTCGAGGGTTTCGGAGGCCCAGTCTTCGATGACGTGGAGCGAGCGGCGGGCGGCGGGGTCGGCGAGGAGTTTGTCCTGTCGTTGGCTGGTGAGTTTGAGGCGGCGGAGTGAGACGTAGTTGCCGCGGCCTTTGACGAGGACGGGGCGGATTTTGGCGCCGTCGAAGTCTTCGCCGTCGTCAGCTGCGCCGGGGTCGAGAAGTTCGCGGAGGAGAGGGATGTCCTTTCGAACGAGTTGTTCCTGGAGGGCGATGGTGTTGGTGGCGATGACGACGGTTTCGCCGGCCATGCAGCGGAGCATGGCGGGGACGAGGTACGCGAAACTCTTGCCGACACCGGTGCCCGCCTCGCAGAGGAGGATGGATCTCTCCTCCATGGTGCGGAGGACGGCACGGGCGGCGTCGATCTGCTCGGTGCGGGCCTCGAAGGAATCGCCGAGGCGTTCGGCGAGGAGCCCGTCGGCTCCGAGGATGCCCTCGACGCTGGCGTTCATCCCTGTGGGTCCTTGGGCGTGGCTTTCTTCGGGGGTTTGGGTGCGCCGAGCGGGCGGTTGGTGGGTTCGCCGTCGCCGCGCGGATAGATCCGGGGCGTGGAGGAGTTCTTTTCGAGGACGACGACCTTGCCGGTGGGGAGGTCGATGGTCTGGACGTAGACGGCGTAGAGGAGTTTGAAGGCGAGCTGGGCCTCGGCGAGTTCCTCGGCGGCTTTTTCGCCTTTCATGAGGAGGACGCGGCCGCCGATCTTGGCGAAGGGCATGGTGATCTCGGCGAGGGCGTTGATGCGGCCGACGGCGCGGGCGACGACGGCATCGAAGGCTTCGCGTGTGCCGACGGAGCGGTCTTCGCGGGAGCCTCGGAAGTGGGCTGCTCGTTCGGCGCGGTCGTGCATGACGGTGACGTTGGAGAGTCCCAGGAGTTGGACTGCGCGTTCGAGGAAAGCGGCTTTCTTGCCCGTGGCTTCGAGGAGGGAGAAGCGGAGGTGCGGCATGCAGATGGCGAGGGGGAGGCCTGGGAGCCCGCCGCCGCTGCCGACGTCGATGACTCGGGCGCCTTCGGGGAGATCGGCGAGCATGGGGATGAGGGAGATGGAGTCGAGGATGTGGCGGGACCAGGCGAGGGCGGGGTCCTTGATGGCGGTGAGGTTCATCGTCTCGTTGACGGCGAGGAGGAGGGCGAGGTAGGTGCCGAGTTTGGGGATGTCGGTGTCATCGAACTCAACCCCGATCTCCGCGGCCTTTGCGACAAAGTCCTCTGGTGGGACCATGGCTTGCGGGGCGGCTGTGGGGAGGATGTCTTTGACGTCGTGCTGGGGGCGGTCTGGCTTCACGGGCAACGGTAGACAGGGGGAGGCACCGGGCATTAGGCACTAGGCACTTGGCACTAGGAAATCGGCATCGGGGGTTAGCTTTCGGCGTCGTATTCGAAGGGCTTTTTGAAGAGGCGGGCATCGCTTCGGAGGGAGATGGAGAAGATAAGGCCGACCATGATCCAGGCGGAGAGCATGCTGGAGCCGCCGAAACTGACGAAGGGGAGGGTGACGCCGACGATGGGAGCGAGGCCGACGTTCATGGCGATGTTGACGAGTGCCTGGGCGCCGATGAAGCCGGCGAGGCCGACGGGGATGAGTCTGCCGAAGGCGTCTCGTGAGAGGGCGGCGACCCAGAGGGCACCGACGATCCAGAAGAGGTAGAGCGACATGACCAGAGCGAGGCCGACGAGTCCGAAGCGGTTGCCGATGACGGCGGTGATCATGTCGTTGTGCCGTTCGGGGAGGGCGTTGAAGTGGAGGAGGGCGCGGGATTTTTCGGTGGAGAGGCCTGAGGTGCCTCCGGCACCGATGAGGGTTTGAGCGGCGTTGCTTTGGAAGTTGATGTCGCGGTCGCTGGTGGTATCGCCGCGAAATTGTTTCCAGAGGCCGACGAGGCGTTGTTTTTGGTGCGGGCGGAGGATGGGGTAGGTGAGGGGGGCGGCCATGGCGCCGACGAGGACGATGATGGTGAGGTGTCGGAGTTTGGCGCCCGCGGCGACGAGCATGGCGAAGAGGCTTGGGATGAAGAGGAGGGCGGTGCCGAGATCCGGCTGGAGGGTGATGAGTGCGACGGGGACCATGGTGAGGAAGCCGATGGGGACGAGGCCCCAGAAGCGTCGGTGGGATTCGCGGTATCGCATGTACCATGCGATAACGAGGACGTAGGAGATTTTGGCGAACTCGGCGGGCTGGAAGTCGGCGATGCCGAAGTCGATCCAGCCGCGTGCGCCGTTCTTGGGTCTGACGAGCCAGTGTGGAACGAAAGGGAGGAGGAGGAAGACGAGGAGAGCGAGCGTGACGATACCCAGGGCGGTAGAGAGGGCTCCCCAGCGGCGGTAGTTGGGGAGAGCGACGACGACGGCGGCGAGGAGCCCGACGGCGAGATAGACGAGTTGGCGGGAGAAGGCGCCGGCGCCGACGCCGGGCTTGTTGAGGGTGGCGGGGACGCCGGTGAGTTCCGTCAGTTCGGCGGATGAGAAACCAGTCGAGACTTTGATGCAGTAGAGGCCGATGAGGGTGAGGGCGAGGGAGGCGAGGACGACGAGCCAGGCGGGGTTGGTTGGGGAGAGGGCGCGGGCTGCGCGTTTCCACCACGGCACGCCGAACATGCGGCTCATCGGGGCGTCTCCGGGTTGGGCTGGAGGTCGGCGGGCTTGGCGTTGGCGGGGTGAACGTCACCGACGGGGCCGTCGGCGCTGGGGAGGTAGCCTTCGGCGATGAGGGCGTGGATGATCTGGTTGCAGATGGGGCCTGAGACTTTGCCGCCGCTGCCGGCGTATTCCATCATGACGGCGATGGCGAAGCGGGGGCGTCGTTCGGCGGCGGAGCCGACGAGGGTGACGTACCAGGAGTGGTCGCCGACGACTGTTTCTGGAAGAAGTGGGCCTTGTTTGCCATCGGGGTCGGTGGTATCGCTGCCGGCGGCGGTGCCGGTCTTGCCCCAGATCCAGATGCGTGTGGGGTCATGGTCGAAGGTGTTCTCACGAACGCCGTCAACGAGGATGTGGTGTCCGCCTCCGAGTTCGGCGTTGACGGCGAGGCCGAGGCCTTCGAGGGCTTCGGCGGCGGCATCGGGGGGGAGGCCGATGCGTCGGGGTTCGCCGCGGGCGCGTCCGCGGATGATCGAAGGCGGGACTTCGACGCCCATGCGTGCGAGGGTGGAATAGGCGTTGGCGGCGTGCATGGGGGTCCAGGCGACGGGTCCTTGGCCGATGCCCATCTGGGTGGCGTCCTGAACGTTCATGGGGCCGAGCCTGGCGGGGCGACCGACGGTGCCTGCGAACTCCCAGCCGATGCCGAGGTCCCAGCCTTTGCCGACGCCGAAATCTCGGTAGGTGGCGTCGATGCCTTCGACGCCGAGGCGTTGTCCGAGGGTGAAGAAGAAGATGTTGCAGGAAACCATGAGGGCCTCGGCGCCGCGGATCGGGCGGCCGAACTGGGTCATGTGTGTTTGCGGGGAGTCGAACTGGGTCATTTTGTAGATCCAGCACCGGAAGGCGTTGGGCTGGTTGGGGTAGAGGTGACCCGTGCACTCGATGGTGTCGCCGACGGCGTAGACGCCTCGCTTGGCGGCCTCGTTCAGGACGAGGGCCTTGGCGACGGACCCTGGCGGGTAGGGCCTGGCGATGGCGCGGTTGAGGAATGCGCCGCCTGCGGCCAAGTCGAAGACGGTGGATCCTTCGATGCCGAGCTGGCTTCGGAGGAAGGTGGGTGTTGAGACCATGGCGAGGACTTCGCCAGAATCGATGTCGAGGACGACGGCGGCGCCGTGGAGATCGGTGCCGATGGGGCGGTGGGCGGGATTGGGCGTGCCGTCGGACATGGTGGGCTTGGACTCGTTCCAAGGTTGGACACTGCCGAGGCCGACGCCGGAGGTGCCGGGGGACATGACGGCTTGGACGCGGGCCTGGAAGACGGCGTCGATGGTGAGGGTGACGTCCTGGCCGTTGGTGGCGGGGAGTTCTCGGGAGGTGCCCTTGTCGAGTTGGCGGATTCTTTCGCCGCGGAGTCCGCGGAGGGTGGTCTCCATGGATTGCTCGACGCCTGCTGCACCGACGCTTTCGAGGGTTGTCGGGTCGTAGAAGCCTCGGTCGCGGCCTTCGGAATCGGAGACACGGGCGGCGATTTCGCGCGAGCCTTCGATCGCGGCGCGGCGTCGGGTCTGGTCTTCGTCCTGCACGCCTTCTCGCATCCATCCCAGGACGTGGATGCCGACGCCATCGACTTCGACGACTTTCAATCCAGTGCGCCGGAGCGGCCCTGGGAGGTGGCTCTGGTCGATCTCGACGGCGATGGTCTCAAGCGGGTACTCGCGATCGCCCGAGTTTTCGATTCTGAGCCCGGGGATGATCTCGACACGATCGACGAAAGGTTCGCGGTCCCGCGACCCTTCGAGCACCACGATCTCAACCTCGGTCCCCGCGAATCGGTCGAGTTCGATCGCGACCGAGTCGGGAAGCCTGCTCGCGAGGGCGTGGGCTGAGCCTTGCTCCCAGATGGGCTCACCGATGCGTCTTTCCATGGCCCGCAGGCCGGGCTCGTCGAGGGGCTCGGCGTCGGGGCCGCGGGCGGTGATTTCAACGGCGCGACGGCGTTCCACGACGGCGTTGTAGCGTCGATTGACGCGTTCGATGATCTCGATTCGGCGGGCGGAGAGATCGGGCGTGGTGGTGCCGAGGAGCCCCGCGAGGCGGTCCCATGCGGCGCTCTGATGGTCGCGATAGATGGACGTGAGACGTTCGATGGCTTCGGCACGCTCGGCGGGTTTCATCTCGCCCCATCCCGGGCCGACATCGCGATAGACGCGTGGGGCCCGAGCTTTTGCGCGCTCGGCTGCCCACTGCTGGTTGATGACGGGGAAGGGGAGGACGAGGTCGTAACTTGCGCGATCGGCGGCGAGCACGCGGCCCTTTCGGTCGAGGATCTTGCCCCGGACCGTTGGCGTCCAGTGGCGAGCGATGAGTTTGCTTTCGGCTTTGGCGGTGAGTTGCTCGTGCTGGACACCGCCGATCCAGACGACGCGCACGGCCACGACACCCGCGCCCAGCGCGAACGCGCCGGCCAGCAGGAGCAGCCGACGATGGAACATGCTGGGGACCAGATCGGTAATCAAACGCGCCTCCCTGCGCCACGCCGACGGATGATACGCTCGGCGCGATCACGGTCCGGGGAGGGGGCCTTACCACCACCAGCCGACGACGGCGATGTAGAGCGGGATCCCAAGAATGATGTTGAAGGGGAAGGTCAGTCCGAGAGAGAGAGAGACGTAGATGGAGGGATCGGCTTTGGGGATGGCCACTCGGATCGCGGCGGGGGCGGCGATGTACGAGGCTGAGGCGGCGAGGACGGCCATGAGGATGGCGTCTCCCTTGGCGATTCCCATGGCTTTGGCTCCGGCGATGGCGACCCCGGCGTTGACGAGAGGGGCGACGACGGCGAAGACCAGCAGGAGTTTCGGGGCTCGGAGGACGCCCTTGGCCCGCCTGGCGGCCAGGAGGCCGAGATCGAGGAGGAAGAAGGCCAGGGCCCCGGGGAAGGCGTCGGTGCAGAGGGGTTTGAAGGCGGCATAGCCACGCTGACCGGTGAGGAAACCGACGGCGATGCTGCCGAGGAGCAGGAGCACGGGGCCGTTGAGGAGCGATTCGTGCATGAGCGTGCCCCATCCGTGGGGAGCCTGGCTGGGTGTGGATTCGGCATGAGAGTGCAGCGGGAGCGTTTGGGATCGCCTCTTCTGGTCCATGTTCATGAGGATGAGCGCGAGGACGATGGCGGGCGATTCCATGAGCGCCATCACCGCGACCATGTGCCCGCTGTAGGGTGTGCCGGCCTGTTCGAGCGTGGCGCTGGCGGTAAGGAACGTGACGACGCTGACGGAGCCGTAGCAGGCGGCGAGGGCGGCGGCGTCCTTGATTTCGACGATCTTTCGAAGTGAGAGGTACGCCCAGAGAGGAGCGAAGAGGGAGAGAACAAGGGCGAGGAATCCCGCCTTCAGCGCGTCGGTCGTCAGCCCGCTCGCGACGAGCTCGACACCGCCCTTGAAGCCGATGGCCCAGAGGAGGTAGAGCGAGAGGAGTTTCGTCGCGGCTTTGGGGATCGCGATGTTGGAGCGGACGAGGACGGCGACCACGCCGAGGAAGAAGAAGAGCACCGGCGGGCTGATCGACAGGATCCCGGTCGTGGGCTTGGATCCCGCATCAGCCAGAATCGACGTGATGGTGTGATTCACCAGAGACTCCGACGTGGTAGAGCGAGTCGGATGACGCGACCATCAACAGCCTGCTCGGCACGCGCGAGAGACCGGTCACCTCGGCAAGACCACGAACGAGCAGTATACCAAGGCCGAACCCGGGGTCCGGGGCTGCGATGACCGACCCCCGATACGCTCCAGCGTGTTCAAGGCTGCGTTTCTGTACTTTGTTCTCGTCTTTGCCGTCGGGTGCGTCTTGGGGCCCGTGCGTGTGCTCATTCTTGCGCCGCGCGTCGGCGAGGTCTGGGCGGTCCTGATCGAAGGGCCTTTCATGCTGGCTGCCTCGTTTGTGACAGCGCGCTTGGTTCTTGCGCGGTTTGCACGGGATTCGTCGGGCGTTCAGCGGCTTTCCATCGGTGTGGCGGCGTTCGCGATGCTCATTCTCGCCGAGTTCGTGCTGGCGGCGCTTGCCGGAACCCGACCGACGGACTTTGCGTCGTCATGGACAAAGCCTGCGGGGGCCATCGGGCTGGCTCTGCAGGGTATTTTCGCGCTCATTCCGTTGTCGATTCGTCCACGGGCGGGAGCCTGAGTCTTACTTGTCGGCTTGGGGACATGCTGATCGATCAACACCGGGTTCCCGTCGGGATCGGGGAGCACCAGGAACGCGGGCGAAGACAGGAGCTGACCATGCACGAACTTTCACGGACCATCGAGATTCTTGAGCGTACACCCTCGGTCTTGAGAAGCCTCTTGGCGGGCGTGTCTGATGGATGGGCGCGCGGCCGCTATGGCGAGGGGACGTGGAGTGCTGCGGAGGTCGTCGGGCATCTGATCGTCGCGGAACGCGACGATTGGATGCCGCGGCTGAGGCGAATCCTTGAGCACGGGGAGGGCCGCCCGTTTGATCCATTTCCGCACAACGCGACGGATGACGGGTTGCGCCCGCTCTGCGATCAACTTGATGAGTTCCAGCGGGTGCGGGCGGCGAGCCTTCGCGATCTCAAGGAGCTGAACCTCTCCCCGGCGGATCTTGAGCGCACGGGGATACACCCCGCGCTGGGGCGAGTGACGGCGGGCCAGTTGCTTTCCACGTGGGCGGTGCACGACCTTCATCATCTTCGCCAGGCGTGCCTCGCGATGGCGTGGCAGTACCGCGACGATGTCGGGCCTTGGCGGGCGTATTTGAACACACTGACGCCGCGATGAAGGGGGTCCGATCGGGTTGGGTCGTCGACGTGGCGGGAGCGAGCGGGGCCTTGGGTCGGGGGCGGCGGGGGCAGTATGATTCGGTCCAAGGGCTGCGGATGCGGCGTTCGAGCGTGGGGCGGGTTCGGAAGCGAGAGGCACCATGAGACAGTCGAGCGTGTGGCGGATGATCGCGATGTCGTTGGCGTGTGGTGCAGGCTGTGCGAGAGCCCAGCCGTTCGTTGATGGCGGCGGACCCATGGGGCTTGCGTTGTCGGAGGGGCCTGCGGCGTGGGGGGATGTGAATGGCGATGGGTGGCCTGATCTGTGGTGCTCGGGCGTGGTCTGGCTCAATCGCGACGGGAAGGACTTCACGCGTGTGGCGGCGCCGGGGGCGGGCGTGCTGGCCGATTTGAACAACGATGGCCTGGCTGATCTGGTCTCGTTTGCGCCTGTCGGGATCTTTCGGACGGTGAAAGTTGCCGAGGGATCATTTCGATTTGATCCTGTGCCGCTGCCGGAGTTGCCCGCGACGGCGAGTCGCGGCGCGAGTGTGGCGGACTTCAACGGTGACGGCTTTGTGGATATCTACATCGCGGGGTTTGAGGACTGGGAGAAACAGATCACCTACCCGAGTTTCTTGCTGCTGAATGAACGCGGCGAGAGGTTTACGCTGGCGATGACCTCTGGAGAGCGGCGTGCCCGCGGGGTGACCGCGTGTGATTTCGACGAGGATGGGGACACGGACGTTTACGTGTCCAATTACCGATTGCAGCCCAACGTGCTGTGGATGAACGATGGGCACGGCGTCATGACGGATGAGGGCGGGAAGCGGAACGCTCTGGCGACGAGCCCGGGCTTTGACGGCGGGCACTCGATCGGCGCGGCCTTCGGGGACTTTGACGGTGATGGGCACTTTGATCTCTTCGCGGGCAACTTCGCCCATGTGGATAACCGGGGCGATCAGCCCAAGTCGCGGTTCCTGCGGAACACGGGCTCCGCTCAGGGGTGGGTATTTGAGGACCTTCACGAGTGCGGCGTGTGGTACCAGGAGAGTTACGCGAGTCCCGGGGCTGGGGATTATGACAACGATGGGAGGCTCGATCTTCTGTTCACGACGGTGTACGCGGATGCGTCCTTCGGCAAGAAGAACCACGCGGTGCTGTATCGCAATGAGACTGAAGTCGCAGGAGCTGGGGGGGTTGGAAAGCCGTGGGTCTTCGCGGATCGGACGGCGGGCTCGGGTCTTGAGAACCTGCAGCCCACGTATCAGGCGGCGTGGGCGGACGTGGACGGCGACGGGAACCTCGATGTGGTCACGGCGGGGAAGCTGTTCATGAACAGACGGCCGAAGGCTGCGGATGGCTCCGGGCGCTGGGTCGAAGTTCGGCTCATCGGTGACGGCGTGCACGTGAACCGCGGCGCGGTCGGTGCTCAGGCTCGACTCAGGCTGGCTGACGGGCGTGTGCTGTCACGGCAGGTGGAGGCGGGAACGGGGGAGGGGAACTCAAACAGCCCGATCCTGCACTTTGGAGTCGGCGACGCCAAGGGGCCGTGCACGATCGAGGTCCGCTGGCCTGGGGTTGGCAAAGACCTTATTCAGAATGTGGAGAACGTCGGCGTGGGTCAGCAGATCACCGTGACGATGCGGCCATCGCCTTAGGGTGCTGCTTGACGCCCGGCCACCGCGGGCACGGCGTTGAGGGTAACACTCGGCTGGTGATCGGCCCGGAGTTGTCAGCACGACGGGGTGTGCGATCGTCGGGAGCCGAACTGCGTCCGGGGTGTCCCAGTTCTCGTCGGGCGTTGGGACGAGACCCCTTGACGCAAAGGCGACCGCGAGTAGTCTCAGAGCATGAACAATCGCCCGGCCGTTGATCCGGAAGAGCTCTGGCGCGCCCGCGAGCTGATCGTGCTGGCACCGCCTGACCCGCGGCGGCTTGTCGACGCGGGTGACGAATGCGGGCGGATGAACTCCCTTCGTCGCGGGATCACTGTCACTTCGGGGGCTGGGCGGTCTCGGGCTTCCCGTTCATGCGTTTGAGTGATTGAAAGAGGAAGTCCATGTCTGTGAAGGGGTCGCCGCCGGTGCGTTTCCAGTGGACGCGGCCCTTGGTGTCGATGAGGATCGTGGAGTGCAACTCCATGTCCTCGAAGTCGTCGTACGACGTGAATCTGCGGGCGTTGTCGTGCTCACGATCGGAGAGAAGGGTGACCGCCAACTCCTTCAGTGTCTCCGAAGCTTTGTTCTTCTCGGCGGTCGCGCTGCTGACGGCGAGGACGACGGCGTTCTCACCCTTCCAATCGGACGCACGGGCGTTGATCGCGATCAATTGCTCGACACAGTGCGGGCATTCGTCGCCGAGATAGAACACGAGAATGACGTTCTTGCCGCGGAAGTCCTCGAGGCGGACAGGCTTGCCGTCGGGGTCGACGCAATCGAGCTGCGGGGCGGCGAAAGGCTCCCAGTTCAGCGGGCCGATCTCGGATTGTGCGTCGATCGAGTACGGCCGCTCGGGTGCCGGAGTCTGTGCGACCGGCGCGGCGTTAAGCCCTAGAGCGTCCACTTCCGTCTTCCATCTCAAGCCAGGGTCGCAGTTGGACCACACGTACGCGAATCGTCCGGCGTATTCGGTCGCCTTCTCGCGGTTGCCGGCTTTGAAACACGCCTGGGCAAGACCGGCGAGGGAGAATGCGTCGTTGCGTTCTTGCTTGAGCGCGCGTTCGTAGGCCTCGATCGCCATGCGATTCTCGCCGGCGCGGAGATACACGTCTCCGAGGAGGCGATTGACGGGCCAAGCCGCGTTCGGCGGATCGTTGGGGTACTGCTCCGCGTCGCGTTGCTTTTTCTCGATGGCGGCTGCCTCGGTGAGGAAGCGGGTCGCGTCGAGGAGGTTGCCCTCGGCGGCGCACAGCAATCCTTCGGCGGCGTTGAGTTCAACTGCGAAGGGCTCCATGCCGGGCGGTGCTTGGTCCTTGAACAGGTCCGCCACTCCTCGGAGAAGTTCCTTCACTTCGGCGAGGCGGCTGCGAGCATCGACGGTCTTTCCCTGTCCGGTGTACGCGAGCGTCTCGACGAGCGCCCGGAGGAGTTTTTCCTCATCGGTGTCGCGCCACTGGATCGTGTCGGGCTTGAGGATGTCGTCCCAACGCTCGAATTTGATGAGAGCGCGGATCTGGGCGGCCATTCCCTGGTCGGCGACGCCGTATTCCATTTCTTTGGCGCGTTTGGGTTCGCGGGGCGCCGCGATGAGGTCGCTTGCGCCCTGGAGCGACGCGGTGGCCATGCCGAGTTGCTCGTGGAGGTAGCAGAGGTAGTTGCGGTTGTGGGCGTAGTTCCAGGTCTCGAAAGGGAGCGCGAGGCGTTCGTTCATGTACCGGAGTTCGACGCGGGTGGCCGCGTCCATCGAGCGGGCGGCCTCGTGCCACATGCCGATCTTGGAGTAGTTGTGCCCGGGCATGTGGTTGGAATGGCCGATTCCCGGGACGAGCCGGCCGTAGACCTGGCAACTCGGGATCGCCTGCTCGGCGAAGACACCGTCCCAGTTGTGGATGCGCGTGTGATGGGCGCCGGGGTGGTCGGGGGCTTTGCGGAGGATGTCGCGGATGATCATCTCGGTTCCCAGCGCGTTGCGTGACTCGATGGAGAACATCGCGAAGAGTGTCTGGGCTTCGACGTCATCGGGGTATTGCAGGACGATCTCCTGCAGCTTCTGACTCAGAACCTTCACGCGCTCGTGCATGTCGGCTCGCATGGCGGCGTCCCAAGCCTCGATGTACGCCCGTTCGCGCGGGGTGACGGTATCCTTGCGTCGCACGGCTTCTTTGAGGAAGTCCTTGTATCGCTTGACCTCGGGGAAGTCGGACAGCCCGGTGGACCAGTTGATCCCGGTGCGGGCCATTCCCCAATAGGCCATCGCGCATTCCGGGTCGAGCTTGAGGCACCATCGGAAGGAACGTTCGGCCTCCTCGTACCAGAAGGACTGGAGCAGGGCGTTGCCTTGATCAAACCACTCCTGGACTTCGGGGACCTTGGATGTGATGGGGAAGGGTGCCTTGCCGATCCCGTCCATACGCCACGGCTTCTGTCGGAGGCCGGTGTCGAAGGCGCTGCCGTGTTTGGAATGGCCCATCGGTTCGTCGGCGGCGGCTGTGTGAAGCGCGCCGAGGATTCCGAGAGAGACGAGGAGGAGACGCATAGCTTTCAAGACTGCTCCGATTTCTGCCCGCGAGGCGATCAATGTCTGAAGTGCCGTCGGTGGCGACGACGATCAGCGCGAGCATGATACCGACTGGCGGAGCGGACGTTTGTCACACTGGGCCATGCCGCCGGTCGCTGCGAACGCAACGGCCAAGCAGCCAGCCCGTTCCGTCACAAGATGCAGACCCATCGCCGAAAGGCTGGTTCACATTCCTTCAGCGGTCGGCTCGTCACCTTCGCGATACGACTTCGCGTGGGGGTCTTTGAACTCGCAGGGGGTGCGAGCGGGCCTGCTTTGCGATCGGGAGGGGGCCTCTCGACGCGCACCCCAATCGGGCTTCTTTTGAAATGAATCAGGGTGACAGAACGCCAATAGAACTTTTCTTGGCTGGCGTTTGGGTTTGGGAGCCCCGAATCCGGCGATTGCTCCACCAAGTGCCAGAAGCCAGCGGACCGCCACACGTTGGTTGGTATCAACCCGAGGCTGGCCCAGTTTGCGGCGGCACTGGTGAGGGGTTCTTACTCGGACGCACCACCTGATTCAGCATTCGGTTGAACGCAGCCTGACTGCCCGCAAGTACTTGCTCCTGCAACTCCTCGCCCATTCGAGACTCCAAGTCGCTGAGATGCCGTAGCATGTGAACAAGTTCATTGCCGATCTCGAGCGAATCGGTATTCAACTGCGCACGTGACGCCGCTGCATTTCGGACATTCAGCAAAGGGATGTCGGAATGGGCCGCCTCCGTGTTCCGCCGGCGCCCGACCAACTTGAGGTGCTCGATCAGGCACCCTTCAAACTCATGGCAAAGGCCATACCGATGTGCGAGAGACCCCAGCAGCGAGATTTTGTGCCGCTGACGACCGGAGCCCTTGCATCCGCGACACTCCACCGAAAGCAATCCTCCCAAGCTTGCACGCTCGTAGTCCCGACGCGGAATCTGCGTGCAGAACAGCAGTTGCTTGATGAGAGATTCACAGAGTCTTGCCGTGTAGAGGACCTGTTCCGCATAGCTTCGTGAACGAGCAACTTCGGCTTCCAGAGCGTCCATTGACTGCGAACTCGTCGAGATCGTGTGCGAATCGTTGATCACTGCCGCGGCAACAACGCCAATGGTCGAAGCCGTGTACGTGTATGGGTTCGTATACGCCACGGGATCGCCCTTATGTTCCTCCGTGAGAACACGAATCTGACCCTTTCGTAGGAGCCATGCATAGAACTCGGTTGCCAGTGGTGCAAAATTTACCGCAACCGGACGATCATTCAACCAGATAAGTGCCTCGCGCCGAAAGCCCCATTCGACGTGGTAAGCGATGTCGGATGGCCCGTGGCCAACGTGTTTTCCCACCGACACGATCAACCTCCCTTTGGCCGCCAACGCTCGTCTTCGCCAGCACCCGCACAGGGCAAATCGAAATCGCTGCCGTATCCGACGAGAATCAGGGTGACAGGATTTGAACCTGCGGCCTCGTGGACCCAAACCACGCGCTCTACCAAACTGAGCTACACCCTGGATGGGTCATCATAGGGCGACGGTTGAGTTGAGCCCAAGCGGCTGGGGCTGCACCATCCAAAAACAAAGCCTGACGCCCCTCCGGACGTCAGGCTCGGGATTCTCAATCTGCGGGCCCGCAGGCGTCTACCGGGGGACTTCCTTGAGCAGCAGGACCCGGGGCTTGTTCGTGCCCTTCAGGCTGGTCACGCCGGAGCGGTCGATGACCATCACGAATCGGCGTTCGATGCTGGGGGTCATCGGGTCGTCGGGGCCGAGGTTCTCGGTGTCTTCCTGGGAATAGCCGCGAACGACGAACCAGACGGCGAAGACGTCGCTTCGGACGGTGGTGACGTTGGAGAGGGCGGACATGATCTGGAGCCGCTCTGCGAAATCGTTCCGCACTTCGTCCGTCGCCAGAGCGCCGCTCGAGTCCTTGAAGTGGAGCGAGTTGATGCCCTTGCGATCATTGACCTCGCCCGCCGCCAATCTGCTCTGATTGTTGAACCCGTGGAAGTCGAGGCTTCGCGCCTCATCGCGGGTGGTGGTTATGCCGCCGTGATCGTCCCGCTGGCGTTGCAGGACGCACATCAGTTCGCCGGTGGAGCCGAAGCCCGTCTCCTCACGGATGCCGTCGATCTGGGTGGTCAGTGCACGCCCGAGCTGGCGTTCGGTGCTCGCTGTCGCGTTTCCGCCCGCGACACCGATGTGTGGGCGGCTGGCGGCTTCATCACCGATGAACCTGGCCGGAGCAACGCGCCCTGTGAGCTCGATCGCGATGTTCTTGTCGCGGTAGGCGATGATGCTGGCGACGAGGTCGATGTTCTCTTTGGTCTGTGTCCAGGTGTTGTTCCAGAGCAGAGGGGAGGGCAAGCCGGTGTTGTTTGCCGGGGTGACCAACGGGAGGGTGCGCATCACGCTGGCGGGAGCGGTGTTGATGTTGATGAGGCCGGAGACCGGGCGGATCGCCGAGCCTTGCGAGGTCTCGAACGCCGACACCTGGTCGAGGATGCCCAGTGCCGCAGGGATCCCCAGGCCGAAGCGGATGTCGCTGGACGCCGCGGAACCGAGATCGATCCCGTTGTAGGCGGCGTTGCGGTTGAAGACTCCGTCACGGTTGCCGTCGTAGAACGGGGCGAAATCATCGAGGACGACGTGCCCGCGCACGATGACCGCGCGGGGGTTGGTGTCGCCGAAATTCCCATCGGAGTTCGGCGCAGCGGGCGCCTTCGCGTACATGGAGAGCGGGTCGGCCTTGTCGTTCACGGCCGACGGGGAGGGAATCGTCTCGTACCCGTACGCGACGGCGAATGCCTCGGACGCGGTGAGGTGCCGGATGTTCGGGTCCTTCTGCTCGGTAAAGTCGGGGCAGAGCGGCGACTCCCAGGGGCTGATCGCCATCGGGAGGAGCAGGTCCGCGACGCGAAGCGTGGACGCCTTGGGCGCTGGAGACCCCGGCAATTCGGTGCCGAAGACGGGGTTCACGCCGCCGAAGCCCTTGTCGCCGCGTGCGGAGCGCGGGATGAGATCGCGGAGGACCTTGAATTCATCCCCGTCGAGGTTGTTGGCGATGGTGGGAACGGAGGACTTGTTCCTCGGCGCGGCCCAGACCGTGGACGAGAACGCGTTATTCCTGGACGTGCGAACCCAATCGCTCGTGACGAAGTCCGCGGGGCCGTTGCCGCCGCCGCTTTCCTTGAGACGCTCGATGACGTCCTTGGTCACCTCGAGCGAGGACTTCGGCGATACGCCGGAGTCTTCGTTGAACTCCTTGTGCCAGTCGGTCCCGCCCCACAGCTTGGGCTCGAGGCAGTACGCGGGGAGGCCGCCGAGCGGGATCGTGCCCGACGCGCCGTCCAGGGGGTCGCTCGGGCGCGACATCGTGGTCCAACGCATCAGGGTGACGCCGCTGTTGAAGTTGAATTGGTCGAACGGACCGGCCTCACGCCCGCCGTAGCACCCATCCACGTCGTTGTTGCCTGCCTTGATTCGGGCGTCGAGCGTCGTCGTGTTGGGCTGAACGCGGAATCGGTCCACCAGCTGGTCGTTGTCGGTGAGGTTCGGAGCGAGCGGATTTCCGGCCGAAGCGAGCTCGTTGGGGCCGCCGTACTCGGTCATGTCCGCACGGCGGGTCTTCCAGAGCTGCACCGCCATCCCGTTGGTCGCGTTCGGATCGTCGATCAGAACCGAACCCGCGAAACGGTCGTCGACCCTCGAGATGTTCTCGTCCGCCTGGACGACCATAAACGCTCGTTCCACGACCCGGTCGGGCGAACCTGCGGAGGTGAACTGCTTCTCCGCCCAGTCCTTCATGTACTGCTTGCCAGCGTTGAAGTCCGCGACCACGCCGGTCACTCTCAGTCGCTCCGCAACGCGGTTGGGGAGTTCTCCGAACCCGTAGCACACGATGGTCTCCCCGGCGCGGATCGTCATGCTTCGGAGGACGAAGGTGTCGGGAGCGGTGATCTCGGTATCGAACAGAGCGAAATTCGACGTCGATGTTCCGCGTTGATCCGCGTTCTTGACCCGCACGTAGTGGAAGCTCCCCGCTGTGTCGAGGACGTTGAACTGGTTGTTCGGGAACCCGGTGGAAATCACCACGTCCTCGTCGAAGGGGTTGTGGATCTGGAACGCGACGCAACGGAACAAATAGTCCGGGTTGGACTGGTTCATGTCCCCGTTGATCGTGATAAAGCCGTTCGGAGGCTGCCCGATAACAAAGGGGCGTTGATCGTTGTCGCCGCCCCCGCTGCGCGGCGTGTCCCGCCACACGGTGTAGCAGCCGACTTCTGTGATGAACACCTGGGGCTCGAACCCGTACAGGTGTAGCGCGGGCGTCTGGAGTTGCTTTCCACCCGCGGTGGTCGCGAGCACACGGTCGTCGCTCTCGACCGGATCGAGGCAGTACCCCATGGAGCCTCGGAGCCAGGGGACGAGCGGGACGTTCTGCGCGGCGCTCTTCGTGATGCGTGTGGGATCATCGCTGGCGAGCAAGGCCAGATCCGCGTCAAAGACGAGCGTGCGTGGCTGGCTCAGCGTTCCGTTGGCCGAGAACAGCGTCTCCGCGTTCACCGCCATCGATCCGGCCACCGTCAGTGCGAGTTCCGGGCCCTGGTGCCCGTAGAAGAGTGTCTTGCGAGCCTGGAACGCCGGGCCACCGCCACCGGGAAGCACGCTTCCGGTCGGCCACACGCCCGGCATCTTGATCGCCGGTGCGAGAGCTCTGACGTACGCGCGGAACAGCTCGCCGCCGTCCGCGTCGGTCCCCTCGGCCGCGATGGACCCAAGCTGCAGCTTGCTGTCCTTGTCGGCGATGATCTGCGTCGCCCACGACGAATAGGGGTAGTTGGTCTGATCGCTCCCGAGCATGCTCGGGATCTCTCTGGAGCCGCTCACCGTCGTCAGTTGCGACCGCACATCCACCACGGAGTGAAGCATGGCTTCGGGAGTCACCTGTCCGGTGTCCACCACCGCGCCCGCGGGAGTGGTCCGGCTGGTCCGGTTGGTCTCGAGGCCTTCGTCGCGGTTGCTCCGCATCGGCCCGTAGGCGAACTGTTGGCGCGGGATGGCCCCGCCGCCGACGGCCGGGAAACGCCCGTCGGTCGCGGCCTCGAGACGCGAGGTCTCGTCGGGGTTGTTCGCACCGAACCGCGCGAGAAGCTCGCCCATGTCCGACGTCGGGAAGAACGCGGGGAGCGTGACCTCGCCGCTGGCGAACGACGCACCCGTGAGGGAGCTGGCTCCGACTCGCCACGACGCGTGCCTGAGCGCGCCCTCCTTTGTGCTAAACCCGTTGCCGGCCCAGTCCCACGGCGCGTTGGCGTAGCGGTCCTCGACCAGCACACTCTTGATCGCCCATCGGATCGAGTCGTACGCGCCGACGCCCATGTTGAAAGCGTTGGTCTCGTCGTATCCGCGGTAGTTACTCGCACGGCGCGAGTTCAAAGGCACGGCCGGCTGCAGAATGTTGTTGTACCCGAAACCCCACTGATCGTACGAGTCCGTGAGCGTCAGAAGACGCTTGAGGTCGATATCGGCGGGCGTCACGCCGATGGGGTACGCCATGCCCGGCTCGTAGCGCTGGTCCGTGGCGGTGTTGACGTTGACCAACCCCGAGAGATCGATGGCCCGCGCGGCGACGAACCAACGCAGCTTCCCGTCGGTCGTGAGGAAGTTCTGGACTGTGCCCAGGTCTCGGGCGTCGATCAGCTCAAACCACCGGGCGTCCAACATCCCGTCGCCATCGGTGTCCACCCATTCGTTGTCCGCATATCCGATGTCGCTGGGGAGCAGAGAGGACCACTCCTTCGCGGGTCGGTACGCGCCGCGCTGACGAGAGTCCCACACGGCGGGTCGGCGGCTCGCGACCGTTCCCGGGCCCGCTGCGAGGCCGAAATCCGTGGCGAAGATCCGCGTGGCGCGCTGTGCGACGTTGTTGGGGTTCCAATTGAGGAGAGACAGGCCCTCGCTCGTCCGCGGCTTGCCGCTCGCGTCGACGCCGAACCCGGGCTCGGCCGCGAAACTGTTCCGCAGATTCGCCAGATTGACGAAACGTCCGTCGGGGCCGAAGTTCGAGATCTTTCCCCAATCGCGACGGTACTGGAACTCGGTGTTGGCACCGGCTGCGGGAGCGTCCCCGGTCCAGTTCAGCCACTGCGGCGCAATGTCCGCGAGCCACGGATCCGAACCCACCCCCTCGGGTGTGAAATACTGCCGGTTGGGCATCTGAAGGCCGTTCGAAGGGACGGTGAGCCGGTTGTCGGTCGAGATGGACCGCCAATCTGTCGACGGACGGTCGACCGACTCACGCCTCGCGATGAAACGTGCGGCCTGCGCGGACGTCAGCAGGTCACTGAGCTCCTCGGGCACGTTGACAAAGAGGTCTCGGACGATCACGTTCTGCAGGTACCGCGCGACCTGGTCGGGCACCTCGTCGACACGCGACGACCGGACCAACGCCGCGCTTGCACGCCGGTCGGATTGGCTCACGGCGAAGTGAGCGATCGCGATGACGGCCAGCAGCGCGAGCGTGCCGATCACGACCACCATGAACGTGCCTCGACGGGTCCGTGCGACGCCCGCGGGGATTCCGGCGACGGCGCGGAGAACCGCAGCCGGCCCTCCCTTCGCGTGCCCGAAAAGCTTCATCATCCCGCCGCCCGCCTGATTGTCCTGGTTCATGTTCATGGCCATTCTCCTCCCCACCCAAACCCACCCGCTCCCGCCCGGTATCCCTTCCGCACCCCGGCTCTCCGGGTTCCGTCGCTCGAATCTTCAAACTCCATTACTGAGGATCGGGCGTTCCGGGCATCTCGAAGACCCACTGGAAACGCTCTTCCTTCAGCGGGTCGCGTTCGTCCACCAGCGCGACGGTCACGCGAATCAGCTTGGGCCACGCCCAGGGCATCACCGCCGGACTCCCGGCCTCGATGTTCCCGCGAGCGTCGACTCGGGGAGCGAAGTACGGGTCGTAGTACCCGAAGTGCGCCGTCTGTGTCTGCGTGCGGGGAGGGACCGTGGACCCGTAGATCAAGCGAGTGCGAACGAAATGCCCGACGACCGATTCAGACAGGCCGCTGCGACCCGTGAGCGGGTTGTGACGGCCGTTGTTCTCGTCGTACTGCGAGAACTGCTGACCGGCCTCGGTGGTCCCGTACCACCGCACCTGCGAGTCCAAGGTGGCGCTGACGATCTCTTCGCCGAACGACCACTCCACGATGAACTCCGTGCACCGTGCGGCGATCACGCCCTGGGTCAGCATCGCCTGATCGGCCCGGCGTGTCAGGAGCGCTACCGAGTCCTCGCCCGCGTTGCCCTGGAAATCCGAGATCACGTTCAGGTAATCAGGAGGAGAAACCTCGGCGCGGACTCGGGCCCCTCGGGGGTCCGTCGGATCGCTGCGACCGAACCGATCGGACTGCGTGGGGAACGCGTCCCTCATCCACGCGTGCATCCGATCAAGGTCCGGGGTCACGACCGCGCCGGCCCGGAACGTTGTGTCAAAGTCCGCGTTGGGAGCCGCCGCCGGATCGGCGTAACTCACCGAGTTGTACTTGGCGAGCAGATTTCCGTCCCACGGGTCGGCTTGGAAGGTCTGCACAATCGTGCGAATCTCGTTGAGGTCCGTCGTGGCGATGTCGACCAGGCCCGAGGACAACTGCGGGAACGCCGCGCCCGGATCTCCGCCCGTCCCGGTGACAGGCCTGGTGATACGGTCACGACGCGCGGGCTCGCCGGGGCGGACGATCGAGAGTTGACGCGCGAGGCTGCGGAAAACCTGAGACGCGGCGGGCTGGCTCGCGATCTGCACCTCGTTCTCGCTCAGGCGGCCCGTCGGAGCGCCGCCCCCAGCCGCCAGCCGGAAAGGGCTTGGCCAGCCCCGCGAGGGAAAGTCCTCTCGGGCCGACTTCGGCGACGCGAGAATGGTCACCTTTCGTCCGAGCATCCAATTCTCAGCGTAGGTGTTCGGGAGGGCGCGACCCGCGAAGCTCTCGCCGAAACTGCCGCCGCCGCCGTACGCGTAGAGATCGTCGCGACCGGGAACGTTGTCATTGGGTCGAGCGGGATCAGGATCGTTGATCGACGACACACTCGGACGAACGTCGGACTGCGTGAAGCGCCCGTTGGCGTCCTGACGGTGCAGGGGCCTGAGCACATGCCCGTAGTACACCATGGCCGTATCGCCCCGTGCCACCACGGCGGGATTGATGGGAGCCCGCGCGGTCTCGTAGTCGCCCTTGGAGAAGAAGAGGATCTCATCCACACGCCGCTCACGGGGGCTTGCGTCATCCTTGTTGATCCCCACATTCCAGAACTGCCCGCCGGTGCGCGGGCCGGCGAACTGATTGCGGATCACGAGAAACCCCTCACGGGTCATCGCCGTGATGTCGCGCCGCATCTGCTGCTCGAGCACCGCGGCGGTCTGCGTCAGGGCGCTGACTTTCTGCCCCTGCGAGACCGTCGCGCCGATCGTCTGGAAAATGGCCGCCAGACCGACGGAAACGATCGCCACCGCGCCGATGGAGATAATGACCTCAACGAGCGTGAACCCGCGCCCGCCCATCGCCCGCCCCGCCACGGTCTGCAACCCGACAATTGTCCGTGTCCGTCCGTTCATCGCGCACCTCATCCATTCCCACCCATTGATCACCGAACTCAGGGTTCGATCGTGATAACCCGCACCGCCACAGGAACCTGCTCCGTAAACGTCAGCTGGATCGGCGACGTTGCTTCATTGCACCGGAGTGCCGTCGTGCCCAGCATCGGCTTCTCAAGAAGCACCTGGTTGTAAATCGGAACGCCGGACGCGTCACGCACGTTCCGGGCCACGACGTGCACGCCGCCCAGATTGTCGATCACGATCTGCCCGGGCTTGGCCAGGGCGCGGGCCGCGGGCAATCGCCCGTTATCCGCGAAGCTCAGCTCGAAGATGTCGTAGGGCCCGTTGGCCTTGCTCTGGCGTGCCGCCGAAACCGTCGCCCACATCGGAAGCGAGTGAAACCCTGTTCCGTCGAGCGTCGGCTCGCCGAAGTTCGACGCGGACGAACCGATCGGAACGACGAAGCCGGAAGAGATCGCCGACATCAGCGTCTGCCCACTCCGAAGGCGGATCTGCGAGTCCAGTCGCCGAACAAAGATCGCGACACGCAGCGGGCGCGACATGGCCGACACGTTGGCAGCGGGAGAGAGCAGCTCGCCCGTCGGCTGCGGGGGCACGTCGGACTCCGACGCGAGGCACATCGCCAGGTCCCACACCAGCGTCGGATCGGTTCCCGCGACGATGCCCGGCATCAGGTTCAGCCGGTCGCCCACGGGATAGAAGCGCGGGTTCACCGGGCGAAGCTTGATCCGCCCGAGATCGTCGTACAGCTTTCGCGCGGGAACGCTTGAACCAAGCGATTCCGCCCATTGAGTCTGGTCCCGGGCCGGCGCCAGCGTCAGCTGGTCCGCGTACGCCCGAAGACCACCGGTCGTCACGGGGCTCGCGAAGAACTCGTTTGAGCGCAACGTCGCCTCGGCCGCTTCCAGAACGCCCGTCCCCACGACCGTGTCGCGGGCGATCCGCTGAGTCCGCACGACCACCGGGAACATCGCCGCCAAGCCCAGCAAGGCGAGAGACAGCACCAGCACCCCGATCAGCACTTCGAGGAGCGTAAACCCGCGACGCACGCGAACAGATGCGGTCATATGGCTCATCACGGCTTCACCTCCCGGGGTTGTCCCGTGTATCGATCGAATCCGTAGATCAGAGCGTCGCTCTCCACCCGACGACCATCGAGCGTGAGCGTACCGACCAGCCACGCGTCGAGGTTCCGCCCGATCGTCACCGGGTCGCCACCGTTGAAAAGCGCGGTATCGATACGAGGCTCGGGGTTCGCGATGCTTCCCGCTTCACCCCAGAGGTAGATCGATCCGCTGAAGGTGTTGAGCCCGCGGGCGCCAAGTGCCGCCGACATGGACTTCTCGTCATAAAGCGAAACCAGATCGACGCTCGCCGCGAGCACCGTGTCGCCGGATTCGTCCCCGATGAGGGCCGCCAGGTCAACCGGCGTGACTTTGCCGCCGCCGCCCGCCGGGTCAACCCGCCGAGCCAGCATCCTCTTGGACCACTGCACGAGATTGTCCGAGCGGTCCACACGGCGCCAATCTGTCTGCAAGGGCGGGCCCGCAAGCCGCGTAACACCACCCTGCGTCGAATCACGCGGCGAAACCACGACGGCCGGTGCCGACTGATTCACGACGAGATTCCCAGTTCCCTTCTCGAACCGAACCATGAACGTCTGGCGGAGCGTCCGCCCCGGCGACACCGTATCGGTGTCCGCGTTCAAGTCATAAAACCCCGTCTCAGGGAAGACCCAGGCGCCGTCCTGACGGTTGTAATCCCGGAACGTGGAATTCGGATACCACCCGGTCGCGTTCGCGTTCCCGTCGTCCAGCATCGCCGAACCGGCGAACGCACGGACCATCCATCCTGGGGGCAACTGGATCGGCTCGCTCGAGCCCGAGGGCGCAAACACGTCACGCTTCATGGAAACGCCGGGGAACCCGCCTGTGTTGATCGGGTCACGGTCCAGCATCGTCCCCACCTGCAGGCACGGCACGATCGTGAGCCTCCCGCCGGGTTCGAAGTAGAACACCGCGGCGGAGTCCGAATCGGTGCTCCGGATCGCCGCGTCACGCGCCGCCGACATCGCCGCGCGGAACTGGCCGATCGCGAGCGTCCGATTGGAACTGCTCAGCATCGCGCCGAACGCGGGAAGGCCCACGGCGACGATGATCGCCAGCAGCGTGATGACCACGAGCAGCTCCGTCAGGGTGAACGCACCGCCCGCATTCTTCCAGTTGCGCGTCTTCATCGGCCCACCTCCACGACATTGTCTTCACGAGCCTTGCGGAGAAGCTGATCCGCAGCGGTGTAAGAGACACCCAGCCCCCGGGCCATCGCCTCGCGGGACTGCGCAGTCGCACCCTCGATCGGCATGTCCCCGAAGTACCCATCGGGCCCCGCCGCCAAGATCGCGAAGTCCGCGCTCGCCAGTTCGGAGTTCAACGTCGGATCACCGACGATCTTCGGCACGTTCAGCAGGCCGGGGTCGTACTGCCCGTTGGGCAGTTTGAGATTCTCGCGCGTCAACCCGCGTTCGCCGCGGAGCCACCGGTAATACCGGATCGCCACGCCGTTGCGATCACGAATTTCGACTCGTCCCTCGCTCGGACGCCCGGCGATCAGGTCGGCGTCGACGATCTTGAACCCGCCCGCCCCGTCCTGGAACCGCGCGCCGAACTTCTTGCCGGTTCGTTCACGGGTTGTATCTGAAGAAACCGCCCACGTCCCGTCATCCAGCGGCTCGAGGGAACCCGGGCCCGAAACCCCGTCAACGACAGGCCTGGGATTTCCGGCACCATAGTTCACTTCGCCCAGACCCGCGAGATAGACCCCCAGGGTGAACGTGCTGAACCGACGATCAGCGGGGGCCGTGTAATCGTCCGCGTCAACCGGCTGGTTGCCCGTGGTCCACCCGCGAAGGTAATCCCGTTCCCTCGCTTTGTTGGGATCGCCGGCGATGTCGGTCAGACTCGTGCGATAGGTCGCGAACACGGGCCGATTCGGGATCACGACACCGTTGGGCGGGCTGAAGGTCGGATACCCGCGAAAGACAGGCGCGTTGGGCACGCTCTCGTCGGCGATCAAGGGCGGCAGAAACCCGTGGTCCTGCCGGAACTGCTCCACGCCCTGCTTGATCGACTGCACCGTCCGAAGTGCCGACGACTTCCTGCCCTGCTGAATCGCGATGCGTCCCACGACGATCAGGAGCCCGATCAGAATCGCGATGACCGCGATCGAAACCAGGAGTTCGATGATCGTGAAGCCCGCGCCGCGAGCGGCCGGCCTGATCCTCGGACTGATCCTCGGCCCGATCCGCGGACTGTTCTCATGCTTCGACACTGCAGCCTCCTTCCAGACGCCCCATCCCGGCCCACCGCCCTTACCCGTTGTTGCTGCCCTGCAGACTCGTGATCATCGCCACCAGCGGGAGGAACATCGCCACGACGACCGTGCCGACGATCACGCCGAGGACCACCACCATGAGAGGCTCGAGCAGCGAGACGAGCGACGCCACCGCCACGTCGACTTCTTCGTCGTAGTTGTCCGCGATTTTCAGGAGCATCTGGTCCATCTCGCCCGTCTCCTCACCGACGTCGATCATGTTCACCACGATCGCGTCGCAGGTCTTGGACAGCCGCAGCGGCTCGGCGAAGCTCTCGCCCTCGCGGATCGAGTCGTGCACCTTCATCAGAGCCTTCTCGTACACGTAGTTGCCGCTCGTCTCGGCGGTGATCTTGATCCCCTCGAGGATCGGCACGCCCGCCGCGATCAGCGTTCCGAGCGTGCGGGTGAACCGCGCGATGATGGTCTTCTTGATGAGGTTGCCGAAGATCGGCGTCCAGAGGAGGATGGTGTCCGTGATCGCCCGCCCCGGACCGGCGGATCGGATCAGCTTGAACGTGAGCCAGATGATGATCGGCGAGGGGAGAATGATGAACGCGCCGGGGATGGCCTGCCCGGCGTTCTTCCCCGCGACCCAACGCGAAGAGAAGATCAGCCCGCGGGTCAGCCCCGGGAGCGCGACGCCGAAGTCGCGGAAAATCTCCTCGAACTTCGGGATGATGAACCACATGATGCCGGTCAGAATCAACGCGGCGATCAGCACGACGACGATCGGGTACACCATCGCGCCCTTGATCTTGCGCTTGAGGCGTTCGCTCTTCTCCATGAACTCCGCCAGACGCTTCAAGATCACGTCCAGCACGCCGCCGATCTCGCCCGCGTTCACCATCTTGACGTACAGGCGGTTGAACGCGGCGGGGTACTTGCCCATCGCTTCGCTCAGCGAGTTTCCGCCCTCCACGTCCTCGCACACGCCGATGAGAACGTTCTTGAGCTTCCCGGGCTTCTGCTGGCTCTCGAGGATCTGAAGCGAGCGGAGCAGCGGCAGGCCGGCGTCCTGCAGCGTCGACAGCTGGCGCGTGAACGTCGTCATCACCTTCTGCGAGACACGCCCGAACGAGAACCCGCCGCCGGCCTTGCGGCCTTTGGCCTTCGCCTGAGCGCCCGCGTCGACCGCGCCGTCCTTCTTGGCTGCTTTCTGTTCCTTCACCTGCGTCGGGAACATCCGCTGCGACTTGATCTTCTGGACCGCCTCTTCCTTGGTGGTGGCCTCGATCGTGCCCTTCTGGGGCTTCCCGGCCTCGTTCATCGCCTCATACGCATACGTCGCCATGGTCTGCTCCCGCAATATCGCTCAGTCGCTGTCCAAACTCGATCCCGATCCATGCTCACAACACCCACGCGCCCAATCAATCAGTCCTCTTCGGACAAGGTCTCGCGCACGACCTCGTCGATCGTCGTCTGACCTTCGTAGATCGCCATCAGGCCGCTCTCGCGAAGGGACCGCATCCCGCGCTTCCTCGCGTGGTCACGCAACACCGTCGTGCTCGCAGCCTTCATGATCAGGTCCCGCATCTCGTCGTCCACCGTCATCAGCTCGAAGAGCGCCATGCGGCCCTTGTACCCCGAGTTGTGGCAGTGGTCGCACCCCTTGCCGCGGAAGAACTTCCGGCCCTTGACCTTCTCGGGCGTCAGCGCGAGCTCCATCAACTCCTCGAGCTTGGGTTCGAAGGTCTCCTTGCACTTGGGGCAGATCGTCCTCGCGAGACGCTGAGCGATCACGCCCTCGAGCGTCGCCGTCAGCAAGAACGCCTCGAGACCCAGGTCCATCAGTCGCACCACGCTGCTCGGCGCGTCGTTGGTGTGCAGCGTGCTCAGCACGAGGTGGCCGGTGAGCGACGCCTGAACCGCGATCTGCGCTGTTTCCAGATCTCGGATCTCGCCCACCAGAATGATGTCCGGATCCTGACGCAGGAAGCTTCGGAGAAGCTTGGCAAACGTCGTTTCCGTCTCGACATTCACCTGGCACTGGCAGAGACCGTCGATGTCGTACTCGACCGGATCCTCCGCCGTCAGAATCTTCGTGTCGACCGTGTTCAGTTCCGCCAACGCCGCGTACAGCGTCGTTGTCTTCCCGCTCCCCGTCGGCCCCGTCACGATCACGATCCCGTTGGGCTTGTGGATCTGGTGCCGAATGACCGTCATGTCGTCCGGGCGCAGCCCGAGCCGCTCGAGGGACAACTCCACGTTCGCGCGGTCCAGAATTCGCATCACGACGCTCTCGCCGTGCATCGTCGGAAGCACCGCGATACGCAGATCCACCGGGCGCCCCGCCAGCGTCAGCTCGATACGCCCGTCCTGAGGCAGCCGTCGCTCGGCGATGTCCAGATTCGCCATGACCTTCACACGGCTCGTGATCGCGGGACCCAGCGCCTTGGGCGGCGGGACCATCTCGTACAGCACGCCGTCGATGCGGTACCGCATCTTGAACTCGTTCTCGAAGGGTTCGAAGTGAACGTCGCTGGCCTTGTCCCGGATCGCCT
The DNA here is from genome assembly GCA_943369765.1 of Phycisphaera mikurensis NBRC 102666. Classification (GTDB taxonomy): domain Bacteria; phylum Planctomycetota; class Phycisphaerae; order Phycisphaerales; family UBA1924; genus UBA2396. The sequence goes on along the minus strand of CALROI020000018.1, from coordinate 3,506 downwards.
GGAGCAGCACGAGGTTGACGAGCTTGACGATCTCGTTGTCCCCGGCCGCCTTGCTGAGCGCGTCCAGGTCGATCGACTGGTCGCCCCGCGCCAACCCCTCGAACTTCTTGGCATCAAGCCCCTGCACCACGTCCGCCACCGACTCCTTCTTGGAGTAGTGCTTCGCGATGATGGCATCCACCTGAGCGGGATCCGCCACCACCGCCTCGACGTTGAACCCCATCAGCAGACGCAGATCGTCGACCGCCCGGAAGTTATCCGGGCTCTTCATCGCGATCCGCACGCGCTTGGCGTTCGGGTTGTACTCGATGGGCACAACCTCATAGCTGCGGACGTTCTCGGAAGGGATCGCCGCTTTCAGCGCGTCCGTGACGTCCAGCCCCTTGAGGTCGACGTATTCCAACCCGGCCTGCGCCGCCAGTCCCGCCTGCACGTCTCGCTCGTTGCAGTACCCCAGCTCCGACAAAACCTGCCCGAGCTTGGCCTTACGCGTCTTCTGAATGGACAACGCCTCGTGAACCTGCTCACGGGAGGTCTTCCCCATCTTGGTGAGAATTCGCCCGAGTTTCTGCCCTTTGGTCTTTGAAAGGTCCAGCGCTTCTTCGGCCATGGTCGTCTCCAAATCTTCTCTGTGTGCTTTAGCGCCAAACCAGCCAAACTCAGACGAACGAAACGGACGCTCGGCTGAGCTGACCTCCCGGACCCGCCAACTCACGCGGCGCAGACCGAGCGAAACAAATCAACCGATGCCCCACTCCCATTCGGTGAGCGTAGGACATCGGTTGGCGCTGTCTCTTGTGTTTATTCAACGTTTCTTGTCAAGACTAATGGATAATTGACTAATTAAAACCCGGGAAACCGACTGTTCTCGGACGTTCATGACTCCTTGGCGAGATCGATGTCCTCGTCCCACTCCTGGCGGCCAACCGTTCGGCCGAGGCGGTGGATGCGGTCTGTCAGCTCACCCGGATTTTTGCTCTTATCGATCATCTCTTCGGCACCGATCTTGCCGGCCGAGTAGAGCGACCAGAGGTGGTCATCAAGCAACTGCATGCCGAACTTCTTGCCGGTCTGGATGGCCGAGTCGATTCGGAAGGTCTTGCCTTCGCGAATCAGGTTGGCGATGGCGGGGGTGACCACGAGGAACTCGTAGCCGGCCACCATCCCGGCCGTATCGACTCGGGCGAGCAGCACCTGGCTGAGCACGCAAATGAGGGATGTGGACAACTGAACTCGGATCTGGTTCTGCTGGCTGACGGGGAAGGCGTCGACGATACGGTCGATGGTCTTGGCTGCTCCGGTGGTGTGCAGCGTTCCGAAGACCAAGTGCCCTGTTTCGGCGGCTCGGATGGCCGACTCGATGGTTTCGAGATCTCGCATTTCGCCGACCAGGATCACGTCCGGGTCGGAACGAAGCACGCGCCGCAGGGCCTCGGAGAAGCTCGGGACGTCGTCGTGGATGGCTCGCTGGTTGACGATCGACTTCTTGTGGAAGTGGTAGTACTCGATCGGGTCTTCCATCGTGACGATGTGCCGATCCATGTTCATGTTGACGTAATCGATCATGGTGGCCAGGGAGGTGGTCTTACCTGAACCGGTAGGTCCGGTCACCAGGAAGAGGCCTCGAGGCCGGCGGATCAGGTCGCGGCAGATTTCAGGGAGGCCGATCTGCTCGAACGTGAGGAGCTTCTTGGGAATCTGGCGGAGGACCATCGCGATATCGCCGCGTTGGCGGAAGACCGAGACGCGGAAGCGGGCGGCGTCGCCGTAGGCGAAGCCGAAGTCGGTTCCGCCCTTTTCCTGCAGTTCCTGCTGGTTTCGCTCGGGCGTGATGGCCTTCATCAGCGAGACCATGTCGTCGCTGTCGAGGACCTTCGTCTGAAGGTTGCGCAGATGGCTGTGAAGTCGGAGCGTCGGGGGCCGACCCACCGTGAGGTGAAGATCGGAGGCGCTGAGTTTCACCACGGTGTCGAGCAATCGGTCAATCTGCATCGAAGACATGTCAACTCATCCTGTACCAAGGGGCGGCCTGGAGTTCTGTGGCTCGCCCGGATCGCTGTCGTCGGAAACTCACGCTGAGGCGGCCTCGTTGTCGAGATCGACCTGTGTGTTGGCTGCCACTTCCTCGGGGGTGGTCATCCCCTTGAGAACCTTGATCTTTCCATCGTTCACAAGCGGGAGCATCCCGTTGGCTTTTGCGGCCTTTCGCAGGTCGCTGATCGGTGCCAGCTTGAACGCCAGATCGCGGATCTGCGCGTTCATGAGCATCATCTCGAAGATCGCTCGGCGACCGCGGTACCCGGTGTTATTGCAGTTCGGGCAGCCGACGGCCTTGAGGACCTTGCCCGCCCCCTCGGCGGCGCTGATCCCGCACAGTCGCATGTACTTGGGGTCAGGGGCTTCGTCGAGGGGTCCCTTGCAGTCCTTGCACAGAATCCGGATCAGTCGCTGGGCCAGGACCGCCTGGATCGAGCTTGCCACGAGGAAGGGCTTGACGCCCATGTCCACGAGACGGGTGATTGCTGACGGTGCGTCGTTGGTGTGGAGCGTCGAGAACACGAGGTGGCCGGTCAGGGCCGCCTGAATCGCGATCTCGGCGACCTCTTTGTCTCGGATTTCACCGACGAGGATGATGTTCGGGGCCTGACGGAGCATGGACCTGAGAATCGCCGAGAATGACAGGCCGATGTGCTCCTTCACCTGGCACTGGTTGATTCCGTCAAACTGGTATTCGACGGGGTCTTCGGCGGTGATGATCTTTTTGTCGGGGCGGTTGAGGATGTCCAGCGCGGTGTAGAGCGTGGTGGTCTTTCCGGAACCGGTGGGCCCGGTCACGAGGAAGATGCCGTTGGGCTTGCGGATGATCTTGTTGAAAGTCGCCAGGTTCTCGGGCTCAAACCCGAGATTGGCCAGGCCGATGCGCACGCTGTCGGGGCGGAGAATACGGGCGACGACGCTCTCGCCGTGGTACGCGGGGCACGCGGAAACACGGAAGTCGATCGACACGTCGTCCACGACGAGTTTGATACGGCCGTCCTGGGGTGCTCGTTTTTCGGCGATGTTCATCCCGCTCATCAGCTTGAAGCGGGAGAGCATGGAGTTCTGCATGCGCTTGGGGAGGTTGTCTCGCTCGACACACACGCCGTCGATGCGGTACCGAAGCCTGACGCGGTCGGCCATCGGCTCGACGTGGACGTCCGAGGCCCGCATTTTGACGGCCTCGCTGAGAATCCGGTTGCAAAGCCGCACGATGGGGGCTTCGTCAGAACTGATATCGATGGACTTGTCCATCGAGCGGTCGACAGAACGGTCGATGGTCTTGTCGATGGACTCGGTGACGAGGGACTGGCCCGGGGCGAGGGGCTTGTCGATCTTCGGACCGCCCCCGCCGCCGCCGCCGCCGTCGACAAACCGCTTGATCTGCGAGCGGGCGGCGATTCTGGGGTCGATATCGACGTTGAGCCTGAACCGGAGCATGTCCTGCAGTTCAAGGTCGAGCGGGTCGT
>CALROI020000017.1:0-90681 GCA_943369765.1 Phycisphaera mikurensis NBRC 102666 | reverse complement strand
CGGAGCCGGCGTAGGCGGCTTCGAGATTGGTGAGGCCCAGGGCGGTCTCGTCGATGTCGCCGCGGGTGAGGTCCATCAGCCCCGAGCCGGACTTACCCGGGTCCTGGGTGAGGATGGAGTTGGACTGCTGAATGCGGGTGACGGCGGAGGGGTCGGAGTCGTCGGCGGAGTCACCGGCGAGGTCGAAGATGCTGACGCCGGTCTGTTCCTTGGCGTCGGCGGCCATGGCGGCACCGGAGCCTGAGGAGGCCATGGAGATGGCTTCGAGTTCGCCGGAGTCGGCGAGCTTGATATCGTCCCCGCCTTTACCGCCGCCGGAGAGGAGGTCCACCTGCTCGGCTTTGAGGAGGGTACGGTCACGGTCGCGGAAAACTTCGAGCTCGCGACGGTCGATCATGGCCTGGAGGGCTTCGGACGACTTGCCGAGCTTGGCAGCGGCTTCTTCGAGGGAGTAGAACATCTTGGCCATGGTGAACTCCAATATGAACGAGGCGTCGGCGAGCGGGAGCGAGGGTGCCCCAAACGGGGTCCGACGCGGTGAGGATGATAGGACGGGCACTCTACCAGAATCCCGCCGCATGGGCAACCGGGGCGGCCACCGTGGGAGTTTGGGGGATGCTGGGGGGCTTGTGGAACGGTACGAGATCGTGCACCCCTCGGTTCCGGTTGAGGCGGAGGGGATGACGATTCTGCATTTGACGGACTTTCACGTGCGGCGGCCGCTGTTGGGTGGGGAGGCGTGGCCAGCGGTCGTGCGGCGGCTGGCGGCGTGGCTTCCCGGGAATGAGGTGGATCTCGTGGCGATGACGGGGGATTACACGGACCATCCTCCTGATGACGAGGCGGCGGCGGGGATGTTGGGGAGGCTGGTGCCGCTGATGCGTTCGCGGCTGGGTGCGTTTGGCGTCTTTGGGAATCACGACGGGCCTGGGCTGGTGCGGCGGGCGCGGGAGATCGCTGGAGTTCGGTGGCTTGGGCGGGAGACGGTGGATGTGGGGCGCGGGGTGAGCGTTGTGGGGGCGAGTTTTCCGGAGGACCTGATTGGCGCGACGATGGGAAGCGAGGGCGGGTTCAGGATCGCGCTGGTGCACTACCCGACGGAGGTGTACACGGCGGCGGCGCTGGGGATTGATGTGGTGCTGGCGGGGCACACGCACGGCGGGCAGGTGCGGTGGAGCCCGACGGTGACGCCTCATACGTCGTCGGATCTGCCGTCGGGGTTCGCGTCGGGGATGTACCAGCTTGGCGGGACGGTGCTCTGTATCTCGCGCGGGCTTGGGGAGGCGGTGGCGCGGGTGCGCGTGCGGTGTCCGGCTCAGGCGTGCGTGTACACGCTGAGGCGTGGGAAGGCGGCGAGAACGGAGCGGCTGACGGCGATCGTGCGGTGGTGAGGGGCGCGGTCAGGGGTTGCCGAGCGCGATGACGGTCGCGTCGGACAGGCCTGCGGCGGCGAGCACTTCGGGGAGCGTGTCGAAGGTGCCTTTGGAAATGCCGAGCTTGAGGGCGAGTTTGGCGTCAAGTGTGAGGCAGTCTTTCTCGTCGGTCAGGAGTACTTCACCATCGGCGGACGGCTTGCGTTCGACATACGCAGTCTGGCCGCCCGACTGGTGATAGCTCATTTCGTAGATTGGAATGATGATCGCGGGGATCAGGAGCGGGTTGTAACCTGCGTCGTATGCCGCATACTGAAAGTGTCCCATCGCCAGCGAGCTCCCGGACCCGCCGAACTTGACCTCGCCCGTGCACCCTTTGTACATGGGCTCCGCATCGCCGATCACCGCCGAACTCCGCATGTAGAGCTCGGGAGAGCCCCATGGGAGAATTGAAGCGGCACCTTTAGCACCGGAAAGCCAGATTATCGTTCGGAGCCCGGCTCTTTTCTGATCGCTCAGGCAACGCGCGCAGTTGCCGCTCTCGATGAACTCATCAAAGCGTCGTTCCCACGGCTCACCAGCGACGGGGACCGAAGCAGCGTTGACATCGAAGAGCAACGCTCGCGCGCCACCGAGCGTCGCTTCGAGCGTGATGGCCTTGATGCTCTCCGCCGTGAAATCCTTGCCGATCTGGCCGTGGAGCTTGGCGATGTACACCTTGGGCTTCTCGCCCATCGCCGCTTTGGGCGGCAGGACATCGACGAGCCCTACGTCGATGTACTGACCACCGGTCGTCTGCGAGCAGTGTATTGCGAGCGTCACTTTCTTGCCGGCGGCTGCTTTGAGCAGCTTAACGGCGCTGTTGTTCAATTGCGAGAGCGTGTACCCGCTGGTGTAGCCGTCGAACGTCGCCACCATCTCGCCGTTGAAGTAGACCTCGGCGGCTTCGTCGTGGTGGATGGAGAGGTGCGGGTTATTGACGGTGGCGGGGGCTTCGAAGGAGCGGCGGATCCAGATGTCTTTGCCGTTCCATTCGGTGCCGATGATCGCGCCGGGGGTGTTTTTGGTGCCAAAGCCGCCTTTGCCGGTCTGCCACGCGGCGTCGTCGAAGCCGGGTTTTTCCCAGCCATCTGCGGGCTTGGTGGTGGTGTATCGCCATTCGCCCGCGGCTTGGCCGCTGAGGTCGCCAGCACGGGGGAGGAGGGTTTTCACCGTGGGAGGCGGTGCGTAGAGGGCTTTGGTGAGCGGGGCGGCCTGGGCGGGGTCGATCTTCCAGACTTCGCGGTCGTAGGTGAGCCAGCCGTTGGTTTCGATCTCGACGTCGGTGGTCTGGGTGTAGACGGCGGCGGCGAGGCCTTGGGCGATCAAGAGAGGCACCTGGCGGAGTTGGTCGAGGTAGGCTTTGGTGACGTCTTCTTTGGATTTGTACGAGACGTAGCCCCAGTTGTCCTTTTTCTGCCAGGTGTGGCCTTCGATGGGGAGGCCCAGGCCGCCGTATTCGCCGAGGACCACAGCCCGGTCTTTCTGGAGGGTCGTGGTGGCGGGGCCCGGGTAGATGTGGATGTCGAGCACATCGCCGTTGCCGGTGTCGGTCCAGCCGGAGGCGCAGTTGACGAGGCGGGTCGGGTCCCACTGCTTGACCTGATCGACCATGGACTTGGACCACGCGAGGTCGTTCTGGCCCCAGCCTTCGTTGAAGGGCACCCACATGACTATGGAGGGGTGGCTTGCGAAATCGGTGACGATCTCGCGGGCTTCGGTCGTGAAGTTGGCTTTCCATTCTTCGGAGAACGGCGGGTTCTTGAATCGGTTTTCGCTTTTGCCATCGTGAAAGAACGGGCTTGGGATATCCTGCCAGACCATGAGCCCGAGGGTGTCGCAGAGGTAGTAGAAGCGTTCGGATTCGACCTTGACATGCTTGCGGAGCATGTTGCAGCCCATTTTCTTGGCGGCTTCGATGTCGAATCTCATCGCGGCTTCGTTGGGGGGCGTGTAGAGGCCGTCGGGCCAGAAGCCTTGGTCGAGCGGGCCGTGCATGAAGGTTGGTTTGCCGTTGAGGAAGAGCCGATGGACGCCGGCGGAATCTTTGGAGAGTTTTACGGTCCGGAAAGCGACGTAAGACTTCACACGATCGACGACTTTGCCGTCGCGTTCCTTCGTCAGCCGCACTTCATAGAGCGTGGGAGACTCAGGCGTCCAAGGCTTTGGATTGGGAACAACAAGTTTCGCTTGGTCGATGAGCGAAGTTTCCGCCTTTGCGACCAAGGTTTCACCGTCGAACACTTCTACTTTATTCAGTACTGTGTAGAGTTTGCTGACGTTCGTGAAATGGCGATACGCTGCGAGATTCACGACCACTTCGCCGGTCTCGGGGTCGCCGATGGCGGTGATGGCGCGAAAGTGATCCTTGTTGACCGGCTCCATCCACGCGGTCTGCCAGATGCCGGTGGTGGGTGTGTACCAGATGCCGTGGGGGTCAGCCCATTGTTTGCCGCGGGGTTGGCCGCCGGTGTCGGTGGGGTCTTTGACAGCGACGATCAGGGAGTTTTCGCCATCATCGAGGTAGTCGGTGATGTCGAAGGAGAAGGGGTCGTAGCCGCCATTGTGTTCGCCGACTTGCTCGCCGTTGACGGTCACGGTGGCGTGCCAGTCGACCGCGCCGAAATGGAGGAGGACGCGCTGGCCGTTGGTGCGCCAGTCTGCGGGGGCGGTGAAGGTGCGGGAGTAAAGGAGGGTTTCGGTCGCAGCCACGCGTTTGCCGACGCCGGAGAGGGCGGACTCGACCGGGAAGGGGACGAGGATCTGGCCGTCGGGCTCGGCACCCCCTGCGGTTTTGTCAGTGGGGAGGATGGCGTAGTCCCAGAGGCCGTTGAGGTTCTGCCATTTCTCGCGGACCATGGTGGGGCGCGGGTACTCGGGCCAGGGGTTCTTGGGGTCGACGTCTTTGGCCCAGCGGGTCATGATCTTGCCCTCGACGGGTTTCCAGGGGGCGTTCTGTGCGAGCGCGGTTGGGGCGAGCGAGAGAAGGGCGGCGAGGAGGGTGGTTCGCATGGGTACATCCTAACGGGAACGTGAGCGTGTTGCAGCCCTTCGGGCTGCAACGGGCCGCGAGCCCGCTGTCGCCACGATGCGGTCCGATGATGGGCTTGCTCTAGATCCTGTTTGACGGATCCTCTGAGGTGGCACCGGTCTCCAGACCGGTGCTGAGAATTGCTACGAACGAAAGTCACTGCTCTGGAGAGCAGTGCCACCAACGCACCGCCACTGCTCTGGAGAGCAGTGCCACCAAAGCACCGGTCGACCGGGACCAAGGGCAATCAGATTGAGAGTACTTCGCGGAACTTGGCGTCGGTTTGGATGGTTTTGCCGAAGGGGAGTCTGGGCGAGTACGCGCCGGGGACTTCTTGGGTGGCGTGGTAGGTCGAGATGCCCATGTATTTGCCGAGGGCTTCCCAGAGGGCGTTGCCGACGCGGCCTTGCGTGATGGCGACGTGGTGCGGGAAGTGGGTCAGGAGGACGTCGCGGTAGAGGCGTTGGAGGTTGGCGATGCGGCACCAGCCGTAGCAGCCGAAGGTGACGGCGGGGTTGGCTTCGATGTCGCCCTCGACGATGACGGCTTTCATCGGGCCTTCGGGGTCCTGCGTGATGCGGCAGAGGGTCAGCGGGCTGTCGCGGGCGATGAACTCGATGGTGCCTTCGGAGTCTTCGTACTTGGCTGCCCCACTGCTGGCGATGATCTCCTGGACGCCGAGTTTGACAGGGGTGCGTGCGAAGGCTGCGGGGAAGACGCCGCAGTGCCAGACGTTGACGAGTTCGTCGTCGTCGTTGTGGAGGTTGTTCCAATCGGCGAGGCCTGCGGGTGAGTCGGAGGCGAGCATGCAGGCGTGCATGGACATGGTGCCCATGATGTCGGCTTCACAGGCGGAGGGGACGCCCTCATCGCCGAAGCGGGACATGGTGGTGCAGGAACAGACGCCATAGTTGGCTTGGATGCTGGTCCAGCACTGGATGGCGAAGGCGTCGATGGCGTTGTCCTTGGCCCAGCGGCGGAGGAAGAGCTCGAGTTTGGCGGAGCGGACGACGGAGAGCTGCTGGATGCGTGAGGTGTCGGCGTAGCCCTGGATGCTGGTGATGACGCGGGCGAGGTCGGGGTCTTTGTCGGGGATCTTGTTCGCGCCGCCGAAAGCTTCGGAGAGGTCGAGGGTGACGACGGTCGGGCCCATGCGCTGCAGTTGCTTTTCGTTGTAGCGGCAGGTCCAGAAGGCGTCGGGGCGTGCGCCGATCTGGCCGTAGCGGGCGTTGCGCAGGCCATGGACGACGCGGCAGATGCGGACGAAGAGGTCCAGGTCGTCGGCGAAGGAGGGGTCGGAGGGCATGCAGATGGGGCGTTTGGCGATGGTGTAGGGGGCGCCGATCTGGCGGAGGACTTCGCCGATAGAGAGCAGGCCACAGAACGCGTCGCGGCGTTTGGTGGTCATGGTGAGGCGTTCTTCTTCTTGGCAGCCATAGATCATGATGGGGACGTTGAGGGCGGCCTTTTTGACGCACCACGCCACGCCTTGCTCTTCGCCGAAGTTGACGGCGCCGACGAGGATGCCCTGGACGTTTTCGCGTCTGAATAACTCTGCGGCGAGTTCGGCTTCTTGGCGGGTCTCGACGCAGCCGACCTTGGTCTGGTCGGCGGAGGGGACGACGACCTCGATGCCGAGTCGCTGCATGGCGGCGATCGTTTGGTCGCGCATGGAGGCGGCGAGTTCTTTGGAGAAGAAGCCGCGATTGCTGGGGATGAAGCCGAGTTTGATGGACTTTGATGGATGGTTGGGCACGAGCGACTCCTGTTGAAGGCGCACGATATCACATCGGGGGCGACTCTGTCAGGGCTGGTTTGCCGAAGCGTGCGATGCAGTGCCAGACCTTCTTGAGAGCCTGCGGGTCATACCCGCCGCGGCGTGAGGCTTCCCCGAGGATCCTCGCGTCGAGGCGTCCGTCCTGGGCCAGCGCCCGCCCGAGCTCGGCGATTTCCGGGCCGCGGTAGGTCGGGTGTTGCACGAGCAGATCGACGCTGAGCGTGAACCCCTGGTGCCACTCGACCGGGCATCCGAGGCGTGCGGCTTCGAGTTCGACATCGGTGCCGCGGAAGCACGGGTCGAGCACGATCGCTTCCACGTCCGTCTTGATCTGGAGCGGGCCATGGAGATGGGCTTCGACGTAGTGATCGAGGGGGTCGGGCGGCGCGTGGCGGGCGAGATCGGTCAAGGGCATGCGATCGGCGACGCCGAAGTCCTGCGGGTCGAAAACACTGTCCGGATAACAGAACGTCGTGCGGCTGAGCGTCGGTCCGGCAAGCCTGAGATGGGCGGAGCCGAACCTCGGCGACGCCCCCGCCTTGTTCCGCAGGAAGTTGAGCGCGCCGTACTTGGGGCGATCGGAAGGCGGCGCGTTGTCGTAGCACCCGCCGAAGATCCGACTCTCCCATTTCCAACGATCGCCCCCGGGATGAGCGGTGAGTCCTCCGTTGCTGTGACCGGTCTCAAACTGCGACCGGTAGAGACCGTCGCGCCCGATAAGCTCGAGGATTCGCTCGCCTCCAACCAGACGGTCGGGGTGAAAGTGGACGCAGGTGCGAAGCGAGCGATCCAACGGCGGTCCGGCGCAACGGGCGTGGACGAACCGCAGTGCGAGTTGCATGCTGGATGTCGGCTCTGGAGAAGCGGGCACGGGCGGATTGTAGAAGCCCCTCCCGGGTTATCCGGTCCCGTGACGGTTCGCGGGGCGGGCGGGCGAAGAGATCGGACCAATGGGTGCGGCATGTCTCGTGTGCGCGATGAATCAGACCTGCCGCTTATCCGGGGCATGAGAATCGCCGATGGATCAATCGAAGACCCGAACCCGATCCCCCCCACCTGGAGGAGCACGCTGTGGACCTGCACCAGATTTTGAAGAAGGCGTATGAGTTGGACGCGTCGGACGTGCACTTGATCGCGGGGCAGACGCCGGTCTGTCGGATCAATCAGGTGATGACGCCGATGGTGGAGTTCGGGATCATCTCGAAGGACACCGCGGCGGGGTTCATGGTGCAAATGGGGAACAAGGAGTCGCAGGCCACGTTCGAGAAGAACCAGGACGCGGACTTCTCGTACTTCGCGGACGGGCTGGCCCGGTACCGCGTGAATGCGCACAAGCAGAAGGGTGCAGCGGCGTTCTCGATGCGAATGATCAAGACGAAGGTGCCGCCTCTGGCGAACCTGAGTCTGCCGGAGGTTATTGCGCGACTGACGTACCTGCCGCGTGGGTTGGTGTTGGTGACGGGGGACACGGGGTCGGGTAAGTCGACGACTCTGGCGGCGATGATCTCGGCGATGAATCAGCGGTACAGCAAGCACATCATCACGCTTGAGGACCCGGTCGAGTACGTGTTCAACAGCGACAAGTGCACGATCGAGCAGCGGGAGCTTGGGCAGGACATGCCGAGCTTTTCGTCGGGCCTCAAGCACATTCTGCGTCAGGACCCGGACATCATTCTGGTGGGCGAAATGCGCGACCTGGAGACGACCGCGCTGGCGATCTCAGCGGCGGAAACGGGGCACTTGGTGCTGAGCACGCTGCACACGGTGAACGCGTCGCAGACGGTCGAGCGAATCATTGATATGTATCCGGGCGGTCAGCAGAACCAGATCCGGTCGATGCTGAGCAACACGCTTCAGGCGGTGGTGTCGCAGACGTTGTTCCGCCGGATCGACCGGCCGGGGATGGTGCCGGCGGTGGAGGTGCTGTTGTGCACTCCGGCAGTGCGGAACCTGATCCGCGAGGCGCGGACGTTTGAGATTCCCAACGTGATTGAGACGAGCCGAGCGATCGGGATGAGCAGTCTGGACAGTTCGATCGCGGAGTTGTACTTCAACGGGATGATCAGCCGGGAGGACGCGATCGCACAGGCGGCGTATCCGGACAAGTTGGAGCGTCAGCTGGCGGCGTGAGTGGTGTTGAGGTATTGACGGACGGATCGGACGCACGCGACTTAGACGAGAAGGGCTCTGTTGAACCATGGGCAACTATCGATACCAGGCTCGGAACGCGCAGGGGCAGGTGCAGGTGGGCGTGCTTGCGGCGGACAACGCCACGAGCGCGGCGACGGTGCTGCGGAACCAGGGCCTGCACGTGATGCAGGTCTCGGTGGTCGCGGCGGCGGCGTCCGGGACGGGGTTCGCGGCGTGGCTACGGGAAGCGCAGTCGGGCAAGCCGACGCAGAAGCATGTTCTTGATTTCACGACCCAGCTGGCGGTGATGATCAGGGCGGGGATCAACCTCCGGGCGGCGCTGGAGGGGATCGCGGACCAGACGGACCACGTGGGGTTCAAGAGGGTCCTCACGCAGCTGCGGACGGACGTCGAGGGTGGCAAGCAGTTCTCCGAGGCGTTGTCGCGGCAGCCGAAGCTGTTCGGCGCGTTGTACATCAACATGGTGCGCGCGAGCGAGATGGCGGGCAACTTCTCGAAGATGCTGGACCGGATTGCGCAGTACATCGGGCAGCAGATCGAGACCAAGAAGATGGTGATTGGCGCGGCGATCTACCCGAGCGTGATCGGCACGCTGGCGGTGGGCGTGACGATCTTCCTCCTCACGTTCGTGCTCCCCAAGTTCTACTCGGTGTTCGAGGGTAAAGAGGACGTCCTTCCGTGGGCGACCACGTTCCTGATGAGCCTGTCGCGAGCGATGGTGGCGTACTGGCCCTACATCCTGGGGTGCATCGTGGTGGGCGGGGGCGGTTTGTTCGCGTTCTGCAGGACGGAACTGGGCTCGTTCTGGGTGGACACGGCGAAGCTCAAGGTGCCGATCGTTCGGACGATGTTCCGTTCTTTGTACATCAGCCGGAGCTTGCAGACGATGGGCCAGCTCGTCAACGCGGGCGTGCCGCTTCTGGACACGCTGGCGATCACGGGTGAGATCTCGGGGAACCAGCTGTACCGGGCGATGTGGAAGCGTGTGTACACGGCGGTCAAGACCGGCAAAAAGATCGTGACGCCGATGCAGAAGGACAACCTACTCCCCAAAGCGGTGACGCAGATGATCTCCGCGGGTGAGGAGGCCGGCAAGCTGGGCGAGGTGCTTGACGAGATCTCGGTCTATTACTCGAAGCAGTTGAAGGACGCGATCAAGGCGGTTACCGGAATGATCGAGCCCCTCATGATCCTTGCGATGGGCACGATCGTCGGGTTTATCGCCATGGCGGTCATTCTCCCCATCTTCAAGATGAGCCAGATCGTGAAGTAATCCGATCTTGAAGGAGCGGGTTGTCTCGGGTATCGGGCCCGAGAACCGCGGGAGGTCTGGACCAATGCAGCTTTGTTCCACAGCACGCCGGGTCGTCGGCACGTCGGGGAAACCTCGGGGGTTCACGCTCCTGGAGACCAGCATGGCGCTGGTGATTATCGGGGTGGGCGTGCTGGCGTTTGTCGAGGCGCAGCAGTCGTTCATCAAGAACAACGGGTGGTCGAGCCAGGCCGCAACGGGGGCGTACCTCGCCAACGAGATCCGCGAACTGACGCGACAGATGCCGCGTCACGACCCGGTCGTGGGGCTTTACTTTGATCCTGACAACGGGAACGCGCTGACCGGGTGGGGGCTCGAGGGCGGCGAAACGGAAATCTCGGACATCAACGACGTAGACGATCTGGACGGAATCACGTTCGGCGGGGGCGGGTTCGCCGGGCCCATCAATGCGCTGGGCGAGTTGATTCCGGAGACGGACGCGAACGGCACGGTCGTGGAAGGCCCGGACGGGCAACCGCGGGCGCTCGTCGGCTGGACGCAGGCGGTCACGGTCGAGAAGATCGATCCCCTCAACTACGGGACCGCGCGGGCGGACGCGTACGTGATCGCCGCGGCCGGGAACGACCCGGGCACGGCGGTCGAGGGGTTTCCGCTTCGCGTGACGGTGGTGGTGTCTTACCAGGGGCCGCTGGACAGCGAGCCCGTCGAGATCACACGGACTGTCTGGGTCGTTCCCCCGTGAAGAAGCAGCGGGTTGTGGCGAGGGCGTCGGAAGCGGTCGCGTGCGGACGGGAGGACGAGTATGAAGGTCTGGAATCGCAAGGGTCAGTCGGGGCTCGGTCGGGCGGCGAAGCTGGCGGCGTCGGCAGGAGCTGCTCCCGCTCGCAAGCGAGGCGTGGTTGCGGTGGTGGCCATGATGTTCCTCATCATGTTCGGATCGCTTGCAGCGGCGATGGCGATCACGTCCAAGGGGAACATCAAGACAGCGGCGACGCACGTGCACGTGATGAGGGTGCTCGGGGCGGCCGAGACTGGAATGGCGATCGCGGAGGCGAGACTTCGCGAGGCTTCGGCCCGGTTTATCGTCGGGAACTCGACGATCAACGCGTCGACAGCCGCGGGGGCATGGAGCGGGAATCTGAGCGCCTTTGGGACCTCGCAGATTCTCCCTCCCGCCGGGTTCACGGAGGCGACGTTCCCCTTCGGGATCGCGCAGGCTCTGGCGAACCGCCATGCGGCGGACCAGAACGTGGTTTCGGAGCTTGGATTCTCGCAGCCTGTCATCGGCAATGGGCTATCGAGCCTCAACCACGAGGACTACGCGAACGCCAACTGGGTCTACACGCCGGCGGTAAGCGTTGAATCCGGCACGGCCCACCCGCTGTGCTATCAGATCATCTACGCCCCGCTTGAGAACGGGACGGACGTTCGCGCGATCGTGACCGGGTACGACTTGTCCTACACGCGGAACGGCACGCCGATCTCGCGCACCATCATGCAGGACTTCCGCCTCGCCAAGCGGGTGAATCAGGCGGTCATGTCCCCGAGCAAGGTGATGATCGGGAAGAACGTGCTGGTCAACGGCGACCTGTGCGCCGGATTCACGGGAACGTCGTTCACCTCGGGCGACCCCCTGATCGTGAAGTCGGATTTCCTGGGCCTGAACCCGATCCTCGACCAGAAACTCAACGCGTTCTTCACGGGTGTGGCGCAGTACGACTCCGATAAGGACAACCGGCTGCGTGTCGGGCACGCGACCGAGTCACGCGGGATTCCCAGCGGCTCGGTCGACTACAACGGCGACGGCCGCCCCGACGGCGCGTTCGACGACATGACACGTGACGGGTTCGTCGATGAGTTCGACATCTTCATCAAGCACTTCGACACCAACGGCGATCGCAAGGTCGCGCTGTCGGACGCGCTCCGGGCGGGCACGCCCGCGTCGGGTCTGTCCGCGGAGTTTGTCTCCGGGGGCAACCCGATCGACGACGACCTGGCGCTCCTCATCGATTCGTCCAACCCCGACCGGAACAAGAACAAGGTGTCGGGGTATGTCGACACGAACAACAACGGGCGGTGGGATTCGGGCGAGGCGTTCAATGATCTGGATTCCTCGCAGGCCCAGCCCCTTTGCAACCGCGACCAGGTTCTGGGGTTCCGCGACGGTGTTCTCGATTACCGCGACCAGTATCGGAAGGTCGGCGGGCGCGTCATGTTCCGGAGCACGGCCGCCGCGTGGCAGGCCGGTCAGGGGGCGAACTACCTCTCGCGTGTTCGGGGGCCGATCGTCGCGGGGCGCGGCAGAGCCCCGATGACCTTCGGAGTCTCGACGAACGTGATGCCCTCGCTGAACGCGGCGAGCTTTGACGCGGCGCGGCAGGTGCTGGGCGCTCTGGCCGACGGGGCCGCGTTCAACACGCAGGTCGCGACGAACCTGGGGGTCTCGGTGGCGGCGCTGGCGACCTATGTGGAGAACAGCTCCGCAGGCTCGACCCAGCCGCGATTCCTCCGCATCGACCCGGACGTCAACCTGGACGGCAGGCCGGACAATTTCGCGACGGCCTACTTCGAGAAGATGCCCTTCAACTCCCCGTCGTTCTCGGACTGGTACTACCGCCCCGTGTACGAGAACATGACGTTCCGGAACGTGGTGATCCCGGTCGGGTCCAACGCGCTGTTCAAGAACTGCACGTTCATCGGGGTCACGCTGGTGCGCACCACCGCGGACAACACGCACCTGCTGTGGTCGGAGTATGGCAAGATGCAGATGGGCGCCGACGGCAAGCCCGAGCAGTCCTCGGTCCGCTTCATCTACGGCGACACCGCTGGCGAGACGAGCTATCCGAACATGCTCCCGTCGTCGGCCATCCCGCCCAACCAGATGATCCTCATGGCCACGACCCCGCTTGACAAGGCCGACCTGACGGCGGCGCAGGCGGTGATCGCGGTGGGGTACAACCTGCTCCCCAACCCGCTGGTTGTCGGGGGATTGCGAATCACCGACACCAAGCCTCTGAGCAACAACATTCGCTTCCATGACTGTCTGGTCGTCGGATCCATCGTCTCCGACAGCCCGACGAACTACACGCATTCGCGAAACAAGTTTCAGTTCACGGGCGCGACGCGGTTCGCGTCCAAGCACCCCGACTATCCCGACACGGCCTCGTACAACCCCGATTCGGCGGACATGCCGACGATCCTCAAGAGCTCGATGATGCTCCCCGGGTACTCCGTGGACCTGGGCGCCTTCAACAGCCCGACCACGCAGAACGTCCGCCTTGGCGGCACGATTGTCGCGGGTGTGCTCGACGCACGCGGGAACACGACCATCGCGGGCGCGCTGGTGCTGACGTTCGCTCCGACGTACGGGTCGGCCCCGATGCGTGACGCTCTGGGCAACCCCGTCGGCAACCCGGCCGCGTTCAACACCACGCTGGGGTACTTCGGGCCTTCGGACGGCGACAACGAGTCGCTGGACCCCACGACGCTCCCGACTGTGGGCGGCGTGAAGATCGTCGGGTACGACGTGGACGGCGACGGGCTCGCGGACTTTGGCCCCAACAGCCCTCCGAACCCGGCGCAGTACCCCAACGCCGTCGCGGTGCCGTTCTACGGGTACGGGAAGATCACGATCGACTTTGATCCGACGATGGGTCTCCCCGACGGGCTGCCGCTCCCGCTGCAGTACGGGATCGTGTCCAACACCTACCGAGAGGGCAAGCCATGAGACGCACGCGCCGAGGATTCAGTCTGATCGAGATGCTCGTGTCCCTGACCATCACGGGGACGCTGCTGACGGCGGCGCTCTCCGCCCTGGACGCGTCGTTCAAGAGCTACAAGTTCACGACCGACGGCGCATCCACGCACGTGGTCTCGCGGATCACCATGCACCGTCTGATGGGCATGATCCGCACGGGTTCCGACTTCGCGCCGTACCCCGTCGACCCTCTGGACTCGGCCCAGAATCCGGTCACCTCGGACTTCATCGAGTTCCACGGGGCACTCCCCAACAACCCCGACGTCACGCTGCGCGTGATCCGCATCGAGAAGCGCTCCACGGGCGAGGTCGTCGGCGGCGTGCCGATCTTCGAGCTCTGGTACGTGCAGGATGACTTCGACGCCAACGACGACATCCTCGTCCATGAGGCACGACCTCTGATCGCCAACCTCCAGGATGTGCAGTTCACGCTGCAGTACGACGTCGGTCAGCAGCTGCTGGCGGCGACGGTGGACATGACGGTCCGCCCCAACGACGCGGGCGGGGCCACCATGTTCACCGCGGTTGATTCTCCGACCATTCGGTTCGTGTCCACGATCTCGCCGAGGCGGGCTGAGGAATCCAGATGAGCCCGCCCGGGCGGTCATGCATACCTTTGTAACCGGTCTTCCAGCGTCGCTTTGACCGCGGCCCATTCGTCGTGCACGATGCTGGATTGCGCCCGACCGCTGGAGGCAAACCTACCCTCGCCCATGCAGGTTTACTCGTGCGGCTTTCTCTTTTCGCCCGATCGCGCTCGCGTGCTCTTCATCCGCAAGAACCGCCCGACGTGGCAGGCCGGGCGACTCAACGGCGTCGGCGGCAAGCTCGAAGCGGGCGAGACGCCCCTGGACGCCATGCGGCGTGAGTTCTGGGAGGAGGCGGGCGTCCGGATCGACCGGTGGGACGAGTGCGTCGTTCTGACCGGGGTTCCCACGCCCGCCGATCCGCGCGGGTGGGAGGGGCATTTCTTCCGCGCCTTCGGCGATGTCGACGCGTGCCACGCGAAGACGGACGAGGCCTTGGAGATCCACCCCGCGTCCCCGGTGCCGAGCACGGTGATCCCGAACCTGCGGTGGATGATCCCGCTGATGCTCGACGAGGATGTGATCACGCACGCGTACCGCGTGCGGGTGCGTGAAGCCGCCTCGCTCTGAGGTTTCGAACCGACGCTTACGTCCGTTCCGTCCGAACGACCGCGACCAGCGCCTCGAGCGTCTGGGCGACCGACCACGCCTGGGCCATGCACCCGTCGGGACGCTGATACCCGGCGGCGGGCACCTCGCCGTCAAAGATCTCCGGGAGTGTTCCCGCCGCGAGGCCCGCGGTCACCGACGCCAGGAGCGGCGCGAGCGTCGCCCGCGCCTCGTCGCACGATTCGACCTTTCTGCCGCCCTCCACACCGACGCGGAGCATCGCAACGACATAAGGCCCCATCAGCCAAGGCCACACGGTCCCGTTGTGGTACGCCTTGTCCCGCTCGTACAACGGCCCGCGATACCGCCCCATGTAACGCGGGTCGCGCGGATCAAGGGTCCGAAGCCCCATCGGCGTGAGAAGCCGAGCCTTGACCGTTGCCACCACGCCCGCCCGCATCGCCGGGGTCAGGGCGGAGTAGCCGAGACTCGCAGCGAAAATCTGGTTGCACCGGTTGGACCAATCCGCGATCCAGACGCCGTTCTCCCGCAAAAGTCGATCCGCCAGATACCCCTTCGCCGGGTCCCAGTACCGCGAGGCGAGCGACGTCCCCGTCAGCCCCGCGATCTGCCGATACTCCCGAGCCCGCTTGGGGTCTTTCGCGTCCACGGCGTCCGCCATGGAGAGCAGCGCGTGGTACCAGAGCGCCTGGATCTCCACCGGCTTGCCGTCCCGGGGTGTGAAGACCGTCCCGTCGCGCCGTGCGTCCATCCAGGTGAGGGCTGTCCCCGGGTGCCCCGCATCGATCAGGCCATCGGAGTCCATCTTGATGGTCCAGGTGCCGTCGCTCCCGGTGTGCGAGGTCCCGCCGCGATACTTCTCGATGATCTGGGCGCACGCCGCGTGCAGCGACCCCCAGAAACCATCCGCGTCGCCGGTCGTCTTGAGGTAGTCGCACGCGGCGTGGACAAACCACAGCGACGCGTCCACCGTGTGGTACTGCGGCTCTCCGGTCACGTCGTCGAAGCAGTTGGGGACAAGGCCATGGTTCGTGTACTTGGCGAACGTGTCCAGGACCCGCTTGGCCTCCTCGCGGCGCCCCGTCTCGAGGAACAACCCGCGAAGGGAGATCATCGTGTCCCGGCCCCAGTCGCTGAACCACGGATACCCGGCGATCACGGAGACCGCCTTGCCGTGATTCGCGCCGGCCCCGACAAGACCGGGCATCACCGCCCGCTCAACGACGAACGCGTCCCCCGCCGCTGCCAGCGAGGCCACCGCGGAACGATCGCTTCCCGCGAGCGCGGCACCGCCGCTTTCCACCGCTTTGATCGCCCCGGCGACCACGGCGTCCATGCGGGCCGCCACCGCGTCCGCCGCGTGCGACACGCGTCCGAGCATGACCCGGTCGCCACCATGCCCGAGCCCGTCTTCCGCCCAGAACGACGCGGTGACGTCGATCACATGCTCAAGGTCGTCCCCGCTCACTGCGGGGAAGCTCGGCAGAGGCACCGACAGCATCCCCGGGCAGAAAAGGTCCTCGTGCGCATCGAGCCCGCGTTCGGCCTCTCGCATGTATTCAAAGTTGTACCACCAGCGCGGGGCCGCCTTGAACGACGCTCCCGAGGAGACTCCAACCGCTGAGATCGAGACGTGCCACCCTTGGTGGGCGACCTCGACCCCGGTGGGGAGAGGCTTGACGTCGTAGCCCTCCGCTCGGGCGTGGTGGTCGATCAGGGGACCGTGAAAGTCACGGAGCGCGACGAGCGGGTGCAACTCGAGGTTGGCCGCGTGCCCGCCGGTGCGCACGCGATAACGGATCATCACAGCGTTCTGCCCGTGCAGAGGGCGGATCTCGCGGGAGGCTTTCACCAGGCCGAACTTGTACTCGTGGGTGACGGCGACCGCGCTCTTTTCAAAGCGTTGGAGGTTTTCAACCCCTTTGGGGGAGACCAGCCCGCCGGTGGTTCCCGAGAATCGGAAGGAGGAAAGGTCGTACCGCTGCTCGCTGGTTCCCCCCGCCGCACCGGGGAGAAGGACGAGCCACTCCGCCATCGAGGACAGGGCGAGCACGCGGGCGACGGGTGGCCGGGCCGACGCGACAAGCCATCCGTGGTATCTGCGGGCGGGGATCCCCGAGGCGGTGCCCATGGCGAACCCACCCAGGCCGTTGGCCAGGACCCATTCCGAGCGAGCGAGTCCTTCGCCGGATCCGAGTCGGATGGCGAGGGGCACGGCGGGTTCGCGGGAGGGCGTACGGGACATCGCACGAGGTTAGCCCTCACGGTGGCGGGCGGATTGGCGGAAGCACGGCCGGGGGAGTTGCATCGCCCGCAAACCTCGGGTAAATTGTGAGAACCGTCGCGGGCGTGTGCCCCCGGCGGCACGAACCACGTCTCCGAAGGAGAGCCTCGATGGCGAAGAAGAAGGCCAAGAAGAAAGCCTCGAAAAAGGCCGCGAAGAAAGCGGCGAAGAAAGCCACCACCAAAGCAGGCAAGAAGGCAGGCAAGAAGGTCGTCAAGAAAGCGGCGAAAAAGGCCGGCAAGAAGAAGCGCACCACGATGCGCAGCAGCTCGGGCAAGAAGCTCTACGCCGTGCGGAACGCGGACGGGACCTTCAACGACATTCAGCAGTATTCCAAGGCCCACGCGGCGGATATGCGTCAGAAGTCAGCCGCGGAAGAAGCCGCGACCGAGTCGAACGGCTGAAGACGCCCGGCTCTCCGAAGTTCGAACGATTCAAGCAACAGTTGCAAACCACGCCCGCGGGCCGTCCCGCGGGCGTCGGCGTTTCTACGCTCTGGCATGCCCGACACCATCCGTCGCTTCCCCGACGCCGCCGCCGTCGCCAGAGCGGCCGCTGAGACGATCATCGCCGACGCCCATGCCGCCATCGCGGAGCGTGGCAGGTTCACGCTTGCCCTTTCCGGCGGGTCGACGCCGAAACTGCTCTACACGCTGCTCGCCGCGGAATACTCGTCCCGGATCGACTGGACCAAGGTTGATCTGTTCTTTGGGGACGAACGGTGTGTCCCGCCAGACCACCCCGACAGCAATTTCCGTATGGTGCGGGAAGCCATGCTGAACATCCTGCCGGCGGCAGTTCACCGTATTCCGGGAGAACTCGGCCCGAGGGTTGCTGCCGACATCTACGCGGGGACGCTGCCCCAAGCCAAACCACTCTTCGACCTTGTGCTGCTCGGGATGGGCCCCGACGGACACACCGCGTCGATCTTTCCCGGACACCACGACCAGGCGGCGACCGTCACCCCTGCGACCGCACCCAAGGGGTTCGCCATCCCCGATCGAGTCTCGCTCACGCTCGACACGCTCGGCTCGTCGGGCCGGGCCCTTGCGCTGATCACCGGGGCGGACAAGACCGCCCGGCTTGCGGAGGTCCTGGACCTGCGCCGCCGGGGGGTCGTCGGGGTGCCGATGACGGCGGTCCGTCCGGCGGGGGTTGAGTTTCTGGTGGATGTCGCTGCGATGCCGTGATGACCTTCGTCCGAGCGATTTCTTTCCTATCATCCCCCTCAGTGCACTCAAACCCGAGCCTTCGCACAGCTTCAGGCTCGGCGTGAACGAATCCATCGAAACGGAGACTTGATATGTCCAGCGCCGCCACCCTCCCCGTGATCCTCGCCGCCAAACGCACGCCCATCGGGAAGTTCTTCGGCGGGCTGTCGAAGGTTCCTTCGCCCATCCTCGGGTCCTACGCGGTACGGGCCGCTCTTGACGCCATCGGCGGCGTCGACAAGCTCAAGGGCGAGGTCAACGAAGTGATCATGGGATGCGTCCTGCAAGCGGGCCTGGGCCAGAACCCCGCCCGGCAGGCGGCTCTCAAGGGCGGACTGCCCGACACGATCTCGGCCCAGACGATCAACAAGGTCTGTGGCTCGGGGCTTCAGGCGGTCATGCTCGCTGCCCAGTCGATCAAAGCGGGGGACAACCACCTCGTCGTCGCGGGCGGGTTTGAGAACATGACGGCGGCCCCCCACTTCGCCCGCATCCGCGAGGGCGTGAAATACGGCCCCGCCCAGATGTTTGACCACATGGCTTCGGACGGGCTGACGTGCGCGTTCGAGGGGTGCGCCATGGGCAACTCGGCCGACCACATCGCGAAGAAGTACGAGATCAGCCGGGCTGATCAGGACCGGTTCGCGGTGCAGAGCCATCAGCGTGCGGCTGACGCGACCAAGAACGGATATTTCAAGAACGAGATTGTGGCGTTGACCGGCGAGCAGTGCCTCGACAAGAAGAGCCCGGGCGTCGCGGCGGACGAAGGGATCCGCGCGGACACAACCCTTGAGGGCATCGCCAAACTTCGGGCCGCGTTCACGCCCGACGGCACGGTCACGGCGGCCAACGCCAGCCAGATCTCCGATGGTGCGGCTGCGATCGTGGTCGCGAGTCACGCGAAGGCTGAGATGCTCGGGCTCAAGCCCATCGCCAAGATCCTGGCGTACCACACCAGCGGGATCGCCCCCAAAGACATCTTCGCCGCGCCCATCGAGGGCGTCGCCGGGGCCCTCAAGAAAGCCGGGCTCGAAGTCAAGGACATCGATCTCTTCGAGATCAACGAGGCGTTCGCAGCCCAGGCGCTCTGCAATATCAAGGCGCTGGGCATCTCCGAGAGCCGACTGAACATCTGCGGCGGCGGCGTCGCGTTGGGGCACCCGATCGGCGCCAGCGGGGCCCGTGTGCTCACCACCCTCATCCATCAGCTCCACCGCACCGGCGGCAAACGCGGCGTTGTGGCCCTCTGCCTGGGCGGCGGGAACAGCGTGGCGATGGTTGTGGAGATCTGAACGCGGCGGGAAAACGTTCCGAGTGCATTGGCCCCGTTGGGGCCAAGGGCAAGACGTTTACACGTCCCTCGCTTGCGCCGTGGGTTCGTCCACCTACCTCGCCGCTTCCTTGCCGGCCTTGAGGATCGTGCCCGCGCGCTTCTTGGCGTCCGTGTCCATGCTGCTGGTCTTGGGGCCGATCACGACTCGGGTGATTTTCATATCTTCGCCGCGCCCGCTGGCGAGGGGCTTGATCCAGACCACCAGGTCAGCGTCGCCGTCGCTTTCCGTGAGCCACCGCGCCACCGCGTCCTCGCCGTTGCTCGTATCAACAGCCAACCCGCCCGCCGCCTTGATCGCCGTGGCGGTGAGTTCGAGATCGGTGTCGTCGGGCTCGCCGCCGGGGTACTCCCCGCGGACCTCGAAGCCCGCCTCGCGAAGACGAGCGACCGTCGCCTTGATCTCCTTCTCGTGCGTCGCGTCCAAGGGCTTCTTGAGATCGACGACGACGAGGGCCACCGCGTTCTCGACCTTAGGGCTCTTGACCGTGGCGGTACGCATGGGCGCGGACGCGCGCTCAACACCGTCATCGCGATCGACAATGGACATGCTCACAATGCCGCCCTCGGAAGACGGAACGGGAATCGACGGCTCATACCGAGACGACCGCGACGTGAACACGCCACCAAAGACCACCAGCGCGACAAACGCCGCGACCGCGACCGCCGTGTAACTCCCGGCGTTGGGGTTGTTGCTGTACGTGCGGTTCACCGAGCGCCGACCGCCGATGCGAGTCTGGGCCCGCTCGCGTGCTGCAGCGGCCCGGTCCCGGGCGTGGGCGAGTTGTTCCATTGCCGACCGCCGCGTGCCGTCGTGCCGGCGTGCGCCGGGCCGGGGCGAGTTCCCCGGAACCGCTCCCGCTGCCGCAACCCCCTGGGCCGCCGCAGCCGCCGCGCCACCCACAACCTCGAACGCCCCGGTCAGCCAGTTCGTGACGCGAACTTCGGGCTGCCCCGCCGCTGCGGCAAAGCCCGGCGCCGGTCGTGGAGTCTGCACGCCCGGAGGCCGCACCGCATCAACCGGCACCTGCGGGAGAGGGGGCGGAACCACCGGGCTCGCGGCCTGCCGGACGCGATTGACCGGGAAATCGGGCATGACCTCGGCCACCGGCAACTCGGCGTCGCCGCCTTCGTCCTGCATGCTCGGCAGTTGGCCGGGCTTGAGGGCCATCGGGTCCGCCGCGTGCCGGATCGCGTCGATATCGCGCAGCATCGCCGACGCGGACGGGTATCGCTTGTCGTAGTCGGTCATCGCACGGCGAACGACCCAGCGCAGGGCGTCGGGGCAACGCATGGAGATCTGCGAGAGCACGCCGTGGGCGGGGAAGCTGTTCTCGATGATCGAGTACAGCACCGCGCCCGCGCCGTAGAGGTCAAAGCGGGCGCCATCGACCTCGTGCACCTTGACGCCCTTGAGCGCCATCTTGACCATCTCGGGGTCGCGGAAGTACTCGGTGCCGTGGGTCGTGAGGGTCATCGCGCTGCGGAGAGGCGTGACCAGGCCGAAATCGACCAAGTGGGCCCGCTTGCCGTCCACGATGATGTTGTCGGGCTTGACGTCCTTGTGCCACAGGCCGCCCTTGTGGTACGCGTCAAGGGTGGTCACCAGGTCCGCCACGATCCCCAGCGCGGTCCGGAGCGACTCATCGTCGAGACCGCGCGCCCCCACGGGCGGCGCACTGGCCGCATGCAACTGGTGCGTCACCGCGGTGAGGCTCTGCCCCGGCACGTACCGCATCGCGTAGAAGAACCGATCCGGCGTGAGTTCGTGATCGAGCACGAGCCCCAGTTTCTTCGCCGCCGGGAGCGACTGACTCTCGCGGACGATCTGCGGGAGGCTGCTCCCATCGCGGATCGAAAAGCTCTTGATGACCACCTGGCCGACAGCGAAGTGACCGTTTCGCTCATAGCTCGCGACCTTGATCGCGTCGGGCTCGGCGATGTACAGCTTTCCGCCCGAACCGCCCCCGGCGAGGCTTCCGACGATCTTGTACCCGTCGAATTGCCCGCTCTTGGGGCGTGTCCCGTCCGTCCCCGGAACGTCGGCCATCGCCTGCGGCACGCGCTCCTCGATCCCCGCCACCACATCCCGCATCCCGAAACTCGTCAGGAAGTTCGCGATCACGAGGCGATAAACGCACTTGCCCGCCAGCCCCATCTCTGTCTGAAGCGATCGACCGAAGTGCGCCGACGCGGACCATCGCCCGATGAGAATCGTCCCCAGCACCAGCGGCACAAAGACCACCATCGTGATCACCGCCCCCAGCAGACGGAACAAGTCACGGACCTCAGCGCCGATGAACCTCGCCACAGACCCGATCAGCCAGCCGATCCCCTTGAACGCCGGCCAAACGACCCACCGCGTCACCAGCATGATCCCGAGAATCGACGCGATGACGATCAGGAAGATCACCCACCCCGGCGTGGTCGAGAAAGGTCCGGAGGAGCCGCCGTTGAAGTCAATCGACTGCCCGAGGACGAGCATTGCAGATTGGTTGATTGGGTCGGCGTGCATAAATCCTCCCGCGAAGGCCGCCGGTCCTACCGGCTCTCCAGCCGCGTCGCCTGATCCTGACGCCTCAGTTCGACCTGGACGTGATAGATCTCGGCCACCGCCTCATCAAAGGCGGCGTCGTCGGCGGCTGTCGGCCCTTTGTTCGGATCCACCTCAAGCCGATTTCGCGCCGCTTCCGACATCTCCTCGGGCGTGAAGCTGTACTTGCTGATTGTTTCGTGCAACTGCGACCGCAGCGAGTCCCGGACCTTCGCCAGACGGCGGCTCACGGTCGGCTCGCTCATCCCCAGGTCCTCGGCCACCTGCTTGCCGCTCTTGGATTCCAGCACCCGCATGCGGAAAATCTCAAAGTCCGTAAAGTCGGTCCCTTTTTGGACCTTGCGGATGGCTTCCTCGACCTTGGCCCGGAAAACCGCCGCTTCGTACTTATCGTCAGCCCCCTGAGCGGCGGACGCGACCATCCAGCCTTCCTCGAAACTGGCTGCTTTCTTGTTCCCGCCGCGTTTCTGGGCGCTTCGTCGGTCCATCTCGTCGCCCAGAACGTGCTTGGCGATGGCCAGGAGCCACGTGCTGAAGCGGGCCCCTCGGGCGGGGTCGTAGCGGTCGATGGATTCTGACAAGGCCGACAGGGTTTCCTGCGACAAATCCTGCACCGTTTGGCTGCCGATGCGCCCTCGCCCCCACTTGGCCAACTGCCCCCGGACGACGGGCCCGAAGGTCTCCCACAACTCAAACCAAGTGGCTTGGTCGTTGGCCCTGAGGCGGGCGATGAAATTGGTCGTCATCGAATTGAGCATCGTGTCTCCGTTCCCGTCCCCCCCTCCCTACCCCGATGGAACGTCTGGAGCAAGGTTATCCGCGCCGTCTTCGATCGGTTGCACCCTCGGCCCCGCTTGATCGTGAAATCCCCCGAGTCGTTTCCCCAACAACCTCCCGAGCACCCCACGCCGGGCTCATTCGGACGAGCGTCTGAAAGCACGGCAACCCGAACCCTAAGGAGGTTCCCATGGCACTCACCAAGACCATCGTTCGTGTCGGCGTCATTTCCGCCCTGGCCGCGGTTGCCGGGCTCGCCATCGTCGGTCCCGTCCGGGCCCGCCTCTTGGCTGACAAGTTCGGCAGCCACATCAACTCCGCGGTTGATTCCTGCATCGACGATCCGGCCGCGCTGCGGGCCCAGATCCGCGAGCTCGAGTCCCAGTACGCCCCGCGTATCGCCGCGGTCCGCACCGACCTCGCCCAGCTCCGTCAGCAGGGGGCTGATCTCCGCCGCGAGCAGCAGGTCGCCCAGCGGGTCGTCGACCTCGCCCAGGCCGACCTCAGCAAGCTCACCGGCATGCTCGCCCAGGCCCAGAACCTCACCGAGAGCCACGGGGCCCTCGCCTCGGCTGCTTCGTACCGCGAGGACAGCAACTCCATCGGCGAGAACTCGCCTGAAATCCGCCTCAACTTCAACAACGAGTCGATGACGATCGACCAGGCGGTCACGAAAGCCACCCGCGTCGAGCAGGTCGTGGCGACGTACACCTCGCGTCAGGCTGAGATCGATCGCGACCTGGGCTACATGGGCGAACAGGAGAAGCGTCTGGCTGAGCTGGTTGACAAGCTCGAAGCCGAGCGGGCTGAGTTCCAGACGCAGCTGGCCGCCCTGGACCACCAGATCGACGCGATCGCCCGCAACGACAGGCTCATCACGATCATGGAGAAGCGTCAGGACACCATCGACCGCAACAGCCGCTATGAAGCGGGCAGCCTCGAGAACCTCAAGGGCCGTCTGGCTGAGATGCGGACCAAGCAGGAAGCCCAGCTCGAAAGCCTCGGCAAGGGCGGCGTGACCGACAACTACGAGGCGAAGGCCAAGATCGACCTCGACGCCCGCAACCGCACGAAGAAGCCTGTGACGTTCACGCCGATGCCGCGGAAGCAGATCATCGAGATCGGGCCCGGCGACGTGAAGCCCACGACCCCGACCGTCGAACAAACCGGCCAGCCGGTCACCCAGCCCGTCAAGACCAGCACGGTCGCGTCGAACACGCGGTAAGCAGGTCAAGTCCACGCCGAGGCTGAGTCCTCGAAACCTCGGGTCAAATTTCCAAGTCCCCCCTCACGCCCGGCCTTCCGGGCGTGTTTCGTTTGAGATGAGAACTCCAAATGTGAAATGTCGAATTCTGAGATTTCACATTTCGAGTTCTTCAACACCCCGCCTCAAACGACTCGACAAACGCGTCGTAGTCGAAGAAATCCACAAACCCATCCCCGTTGAAGTCGGCGTTGGAACCGCCCTCGCACTCGCCCGCGTCGTAGCAGGCGACGAACGCGTCGTAGTCGAAGAAGTCCAGGAACTGGTCGCAGTTCACGTCCGCCGGGCAGATCACAAGCTGCGCCGGGTCGGAGATCGTGACCCCGCAAGGCCCCGTCACCACGCAGTCGTACTCGCCCGCGGTCGCGGCGGTGGCTGCGGGCACGACATAGACGTTGCCCGTCGCTCCGCGCAGATCGCGGCCGTTGCGCCGCCACTGATACCGGAACGGCCCGGGGCCGCTCACCCCGACATAGAACGACGTCGCCCCGCCCGGGCAGACATACTGGTCCTGCGGCGCCGTGTCGATCCGGGGGCCGCTGGTCGTGCTGAGAGAGATCTCGCGGATCTCGCAGTTGCCGTTGGCGTGCCTGCCTGGCCCCTTGTACCCGCCCACGCCCGAGGAGGCTTCGTTCACCAGTTCAAGTCGCACGCCCGTGATGACGCTGAGGGGCGAGCGTGCGATGACCGTTACCCGCGTGTATTCAGGATTCGCCCCGCTGAGCTGCACCGCGCCGCTGGGCAAGAGAGTGACGGCTGGCACCGCTTGAGACGACGCGAGGGACACACCGAACGCATCGGTCGGCTCGACGATGATCTGGTCGGGCGTGAGCAAGGTCCACGACGAACCGATCTGCCCGCCCGAGGTGCGTCCGTCCGCGAACTCCGAGCGTTCAGTCGCGGTGACCCAGACGCGGAAGCGACCGACGGTCATCATGCCCCCGCCGCAGCAGGGCTCGTAGCGCCCGGAGAAGATCGCCAGTTGCACGGTCGCGCCGACGCCGACGATATCGGTCGCGGTTTCAAAGACGAGTGATTCGGTGAGGGTCTCGTCCGCTGCCCCGTTGCACCGCCCGAGCGCCCACGCGGTCGCAGCGTTGCCGTCGATCAGGTTCGAAGGGCGGTACGAGCCGTTGCACGGCTGGGACCACGTGGCGGTCCCCTGACGCAGATCAGTCGGGGCTGGGGCGCACTGCGCCCGCCCGCTGGACGCGACGAGGGCGGCTGCGAGTGCGGCAACGCTGGGGGCGGAGAACCGCGACGAGAGCTGCGAATTGAGGTTGGAGAATCGCGTCATGGCTGGTCCCTCTCTTCAAGATACTTCGAGACAGACACCACACCACCTTCGCAGCGAGGGTGTGGATGGATTTCGCGAGTTCCCGTCCGCCCACGCCTCACAATCGCTTCAGCCACGAATGAAAATCGCCAGCCCGGGTGCGGGCTGGCGACTAGTGGTTCAAAGAATGTTCAGCGGGTTATCGCCCCGAGTTATCGCTCTGAGATTTTGCGGCTGCGGGCGGTCTTGATCCACAGCTTCTCGGTCGTCGCCATGTCCGTCATCTCAAGGCGGAGCTCGTAGTAGACGTCCTTGGTCCGCCCGTCGCGAGAGACCTGGACGTTCTCGAGCAGTTCGCCAAGCAGCATGAACTGGGCTTTGATCTCGGTGGCGGCCTTGCCCACGGTCGTGGGGTCGGCGAACTCGGTGTCGAACCGCTCGGCCCGCAACTCCTCGCGGATGTCCTTGGCGGCGAAGACCCGCACGCGACCCGAGTTGACCAGCTCTTCCTGGACCTGGTTGGTCACCATCGCCATGTCGATCGTGTAGTCGGTTGTCTTGTTCTTGATGGTGCCAAGGACCATCTTGGGGGTCGCCGGGTTCACGCCGCCGGCGGCGTTGGCTGCGCGGGCGTTCTCGATCCATGGCTTGCTGAGGGCGTCGTTGATCAACACCTCCGCCATCTGATGGGCGTCGGTCGCGTTGTATCGGCTGTTGACGTCGATCCCGCCCTTCATCGGGTCCACGCGCGTGATGCGCTCGTTCGCATCGCACCCGCCCACAAGCCCCGCACAGATCACCGCCGCCATGCACATTCCGTTCATCATCCGCTTCATCGTCGTCTCCTTTGCTGTCAGATGTTCCCAGACCCGCACGCCCACGCTGAGGCTTTGCGATTCGTGGGGTCGTTCTCGAACTAGTCCCAGTAATGCCCCACCGCCGCCACGAGCGGCTTGCCCTGGCTCACATCCAGATCCTTCCACCCCGTCGTGTACACCACGCCGCCCCCGCCGTCCTTGTACACCACGCGATACTTCCGCCCGCCCACCGGCACCTTCGCCGTCGCGACAAACGCCCGCCCGGGCATGAACGCCCACGCCCGGATGTCGGCCCGCTCGACGAGAATCTGTGCTGCGAGCAGGCCAAGCTGCGTCGCCCAGCGTGCCCCGTCGTTGTTGCGGTTGTTGCTCTTGTCGACCGCCTCGGTGATGAAGTACGCCCCGACCGCCCGGGCCGTCGCCCTCGCAATCGCCCGCCCCTGCACCAGAGGCAGTGTCCGCTCGTACGTGTCCACCGCGACCCTTGACATGTCCTCGGCCAGGGCGAGCGGGACGCGTTCTCCGCTGTCAAACTCCGCCTCGGCGGACGCGGCACGACTCCGGCTCGTGACGAGCACGGGGATCTCCGCGTAGAACGTCACCTTGTCGATGACGATCGGCGGAAGACGCTGGGCTCGTTTGGTCGGCCCGCGCCCGGCGAAGGCGACGATCACGACGTTGGTGTCTGCGGGCGTGCGATCGGCGAGCGTGGCGAAATCGCTTTCACGAACATCGCCGACGCGCTGCTGACGGATCGCATCGAGCATCCGGTCTGCCGCGATGCGTTGGTTGTCGCGCTGGCCGCTCGCCATGAACGAGAGCGATGCGAGGTACGTGCCAAGGGGCGACTCGACGAACTCACCGCCCCCTTCTTTCCATCCGGCGTCGCTGAGGCGGTTGCCTTCCTTGTCGCGCAGGGCTTTGACCTGCTGGTTGTACCGATCGCGGAGAAAGTTGGACCGCAACCCGAGGCGTTTGGCCTCGTTGGCGGACCCGGGCTCGACGCGCCCTTCCTCGAGCAGCGCGACCATCGTGAGGACGCTGAGGTACATGTCCTCGTAAGGCTCGGCAACATAGCGGCGGAAGTTATCGTTGAGCAGCCACTCCGCCACAACCTCGCCCGCGTTCTTCTGGTCGTTGAACTCGGTCTGCTTCTTGGCCTCTTCGAGTTCGGTGAGGGCACGCCCCGTGTCGCCAGCCGCGAGAGCGACCGCCGCCCGGTCCATCCGCCAGAGGACCTCGTCCTCCTTGTCGTACATCGACCGGACGTCGGGATCATCGAGGACCGTCGCCGCCTGGGCGTAGTTGCCCGAGGCGTGCAACTGGGCCAACTCGGCCCGGTGCTCCTCAAAGGCACACCCCCACCCCCCCGCCCCCAGGCACCACACCACCGCGAGACTGACGAAGCACCTAAACACGAGGGACCTCCAAAGCCGTTGGACCGGCGCAAGTTTAGACTCACTAACCTGGCTTGGGTTCGAAGAATCCGTGGGCTCGTCGCTTCTACCATACACCCGCCATGACCGACCCTATCGAAACCCGTCCGCCCCACTTCATCGAGCAGATCATCGACGCCGACATCGCTTCCGGCCGCTGGGGGGGCTGGACGCAGGCCGACGCGGGGCCAGGGGCTATCGGGCAAGCCCGGCTGGGCAAGGCACGGATCCACACACGGTTCCCGCCGGAGCCCAACGGGTACCTGCACATCGGTCACGCCAAGTCGATCTGCCTCAACGCGGGGCTGGCCCGCAAGTATGGCGGCAAGTTCAACCTGCGCTTTGACGACACCAACCCCGCCAAGGAAGAGCAGGAGTACGTCGACGCCATCAAGGACGACGTCAAATGGCTCGGGGCGGACTTTGACACGACCTCGCCGATCGGAGGCGGGCTGTATTGGGCGAGCGACCTCTTTGAGAAGATGTACCTCTTCGCGGAGGACCTGATCCAGAAGGGCAAGGCGTATGTCTGCGAGTTGCCCGCGGACGAGGTGAGCAAGCGTCGCGGCACGCCACAGATTCCCGCGACCTCGCCGTTCCGCGATCGGCCGGTGGCGGAGAGCTTGGAACGCTTCCGCGCGATGCGGGCGGGCACGCACCCCAACGGGTCGATGACGCTCCGCGCGAAGATCGACCTGGCCTCGCCGAACTTCAACCTGCGCGACCCGGTGATGTACCGCATCCTGCACGAGGAGCACCACAACACGGGCAAGACGTGGTGCCTGTACCCGATGTACGACTGGGCCCACGGGATCGAGGATTCGATCGAGGAGATCACGCACTCGATCTGCACGCTTGAGTTTGAGAACCACCGCCCGCTCTACGACTGGTTCATTAACTCCATCAATGAGGGCCGCGAGAAGCCGATCCACCACAGCCAGCAGATCGAGTTCGCCAAGTTGCAGTTCACGTACACGATCCTCAGCAAGCGCAACCTGCTGAAGATGGTGCAGGACAAGATCGTCTCCGGGTGGGACGATCCGCGGATGCCGACGATCTCCGGGTTCCGGCGGCGCGGGTTTACGCCCGAAGCGATCCGCAATTTCTGCGACGAGGTGGGCGTCACGAAGACCGAGAGTTTGATCGACGTGGGGCGTCTTGAGAACGCCTGCCGCGACCACCTTAATAAGGTCGCACCGCGATACATGGGCGTTCTTCGCCCGCTGAAGGTCACCATCGACAACTGGGACGCGGCGAAGGTGGACAATCTCGACTGCGTGAACAACCCGGAGGATCCGGCGGCGGGCAGCCGTCAGGTGCCTTTCACGAAGGAAATCTACATCGAGCGGGAGGACTTCATGGAAGACCCGCCGAAGAAGTTCTTCCGCCTGGGGCCGGGCCGCGAGGTGCGTTTGCGCTGGGCGTACTTCCTGACGTGCACAGGCGTCGAGAAGGATGCAGCGGGGAACATCACGGGGCTGCGGGCGACGATCGACCCGGCCACGCGCGGCGGCGACAGCCCCGACGGGCGCAAGGTCAAAGCGACGATGCACTGGGTCTCAGCGACGCACGCCAAGGACGCGGAGGTCCGGCTGTTTGACCGGCTGTTCAAGTGCGCGGAGCCGGGCAAGGCCACGGGCAACTGGGCCGACGACCTGAACCCGTCATCGCTCGATGTGGTGACAGCGAAGATCGAGCCGGCGGCGGCGGCGCTGCCGATGGGGACGCGGATCCAGTTCGAGCGTCTGGGCTACTTCGTGATGGACAAGGACTCGACGCCGGGCAAGCCGGTGTTCAACCGGACGGTGACGCTGAAGGACGCGTGGGCGAAAGAGGCGGCGAAGGGGTAAGGGATGTTCGACTCGATGTGGCTTCGGCTCAAGACCTTCCGCCGCAACGCGGGGCTTCTCAATGCTGCGGGGCTCACGACGGTGGCTCTGTTGTTCACGCTCGGGACCGTGGGCGTGCTGATCTCGGACAAGCCGCTCCGCCCGCTCGTCTGCTTCTGGCCGATGGTCGCGATCTCGTGGCTCCTTCGCGGTGCCATTATCCATCACGCGCGGGCTGTCGCCAAGGTGCTCCCCGTCGGATGGGTCCTGATCATCGTCAACGTGTTCCTCAGGCCCACCGCCGGTTGGTTCCCCGGGGACGATTGGGTCATGTTCTCGTTCGTCGGCGCGTATTGCGGGACCATGTTCTGGCTATGGTCCGATCCGAGGATCGTGCGTCTCTAACTCCTTCACCGCCGCCGACGCGCACCAACCACGACCAGCCCGAGCACCCCCACCACCGCAGTCCCCGGCGTGGGGATTCTCGAATCCACCGTTGCGATCAGCTCGCGCAGCGTGATCTCCATGGCCCGTGTCGCTGTGTCGACATCGACCCGGATGCCCACGTGGACGTGCCCGGCCGCCACGCACCAGCTCTCGTCGCTCGGCTGGCTGTGCCTGGACTGGTACCACAGCCCTTGGTATCCGATGAACTCGGACAGGAACGTCCCGCCCGCCGCGGCTGTGCGGTCGATGTACGCGTTGAGCCCCAGGCCCGCCGCCCCCACCCCGTCGACGATGTCCTGCATGGGCAGCGTGCTGTCGCGGTACGCGTTGCCCGCGATCGACTGATCGACGCGGCCGGGCTGATACCCGCTGTAGTCGCGTGACCACGTCGTGCGGTTGCGGTTGCGGGATTCAACCTCCCAGCTCCGGTCGTCGTTCCCGCGGCTGAAGGTCGTGATCGCCACCGGGCGTACCTCGCCGGTGATTCGGGCGAAGTCGGCGATGGTGTCGCGATAGTCCACCTCGAAGTCCCCCACGCCCCGCCCCCACTCGGGCCCGCTCTGCCCGGGGAACTCGGGGAAGAAGGCGTAGATGTTGTACCCGCGCCCCTCCCAGTTCTCGCCGACCCACCCCGAGGGGTTCTGGGCGGCGTTCGCGCTGAACCGCCGCATCATGTTGTTGGTGTTGGGCCAGTACCCCGTGATCATGATGTTGCGGGTGAAGTCGGCGGCGGCGGGGAGGGCGAAGACAGCGACGGCAAGACCGACCGCCGAGAGGCGGGAAGCGGAGTGGTTCATAACGCAGAACATGCCACATGTCCCGGGGAATGCCAACAGAATCCTAAAGATTTGGCCAAATAACTCGAAGAGCAAGGCAGGAGGGGCAATGCGCCACCTAAGGCGACTCCCACGGCCCAATTGATAACCGTCGCTGCTTCGACCGCGACCGCTTCGCCTGGCAATCTTGACGCCTTCCTCACATATCGAACGCAACAACGCGTGCGCCTTCGTTTAGCATGCAGGCCATGACACTCGCTCCCCACAACCCCCACGCCCGGTCCATCCCCCACGACTTCACCCACCCGCTCTCAGCCTCGCACACCGACGCCGAGCGGTCCGCCGCGGTCTTTCCGGGCGGGTCCAACGGCGAGTTCAATCTTCCTCCCGCGATGGTCCGTGTCATCGAGCGGGGCAAGGGGGCCAAGCTTTGGGACACCGCTGGTCGCGAGATGCTCGACTTCTCGATGGGCTGGGGGTCGGTGTTGCCGGGGCACGCCCGCGAGGAGGTCGTCGCTGCCGCCGGGGCGAGGCTGGGCCTTGGGACCAACTTCTCGTACCCCAACGTCGAGTCGCTCAGGCTCGGCGAGGAGGTGCTGCGAATTCAGCCTGCGGGGACGCGGCGGCTTCGGTTCTGCGCGTCGGGGACTGAGGCGACGATGCACTGCTTGCGCCTCGCACGGGCAGCGACGGGCAAACGCGACGTGCTGAAGTTCGAGGGGGCGTACCACGGGTCGAACGACGAGGGCGTGACGAGTTTGTTCCCGTCGGGGACAGTGCCGTTTCCGACGCCTGAGCCTTCGAGCGCGGGGATCCATACGAGCCACACGCTGATTGCGCCGTACAACGATTTGGACACGACCGCAGCGATCATCAAAGCCCACGCCAAGACGCTCGCGTGCGTGATCGTCGAGCCGCTGCACCGGTGCCTCGCCCCGCGGCCGGGGTTCCTGGCGGGGCTTCGGGCGTGCTGCGATGAGCATGGCGTCTTGCTGGTGTTTGACGAGGTCGTCACGGGGTTCCGCCTGGCGTATGGCGGGGCGCAGCAGTATTACGGCGTGCCAGCGGACTTGGTCGCGTATGGCAAAGCGTTCGGCGGCGGATTCCCGATCGGGGCCTTTGTCGGCCGGGCTGAGATCGTCGATCTGGCCCGCGAGGACCGCACCGCGCACGCGGACTATGTCTGGACAGCCTCGACGCTCGGGGGCAATCCCGTGTCGTGTGCCGCGGCGAACGCGGCGCTCGCGGTGTACCGCACGCCTGGGACTTACGAAGGTCTGCACGCGACGGGCGAGGTGTTCCGCGAGGGGTTGCGGCGTGTGCTGCGCGACGCGGGGCAGGCGGGGCAGGTCATCGGGGACGGGCCGCTCGGGCAGATTGTGTTTTCCGACAAGCCTGTGGTGGACTATCGCTCGACGATCGCGGGCGACCGTGCCAAGTCGCGGGCGATGATGCTGGGGCTGTTTGAACGCGATGTGTTTGTGAACCCGATGGGGACCAAGTTGTACCTGTCGCTGGCTCATGCCGCGGGCGGGCAGGGGGCCGACGCGGGAATCGTGGACGAGTTCTTGGCGAGGTTGCTGGACGTGCTCCGCGCGCTTGCGAAGTAGACTGGATCGGACATTGCCACCGCTGGGCGAGTTTCCGGTAGACTGCCCGCATGGACGAGGAGTTCCGCAGGCCGCCCGCCCGGATGGAACCCGCCAAGGGCACGAAGCCCGGCGGAGACTTTCGCGTGGAGCCGATCGGGCCGCCGCCGGCTGGGGCGCACCTCAAGCCCTGCCCGGACTGCGGCAGGCTCGTGCCGGGGGACAGCAAGAAGTGCGTCCACTGCGGGTTTGGGATCGGGACCGCCCCGCCGCCTTCCGCGCCTGACGGGCCGCCCAAGCCGTGCGCGTTCTGCCAGTACGACCTTCGCGGGTCGCCCTCGAACACGTGCCCGGAGTGCGGAAAGGCCCAGCCCCGGCGGAACAGGCGCTCCCGCGATGAACTGGCCTCGCGTGAGGTGTACGTCCGCGAGACGCGCAAGGCGTGGTTCTACATCGTCGTGGGCGTTGCGATTCCGCTGATCTCGGTGTTCGCGTTCACGCACAGCCTCAAAGCGACAGTCAACACGTTGATCCTGTTCGGGGCCATCGACACCGTCGCGTTCCTCATCTACGGCACCTTCGGGCTGCTCTGGATGGGGTTTGACGCGGGGCTCCGGAGCACGTTCTTTCGCATCACGGCGTGCGTGGCAGCCACGTACGCGGCGTCGGTGGCGGTCATCGGGCTGCTCTGGGCGTTTGGGTGCTTCGGGTACGTTACGATGGTACTGCCGGTGCTGGTGTACACCGCGACCCTCGCGGATCTGATGGAGCACGACTTCTCCGACGCGGTGATCATCGCGCTCGTGACGGTCGGCGGGTGCCTGGGGATCTGGTTTGTCATGCTGAACCTCGGGCTTTGGGTTTGAGGGCTACCCCCTAGCGCATCCCGTCCTACGCTCCGCCCATGAGACGACCGCTCGCTTGCATGTCGCTCCTTGTCGTCGCCGGGCTGGCCCAGTCTGTCCCCGCGCAGGACGCCGCCCAGCCCACCCCCGTTCCCGAGCGGCCTTCAACCGTCGCACCAGCCTCAGGCGGCCGGTACACCTTGGACGAGAAGGGCGACTGGGTCCCGGTCGTTTCGGGCGCAGTCGAGGACGCGACGGTTGCGCAAGCGCGGAGCCTCTTGGCGCAGAATCAGCCCTTGCAGGCTTTGCGCCTCTTGGACCCATGGATCAAGTCCAAGCTGGTCGACCCACCGCCGGAGATGGCCGAGGCGTTGCTGCGTCGCGGGGACGCGAAAGTTGCGCTCGCGGACGAGTTCCAGGCGTTGTACGACTATGAGCGCATCGCCCGGTACTTCCCTGCGTCGGAGCAGTTCGTGCTCGCGCTCGAACGCGAGATGGAGATCGCGGTGCGGTACCTCAACGGGCTGCGCACAAAGGGGTGGTTCGGGCTGCGGTACGAGTCGGCGATCGACGTCGGCGAGGAACTGCTGATCCGCGTGCAGGAGCGGATGCCCGGGAGCCAGTTGGCCGAGCGGGCCGGGATCGAGCTTGCGGACTATTACTACCGGGTCCGCGACCTGCGAATGGCGGGCGAGGCGTACGACATCTTCCTTCGCAATTTCCCGCGGAGCGAGTATCGCCAGCGTGCGGAACTGCGGCGGATCTTCGCCAGCATCGCGCAGTTCAAGGGGCCTCTGTACGACGCGCAGCCGCTGCGCGAGGCGCAGGAACGGGTCAAGCGGTTCGCCGCTCAGTACCCGGCGGAGGCGGAACAGACCGGGGTGAGCGACGCGCTGGCGACACGGCTCGACGAGTCGGCGGCGGCGCAGATGCTCGAGGTCGGCAAGTGGTACATGAAGCGGGACAACCCCGTGTCGGCCAAGCTCACGCTCAAGAGGCTGCTTCGCGCCCACCCGGACACCGTCTCGGCCAGGCGTGCGGAGGATATCTTCCGGGAGGAGAAGTGGGAATTGCCCGGCGCCAAGCCCGCAGGCACGCCGGCGGCGGTGACGGAAGAGGAGAAGCCATGAAGAACCTTCAACGCCTGGCGATGGTGGCGGTCGCGGGGACGCTCTTCTCGAGCGGCTGTGCGTCGGACCCGCGTGCGGGATACTCGACCAAGTCGACATTCCCCGCGAATGTGCGCTCGGTGCAGGTTCCAATCTTCGGCAACACGACGAGCGAGCCCGGGCAGGAAGCGCTGCTGACCGAAGCGGTGATCAAAGAGTTGCAGGCCCGAGGGTTCAGTGTTCTGCAGAACACGGCTTCGGACTCGGTGCTGACAGGGACGCTGACGGGGCTTGACCTGCGGCGGCTTTCGCAGGACCCCAAGACGGGTCTGGTGCAGGACATGTCTCTGGCGGCGACGATCGACTTTGAGTGGCGGGATGCGCGGACCGGGAAGGTGATCGTGGCGAGGCGCAGTTTCAGCGCGAGCGATTCATTTGCGCCCGCGGCGCGCGGGAACGAGCCGATCGAGGCGGCGCGGTATTCGGCGTTTGGAACGCTGGCCAAGGATCTGGTGAACGAACTCCGAACCGCGTGGTGATGGGCGCGAACTTTCCGGGGAGATCACCGGTAGAAGACTGAGGGGAGATTTCCGACCAAGTGGGGATTGGGTGCTATTGTTCGGGAGTTAGACGGATGCGGCTGCATCCATACGGGAAAGAAGCCGAAGCAATGGGAATGGATGTTCGCACGCTTTTGAGCACGTGGCACATGAAGTTCAAGCACGCCCTGGGCATGTCGATGGACGACAAGGGGCCGTCACGGCAGGGTAAACCTGGCGCGGGTGGCCCGACGCCGGGCGGCCGTCGTGGCGGCGAGCGCGGGGGGAAGGTTGAAGGCGGCGCGGATGGAACGCAGGGGCCGATGGGTCCCGGTCGGGGCGCGTTCGCGGCGATCCTGCTGGTATCGATGGCGATGCTGCTGATTTTCTTCTTTCAGTCGACGAACGGGAAGCGGGAGATCACGCCGGAGGAGTTCTCGAGGCTTTGGAACGCTCAGCCTTCGCAGATCGTGACGGGATCGGTAGTGATCTCGGAAGGGATGGTGTCCGCGACGCAGAAGCCGGGTCCTGGCGAGGCGAAAGAGGTACCGCTGTACATCCGGCTCAATGCGGCGACGCGTGAAGCGACCGTCAAGACAATCGCGGAAACGACCAAGGGGGGGTACCAGACCGAGCAGACGTCGATCCTGCTGCAGGCGCTGGTGATCTGGGTGCCGTTCCTTCTGCTGTTGCTCCTTGGGTGGTTCCTGGTGTCGCGAATGCTTCGCGGCGCGGGCGGGGCCGGGGGGATGCTGGGGAGTTTCGGGAAGAGCAAGCACCGGGTGATGAACAAGGAGATGACGGGGATCACCTTCGCGGACGTGGCCGGGATTGAAGAGGCCAAGAGCGAGGTGACGGAGATCATCGAGTTCCTGAAGAACCCGAAGAAGTTCACGAAGATCGGCGGTCGGATCCCGCGCGGCGTGCTGCTGATCGGCGAGCCGGGGTGCGGGAAGACGCTTCTGGCGAAGGCGATCGCGGGCGAGGCGGACGTGCCTTTCTTCTCGATCTCGGGGTCGGACTTTGTCGAGATGTTCGTGGGCGTGGGCGCGAGCCGCGTGCGTGACCTGTTCAAGCAGGCGAAGGATTCTTCGCCTTGCATCATCTTCCTGGACGAGATCGACGCGGTGGGTCGTCGTCGCGGGAGCGGGTTCAATTCCGGCGGGCATGACGAGCGGGAGCAGACGCTCAACGCAATCCTGGTCGAGATGGACGGGTTTGCGGCGAGCGACGGCGTGATCGTCATTGCGGCGACGAACCGTTCGGACGTGCTGGACCCTGCGCTCATCAGGCCGGGTCGGTTTGATCGGCAGGTCGTGGTGCCGCTGCCGGACGTGATGGGTCGTCTGGAGATTCTGAAGGTTCACGCGAAGAAGGTGAAACTCGGGCCCGATGTCGATCTGGAGAAGATGGCTCGCGGGACTCCGATGTTCAGCGGCGCGGATCTGGCGGCGATCATCAACGAGGCGGCGATCAGCGCGACGATGGGGAACAAGGACTTCATCGAGCACGAGGATCTGGAAGAGGCGCGTGACAAGGTGAAGTTCGGGCGTTCGCGTAAGAGCCGCGTGCGTGAGAAAGACGAGAACCGTCTGGTGGCGTACCACGAGGCGGGGCACGCGGTGCT
Source organism: Phycisphaera mikurensis NBRC 102666 (assembly GCA_943369765.1). Taxonomy (GTDB): domain Bacteria; phylum Planctomycetota; class Phycisphaerae; order Phycisphaerales; family UBA1924; genus UBA2396. The sequence goes on along the minus strand of CALROI020000017.1, from coordinate 54,412 downwards.
GCAGGCGTTGCAGAAGGACGCGGACCCTTTGCACAAGGTGACGATCATCCCGCGCGGGGCGGCGGGGGGCGCGACGTTCAGCCTGCCGCAGCGGGACCGGATGGGGTATGGGCTCAAGTGGCTGCACGCGACGATGCGTGTGATGTGCGGCGGGCGCATCGCGGAGACACGCGAGATGCAGGACGTCTCGAGCGGGGCGTCGATGGACATCTCGCAGGCGACGAACATCGCGCGGATGATGATTCTGGAATGGGGCATGAGCCCGAAACTCGGGTTTGTGCGGTATGCGGGGTCCGATTCCCGCGAGTCGTACATCCCCGAGCAGCAGTACTCGGATGAGACGGCCCACGTGATCGACGAAGAGATCAAGCGGATGGTGGACGAGGCCTACGCGGACGCTTCACGGATGCTGGACGAGAACTGGGGCAAGGTCCAGGCGGTGGCGGAGGCTCTGCTGAAGTTCGAGACGCTGACGGGCGACGAGGTCCACAAACTGATGCGTGGGGAGACTCTGGGCCGGGCGACGGTGGCGGAGTTGTTGCGGGCGGACAGCGGGCGTCGTGAGGCGGTGGCTGCTCCGGCGGTGGAGCCGCGTCCGGAGCCGCCGGCGGGGGCCGTGCCGACGCCGGGATAACCGCTCGCGGATAACTGATTTTCGGCGATTTCCGGCCGGGTGGGGTCGACGCCTCTGAGCCCGCACATGAGGCGCATCCGTTGCAATCGGCACCGACCTGTTCGGGCGGGTGTCGAGATGGCGTGGCGTCTTGGATCAACCTCCGATGAACCCTCAGGGGTCGGGCGAGGGTTGAACATGCTCGGAAGCTCTTTCCAAGTCGGGTGGTCGCGGATAGGCTTTCGGGCCGTTCGGTCGGGCACCTTGTTCGCGATCTCGCTCATGATCGTGGCGTGGGCGTCAATCGCGATCGTTCATCGGCTGTCGATGAACGCGTATCGGTCGCAGGTGAACGACAAGATCTCGCTGCTGGCGGCGGCGGCGGCTTCGCAGGTCGATATCGCGACGCAGGACACGCTGACTGATCCATCTCAGCATGGCTCGGCTGATTTTGAACGAGTGGCCCTGCCGCTGCGCAGAATGCTACAGGCGACTCCCGGCATCAAGTTCATCTACACGTATGTCGTGACCGACGGGGAAGTGCGGTTCGTGGTGGACTGCACACCGGCGGGAGACTTTGACGGGGATGGCCGGGACGATCAGGCCAAACTCGGAGAGGTGTACGAGGATCCGGACCCTGAGATGCTTGAAGTCGTGAGAACGGGGCTGATTTCGGTGAGTTCAGAGCCACACCACGACGAATGGGGCGTGTTCGTTTCCGGGTACGCGCCGGTGAAGCGTGCGGACGGGAGTATCGCGTGCTATCTCGGGGTGGACGTGACGGCGGAGGAGTTTGAGGCGCAGCTGGGGCAAATGGAGCGGACGGCGTTCCTGGCGGGGATTCCCGCGGGGCTCGTCTCGCTTCTGGCGGGGTTGGTGATCTGGAGAGTGAGTCTGGCGCGACACCGGGGGCTTGAGGCACTTCGTGTCGCTGAAGCCGACGCGAGGGCGACGGCGGAACGAATCTCGTTGATGAACGTGGAACTGGAGAAGGCCGCGGAAGCGGCGAACGCCGGGGCTCGCGCGAAGGCGGCGTTCGTGTCGAACATCAGCCACGAGATCCGGACGCCGATGACGGCGATCCTGGGGTACATCGACCTGATGGCGGAGGAAGAGCTCAGTGACGGGGACCGCGCCTCGCACCTGGCGACGATCAAGCGGGCGGGGGAACACCTTCTCTCGGTGATCAACGACATCCTGGATTTCTCGAAGATCGAGGCGGGGAAGATGACGGTCGAGCGGGTCGCGCTCTCGCCGGAAACGGTGGCGGGCGATTCGATCCGGATGCTCGAGGGGAAAGCGGGTGCGAAGGGGCTGGCCATCACGCACGAACGCGCGGCGGGGCTCCCCGCGGCGATCATCGGCGACCCGACGAGGCTCGCGCAGATTCTCGTGAATCTCATCGGGAACGCGGTGAAGTTCACGGAACGCGGGCGGATCACCGTGCGGTCATCGCACGACGGGGGCAAGTGGCGGGTCGAGGTCGAGGACACGGGCGTGGGGATGACCCAGGAGCAGGTCGGGAGGATGTTCTCGGCGTTCTCGCAGGCGGATGTCTCGACGTCGCGGAAATTCGGCGGGACCGGACTTGGGCTTGTGATCTCCAAACGGCTGGCGGAGGCGATGGGCGGCACGCTGACGGTGCGGTCGACGGCGGGGGTCGGGACGACGTTCGTGCTCGAGGTGCCCGCGGAGGCGACCACGGCGGTGAAGGGGGGGGCAACTTCGGCGGCGGCGTGCTCGCTCGCGGGCGTGCGGGTGCTCCTCGCGGAGGACACGGTGGACAACCAACGGTTGATTCGGTATCACTTGACCAAGGCGGGGGCGGAGGTCGACGTGGTGGGCGATGGGCTGCAGGCGTATGAGCGCGCGATGGCGACGAAGGTGGATGTGGTGCTGATGGATATGCAGATGCCGGTGATGGATGGGTACGAAGCGACGGGGCGTCTGCGCGAAGCGGGGTATACGGGTCCGATTGTGGCGCTCACCGCGAACAACACCGAGGAGGATCGGGCGAAGGCGTTGTCGGCGGGGTGTGATGACATGGCGACCAAGCCGCTGCGTGTGCCGGTGCTGGTGGCGCTTGTGCGGCGGATGGCGGATGCGCCACCGACTAGGATCGCGAACGTCCGGTGAGGAACAGAGACCAACGAGCGAGTGTCACATCGGCGGGACGGCGCAAACTGCGGGCTGGGTGCGTGCGGTGACGCGGATACCGCGTTGACGGAGGAGTTCGTGGAGCTCTTCGACGTGCTGGGCGTCGCGGGTCTCGACGGTGCAGAGGACCTGAACGGTTGAGATGTCGGCGGACGAGAAAGCGCGTTCGTGGTCGATCTCTTTGACGCTGGCTCCGGCTTCGGCGAGGGCTGCGGTGAACTGCGCGAGGCCGCCGGGGCGGTCGGGGATGACGGCGGTGAACTGGGTGACGCGGCCGTCGGCGACGAGGCCTCGCTCGATGACGCGCCCGAGGACGGTGGGGTCGATGTTTCCGCCGCAGAGGAGGAGGCAGACGCGTTGGCCGTGGAGGTGGCGGAGGCGGCCGGAGACGAAGGCGGCGAGGGCGGCGGCTCCGGCGCCTTCGACGACGCCTTTCTCGCACTCGGCGATGCGGAGGATGGCGAGGGCGAGTTCCTCTTCGCCGACCTGGATGATCTCGTCGACGCGTGACCTGGCGATCTCGAAGGAGTTGGGGCCGGTCATGGGGACGGCGAGGCCGTCGGCAAGGGTCGGGCTTGTGGGGACGCGGACAGGTTTTCCTGCGGCGAGGGCGGCGGAGAAGCTGGGGCAGCGTTCGGGCTGGACGCCGATGATTTTGATGTGGGGGGCGAGGGTTTTGATTGCGAGTGAGACGCCCGCGATGAGGCCGCCGCCGCCGACGGGGACGACGATGGCGTCGAGGTCCTGGGCCTGTTCGATGACTTCGAGGGCGATGGTGCCGGTGCCCGCGATGACGCGCGGGTCGTCAAAGCCGTTGATGTAGGAGAGTCCTTGTTCGGCGGCGATGGCGTCGGCGCGGACGCGGGCGTCGGAGAGGGTTTCGCCCTCGAGGACGATGGTGGCGCCCATGCCGCGGCAGCGGGACTGCTTGATGATGGGGGCGTAGATGGGCATGACGACGGTGACGGGGATGCCGAGTTGTTTGCCGTGGTAGGCGAGGGCGAGGGCGTGGTTGCCGGCGGAGGCGGCGATGACGCCGCGGGCACGCTGGTCTTGGGTGAGTTGGAGGAGGGTGTTGCGTGCGCCGCGCTCTTTGAAGGAGCCTGTGGCCTGGAGGTATTCGGCTTTGGCGAAGATGGTGCACCCGCAGACCTCGGAGAGGGCGATGGAGCGGATGCACGGGGAGACGAGGACGCCGCCCTTGATGCGGTCTCGGGCGGCGAAGACGTGGTCGATGGTGACGGCGGCGGTCATGCGGGGAGGGTACGTCGGGTGTTTTGGGAAGGGGAACCGCGGATACACTTCGGTGGTGTGCGTGAACGAGGGAAGCCGACCGAGGGAGGCCAGCCATGTTCGGATTTCTGTGGGACCTTCATCAGCAGAATCGGTTGCGGGAGCTCGATCTGGAATCGAGCCGTGCGAGGCAGGACTCGCGGTCTGGGTTGCAAGTGGCTGAGGAGTTGCGAGCGAAACTCGATCGGGTGGAGCTGCTTTGTGCGGCGATGGGGTCGTTGCTTCAAGAGCACACCGGGATCACGGGCGTTCAGATCGAGGAACGGATCCGCGAACTCGATATGCAGGACGGGCGGCTCGACGGGCGGATGTCGGCGGTGGCGAAGACATGCCCGACGTGCGGGCGTGCGGTGTCGGGGGATCGGGCGTGGTGCATGTATTGTGGGATTTCGTCCAAAGGCTAGAGGCTCACCGAGTGACCGCGACGGCCGAGCGAGCGACGGCGCTGGGCGAAACGAGGATCGTTCGGTGTTTCATGCCCTTGGATTGCAGGGTTGAGTCATTCGCGCCAGCGAGAGCCACGAACGAGTCGCCTGGATTAAGCGTGAAGGTTCTCTCCGAAAACTCGTGGCCCGCCGGGCCCTCGCTGTAGGCGAACTTCACCAGAAGCGTTCCGCCGTCGCTCGCACTCGCGGTCACGTCGAGCTTCATCGAAACGCCCTGCCCGTCCCCGACCTGGACGCTCGCGGGTTTGCCCGAGGCCGCGATGATGCGAGGGGCCGAGAGCACCGTGCGTTTCTGCTCGGCAAGGTTGCGATGGAACTCGGCGGTTTCGGCCTCGGAAAGCACGGCACAGAGGAATCTCTTGGTGGGATCTGGTGCGACGGAGAAATTGATAGGAGCGGTGCTGCTTCCAAGATCGAGGCCTTCGAGCGTGCCATCGATGACGAGGACGCGAACGTCGACGTCAGCGCCCGCGGATCCCGCGGGGACCGACGATGCGCAGCCGACAAGGCTACAAACGGCGGCGACGAACAGGATGATCTTGGCGACTCGGCAGGTTGAGATCATGGGCACTCCGGGCCTTGGAATGGCGGTGAAGCGATGCTGGGTGGCGACCACCTCATTGTACTCTGGAGATGATCCGTGCGCCCGGATCAAGATCGACCGACCAGAACCGAGTCCATGGTGGAACGCCGAAGGCACGCGACCGGTGTATCCTGTGCCGCTTGGAACGCCCCGCTGGCAATCTGAACATGGCGAACACCGCTGCCTGGTCCGGGTACCTGGCCTCGTCATGGACGTGGTGCATCGGAATGTTCCTCCCGGTGCTGCTGATGCGGGACCATGGGTGGATGGCGTGGGTGATCTTTGCCGCGCCCAACGTGATTGGTGCGGCGGCGATGGGGTGGATGGTGCGGAGTGCGGAACACTCGCGCGAGATGGTGGCGGCGCACCGGCCCGCGATGATGGCGTTCTCGGTGGTGACGCGGGCGTTCCAGTGGTACTTTGTGCTCGGGCTGCTGGCGCGATCGCGGGACAGTGGCACGCTGCCGGCGGTTGCGGGTGCGCTGGCGATCTCGATCGCCTTGGCGGCGGCGGATCTGAGACGACGGACGGTGCCTTGGTCGGGGCTCATCGTCTGGACGGTGTCGATGGCGCTGCTGGCAGGGGCGTTCCGACTGGGGGATCTGCCCACTCTCGGATCGCCCAAGCCCGGAGTGACTGGGATCGGTGGTGGCCCGGTTTCGCTCGGCGGGTTGCTGGTTGTGTGCGTCTTCGGGTTTCTGCTGTGCCCTTATCTTGACCTGACGTTTCACCGGGCACGGGCGGAGGCAAGGAACCCCAGGGCGGCCTTTGCGCTCGGATTCGGCGTTCTCTTCCTCGCGATGATCGCGGGAACAGCGGCGTATTCGGGCGTGACGTGGCGGGTCGAGGGGCTGACCGCGATTCTGGTCGCGCTGCACATGGCGTTCCAGATCGGGTTTACCGCGGAGGCTCATTCGGCGGAGGTCCTCGCGATCAAGAAGGTCGGGGATGATCTGCCGCTGAGCGAACGCCTCGTGAAGCACCTCCCGCTGATCTCGCTCTTGCTCGGGATCGCGTCGCTCGTGGGTGTGGAGGCGTGCGCCGGGTGGCTTGGCGGAAAGACGGGCGCGTTTGAGTGGGGGTACCGGGTGTGGATGGGGTTCTACGGGCTTGTGTTCCCGGCGTATGTGCTGATCGCGATGGTGCCGACGTGGGGCAAGCCCGTCGCGCCGACGCCGGTGATGTTGCGGGCGTGGGCAGTGTGCTCGCTGGTGGCGATGCCGGCCTCGTACCTCGCGTTCATCAAGGGGGCGATGTGGTGGACGGGGCCGGTGATGGCGGTGGTCCTGACCGCGACGTTTCTCTCACGCCGGGCGGCGGCGGAGCGGCCGGTGACGATCAAGCGGACGCTGGACGAGGACTCGGAGCATGCCCGGGGCCCGAAAGACGATCAAGACTGACGCGGGCGGTCTCGATGACCATCGGTTCTTCTTCGCGTGCGGCGATCTCCGCGATCTTCGCGCGGGCCTCTTGAGCCCATGTCGCGGCCGGATCGCTGAGGACCAGATTGGTCAGCACGATGATCGCGTTTCTCTTCATCATCGCCAAGGAAGCTCGCTTCATGGACGACTGGTGGAACGCGGCCCGACGCGCGTCCTCGTCCCACGTCACAATCTCCAGCGGCGAGAATCCCGTCCGCATCGGCGTGTACCGGTCCTGCGGGAGGATGCCGGGGTTGCGCGGCCGCGGCGAATTGTGCGGGCAGACGTCCTGGCAGATGTCGCAGCCGTAGAGCCAATCGCCGATGGCGGCGTGGAAGGCGGGGTCGATCGCGCCCTGGCGTTCGATGGTGAGGTACGAGATGCACCGGGAGGCGTCGACGCTGTAGGGTGTGATGGCAGCGGTCGGGCAGGCGTCGATGCAGCGGGTGCACGTGCCGCAGTGGTCGCGGGGGGTTGGCTGGTCGGGAAGGGGGTCGAGCTGAAGAGTCGTGTAGGTGCCGCCGAGGAAGAAGTAACTGCCGTGGGCGGGGTGTATGGCGAGGGTGTGCTTGCCGATCCAGCCCAGGCCGGCGCGGTGGGCGTACTCGCGTTCGAGGACGGGGGCGGTGTCGGTGAAGGTGCGGAACTTGTGCCCGGGATAAAGGATGCGGAGTTCGTCGTTGAGGACGTGCAGGCGTTTCTTGATGAAGGCGTGGTAGTCCTTGCCCTGGGCGTAGCGGGCGATCTTGCCCGTGGGTTGGCCGGACGGCGTGACTGAAGCGGACGCCCCCACGGTGGCTTGATCGGCGGCCTGGTTGCGAGCGGTGTAGAGATCAGCGACCATGATGACCGAGCGGACGCCGGGGAGTTCTTGGGCGGGGTCGAGGAGCGTGGCGAGGGTTTTCTCAAGGAAGGCCATGTCGCCGTGCTTGCCCGACGCGAGCCAGCCCTTGAGTTCGGCGGCACGGGTGGTCGGGGAGGCGTCGGCGACGCCGGCGGCGGCGAACCCCAGTTCGCGGCACCGGCGCACGATCCGCTCGCCGAGTTCGCGGGTGGTGCCCATACGATTGGATGCTAGCGATGGTGAGGGGGAGGGGCAGGGGCCGAATCCGGACCGAATCCGGGCGGGTTCGGGCTGCGTATCCAAGCGTGAACTGGAGCATCCAATGGTCATGAGCAAACGACTTTTCAGCGTGTGTGGGGCGGCGTCCTGTGTGGTGGCGCTTTCGTTCGCCATGCCCGGATGTTCGAGGCCTCAGCCTGGCGGCTCGGCCAAGACGGCACCGGCGGCTGGCGCGATCGGCGGAGCCAAACCCAACGAAACCGCCATGGCGACGGACAACTCCCCCACCGGTGTCGCTGCAGCAACACCCACAACCAAGGCGGACACGATGACCCTCAGCGATGCGGAATGGAAGAAGCGTCTGACCCCGATGCAGTACCACGTCCTTCGTGAGAAGGGCACCGAGCGGGCCTTCACCGGGGAGTATTGGAACACCAAGGAGAAGGGGTCGTACAAGTGCGCCGGGTGCGGCGAGGTGCTGTTCTTCTCCGACTCGAAGTTTGACTCCGGGTGCGGCTGGCCCAGCTTCTTCCAGCCCGCGGATGCGAAACTCGGCGGGGCGGCGGGGGCGAAGATCGCCGAGCACACCGACTCGACCCTGGGCATGTCGCGGATCGAGGTGACGTGCGCCAAGTGTGGCGGGCACCTGGGGCATGTGTTCGACGATGCGCCGGGGCAGCCGACGGGGCTGCGATACTGCATCAACTCCGCTTCGATCGTGCATGAGCCTGAGAGGGCCGGCGAGAAGGACGCGAAGACGCCCGAGAAGAAGTAAATGCTGGATTCACTGCTTTGGTGGCACCGCTCTCCAGAGCGGTGTGCTTGGTGCCAGCGATCCAAGCCACTGCTCTGGAGAGCAGTGCCACCAGGAAATCACAGACCCTGCATGCCGCCGGTTCGGCGGCTTCTTTCGTAGCGCTGGAGGCATTGCTCGATCACCGCGTGGGCGGCTTCGGCGGGCATGATGTCGTCGACCTCGACCGTCTTGCCTTCGAGCGTCTTGTAGTCCTCGAAGAACCGCTTGAGCATACGGAAGATGTGCTTGGGGAAGTCGGAGGCTTTGACGAACTCGGAATAGATCGGGTCCGACGAGAGGACGGCGATGATCTTGTGGTCGGGGTCGCCGTGGTCGATCATGGTCATGAGGCCGACGGCGCGGGCTTCGCAGAGGCACATCGGGGGGATCTCTTCGGTGGAATAGACGAGGACGTCGAGCGGATCGTCGTCCTCCGCGAGGGTCTGCGGGATAAAGCCGTAGTTGGCGGGGTAGTAGACGGCGGACGACAGCACGCGGTCGAGCTTGAGGAGGCCTGTGGGCTTGTCGAGCTCGTACTTGTTGTTGGACCCTTTGGGGATCTCGATGATGGCGCGGAAGGAACGCGGAAGGTCGTCGCCATCGATCCCGGGGGTGACGTCGTGCCAGGGGTGGGTCATGGACCGAGGGTAGGACGAGGGCTTTCGGCGGGCCCCCGCGCCGGAGCAGGTGTGCTGGCGGATCGATATCATCACCGGATCGTGCGGGCACGCAAGGGAGGCCCAGAATGGCGATCGGGACTCGGGCCGTGTTCACGGCGGTGGTGATGGGTGCGGGCGTGGCGCGGGCCCAGCCTCTCTTTGATGTCGAGCGGGCAGCCCCGGCTCGCGTCTTCGTGTACTTCGAGCGGCCTGTCGCGGACGTGGGGCCCAAGCCCGGGCCGGGTGCGGCGGAGCCGGCGGTGAAGCGGGCGTTGCCCGTGGTTTCGCCGCTTTCGACCGCGAAGCCCTGGCCCGAGATGGCGCAGCGGCTGCTTGGCGGGGTTGAACTCACCAAAGAGCAAATCGCGACGCTCCGGCGGAGTCCGGGCGGGTTTGCGAACGTCAAAAAGGACAAAGCAGCCGAGGCGGAGGGCCAAGCGAGACTATGGGCCACGGTCGTGCTCGGGTCCGCGAAAGGCGAGGAGTCGATCGTCGAACTGACTCGCGGGCCTCACGCGGAGTTCTTCACGTTTCGCGAGGGTGTGCCTCCCGCCCCCGCGGCGAACAGCCCGCCGAAACGCAGAGACCTCAAGAGCGACATCTTCGCCCCGCTGGCGGCAAGTTGGAACGTCTACTGCGGGCCTTGGGACAAGCCGCTCGCACCCCTTGAGGTCGGCAAGACGGTTGAGATCCCCGCGTCAATGCGGACGCCTTCGGTGTGGTGGCTTGACGAGCGGACGCTCGGGGCTCGCGGGCTCCTGGGGACTCGGGTGCAGGTGGTGGCGGCGACGCGGGACCTCAGCGAGTCGACCATCTTCGTGCGGGTGCCCAAGGGGTATTCGCCCAAGACGCCGGTGGGGCTTCTGGTGTGGATCGATCCTTCGCCGGTGGGCGACCCGCCGCAGATGCTCGAGCGTGCGTGTGATGAGCTCGGGCTGGCGGTCGTCGGGGTCTCGATGGCGGGGAACACCAGGCCGCCGGGGGACCGGACGCAACTGATCCTCGACGCGGCGGCGACGGCGATGCGTCTTGTGCATGTCGATCCGTCACGTGTCTACGCGACAGGACTCTCGGGCGGCGGGCGGATGTCCAACGTGATGGTCTCGTGCTTCCCCGACCTCTTCACGGGGTGCATTTCGATGGCTGGCGTCGCCCATTTCCGCGATCAGCAGACGCCCGAGGGGAAGATCTGGCCCGCGTATTTCCAGAAGCCCACGGGCACGCGGTGGACGCTGCTGATGGAGCATCGGCAGGCGGCGGTGACGGGGCCTCTTGATTACAACCACGTGCAGACGCTGGCGACCGTCGCGGCGATGGAGAAAGAGAAGCTCACGGTGCGGGAGTGGACGATTCCAGGCCTCGGGCATGAGTTCCCGACGGCGGAGCAGTACGTTGAGGTCGTGCGGTGGGTCGACGAGCCGGGGCGGACAGCAGCGGCGAAGCGGGAGGAAGCGGGGGCGCAGGCGTGGGCTGCGTTTGAAGCACTGCCCGCGGGGGAACTGGACGAGGCGCGGCGGGCGATGCTCTTGGAGATCGTGGAGAAGTCGCCGTGGACCGTGGGGGCGTGGAAAGCGGCGGCGAAGTTGGGGCTGAGGTAAAGCACACAGCACAAAGCGTCAAAGCACAAATGAAGACATCCAAGCACCGACATTTGTGCTTTGTGCGCTTTGCCGCTTTGTGCTTTCGCCCGCTTGCCTTAGCCCACGTTCCGCACCGAGCCACGCTTGGCTTTCTGGTGCGTCTGGGGCGTGACGTGGAACGTCGCGGTCACTCGGCCGACGCGGCGGTCTTTGCTGGCCATCTTTTCCATCAGGGCCTTCTTACGTTCGCCCGCGTCGCCCTTGCCTACGACAGCACCGACCGCCCCCTTGACGACCTTGGGCAGCACCGCCTGCTGGATCACGTCCATCTCGACGGTCAGGTTGAACTCCTGCCCTGCGTCGAGCAGCCCCTGCAGGGCGTCGTTGGGCACGACCTTGTAGAGGGCGGGGCCAAAGCACGGGCGGAGGAATTTGTAGGAGAGTTCCTTGCAGACAATCGTCCACTCGCCGCCGGTGATGCCGAAGATGTACATGCCGCCGGCGATTTCGGCGTTGCCGAGGAGGGCGGCCCCGGCCATGGCGTTGTACCAGTTGCGGTTGAACCGGCGGAAGGGGAGCTCCGCGGCGAAGGTCTTATCGTCCAGACGCCGCATGCGGATGCCCGAGCGGAAGGCGTAAGGCAGCCACACCATGGAGCAGACGCGGTGCCAGAAATTGCTGGTGCTGGAGAGGCGGGCGATCTTCTGCTCGATCCGGTCCATGAAGGACAGCTTGGCCGGGGGCAACGCCGAGGGCACAGCGACATCGGCCGACTGACCGTCGGGGGCGAGGGGGGCCCTGGGATCCGCGGAGTTGGCGTTGGCGTGCGACAGCGGGGCTTCCTTTCCGTGCCTGAGTGTACGCCCGGACACCGAAAGAAACGTATCGAAGGAGCGGCCGGGGGGATCCGCACACCGGCTCTGGAAATGGGGGTCGGGGATGCTCCAAAAACAAGGCCTCCGGACATGTTCCGGAGGCCTTCGCAAGCTGTTTCGGCGGCACTTCGCCCGACGGCTCCGTCTTTCAGCACCCCGCCTCGAACTCCGCAACGAAATCGTCGTAGTCGAAGAAGTCCACGAAGCCGTCGCCGTTGAAGTCGATCTGGCACGAGGAAAGCGTGGTCACCGACATCTGCACGGTGCCGACGCTCGTGAGATACCCGCCCACGCGGATCAGGTACTGCACGCCGTCCACGCACGCGAAGTCGGCGAGCGATTGCGTGCCGCACGAGTCGTCATTGCCGGCGATGGCGGTGTTGGAACCGGAGGGGCACGTCGTACTTTGGTAGATCGCTACCTTGCTGTCAAAGTTGGACCCGCACAAACTCACCCGCGTGACGCCGGTGGAAGTCGCGGTGTACAGGAACCAGAGGTCCTGATTCACCTGCAGATCGCCGCAGCAGAAGCCCAGGTTGGCCTCGGTGGGTCCGTCGGTGGTGGCACCCACGGTGCTGAAGGTCATCGGCTGGTCGTTGAAGACCGGCCTCGGGCTGGAACAACTGTCGTTGAAGATCCCCGACCCGACACCGAGCACCACCGCCGTGCTGGTTGCGGCGCTCTGCACCCCGGCGCACGTGTCGCTGATGGCCTGCACGTCGTACACCGCCTCATCGGTCGTCGACACGGGGTTGATCGTCAGCGTGGCCGTCGTGGCCCCGGAGATGTTGCCACCGTTGGCCAGCGGGACGCCGTTGCGCCGCCAGCGGTACGGTGCCGGGCCTTGGACGAAGTTGGCGGCGGCGGTGAATGACACGTTCGCCCCGGCTTGCACCACCTGCCCGACCGGCTGAAGGGTGAAGACCGGGAGCGGATTGCCGGCGGTGGTGTTCCGAAGCACCGAGACGTTGCCGCCGTTAGCGCTGCTCGCCACCGCCAGATCGGCCCGCCCCTCGGCGTTGAAGTCCCCAACCGCCACGGAGTTGGGGCCAGCTCCCACGCCGAAGTTGACCGCCGTTGCGAACGTGCCGTTGCCGTTGCCCAGGAGCACTGAGACGTTGTCGTCGTTGCTGTTCGACACCGTCAGATCGGCACGCCCGTCGCCGTTGAAGTCTCCGACCGCCACGGAAGTGAGGCCAGATCCCACGCCGAAGTTGACCGCCGCCGCGAACGTGCCGTTGCCATTGCCCAGGAGCACCGAGGCGGTGCCACCGGAGTTGTTCGCCGTCACCAGATCGGCACTCCCGTCGCCGTTGAAGTCTCCGACCGCCACGGAAATGGGGCCAGCTCCCACGCCGAAGTTAACCGCCGCCGCGAAGGTGCCGTTGCCGTTGCCCAGCAGCACCGAGACGTTGCCGCTGCTGCGGTTCGCCACCGCCAGATCGGCCCGCCCGTCGGCGTTGAAGTCCCCGACCGCCACGGAGCGCGGAGTCACTCCCACGCCGAAGTTGACCGCCGCGGCGAACGAGCCGAGGCCGTTGCCCAGCAGCACCGAAACGTTGGCGCTGCTCTGGTTCGCCGCCGCCAGATCGGCCCGCCCGTCGCCGTTGAAGTCTCCGACCGCCACGGAAATGGGGCCGGATCCCGCGCCGAAGTTGACCGCCGCCGCGAACGTGCCGTTGCCATTGCCCAGCAGCACCGAGACGGTGGTGCCGCTGCTGTTCGCCACCGCCAGGTCAGCCCGCCCGTCGGCGTTGAAGTCCCCGACCGCCACGGAGGTTGGATTCGCGCCCGCGCCGAAGTTGACCGCCGCGGCGAACGTGCCGTTGCCGTTGCCCAGCAGCACCGAGACGTTGTTGCCGAAGAGGTTCGCCACCGCCAGATCGGCCCGCCCGTCGCCGTTGTAGTCCCCGATCGCCACGTAAAATGGACTCGATCCCGCGGCGAAGTTGACCGCCGCGGCGAAGGAAGCGGGGCACTGGGCGTGGGCCGCAGGCGAGACCGCCGCGATCGCGAGGGCCCCTGCCCCGAGAACCCCATTCACACGCCACAGCCGCCCGCCCCCCCGCCCGACAGAGGCGAGGCGACCCAAAGTGACGCACAGATTCAGATTCGACATGATCTCAACCTCCACAAAGTCACCTGTGGAGGCGACGTTCGAAAACACAGGGCCGCTCTCAAGCAGACTTCACGCAAACCACGATCGGGCCCCAGCCTACCAAAGCCCCGGCACCGTGTCAATCTATTTCGCCTCTCTCAATCGTTCAGCACCCCGCCTCGAAGGCCGCGACATACGCGTCGTAGTCGAAGAAGTCGACGAACCCGTCGCCGTTGAAGTCCGCCGAGGGGCCGGTGCCGGTCTCGAAGGATGTCACGAACGCGTCGTAGTCGAAGAAGTCGAGGAAACCGTCGCCGTTGAAGTCCGGCGGGCAGGCGTTCACGAGCGTGAAGGGCCTGGACATCGCGAAGAATGCCCCGCCGACTGGATCGATGCGCACGCGGGCCGCCCCCGCCGCCGAGCTCTGGTTCGGGAAGGTGACGTTCGCGGTGCCCGTGTTGGCGAAGGTGCCAAGGGTCGTCGGGAACGTGACGCCGCTGTCCGTCGAAAGACGGACCGTGACCTGCGATCTTGAGATCGGGGCGACGTTGGTCCCGCCGACACTCCACGTGATCGTGCCCGGGCCGCTCACACTCTGGCCCTGCGACGGGGTCGTGACCGCGAAGGGGCCCGAGCCCGCGATGGTGAGCGAGACGAGCGGCGAGATCGCCGACGCGCCGACGCCCACGGTGCTGTTGTCGCGCACGACGAGCCGGAAGCGTCGGGTGGCATTGGTCACCGTCGGCAGTTTCTCGCCCGCCGTGGGCACGCCGCTCAAGACGTCGGCCATCTTCGGGAACGTGCGGGCCGGGCTCGTGACCGGCGGGAAGATCCGGAAGAGCGACCCGTTGCCGTTGTCGGCGGATCCATCGCCCTCGAGGGGGCGCCGCTCGCCGTTGTCAAACTGTTCCCACGAATACGAGAGGGTGTCCGAGTCGGCGTCGGTCGCGACGGCCGCGAGCGTGAAGGGCGTCCCGGGCGGGATCGCCTGATTGGGCGTGACCGACACGATCTCCGGCACGCGGTTGGCCGTTGCCGTGGTCGAGAGGCACGAAGCGTTGGAAAGGAACGCCTTCATCTCCTCGACGCTGCCATGATGGAAGAACGGATCAGCGAACTGGACGATGTTGTCCGAGGGCGGTGCGTCGCCGACGGGGCACCCGCCGGCGTACGCCATCGGGGACGAGCCCGAGCCCGCCTCCCACGCGCTGGCGAGGCGGGCGTTGTTGCCGCAGCGTCCGCGCGTGCCGCTGAAGGTGTGGTTGGCGCCGAACTGATGGCCGAACTCGTGGATGACGACGAGGGCCGAGTACGGATCCGCGTCCCCGCCGCGCGGGATGCCCGAGACGCCGCCGCCGGTGCCGCAGACGTCGTAGAGGTACGCGACGCCGCCGGCGATGCGAGTCACGGCGTGCCCGATGTCGTACCCGCCGCCGCCGTTGGCCCAGAACGTGTCGAAGAGGACCTGCTGATTCGCGCCAAGGATCGGCCCCGAGCAATCGCCGCCGCCGAGGCCGTCGCAGGTCGTCGGGTACGGGTCGGTGTCGGGGTTGAAGAAGACGACCAGGTTGTTGTTGGCGACGAGGTCGAAATGGACGCCAATGTCCGCTTCGTAGACGACGTTGGCCCGGGCGATGACGGTCACGATGGCGGCCATCGGGTCCGCGGCGTTGGGCGCGCGACCCTGGATGAGCGAGTGGTGCACGCCGTACTCACCGGTGCACGCCATCGCCACGCGGGCGACCCTGCGGTTCTGCACCGCCCGCTCGCCAAACCCCCCACCGCCCCCCCCACCACCATGACCCGCATGAGCCGAGGTGTGGATCTCCGGGTCCGTCCCGCACGACCAGTTCCCGCCGCTGGGCAGGTCCTTGGTCCAGTACGCCAGCAGCACAGAGGAGTCCGCCGACCACGCCGGGTCGACCATCCACGCCCCACCCCCCCCACCTCCATGATCCAGCCCGTCCACCGTCCGCAGCATCGCGGTAAGCCCGCGCGGCGCGACCTCAAAGCGGCCCGAGGCTTTCCCGTCGACGCTCTGCGCGATGTAGGTCTTGATCGGCATCCCCTGCCCGTCGAGCCACGCCGCGAGCGCGGGCTCCATCACGGGCGACTCGGCCACGAAGCACTCGACCAACCCGTCCGGCCCGGGGAGCGAGAACCGCACGCCATACTCGCTCAGAGGCACGCCGAGGCGTTCGATCGGGGCCCCGGCGAGGGCCGCGACCAAGGCCGCGTGATCGGCGAAGACGGCAGCCCCACCCACAGGCCTGGGCCCGGGCACCGTCCACGCCATCAGCGGCGCGTCGGGGATCGCGTCAAGGGCGGTAAAGACCTGAGCCCCCGCACTCCCGGCCATCCCCCCCACCATCCCCCCCGCCATTCCAAAGCACAGCGGCAGCCCGACCACCGCGACAAGGGCGGACACACGACCATTCGAGAACATACGGCGCATAAAGAACCTCCGGTCCCCCACCCCCGCACCCGTGTGGGGAACAAAGGGCAGTCTACCGCAAAGAGAGGCTCGGCACAAGGCCAATCTACCGCCGGTCCGCCGGGGCCACCCGGCCACGAATCGGACGTTTCAGCACCCCGTCTCGTAGGCTTCGACGAAGTCGGCGTAGTCGAAGAAGTCAACAAAGCCGTCGCCGTTGAAGTCCGCACTGCCTTCGCCGCACGCTTGGTTCTCGAAGCACCCGACGAAGGCTTCGTAGTCGAAGCAATCAACAAACCCGCTGCAATTGAAATCGGCCGTGCAGATCGTCAGCGTCGCGGGGTTGGAGGTCACGCCGCCGCAAGGGGTGGTGACGACGCAGTCGTATGAACCTGCATCGGCGGGTTGAACGTGGGTGAGGGTGAGCGTCGCCGTCCCGGCTGAGGGATTGACGGCCGTGTCGATGGGCGTTCCGCCCTTGCGCCATTGGTACGTGAAGGGGTCGGTGCCGGAGGCGGCGACGGTGAACGAGCCGGTGCCGGAAGGGCAGGTGGATTGCGGCGCGGGCTGGGTGGTGATGCTGGGCGCGGGCTCGCCCGGATGGTAACGGGCGATACCTCTCGCCAACACGTCACCGGCTGTGGAGAAATTGCCGCCCACGACCACGTCGCCGCCCGGCAAGACCGCCAGAGCGAGCACGCCGCTGTTGGTCCCGGTGCCCAGCGCCGACCATTCGTCGGTGGTCGGGTTGTAGCGGGCGAGGTATCTGGCTGGCACGCCCCCGGCTGTCAAGAAGGCTCCACCCACAATCACGTCGCCGCCGGGCAGGGCAGCCAAAGCGGATACAACGCCGTCGATCCCCGTTCCCAGCGCCGACCAATTGCCGGTGGTCGGGTTGTAGTGGGCGATGCGGCTGGCCTCCACGTCTCCGGCCCTGCCAAAGGTCCCGCCAACAATGACGTTGCCATCCGGAAGCACCGCAATTTCAAGCACGTTATTGTCGGTCCCCGCACCCAAAGCAGACCAAGCACCCGAGTTCGCGTCGTAGCGGGCGATGCGGTTGGCCGCCACGCCCCCGGCCGTCGTGAATGCGCCGCCCACAACCAAGTCCCCACTCGGCAGGACCGCGAGCGCATGCACGGTGTTTGCTGCCCCCGCTCCCATCGCCGACCAGACGCCGCCGCCCCCTGTGGAAGGGGTGTAGCGTGCGATTCTCCTCGTCGCCACGCCCCCAGCCGTGCTGAAGGCCCCGCCCGCGATCACGTCACCACCCGGCAGGACCGCAAGAGCGAACACGTCGTTGTTGATCCCCGATCCCAGCGCCGACCAGACACCGCCCCCTTCTGAGGTTTGGCTGTAGCGGGCGATGTTGTGCGCCGACACGCCCCCGGCCGTAGTGAAGTCGCCCGCGGCGATCACATCGCCGTCGGGCATGACCGCCAGCGCGTACACGGGATTGTCGATCCCCGAGCCCAGAGCGGACCAGACTCCGCCTCCCCCTGTGGTCGGGCTGTAGCGAGCGATGTTGCGTGCCGGGACGCCGCCAGCCGTGGTGAAGGATCCACCCACAATCACGTCACCACCGGGCAGGGCCGCCAGAGCATTCGCGCGACCGGACAATCCGAGCGACCCGATCCCCGGCACCCACGCCGGGGGGCACCCCACCCCCTCTCCATCACCTTCGGCAAGGGCCGGCGTGCCGAGCGCGAGCATCGCACAGGCCGCAACCACGCGGCATGCGTTCGAGGCTCGACGGCACAAGGGCATGAACGCGTTGCCGATCGGCATGGGCTTGTCCTTCGTGATCGTGGCTTGGTCGGGCGAGGTCACGGGTTTGTCGTGCGAGGTCATGGGAGGAGGCGGCGTGGGGGGGGGTGGTTCAGCACCCGGCTTCGAAGGCTTCGACGAAGTCGGCGTAGTCGAAGAAGTCGACGAAGCCGTCGCCGTTGAAATCAGCCGTGCCGCCGCCCCCACCGCAGACCTCGGTCTCGAAGCACTCGACAAAGTCGCCATAGTCGAAGAAGTCGAGGAACCCGTCGCAGTTGAAATCGGCGGCGCAGACCACGAGAGTCGCTATCTCGCTGGTCACATGGCCACACGCATTGACTACAACGCAATCGTAACTTGCCGCATCCTGCGGCCTGACGTTGGCGATCGAAAGCGTGCGAGTCGCAGCCGAGGGATTGTCGATGGTGTCGATCGCGATTGAGTCTTTTCGCCACTGGTATTCAAGGGGCTCGTGACCGACGGCTTCAATCACAAATGAAACGGTAGCGTTGGGGCACGTCGCGACGTCGTCCGGCTGGGCGGCGACGCCGGGAGCGGATTGCCCGAAACTGTACTGAGCAAAGCCTGCAGAAACAAAGCCCCCGGCAAGCTGAAAGTCACCTCCCACGACGAGGTCGCCATTGGTCAGAATCGCCATCGCCCGAACCCACGGAACCTCCCATGGGTTTCTTCTCACGGTGAGACCTGACCCCAAAGAAGACCAGCCGCTTCCGTTCCAACGTGCGACAGCGCTCGCAGGCACGCCGCCTGCGGAAGAAAAATTACCCCCGACGATGATCTCGCCGTTTGATCGCACAGCCATCGCGTACACATCGTTGTCCAATCCGAGACCGAGTGCTGACCAAGTGGTTCCGTTCCATCTCGCGATGCGATTGACGGGCACTCCGCCCGCCACGGTGAAGCGTCCTGCCGCGATGAGATCGCCATTGGCGAGCACTGCCAGAGCTTCTGCATTTCGACTGAGTCCGGAACCGAGGGGCATCCAGTTCGACCCATCCCATCGTGCGATGTAGTCCGTCGGTCCTTCATCCGCGAGAGAAAAGCCCCCCGAAACAAAGAGATCACCATTCTGTGCCACGGCAAACGCTGTCACGCCTCTGGTGAGCCCCGGTCCAATCTGCGACCAAGCAGTCCCATTCCATCGGGCGATACTGTTTGCCGGAACACCCCCCGCCGTGGTGAAGTATCCACCGACGAGCAAATCCGTGTCGGGCAAAACGAGCAGGGCCGTCACATTGCCGCCCTCCCATCCGGTAGGTCTGTACCAACGCGTGCCGTCCCATCTTCCAAGGCCATTGAGAGACACGCCGCCCGATACGGCAAAGTCCCCTCCGACAAGCACCTCCCCGTTTGGCATCGCGGTGACCGCGTAGGCGATATTCGAGATACCCGGACCCAATCGAAGCCAAGAGTCCCCGCTCCTTCTCGCGACAAAGCTCGTCGCCAACCCGCCCGCAGAATTGAAGTTGCCGACGGCAAACAGGTCGCCATTCGGAGCTTCGCCGATACCTTCGACCGGGCCGTCAAAGCCCAAGGCCATAGAGGACCACACTGAGCCGTTCCACCTCGCGACGGAGTTGGCGCCAGTATCCGCCCCTGTAAAGAACCTCCCTCCCGCGACCACGTCACCGTCGGGTAAGGTTGTGAGCGCATAGATGATCTCTCCAGACATCCCTGTACCCAAGCCCGACCACGCTACGCCATTCCATCTCGCGATGGAGTACGCAGTGCGTCCACCAGCGCTCCGGAAGCGGCCGCCGACGACTATGTGCCCATTCTGCAGCACGGTGATGGCCGAGACCTCGGCACCCGAAGATCCGTTCGCCAACCCCGACCCAAGAGTGACCCAGGCGGTTCCGTTCCACGCCGCGATAGCATTCGCCGGAGTCCCGCCGGCCCTTGAGAAATTACCGACTGCGACAAGTTCGCCGCTCGGGAGCGATGCGAGGGCCCAAACGGAACCCAGCGCTCCCCCCCCGATCGCTGACCAAGCCGTGCCGTTCCATTTCGCGATGCTGTTGACCGTAACGCCGCCGGCCGTCAAGAAGTTTCCGCCCGCGACGAGGTCCCCGTTGGAAAGCCTCAGGAGCGACTTGACCTCATCATTCGTGCCCGAAAGGAAACCGGACCAGGCGGTTCCATTCCATTTCGCTATGTGATTGACGACTGCAAGACCTGCGCGGACGAACTGTCCGCCCGCGACAATCTCTCCATTGGGCATCGCGAGGAGAGAGTTCACCTTGCTTTCCAATCCTCCACCGACCTGTGACCACGACGTTCCATCCCAAGCCGCTATGTTGCGAGCGGGCAGTCCTCCCGCCGTGTCGAAGATTCCGCCGGCGATGAGCCTTCCATCCGGCAGCACCGTCAGGGCATAGACCGTCGAACTCGAACCGGAGATGCCCGATCCGAACGCAGACCAACGGCCTGTCACCGGGTCGTATGCCGCGATGCATCTCGCAACAGTGTCGCCCGCGATCGAGAACCCTCCGCCGATGACAAGTTGGGCCGGTAGTGGTCCCGCGCCGTCGGGATCCCACATCGTCTGTGCGTACACCGTGCCGTCGGTACCCGGCACCCCTCGACCGGGGAGCCAACCCTCGGAACATTGAGCCCTCGCGGACCCGTAAAAATTCAATGTCGCCAGAGCGACAATCGTGGTTCGCCAAAATGCCGAGATCGCGGGAACGAAAAAACAGAATGAAAAACGTGGCTCCTTCGAGTTCTTTGCACGCAGCGAATAAAAAGATAAGGGCTCGTCAGCCAGCCATCGAGCCATCTTTCCTTCGCAGAATGGAGTTTGATGCATGACTGCATCGTAACGACAATCGCTCTTTGCGCAATGCTCGTGCAACACTGGACCGCGTGTACGGGTCTTGTTTGCGGTGGCGTGCTTCGCGCTCTCGGAAAGCCCACTGCACGCTAGTTCAGTCGCATAGTTGACGCCCATTTTTCAGATTGCTGAGCGCACCCATCATTCTCGGACTGTCGCTTCCAAACCAAGCCCGCGAGGAGATGCCTCGACAGAAGAACCACACCAAGGCCCGGGCAAATCGCCCGGGCCTTGGTCTTCTTTTTCAATACGAATTCCCAATGCCAGATCCCGAATGCTTACCGCCCGCGCGGCTTGCCCTTGCCCGCGCTGGCCCACTTGGGCTTGCCCTTGTCGCGCTGGTTGAAGGTCGAGTTGGAGGCGTTGGACCCGCCACGCTGGTGGCCGGACTGGCTCGGGGTGCCCATGCCCCCCGCACGCTTGGGGTACGGGGACTTGAACGGACGCTCCATGCCGTCGCCGCCGAAGCCGGGGCGCGGGGCCCCGCCGCCCGCGTTCTGCGGGTGCTCGGGGTGGTGCGGCGGGTGCTGAGGAGCGTTGGAACGAGTGTCGAGCCTGGGGCGCGCGCCGTAGGGGACGTGCGGGGTGTGGGGGTGGTCGTGCTGATTGCGGATGTTGCGCACGGCCGGGTGGAACTTGCGTTCCGGGTGGCCGCCCCACTCTTCCTGCGGCGACGTGTCGTTGGGGTCCCGCATCGGGACATTCAGCGTCACGCCCGTGGGCAGCGGGAACGTCGGGATCTTCTTATTCGTCAGACGCTCGATCTGCCGGAGCAGGTCGCGCTCCTCGTGGTCGCAGAAGGAGATCGAGATCCCCGTCGCGCCCGCGCGGCCTGTGCGGCCGATGCGGTGGACGTACCCCTCGGGCTCCATCGGGAGGTCGAAGTTGAAGACGTGCGAGATGTGGTCGACGTCAAGCCCGCGGGCGGCGACGTCCGTCGCGACCAGCACGCGGACGCGGCCCATCTTGAAAGCGTCGAGCGCACGATCGCGCTGGTTCTGGGCCTTGTTGCCGTGGATCGCCGTCGCGGTGATCCCCATCTGGACGAGGCGCTTGCAGAGCTTGTCCGAGCCGTGCTTGGTCTTGGCGAAGACCACCGCGCGGGTGGCCTTCTCCGCCTCGAGGAGGTGAAGGAGCAAGCCGAGCTTCTGCTGGCGCGGGACGAGGAAGAGACGCTGCTCGATCATCGGGGCCGCGGAGGCGACGGGCGTCACCGAGACGCGGACCGGGTCGGTCATGAGACTCTCGGCAAGGTGCTGGATCTCGCGCGGCATCGTCGCCGAGAAGAGGAGCGTCTGCCGGCCCTGCTTGGGCATCTTGGACGCGATCTCGCGGATGGGCGTGATGAAGCCCATGTCGAGCATCCGGTCCGCCTCGTCGAGGACGAAGGTCGTGATGCCCGAGAGGTCCACGTGGCCCTGGTTCATGAGGTCGAGCAGGCGGCCTGGCGTGGCGACGATGACGTCGATGCCTCGCTGCAGGTCGCGGACTTGCCCGCCCTGGCTGACGCCGCCGTAGATCGTGGTGCCCGAGACGCCGGTGTGCCGGCCATAGGTCTTGAAGCTCTCAGCGATCTGGGTCGCCAGTTCGCGTGTGGGCGAGAGGATCAGGGCACGAGCGAGCGGGCGTCCGCGGTGGGACTTGTCACGCGTGCCGGTGAGCAGCTTGTGAAGGATCGGCAGCGCGAAGGCGGCCGTCTTGCCCGTGCCGGTCTGCGCACAGCCCAGGACGTCGCGTCCGAGCAGGGCGGCCGGGATGGTCTTGGCCTGGATCGGCGTCGGGGTCGTGTACCCCTCGGCGACGATGGCTTCGAGAATGGTCGGGGCAAGATTGAGAGACGAAAACAGAATCGGGTCGGTCGTCAAAACGAGAACTCCTCACGCCTCCCGCGAGCGAGCGTCACGCGGGCGTGACGATGGCGCGAAGGGGGCTGTGTTTTTCGGGCATTCCTTGAACCAACACAATTGGGACAAGCAAGGCCGTACTGGTCGCCCCGCACCTGAGAAACAACGTGAGACGTGTTTCAAGGGAGGGGCACTGCTCAGCCCCATCTCAGGCTTGGCTGCACGCCACGAAAGCGAAGAGAGAGGGGCCGCCAGCAGATTCCCAGAACGATCCAGGCCTCTATGACGGAATCGGTCCGTCCAAAGGCTCGAGGAAGACTGAGGCCACTGGCTTGAGCCACATGATAGCCAACCGACACGGGGTTTTCCACGGGACTGCATGCCGATCGTGTCAAAGTTCGATCAAGGTGCGCTGTGCGAACGTCCGCAATCGTGGCAGACCCCGCCGTTCGCGGCCGCCTGCCTCATGATCGCTTCGAGTGCCAGAGGCGTCCCGCTGCCCCGTTGCAGCGCCTCGAAGAAGTACGTCGGGGCGGGCGTGGGGGTCGGCGCGAGTTGTGCCAACGTCGCCGCGTCATACACGCGGCCGTTCAGCACCACCTTGGTCATGCTCTCGGTGTCGCGGATGTTCTTGGTGGGGTCCTTACTCATCAGGACAAAGTCCGCGAGTTTGCCGACCTCGATGGACCCGACATCCTTGTCCAGGCCGAGCGAGCGAGCGCCGTCGATCGTGGCGGCTCGCAGCGCTTCCATCGGCGACATGCCGCCCTGGGCGAACATCCAGATCTCCCAGTGGGCCGCCAGCCCCGCCAACTGACCGTGCGCCCCGAGCGAAGGCCCGCCGCCGGGAAGCGTGGCGCCAGCCTCTTTGAAGATGCTCGCCTCTTTCGCGTCGAGGACTTTCTTGGCGATCTTGGACTGCTCGATGTGGTTCCACTCGACGTCGGGCGCGTCGGTGCGACGACGAGAGCGCGGGTCGACTACGTAGCGAGGGACGAACCGCATGAGGTGCTCGTTCTCCCAGACGTTGGTCTTGGCGTACCAGTAGTTCTCGCCGCCCATGCCGCCGTACGCGACGCCGAGCGTCGGGGTGTACCCGGTCTTGCTCGCGCCCCAGACGGTGGTCGCGTCCTTGTAGATGTTGCCGACGGGCACGGTGTGCTCGACGGTGGTGTGCCCGTCGACGACCATGGACATGTTGTGCTGATAGAGCGCACCGCCCTCGGGGACGACCATCATGCCAAGCCGACGGGCCGCCTCGAGGACCATCTGCCGTTGATCGCGTCTCGGCTGGTTGTAACTCTTGACGCTCCACGCCCCCACCGCCTGCATGCGTTTGAGGTGGAACAACGCGTCGTCGATGGACTCGATCTCCGCTTTGAACGCGCCCGCCGCACCGTAGAGGATCGTGCCCGTCGAGAAGATGCGGGGCGCGACGACCATCCCGGCACGCTGCAGCTCAGCCGCACCGAAGATCGTCTCGGTATCGTTGCTGGGGTCGTGGATTGTGGTAACGCCGAAGGCGACGTTGGCGTGGTTGATCCAGTTGCGCTGAGGGGTGACGCCGTGCTCGCCTTGCGAGCCGTGGGCGTGGACATCGACGATGCCGGGCATGACGACGCCGCCGAGCCCGTCGATGACGGTCGCGCCAGCGGGGACTGGGGTCGAATCCGCCGAACCGACCGCCGCGATGCGGTTGCCCTTGGTGACAATCACTCCACGCTCGATCACCTTCATGCCACGGCCCTTTGCCGGTTCAGGGAGGTCGGCCATGGTCAGGATCTTGACGTTGATGAGGGCGATGGTCGAGGGAGACCCGTCCACATTGGTCGGTGCGTCCGAACTGGTCGACATCGCGATCTTGAACGAGGTCGCCTTGGGTGCGCTGATGGGGGCAGCGACGGGATCGGCCGGTTTCTCTCCCGCGACAAACCCCGCGCCTCGGAGCGCCTCGCCGACCTTCTGCGTGAAGACCTCGGGCCCGATCGACCACTGCAGGCTGCTCGAATCGCCCGACCAGTGGATGCCGTTCCCCGCTTGCGACGAGAGTTTGACCACAGGCACCGCGGTCGCGCTCGGCGAGAGGTCGATCGCCTTGCCGACGCCGAGTGCCTGCATGGGCGTGGCGTAGACGTTGAATCGCTCGGTGAACGCGAGCCACTTGCCGTCGGGGGACACGGTGAACTCGGTCGCCCAGTCGCTGCGGGCGATGACCCGTTCCTGCTCCTGTGGCGTGACGCCGCCGACGGGGACGCTCACGAGCGAAGCCTTGTCCGAGTCGTTCCCGCCGTCGCGCACCGAGATCAGCACGCGCGTGCCGTCGGGAGAGAACTGAGGCGAAGAGCCTCGCGTGCTGACACGCTCGATCCCACGAAGCCCGGCCAGTTGGAGCGATGTGCCCGTGAGCACGTAGACGCCATTGTCGCGGCCCCACAAGGGCGAGGTGATGTACCCGCCGCCCGTCTTGACGTACGCAAGACGCGAGCCGTCGGGGCTGAAAACCGGGTCGGTGTAGTGCCCGGGCTCGCTGGTCATGTCGCCTTGCACGTTGCCAGCGAGATCCGCGATCCGCACCGTGCTGAGGCGATCGTCGTTCCACGCGACGTAGACGATCTGGGACCCGTCTGCCGACCAGGAAGGGTCAAACTCGAACTCGTCCTTGGTCGAAGTCACGCGCCGGGGTTCGCCGGCCGCGCCGTCCTTGAGATCAGCGACATAGAGGTGCCCGAGCGCTTGGAACAGCACGCGGTCGCCCTTGGGCGAGACCCGAACATTCCGCATCATCTTGACGTCGAACTTGGCCGGGGCGACATCCACCGTGTGCCGGACCGCGTTGGCGATTTGGCGTGTGCTCTTGACGCGGAAGGGGATATTGACAGGCTTGCCAACGTCGCCTCCCCCACTCCGGCCCGAGGCGGGCACGCGCCAGATCTTCCCCTTCGCCCAGAACACAAGCGAAGAGCCGTCGGGGGTCCACGCCATGTTGGGGTAGACGCCATGGACCGCCCAGGTTTCCTGATTGTCGCGTTCCATCTGGTCGCACACAGCCCGAGTGGTGCCGCTGGCGAGGTCCATGATGAAAAGCGTCGAGACGTATCGCACACGCCGCACGAACGCGAGGCTCTTGCCGTCGGGCGAGGGCACGGGGCGGCACGCTCCGCCGGGGCCCGCGACGATGCGTTCGGTCTCTCGCGTCAGCAAGTCCAGCCGATCGATCGCGTAGATCCCGCTGTTGCCGTCCTTGTCGTACTCGAAGTTGGAACCGCCCGAGGCGTCCAGGCTGTAATAGAGGTACCTGCCGTCGGCTGAGATCGCGGGTTCGCCGGTATCTTTCTGCTCGCTCGCCTTGACGGTGAGTTGGAGGCCGTCGGTCTTGCCGCTGGCGTGGTACATCCACATCTCGCCCGCGCCCAGACTCCGCCGACTCGTGAAGTGCTTACGAGCGACGATGTTCTGTCCGTCGGGCGTCCAGCAGGGTTGCGTGACGAGCCGGAAAGTCTCTTTGGTGATCTGGCGAACGTCGGTGCCGTCGGGCTTCATCACCCAGATGTTGTCCCCGGCCTTGCCGTTGGAACCGGTGCGGTCGGAGACGAACGCGATCCACCGCCCGTCGGGGCTGAAACGAGGCTGCATGTCCCACTGCACGCCCGCCGCGATGCACTTGACCGACGAGCCGTCAGCCGAGCCGCCAACAGGCATGGTGTAGAGGTCGCCGAGCATGTCAAAGACGATCGTCTTGCCGTCCGGGGAGACGTCGAGCGTCATCCACGTTCCTTCGTCGGTATCCATGTCAACGTCGTGCCAACCCCAGCCGCCCGAGGTGCCGTCGGTGGGCGGCATCGCGACATCCCACTTGTCGTCCTTCTTCTCGGTCGCCTTGTCGGGTTCGGCGACAGGCTTGGCGGGCGTCGCCCGCGGATCCGGCGTGATCGGCTCGGGCTGCGTTCCCTGCGCGAAGATCGAACTGGCTGAAAGGAACGCCACCGAGAACGCCGCCGCAAGGTTCAGACTTTTCATGCCGACTCCAGACCCGCACCCGCCGGAAGGGTTGGGGGTTCATTATTGCACGTCCGACCGCGGATCCTACTGTCTCGGCAATGGCGAAGAAGCCCGGCAACAAATCCAGCAAGCCCGAGCCCGACCCTTCTCGCGTCATCGAGAACCGCAAGGCCAGGCACGACTACCTCATCTCCGACACGCTCGAGTGCGGCATCGTGCTGCAGGGCCCCGAGGTCAAGTCCATCCGCGACGGCAAAGTCCAGATCGTCGACGGGTATGTGCGCGCGCAGGCCGAGCCCCCCGAGATGACGGTGTACGGGATCAACATCGAGGCGTACGGCCCCGCCGGCCCGCGCCAACTCAACGCCAAGCGGCCACGCCTGCTTCTCGCCCACAAACGCGAGATCCGCAAACTTGCCCGGCAGACCGAGGAGAAGGGGTACACCATCGTCCCTCTCAAGATCTACTTCAAGAGCGGATACGCCAAGGTCCTGATCGGCCTGGGCAAGGGCAAGCAATCGCACGACAAGCGTCAGGCCATCGCGGAACGCGAGAGCAAACGCGATCTGGACCGCGCGACGTCGCGCCGGGCCCGGTAAAGGAAGAGCGTGGCTGGCTCGGAGCGCCCTCAGCGTTCCACCGCCAGCCGACGACCAACGGCTCGCACCCCAGTAAATGCCACGGGATTTCTCTCAGAGGGGCCTTTCTTTCCGATTTCAGGGTCGGTCCGGCAATATCGACCACACGAAGGCCGTTGACCCGAAGGGACGGGAAGTCCCGTCGGCGGTTCCGTCTTGAAATCACCTGTTTAAGGATCTGTCATGAATCGAAGAACAACCATCGCGTCAATGTTCTCGCTTGTCCTTGCGGCCTTGGCTGCGCTGCTCCCCGCGAGCACCGCGGCGGCCCAGAACGGGGCGATCCAAGGGATCGTCTACGCCGATCGTGCGCCCGTCGACGGTGCGGGGGTCATCCTGCACAGTGCGGACGGCCCGGTCGCCCGCACGCGGACCGCTCCCGACGGCACCTTCGCGTTTGCGAATGTTGTTCCGGGCCGGTACCGGGTCGAGGCGGCAAAGGAAGGGGTCGGTCGCGGTCGGGCTGATGCCGGCGTGCGGCCCGGCGAGACCGTTCGCGTGCGCATCGCGCTGGCCAATACCGAGAACTTCGGCGGTGTGGCCGGGCTGACAGGAAACGCGGATGGGATCGTCGGCGAGGTGAGTCTGGTGCTGAGTCGCAACGGGCGTGAGATCGCCCGTGGGATGAGCAACGCAGACGGGCGGTTCGGGTTCCGGATGCTGGCACCCGGGTCGTACAAGATCAACGGGGCTAAGCGTGGAGTTGGCCGCGGCGAGACGTCGTTCAACGTGGTCGCTGGCCAGGTTACGAATATCCGGGTGATTTTGGTACCCGAGGCACCGCAAGTCGGCTCGATCGTCGGGCAAGTGGTCGGGGCCAACGGCCCGGTCGCCGAGGCGGTTGTTGTTCTTCGCAATGCTGATCGTGAAATCGCCCGTGTGATGACCGACGCCGAGGGGCGTTACGGGTTCCGCGGGCTTCGGCCGGGTCTCTACGGGGTCTCTGCGTTCAAGCGCGGTGAGGGCGAGGGCGCGACTCGCGTCACCGTTGTCGCGGGCCAGTCGGTCCGTGCGATCATCGAACTCCGCCAGCCCCCGCAGGTCGGGACGCTCAACGGGTTCACGGTCAATGCTGCTGGCGCGGTGGCCGAGGCCAACGTCTCCATCTCGCTCGGCGGCGTGGTTGTCGCTCGTGCGGTGTCCGGTCGCGACGGTTCGTTCTCCTTCCCGAACCTTCGCCCCGGTCACTACGTCATCGAGGCCGCCAAGCGTGGCGTCGGCGCGGGCCGGGCCGAGGCGGACGTCACAGCGGGTGGAACGACCAGCATTCGGGTTGCGCTCAGGTAATCTCTCTTTCTCCAGTCACTACTGTTCGGAAAGGGCGTGCCGTTAACGCGGTACGCCCTTTCCTATTTTTGCAGTGACTTCTCGGGTCATCCGAGCTCGATCCTCTCGCGGCTTGGCAGCCGCCATTCGCAGCACGTCAGAGGGCGACAGCCCCTCTCGCGTGCACACGCTGGGCCCCTCGCCCGTACACTCCGGCGGCATGACCCAGCACCAGCAACCTCGTGACGCGTATCTCTCCTTACGGCGGTTCCAGACCTATTTCCGAGATGTGATCGAGCCCGCGGTGTGGTCGGCCTCGGCGCCGCTGGCAGCTGAAGTCCACCAGATCGCGGACCCTCTGGCCGAACCGATCACCGCGGAGGCGGCTGCGGGGCTCGAGTTTCGGCCTGTCTCAACCCCTTGGCGTTGGGGACCCAAGTGGTCCACCTCGTGGTTCCGCGTTCGCGGCGTGATCCCCGCCTCGTGGAAGGGGCGGGCGGTCTCGCTGCGATTCTCGAGCGGCACCGAGGGACTGGTCTGGCGGGTGTCGGGCCGCTCGGCGACACCGGCGTCCGCGTTGCAGGGGATGGACGTCAACCGCGATGCGTTCCATCTGACGCCGAGTGCTGCGGGAGGGGAAGCGGTCGAGGCGCTGATCGAGGCGGCGTGCAACCACCCGTTCGGCGTCACGGGCTTTGAGTGGGACGTGTCGGAAGTCCATCAAAGATGGAACTCGCCGGACCCGGGCCATTTTGACCGCTGTGAATTGGCGGTGTTCGAGCCGGCGTGCTGGGAGCTGCGCCAGCGGTACGCCTTCGCGCTCAGGTTGCTTGAGGAGTTGCCCCTTGACAGCAATCGGGCGCAGGAGTTGATTGCCGCTCTGCGACACGCGACCAACGCCCTGCCGCACCCTTTGACTCAGGAGAGCGCCCTCCACGCCACGAGCCTGCTGCGAGCCGCCATCGAGAGTGCCGCCTCGGGCAGCACGACACACTGCTTCGCGGTGGGGCACGCGCACTTGGACACCGCGTGGCTCTGGCCCATCCGCGAGACCAAACGCAAGGTGCTCCGGACGTTCAGCAACCAACTCGGGCTCATGGAGCGGTTCCCGACGTATGTGTTTTTGGCGAGCCAGACGCAGCATTACGCGTGGGTTGAGGAACGCGACCCGGCGTTGTTCGCACGGATCCGGCAGCGTGTGGCGGAGGGCCGATGGGAGCCCGGCGGCGGGATGTGGATTGAGCCGGACGTCAACTGCGTCAGCGGCGAGTCCCTCGTGCGACAGATGCTGCACGCGGACCGGTGGTGGCGTTCGCGATTCGGCGAGAAGGGAAAGCAGCGGTTCCTGTTCCTCCCCGACACGTTCGGGTTCGGGAGCAACCTCCCGCAGCTCATGCGGCTCGCTGGACTCGACACGTTCATCACCAACAAACTGCACTGGTGGCAGCACACGACGTTCCCCTTCACGACGTTTGTCTGGCGCGGGATCGACGGGAGCGCGGTGCTCGGGCACAACACGCCGGGGCAGGACTACAACGCGGTCAACACGCCCAAGGAACTGAGACGCGGCGAGGCCACGCATCGGAACAAATCGAGTGTGCCGCCGACGACGCTCGATGACCCCGCGCTGGCACGTGGGGCGCGTACGGAGCCGATCTGGCTTCAGCCTTTCGGGTTCGGCGATGGCGGCGGCGGTGCCACGGACTGGTCGATCCGGTTTGCTGAGTATGCAGCCGACTGCGATGGTGTGCCGAAAGTCGAGTTCGCCTCCGCCTCCGCGTTCTGCGACGCGTTGCACGCCCAACACCGTGCCGGGGCGGACTTCCCCGAGTGGTCCGGCGAACTCGACATGGAGATGCACCGCGGCACCCTCACCAGTCAGGCGTGGATCAAGCGGGCGAATCGCGAGGCGGAGGAGTCGCTGCGGGTTGCGGAGATCCTGCAAACAAACATGCCATCCACGGAAGAATCTATCCGGCAGGGACTCGCCCGCGGATGGAGCAACGAATGGGCGGAGAGCGTGCGGTCCATGCCCCGGGACATCGGCTCGATCTTTCACTCCCAATGGAACACCGCTCTGCTGCACCAGTTCCATGACATCCTTCCGGGCTCATCAATCGGCTGGGTTTACGAGGACGCGAGGCGCGATCTCGACGAACTCCTGCGAGGGATGTCAGAACTCGTCTACGGCGGCCTCTACCTCCATGCCCAAGTTGTGGGCCCCGACGCCGTCTTCAACCCGACGAGCCGGCCTTTCACGGGCGTGGTCGATCGCGACGGCGTGCCCACGTTCGTGCGCGACGTCCCCGCCCTCGGTGCTGCGGCGATCGAACCGGCAACGCCAGTCACGTCGGCGAGCGTCACGCCTCACGACGGATGGTTTCGGCTCGATGGTCCGGTCGAGGCGGGGCTCAGTGTTCGCACCGGCGGGCTCTCGCATCTCGCGCTGCGTGGCACGGCGAACCTTCTGAGCGCAGAGGCCTCAATTGTCATGTTCGAGGACCGCCCCATCATGTGGGACGCGTGGGACATCGACCACTACTACCATGAGAAACGGATCCCACTCGGCGGCGTCGAATCCTGCCGCGTCTTGGAGGAATCGCCGCTTCGGTCCGCGGTCGAAACAGTCATTCGCCTGACTTCCCGGAGCACCGCGACGATCCACACGATTGTTCAGGCCGACTCGCCTCGCATCGACCTGAGATTCCTTATCGACTGGCACGAGAAGCACACTCTGCTTCGGTTCGAACTCCCCACAAACCTCGGGCCTACCGCCGTCTGCACGCACAGCACACACTTCGGACACCAAGTCCGACCGACGCACCGCAACACCGCTCACGAGCGGGCGCGGTTCGAGTTTCCAACGCAGGGGTGGCTCGACGTCTCCGAACGTGGCCGTGGCCTCTCGCTGTTGTCGGATTTCAAGTTCGGCTTCTCGTGCTGGCGCGAGGGCACGGGGCACCGCATGGGCGTCTCACTCTTGCGCTCGCCGACCTACCCGGACCCCCACGCCGATCAGGGGCGGCATGAGTTCAGCATTTCGCTCTTGCCGCACGACGGGGATTGGCGTCGTGCGGGCGTCGTCCACCACGCCGAGTCACTCCGCACGCCGCCGAGATGCCTGCCACAGTTTCCCATGCCACCAAGGGCAACCGCTCGGACCGTTGCACCCTTCACGCTTGATACTCCCGGGCTAGCAGCTGTGGAGGTGTCGGCGTTCAAACGGTCGGAAGATTCTGACGCTCTGATCCTCCGCCTGCACGAGTGCCACGGCACCCACGGCCCTTGCCGGATCCACTGGCACATGCCGGTGCGTGACGTGGTCCTGACGGACCTGTTAGAACGAACGGAACCAGAAGGCGGCGTCCGCGTCACAACCGCCATAACCCACGCTGGCAGCACGACCACCCTCGACCTCCGCCCCTTCGAGATTGTCACGCTTCGGGTCGATCCGGGCCGAAAGATTCAGTGAACCCACCACCCGCCGGGTGCGCTGAACCCGGACAGGAGATTCTCATGACGACGACCCGAACCCAAGCCCCCTCCCGCTCGTCCTTCTTGCTCGCCCTGGCGTGTTTCGCGGGGTTGGCCTTGCCGCTGACGCTGCCGACCACCGCAATGGCCCAGACCGGCCAGCCCGCTGGCCAGCCGAAAGCCGTCGCAGCACCCGCCGCCGCGAAAGGTGAGAACCTCGAAATCCGCCGCATCACCCTCTACCGCTCGGGCGTCGGCTCGTTCCTTCGGCAGGGGGCGGTCCAGGGCGACGCCAATGTCCAACTCCGGTTCAAAACCGACCAGATCAACGACATCCTGAAGTCCATGATCGTCCTGGACCTCTCCGGCGGGCAGATCGAAGGCGTCAGCTACGCCAGCAAGGAGCCGCTCTCACGCCGCCTCGCGTCCTTCGGCGTCGATATCTCCGACGCCCCGTCGCTCCCGGATCTCCTCGCCAAACTGCGTGGCGCGACCGCCAGCATCACCACGTCCGAAGGGGCCGCCTCGGGCACCATCCTCGGCGTCGAGTATCGCGAGCAAGCTTCGTCAGGTGATGCCAAGCCGATCAAGGTCGCGTTCCTCAACCTCGTCACCGCGGGCGGGATGCGTGCCTTTGACCTGACGAAAGCGTCGTCGGTCGAGCTTCAGGACAAGGAATTGGCCGGCGAACTCAACAAAGCCCTGACCGCCCTCGCCGAGCACCGCGCCGACCGTACCAAGACCGTCGAGGTCGCGCTGCGCGGGGCCGGGACGCGGAATGTGGCCGTCGGCTACATCCACGAGATGCCGGTTTGGAAAGCAAGTTACCGCATCGTGCTGCCCGACGAGAAAGCCGCCGCCGACGCGAAGCCCACCGGCGCACCCTCGCTCAAGAAGGGCGAACTCTCGCTCCAAGGCTGGGCGATTGTCGAGAACCCCACCGACGAGGATTGGAACAACGTCACCCTCTCGCTGGTCTCGGGCAGGCCGGTGAGTTTCCAGATGGACCTCTACGAGCCTCTGTTCGTCGCCCGCCCGGAAGTCCCGGTGCCGACGGTACCCGGCGTTGCGCCGCGGATGTACGCGGGGGGCGTGGCACTCTCCGATGAGCAGGCGTCCGCCGTGCGAGCGGGCGGCGGTCAATCACCCTTTGGTGGCGGGGGCAGCCGCGGCGAGAGCGGGGTAACCGCCAGGAAGAGCAAAGCGGGCGCCCCCGGCTCGCCCCCCAACCCCTCGGCCATGCCCGCCGGAGCGATGGCTGATAACAGTGTCGCGTTCGACCGCGTCGAAGACATGGCCGGCTACGCCGCAGCCGCCCGCGCCCAAGCGGTCGAGTCCGGCGAGGTCTTCCAGTACGAACTCAAAACCCCCGTCACCATCGAGCGTCAGCGTTCAGCCATGCTCCCGATCATCAACCAGGGCGTCGAAGGCCGCCGCGTCTCGATCTACAGCCGCTCCGACGGCTCCGAGCACCCGATGCGCGGGCTCGAAGTGAAAAACACCACCGACCTTCAGCTCCTTCCCGGGCCGATCTCGGTCTACGACGGCACCGCGTACGCGGGCGACGCTCAGGTGGGCCATGTCGCGCCGGGCGAGAAACGCCTGGTCTCCTACGCTGTCGACCTCGACGTCACGACCATCACCAAGGACGAATCGACGTCCGACGTGCGCAAACTCCGCATCATCCGCGGGCTGCTCGAACAGACCAACCTGTCGGTCAACAACATCACCTACCAGTTCACCAACAAGTCGCTCAAGCACGACCGGACGATCGTCGTCGAGCACCCCAAGCTCCCCGGGCACGAGCTCAAGAGCGCGGACAAGCCCGCTGAAGAAACGCAGAGCCTCTACCGATTCGAGGTCGCAGCCGCGCCCGGCAAGCAGGGCAAGCTCACCGTCACACAGCAGATCACGTTCAACCAGCAGTTCGCCCTCCTCAACTACGACCTCAACACGATGGCGTCGTTCCAGACTCAGGGCAAAGCGTCCAAAGCGGTGCTCGACGCGTTCCGCGAGGCGGCCCGTCGGCAGGCCGAGATCGAGAGCGTGGCGAACGAGATCCAGCGGATGGACCGCGAGCGCAACGAGATCACACAGGACCAGAGCCGCGTCCGCGAGAACATGAAGGCCATCGACAAGGGCACCGAACTCTACTCGACGTACATCAAGAAGTTCTCCGACCAGGAGAAGCGCGTGAACGAGATCGCGACGCAGTTGACCTCGGCCCGGCAGCGCCAGACCGAGTTGCAGGCCACGTTTGAGACCTGGCTGGGCAGCCTGAACATCGACTAATCACACGCCAAGAGACGACCTCGCGAGCGGTCGGGGTTTGGTTTCCTATCTCGATTCAAAAGAAGTAGAGGCGACCGCTCACGCGGTCGTCTCTTTGTTTGTCATTGCACCGTCACAGCACGATATCTTCAACCGACAACAGCTCAACATAGCCGCTCGACGTGCCGTCAACCGACGCACTCTCGCGGGTCCTCACGCGGCGGCGACGCCCCGTCCCCGCGCCGGCCTTCGCAAGCGGGTCCGCCCGAGACAGCGGCGTGTCCTTGTCGCTGGTGAACGAAAGCCCGGTCAGTCGCTCGACCTCAGCGATCTTGACCTGGAAATTCCGGTACGCGCCGAACGGCTCGAGTGGTGCCGCCTCGATACCGAACTCGTCGATGGCTTCCTGCTGACTCGCGATGTACGCGGTGGCGAACAACGCCCCCGCGCCGTTCACCGCGGCCACGACCTTCCAGTACCGCACCGGATACTGGATGTTCTTGTACACCGGGTCGCCCTCGCTCAGGACCGGCCCGGTGATGATCTGGGCCTTGAACTGCCCCTGGATGATCGCCGACTCCAGCACGTACAACTCGATCCCCTGCCACACCTGTTTGTTCTGGTTGAACTTCGAGTGCTGGGGCGTGCAGTTGGTCCAGTGGCATGTGTCGGCCGCGGACTGCAACGCGATCACCGGCGTCTTGCCGTACTCCATGTCCTCGCGTCGGGTCAGGTGCCCCCGGTCAAACTGGTTCGACGCGTAGTAGAACCCGCCGAGCTGGTGCTTGGCCGAGATTCGCGGGTCCGTCCGCCAGACATCCGCGGGTCGTGACATGTGGTACCGATCGCCGAAGTTCACGTTCGACGCGCTGTACATCGCCAGACGCCGCTCCGCGTGCATCACCAGACTCGAATTGTGATACTTGAGGACGTGCTCTTTCGACTTGGCGATCAGCGGGGCCGCCGCCTCCGCCAACGCCTCGCTCAGGTTCGGCAGGTTCACGCGGTGCTTGCTCTTGCCGAGAAAATCCGCGTCGTACCCGTTGCGTGTCGAATAGTCCGCATCAAAGGGCGCGTCGAACGCCGCCGCTCGAGGCTTGGAGGAACCCCTCGAAGCCTCGTCAGCCTCGACCGAGGCTGACTCCGCCGAACCGCCGCTGTTCCCCAAGGCTCGCACCAGATCCGCCCGGCTCAATTGGATCGTGACCTGGAGGGGGACTGTCGCGTTTCCGTCGCTGCTCATCGTTGAACCTCCTGTGCCAGCGATCGCCGGCGTGTGACTTTGTTCCGAACCCGTTGTTTCCGCGATCCTGCCCGCCCCCACGCGTGCGCTCGCAGGCGTCGCGGCGAACATCACCTTCATCATCGGGTGGTCCTTCACCGGGGACGCCTTGAGCGTCTGCACGATGCGACTCGCCCGGATCCCCTCGTTGGCGATCCACTTGATGTCGTGCTCGCCCATGGTCGCGTCGTCGAAGTCCTTCCCATCGATCGTCTGGATCTTGTTGCCCTTGGTCTGCGGCACGCCGCTGTGATGGAGCGCGACGACGTACCAGTCATTGTTGAAGACGGGCGATCCCGACGAGCCGCCGAGCGTGTCGGTGCTGTACCACAGGACGTCGGTGTCGCGTTTGATGAGCCGGTTCTCGCGGACGCAGACCTGCTTGGGCTGCCCGCCGGGGTGCTGGACGATCGTGAGCCACTCGCCGACGCTGGCCTTCCCGGGCACGTCGAGCAGCGGGAGGCACCCGTACCTTGTGAGCGGCGAGTTGCTTGTCCGCGACCGCGGCGAGACCGCCACCACCGCAAAGTCCATCTTCTCGTTCGCATAGAACAACTTCGAGGGCTCGAGGGCGAACTCCTGATAGATCTTGAGCGTGTCGTCGAGTCCGCTCTCGACGTTGAATTGAGCGAGTGAGTGCCGGGCCGCGTCGGCGTTGGGAAAGACGTGGTGGTTGGTGAGAAGGACCCCTCCTCCTCCATCGAGCGCAATGAGGAAGCCCGATCCCCAGCCGACCTGCCGCCCGGGCGACTCTCGGATGTTGATACGGGCGATCGCCCGGGCGGCAACCATGCCGCGTTCGAGATAACTCACCGGCTGGAGGTCGTTGCCCTCGATGATGCGTTCGAAGATCGCCTGCGTCTCGAGGGAGTTACCCGCGCTGGCCGCGAGGAACCGGTGCCTTGCCTCGATCTCCGAGTCGCTGTTGAGCAAGTCCCGTCGAGCCGGCTCCCCCTGCACGCCGCCGACGAGACTGGACTGCTCCAGTGCCGCCGCCTCGCGTGCCCCGCCCACCCCCGCCCCACTGGCGTCATACCTCGACCGCGCCCGCTCGATCTGTTCCATGAGCCCCATCGTGCACCTCCGGAGGGCGTACCGCCCCATTGAATTCAAAGAGCCTACCACAACAGAAGAGAGGCGAAGAGCTCGTCCATGCAATCTTGCGTAAAAGAAAAGTAAGAACGACACAGGTATGTGTCGTCCGCATCAGGACTTGCAGAAATTGCGCGAACCGCCCCGCCTCACACTCCAAGAAGAACCCGTCTCAACACGCCGCCCCCCACCCCCATTCTCCCTCAGCACCCGGCCTCGAAGGCGGCGACGAAGTCGGCGTAGTCGAAGAAGTCGACAAACCCGTCCCCGTTAACGTCGGCTCCGTTCGCGCTCGTCTCGAATCGGATGACGAACTCAATGTAGTCGAAGAAATCGACGAAGCCGTCGCAGTTGGAGTCCGGGACGCACACGCGGACTTCCGCACTCTCGGAGGTCGCCGTGCCGCACGCGTTAGTGACGACGCAGTCGTAAAGGCCTTCATCCGGCGTGCCCGCGCTGGGGATACTGAGGGTCGAAGACCGTGCCGAAGGGTTGCCCACGATGGGCTGCTCGTTCCTGCGCCACATGTACGAGAGCCCTTCACCCTGGGCCTCCACGGAGAGAGTCTGCGTCCCCGCGAAGCAGGCTTGCACGCTCTGCGGGTCGGCGACGATGCTGGGACCGGGCTGCTCGCGCCAGGTACCGAAGTACGCCGAAGCCACGTCGCCGATCTGCGTGAAGTCGCCGGCGACGAACAGATCGGAGCCTTGGACCGCCAGGTCCGAGACGAACCCGTTGACAAAGCCGAGTGATTGCCATTGCGTCCCGTTCCATCGCGAGACCGTGGAATTCGAGAGGAAGGTGCCTCCCGCGATCAGATCGCCACTGGCGAGGACCGCGAGGGAAGAGATCCCCCCACCGATCGAGCCGAGCGAGGTCCAAGACTGACCGTTCCAACGCTTGACGCTGTTGTCAAGAGGGAACCCGCCGGGCACGAGCGCAAGCGATCCGGCGGCGATTAGGTCTCCAGTCGGCAGGATTGCGAACGCCTCGACGCCCCCTTCGGAGCCGATGTTGATGCCCGGCCCCATCGAAGACCAACCCGTGCCGTCCCAACGGGCCACGCCTTGCAGGGGCGTCCCGCCGGACGCGCTGAACCTGCCGCCCGCGACGAGGTCGCCGTTAGGGAGCACCGCGAGCGCATACACGCCGCCGCTGAGTCCTTGTCCAAAGGCATGCCACGCGGCACCGTCCCATCGGGCGATGCCGACCGCGGGCTGCCCGCCCGCCTCCGTGAAGCCGCCGCCGACGATCAGGTCGCCGTTGGGCAAGGTCAGCAGCGCGCGAACGTACCCGTTGACGCCTGATCCCAAGGCCGACCAGCCCGAACCATTCCAGCGAGCGAGGAACGGAGAAGCGAGGCCACCCGCACCGCTGAACGAACCTCCCGCGACGATGTCACCCGACGCGAGCACTTCAAGCGCGTAGAGGTATTGCCCTTGGATGCCCGAGCCGAGCGCAGCCCATTGTCCTTGCGACCTCATCGCGATCTGTGAGGCTGGTACGCCGTTGAACGTCGTGAAACGGCCCCCGACGACCACATCGCCGCGGCCGCCCGGAAGGGCCTTGACGACCGTGAGACCGAGATCAGTCCCGCTGCCGAACGCGGACCATGCCGAGCCGTCCCAACTTGCGACGCTGGAGGCGGGAGTGCCTCCTGCGGATGTGAAAGCGCCCCCGACGATGAGATCGCCGTTGGGGAGCGCGTTGAGATGACTGACGGTCTGATTGACGGTCGAGGGCAGGCCCGACCACGACTGGCCGTTCCAGCGTGCGATGAAGCGAATAGGCTGTCCATCGACCGACGGGAAGCTTCCGCCGACGAAGAGGTCTCCGTTGGGTGCCACAGTCGAGGTGGAAATGCCGCTGGGGAAGTTCGAACCGATCGAGTTCCAGGCCGTGCCGTTCCAAATCGAGGCGCCGAATCCGCCGACTGCTGCCAAACGATCGCCCGCGAGGAGCTCGAGTTCGCCGACCGCACCTCCGGGTCCGTTCGCAATCGCCCTCCACGACGTTCCGTCCCAGTGTGCAGTGTGCCGAGCAACGGACCCGCCGACGGAGGTGAAATCTCCACCGACCGTGAGCGTGCCGTCGGGCATCACCACGATGGCATAGACCGAACGGTCAAAGTCGGGCCCAACCGCAGACCATGCGCTGCCGTTCCAGCGAGAAACCCGTCCGCCGACGAGCCGATTGTTCACGACCACGCCACCTGCCGCGAGTAAGTCTCCCGAGGCGGTGACACGAATGTCCTGCGCAGGGCTGGAAAGCCCCTCACCGAGGGCCCGCCACGCCGAGCCGTTCCATGCGGCGATGCGGTTTGCTGCGACGCCCCCGATCGTCGTGAACGACCCCGAAAGGACCAGTTCGTTCGAGGGGAGGATCGCAAGGCTCGAACCCGAGGCGTTGTCAAGCACGCCGAGAGGCTGCCATTGCGTTCCGTCCCAAGACGCGACCCCGCGAGCACGAACGCCGCCAGCAACCGAGAACGAGCCCGCGAGAACCAAGCGTTCCGGCTCCGGGCCCGGTCCGTCGGCGTCCCACAGAATCGAGTCATAGACCCAGTCGTTCACGCCGGGAAGGATCGAATCCTGAACCCACACGCCCGGGCACACCTGGCCCCGGGCCGCAGCGGCCGCAAGCACGAAAGCAAGGCCAGCAGTCAGATTCCGCATTGGACCTCCCTGGACCGAAGCTCTTCCATTGAAGGAAAAGGGCCTCGGGTGCGTAATCGTAACGTGGCATCAGACCTTGACCCAATCTCGGCAGCACGACTCTCTCCGGATGCGTTAGCACCCCGCCTCAAACACGCCTACGAAATCGTCGTAGTCGAAGAAGTCGATGAACCCGTCGCCGTTCGCGTCCGCGTTCTTGCCCGGGGGGCACACACCCGTCTCAAAGCAGCTCACGAACGCGTCGTAATCGAAGAAGTCCAGGAAGCCGTCGCCGTTGAAGTCCGCCGGGCACGGCGGCGTGCCGGGGGTCGGGATATTCGCGGCCACCGCCTGAGTCGGGGCGGGAGCGGGCGCCGGCTTGAAGAGCCCGACGCGAGCGGAGCCGGAGGTCGGGGCGACGTTGGCATCAAACCGGAAGTTGTACATCGTCCCCCAACGCAGCGCGTTGGCGTTGTCGCCGTTGGGCAGTTGGAACGGCTCGGGGCAGGTCCACGTCACGCGACCACCCGAAGCCACGCCGGGCCACGCGTCCATGTTCGCCGCAGTGTTCGGGTAGGGCTCGCCCGAGTGCGCGAAGACGCCATGGAAGCCGATGTTGCTCACCCTCACGCCCGCCGGTAGCGGCACGGAGAAACTCCCGCCCGCGCGATCGGCGTTGAGGTTGAAGACAGCGTACTCGTAGTGCCACGTCCCGTCCCCGTTGTCGGTCGCTTTCCCACCGACCCAGAACCGGCACATGATCCCCGGGCCCGCGATCGAGGTATCGACATAGTCCGCCACCGCCAACGAGACGGTGGGGTCGTTGTCCTTCCACGCCTGAATCGCCGGCGACATCACCCCCGCCGGACCCACGATCTGAGGGGCGGCGGTCGTGCTGGCGATGGTGATCCGCTGGTATGAGGCGTTGTTGAGCCCGTTGGTCGCGGGCGTCCCGGAGTTGAGCGGATTGACCCACTGGGCGTCGTCGGCCGTCACATACTGAGCCTCGCCGAAGTAGAGCGCACCCTGATTGAGCGCGGGATCGATATCGCTCGTGAAGACTTGGAGCCGCTGGCCGATCGCGTCGTTCGCGGGCGGGGGCGGCGGCCACGTGAAGACGCCCGTCGTCGGGTTCACCGTCGACCGGCGTCCAAGGTTCCCCTGGCTGCCGTTATACCCCGCGCCGTACACGTCCGAACACCCGACGCCAAGCTGGGCCCCGCCCATCGGCGGCTGCACACACGTCGCGCACCCGGGCGAATTGAGCGATTGGAAACTGTGCTTGAGGAACGACTGCCCGATCTGTTCGAACCGCCCGTTCTTCAGGCGGTACATGTTCTGCGCGATCAGCGGGTGCTGAGTCCCGCCCTGAATCCACAGCACGGGAACGTCGCCGCGGTTGCACGCGTCGGTGCCGATCGCGTACGCGGAGATGTTCCCCACCGCACCGTA
The DNA here is from genome assembly GCA_943369765.1 of Phycisphaera mikurensis NBRC 102666. Taxonomy (GTDB): domain Bacteria; phylum Planctomycetota; class Phycisphaerae; order Phycisphaerales; family UBA1924; genus UBA2396. The sequence goes on along the minus strand of CALROI020000017.1, from coordinate 13,801 downwards.
GTAGTTGACATCCGTCAAGCCGACGACGATCACGTCGGGCCCGGTCGATGCGCACGGATTGGTCGTGAGCCCAATCGCGCCCGACGTCGAACGTCCCTGCGCGTCCCCGAGGGCGTACACGATGTTCTTCGGGCCCGGCGGCGTCAGCGGCGGGACCGTCAGGCGGAAGCTCCAGATGTTGTCCCCCGCCACCAGATCGCCGTTCGTGCCGTTGTCATAGAACGACTGGTTCGCGACGCCGCCGATGCTTGTGAGGTCCGCCCGCACCGTGATCCCCGTGCTCGGCGGGCTGACGCCGGGCGTGACCTCCACGCTCAGCAGCGTCACGCCCTGATTCCCGCACGCGTACACCGTGTTCGGCGATGCAGCCCCCGTGCCCGTGGGCCCGTTGTAGCACGCGAAGGTCAGCTTGGTCCCGGGTGCGATGAGCCCGCCGGTGTTGCACGAATACTGCGTCGGCGGGCGTGAGAGGTCCTGCACGCCGATCGTGGCGCCGGTCCCGCCCTCGCCCATCACGCCGTACACCACTTCGATCCGCGAGTTGTCCTCGTAGAGACGCAATTCGAAATTCACCGTGCCGCCGCCGGAGTAATACCGCCCGCGCCACTCAAGCCCCAGAACCCGGTTGGGCGCCACGCCGGTGATCGACCGAAAGATCCCATGCCCAGCACCGTCGGTCATGAGGTCATCCCAGTGCGGGCAGATCGCCACGCCCAGTTCGCCCCGCGGGAGGCAGTCGTTCCCGTACGTCGCGTCGCTCGAGACGAACTGCACGGTGCCGTTGCTGCTGACGTTGATCGCGTTGTACGCGGTCCCGTACATGCTGATCGGGAATGGGAGTGGGAGCGCGGTCGTGCAGTCATCGCAGTGGTTGCCGATGTCGAACGTTCCGGGAACGATCGCCGCACCGCTGGAGGTCTGCAATGAAAACCCGTTACACTGCGCGCTCACGACCCCGGCAGGAGCCAGAGCAGCGAGAACGAGCAGCCCCGGCGTCACGACACCCTGAATGTGGCCGACGCGTGTGTGAACAAAGGTCTTCATCGAAGAGAAACTCCCGGTTGAGGTCGGCCAAGGAACCACGACGGCATCGCCGTCACTCGCGGCGCGAGCATACCTGAAAGCCGAGCCAAACGCAACACGATATTCGATCCGTGCATCGGACCAATGGCGGCAGGCTCCCGCGAGTCTCAGCACCCCGCCTCGAACGCTTCCACGAATGAGTCATAGTCGAAGAAGTCGATGAAACCGTCCCCGTTGAAGTCCGCCGACGCGGCCGGGGCGCACGTCCCGGTCTCAAAGCACAGCACGTAACTGTCGTAGTCAAAGAAGTCGACGAAACCGTCGCAGTTGAAATCCACCGCGCAAGCGATCAACATCGCAGCCTCTGAAGCCCGCGGGCCGCAGACATTGGTCGTGACGCAGTCGTACGCCCCGGCATCAAACTGCGACGGGTTATTGATCGTAAGCGTGGCCGTCGTGACACCAGCGAACGAACCGCCGTTGCCCGTGGGCCCGTTGGCGATCACGGCCGCATTGCGCCGCCATTGATACGTCGTCGCCCCCTGCGCGGTGACCGAGAAACTCTTCGTCGCATCGCACAGCGTGAGGTACGCCGTGTCCGGCTGGTCTGTCACGATCGGCGGTCCCTCGTACCACCTCGCCCAGTTGTTCTGCGGCACGCCGTTCACCACCGTGAAGTTCCCGAATGCGTGCAACTCATCTCGATAGACCACCAGTTGCGTGACGGCGTGGTTGAACTGCGTGAGACCGATCCCACCCAGCAGCCGCGACCACACAGTGCCCGTCGATCCGCCGTTGTGGAACGCGATGTCGTTGACCCCCGAGAGCGGCCCGGCGTTCAAGAACAGCCCGCCCACGGCCATCTTCCCGCGGTATTCCGCGAAGGCGTACGCGAACGCCACCGGCCCGCCGCTGATCCCGCCCCCGGGAACCAGTTCCCAGTTCGCCGCGGTCTTGCGGACCAACTGCGCGACGACGACCCGATTCGTGCTGTCGTAATAGACCCCGTGAATCCAGGGAACGCCGTCGTGGCTCCCGATCCTCGTCGTGTAACTCAGGCTCCCGTACGGCAGGTTTGTCGCAAGCCACTGCGTCCCGTTCCACTTCGCTAGCGCGGTCGTGCCCGGGACGCCCGGGACTCCTGAAAACTCCCCGCCGACGTACAACTCATTCCCGATCACCCGGAGCGTCTGAACGCCCGCGACGGGCGCGTTCCCGCCCAGAGATCGCCACTGCGTCCCATCCCAGCGGATGATGTGGCTGCTTGGCGCGCCGCCGGCGGAGGTGAACCCACCCCCGAAGTACAGTTCGCCGCCATAGACCGCGAGGGCGGTCGACGAGACCAGCAGGTTGAACCCCGTCGAGACGTTGGAGCGAACGTCGCGCCACACCGCGCCGTCGAAGCGAGCGATCCCCCGCGCGGACACCGCGCCGATGGAGTTGAAGAAACCCGAGACGTAAATCTCGCCGTTGTAAACAGCAAGCCCGTTCCCAGCACCACCGAACGCACCGATCACGTCCGCGCTGAGTCGGGTCAGCGTCGTCCCGTCCCACTGATGGAGCTGCCCCCCCGCGATCAGCACGATCCGCCCCGCCAGCGGCCCATCGCCATCGGGATCATCGACCACCGCCGCCGTGACGGGCCCGGGCAACGCCGCCGGGTAGGGAAGCCACTGCTCGATGCACTGCGCACGCGCCGAAATCGCGCACAACCACAGCCCCGCCACCGCCACGATCTTCCCAAACAGGCTTCGACGGATCATCTCTTGCTCCATTGGTTTCCAGGCGAATCACCCCGACGGGCGAGCCGCCTCCATTGTAGTGGCAACCTTGTGTCGGTACGCACAACCTTCCACCTAGCAACCGAGTTCAAACGCCGCAACGAAGTCGTCGTAATCAAAGAAGTCGACGAACCCGTCCCCGTTGAAATCGGCATCGAGCCCTCCGCCGGTCTCGAACGCTTGAACGAACGCGTCATAGTCGAAAAAGTCCAGGAACCCGTCGCAGTTGAAGTCGGGTCGGCACACGACGACACGCGCCTCGCTCGACATCCCCCCGCCGCACGATGCCGTCACGACGCACGAGTACCCGGCCGTCTCCGCCGCGCTCACGGTGAGCGTCGAGCCCGTGAACGCCGTCGCCACGCCGTCCTTGAACCACTGATACGTCGCACCCCCGCCACCCGCGATCGAAAGGTGCCTCACGCGGAACGTCACCTCGCCGCCGGGACACGTCGTCACCAGTTGCGGCTCCACCACCGGTTCGCCCGCCGGGCTCTCATGAAGCAACGCCGCCTCGTCCGCGCTCAGCGCCCGGTCGTAGACCCGGATCTCGTCGATCACCCCGGGAAGGTAGAACTGCCCCAAGTTGTTGAACCGCCCGAACCGCACCGGCTTCCCATACGACACAATCTGCCCTGTCACCGGATTCTGATCCACCAGCACGCCGTCCACATACATCCGCGCTTCCGACCCGTCGTACGTCCCGACGATGTGGTACCACCGCCCCACCGTGTAAAACCGCAGCACCGTCCCCGCCCCGCCCGGCAAGCCCCCCGCCGCCGCGATGAACGAGAACGAGGATGGATACGCATACCGGTCCCCGCTCACGCCCAGTTGGTACTGGTAGTACGGGTAGCAGTGGCACGACGCACCCTTGTCCACAATCGGGTCCGACCCGCTCCCCGAGAACGATGTGCTGAACCACCACGCGCTGATCGTCAGCGCCGACGCCGGATTCAGCGACGCGCTGTCCGCGATCTCGACAAAGTCGTCAAGCCCGTCGAGCGCGAGCCCCTGCCCGCTCACCCCGGGCACGCGCACCGGCGAACCGAACGCGGTCCCGTGATTCCCGAGCCCCGACGAGTCCGCCACGACGCTCCCGCTCTCTTCAAACGACCAATGCCCCACCAGCCCGTCGCACGCCTGCCCCAAAGCTGCAAACGGAAACGCCGCCAACCCAAGGCACGAGCCAACACAAGAAGCCGCGACCGTCCGAGCAAGCAATAGCATCACACGCTCCACTGGATTGTGAACCTTCGAGGGGCCCGACCGGCAGCCGAGCGAGCGAGAGTTTACTCTCGGGCGTCCATCAGCCAAGCAGAATCCACCAAACGCGTCGGAGAATCAGATTATCAGACGCAAGAGCCGCAAGCCCAAACGAGCGAGATCGAAGCAGGCTTCACATCTCGAATCAGCACCCCGCCTCGAACGCCGCGACGAAGTCGGAGTAGTCGAAGAAGTCGACAAACCCGTCCCCGTTGAAGTCCGCCTCGAGTCCGCCGCCGGTCTCGAACGCGGTCACGAAGTCGAGGTAATCAAAGAAGTCAAGAAACCCGTCCCCGTTGAAATCCGCCGCGCATCCTCCGAGCTTCCACACCCGCGCGCTCTCGTACCCGGCGGCGTACATCGCGCCCGACGCATCGAACACCGCGTGATAGACCTCGCCGAACCCCGAGCCGACAGCCTCAAGCCCGTCCTGCGCATTCACGCGAGAGAGAACCCCGCTCTGCCGGTCGATCGCATAGATCCCGCTCGCGAACACCCCGCCGCCGCTCCGCCCCATGCCGCAAGCCGCGTTCGAGACGCGAATGGTGGCTTGCAGCACGCCCGACAGCGAATACCTCCTGAGATTCCCGTCCGTGCACGCGATCCACAACCGATCAAGATGGTCAATCTCGATCACGCCCCCCGAAACCCCCGCAGGAAGCGTGAGAATCGTCGTCGGCACACTCCCGTTCATCCGCGCCACCGTGCGGTTCCCGTAGACATCGATGTACAACCGCCCGAGCGAGTCAAACGCCATCGCATCGTTGTTGTTCAGCTCCGTACTAGGCCCCGCAACCGTAAAGTTGGTACCGTCCGGCCTCACAGCGCGGATCCGACCCGTCGGCCCCGCGTCATCCGTGCACCCCACCAGCACAGCCCCCGGCACCCCCGAGAAAGACCCCGTGCGATCCACGAGCACGCCGTCGGGGTCGAAGATCCGCTCCGTGCTGAAGTTCAGCGGCGAGCCGCCCCCCACCGGCACGCTCAGGATGAACCTGCCCTCGCTCGCGTTGTTGTCCGAAGACACATACAGAACGCCCGAAGCATCCAACGCGAGCGTGTACGGCAGGTGCCCCGCGCCCAACTGGCTGTACAGACGCGTCGTGACGCCCGGCACCGTCGGCTCGCCCGACGCCCGGCCGGGATGCGCAACCATCCCAGCCCCCGCGGAAACCAACACCGCCCACGCAACGCTCATTCTCGCTCGGCTGTTCATTCCTTGATCTCCTCGCGGGATCCGACCCAGGTTCGCTCACTCCTCGAAAGCGGCACAACGACCCTAGCACCCCGCCTCAAACGCCGCCACATAGTCGTCGTAGTCGAAGAAGTCGACGAACCCGTCCCCGTTGAAGTCGGCTGTGCCGCCGCCCGCGCACGTCCCGGACTCGAAGCAGTTCACATAATCGTCGTAGTCAAAGAAATCGACGAACCCGTCGCAGTTGAAGTCGGATGGACAGACGATCAGCGTCGCCGGAATGCTCGCCGCGCTGTCGCACGCGTCGGCGACCACGCACCGGTGCTCCCATTCCAGCACGACCGCCCCGCCGCCCGCCGCGCCGTATTGCGACGCCGTCACCGCCGTCGTGCTCGCCCCCGACGCCACAAACTGATCTCCGCCGCCGAGCGGGTCGACGTTCAGCCCGTCGACCACGTCGATCCACGCCGCGTCGGGCGTCGCCCGCCACTGCCACCGGTACGTGAGCGGGTTCGGCCCCGCCGCCGTCACCGACAGCACCACCGCGTTCGCGGGACACGTCAGCACCGACTCGGGCGACGCGAGAGTGAACGCGCCCATCACGACGTTGTCGATGAACCCGATGTCGCCGCCCGACGCGCTCGTGAACTCCCCCCTGAACTTCACCGCCGTCACGTTCGCCAGCACGGTACGGAACTGCGCCTCCGTCGGGACCGCGCCGCCGATGGTCGTGAGCCGCCACCCCGCCGTCTCCGTGAGCGTCAGATTCCGCACCGCCCACACATTCACGACCGGGTTGGGCACGTCGTACACCAGCACCAGACCACCACCCTCAATCGCCACGTCCGCCTGCGAATTCCCCGCGCTATTGACCCCATTGGTCTTGGTCTGCCACGCGAGCGTCCCGCCGTACTTGCACGAGTGGTCGCCCAGGAACGCCGGCCCCGCGAGAAACCCCCACCAACCGCCGCTCCCTTGGTCCCGCGCGCGGGCCGCCCCTCCCGGGTTCCCCCCCGCCGCGTCCCACACCAAGCTGTCCGCGTCCGCGTACACCGACCACCCGTTGAGCCCCGCGTCGAACCGCTCGGCGACAATCGCCTGCCCGCGAGCGGTGCCCACACCCACCCCCGGCAACATCACCACCGCGACCAAGGCCGCGATCGCCACACGCTTCACGCAACTCGACCCCGCTTGAACCCGTGCGTTCGACATCATGCTCGTTCTCCTCGTTCGGCGTCACGCCCCACCTCAGGCCCCAAGTCACGCCAGACGCCTCACAGTCTACCCGGCGCGCACCCGAACCCCAAGCCCTCTTTCAAGAGAAAGCGTCCCCGCCGCCAAACCGTCCGACGAACCCGACCCAACCAGCCCCACAACCAGCCCCATAACCCGCCCGACGCTCCCTCAGCACCCTTCCTCGAACGACGTCACGAAGTCGAGGTAGTCGAAGAAGTCCACGAACTGGTCACCGTTGAAGTCCGCGGGGCAGGCGGGGCCCGGGAAGGTGAGCAAGGCGGGGGCACTGCCAAGGGGAAGATCGTTGCACGAGCCGGTCACGATGCACACATACGAGCCGGCATCGCTGGGCTGCAGGTTGGACAGGCGCAGGATCGGTGTCGCCGCCGTCGGGTTGGCGACGATGTCCAGCGGCACGCCGTCCTTCTGCCAGCGGAAGGTGACCGCGCCCAGCGCCGAAGCACTGAGGTCGAAGACCGCCGTGCCCCCGACGACCGTGAGCATCGGGGCGGGTTGCCTCGCGAACGCCGGCAGCGTGCCGGGAACGGCGTACGCCACGAGGTTCTGGGCCCGGCTCTGGAATGCGCCACCGACCCAGACCAGCCCGCTCGGGAGCGGCAGGATCGCCCGCACCTCACCATAGACTCCGCCCGCGAAGAGCGTGGAGGAGCCCAGCGGCGCCGGATCGGGGCGATAGCGTTCGAAACCCTGGCCTCCCTCCACGTTTCCCCGACCACCCACCAGCACCGACCCGTCCGGGAGGGTTGCCAGCGCGAGGGTGCCGTAGACCTCTTCGTTGAATGGCGACCACGTCTGCGTCGCCGCGTTGAACCGGTAAAGACCGAAGTCCGAGCCGCACAGCACATCGCCGCCGGGCAGTTCCATCAAGGCGTTCACCACCTCTCCAACCCCACCGCCCACCGCCGACCACGCGCCGGTCGAAGGTCGGTAGCGGGCGATGCTCCCGGCGGGCACGCCGCCCGCCGTCGTGAAACGTCCGCCAACGAGAACATCGCCGTTGGCGGTAAGGGCCAATGACGCGACCGTGGGCACGGCTCCCGCGATCGCACCAATGCTCTGCCACGTGTTGGTCGCCGAGCGGTAGATCGCGATGTTTGCCGCGGACACCCCGGGCCCGACCGACGTGAACGTCCCGCCCACCACCACATCGCCGCTTGGCAGCGTCAGCAGAGCCGCGACACTCGCACCGCTCACACCGCCCGCCATCGTCGACCAAGCCCCCGTCGCATCGATGTAGCGGGCGATCCGGCCAACCCCGGCCGCCCCCGCGCTGCTGAAGTCGCCGCCGACGATGACATCGCCGCCGGGAATCACCGCGATCGCGCGCACTCTTGCATTCAAGGTCGCGCCGAGTTGGGCGCGAGCCCCGGTCGCGAGGTTGTAACGGGCCAAGAACCGTGCGGGCGTTCCCCTGCCGTCAATACCGTTAAAGTCTCCGCCGAAGATCACCGAGCCGGCCGGCCCGGCCCCGCCGCCCGGGGGGTGAAAGGCCAGGGCTCGCACGACCACATCCGGAAAGAGAGTACCCCCGAGATTACCAGCGTTTTGCCACCCTTCCCAGCAATCCCCGGAGGGGAACCCCTGGGCAAGAGCACGCTCGCCGCTGGCCGCAAGCCATGTGGCCGCCGCCATGACGCAGGCGACTCGCATCCGACCAAAGGGAACCGCAAACGACAACGTACGACGAAGGAACGACAAACGCATAGAGGGACTCCAAAGGTGTGCCGCAATCGGGCAACGGTTCAGATGGGCTCGCCAGTATACTTGGGCCCATCTTCTGGCGAAACACAAAAGAGCAAAAACATGAGATGACAATGCGCTCGAGGCTGTGAGGCGGTAGTTATCTGACGTCGACTCCTGGAGAATCAGCACCCGGTCTCAAACGCCGTCACGAACTCGTCGTAGTCGAAGAAGTCCAGGAACCCGTCCCCATTGAAATCAACCGGGCACGGGTCCTCGACAAACGTCAGCGTCGCCGCGTTGCTCAGCACGCTGCCGCAGGAATTGGTGACCAGGCAACTGTACGAAGCGATATCTGCGGCCTGCACGTTGGTGAGCAAGAGCGCCGGCGTCTCGGCCGATGGGTTGGCGACCTTATTGATGTTCACGCCGCCCTTGCGCCACCGATACGAGAGCGCATCGGTGCCGCCGCCAGCAGTGGCACCGACAAAGAACACCGCACTGTTGGAAGCAACGGTCACGACCGGCCGCGGCTGCGAGTTGATGCTGAGTGCGGGGCTACCGAAGTTGTAGCGGGCGATGCGGTTGGCCGCCCCGCCCCCGGCCGTGGTGAAGTTCCCGCCCGCGATCAAGTCGCCACCCGGCAGCACCGACAGTGCGTACACGGGGCCGTTGGTTCCCGAACTCAGCGCCGACCAGTCGCCCGCGGTCGGGTTGTAGCGGGCGGTTCGGTTGGCCGATGCGCCCCCGGCCGTGGTGAAGCTGCCGCCCGCGATCACGTCGCCACCCGGCAGGACCGCCAGGGTGTACACGGCGGTGTTGGTCCCTGCTCCAAGCGTTGACCAGACGCTTGTGGTCGGGTTGTAGCGAGCGATGTTGCTCGCCGCCAAGCCCCCGGCCGTGGTGAAGACGCCACCGACGATCACGTCGCCGCCCGGCAGCACGGCCAGATCGACGACGGTGCCGTTCGTTCCCGGGATCGGCACCGACCACACGCCCGTGACCGGGTTGACACGGGCCATGTTGCTCGCCGCCAAGCCCCCGGCCGTGGAGAAGATGCCGCCCACGATCACGTCGCCACCCGGCAGGACCGCCAGAGCTTCGACGTTGCCGGTGACCCCCGATCCGAGCGCCGACCAGACGCCCGTGGTCGGGTTGTAGCGGGCGATGTTGTTCGCCAGCACGCCCCCGACAATGTCGAAGGCGCCGCCGACGATGACGTCGCCACTCGGCAGCACCTCCAGAGCGTACACGTTGTAGAAGTTCCCCGATCCCAGCCCTGACCAGACGTTGGTGGTCGGGTTGTACCGGGCGATGCCTCGCACTTCCACGCCCCCGGCCGTGGTAAAGCCCCCGCTCACGATCACGTTGCCACCCGGCAGCACCGCCATCGCCGTCACGAAGTTGTCGGCTCCCGATGCCAGCGTTGTCCAGCTTCCGATGGTCGGGTTGTAGCGGGCGATGCGGCTTGTCCCCGACACGCCCCCGGCGATGTCGAAGTAGCCGCCGACGATCACGTCGCCACTCGGCAAAACCGCCACTGCACTGATTGAGTCGTTGGTCCCGATCGTGCCGATTCCGGGCACCCACGCTGCGGGACACTGGGCCCGTGCGGGCGCGGCCCACGCGACCGCCAGCAGCGGCGCGATGGCGAGCACGGAGCGCACCCAGCACCCAACGGAGCCAGCGACGAGAGACGACACAAACTTCGTACGTTTCATGCACGCACTCTAGCGGCACCACGCCCCACCACCAAGCAGAATCTCCTTTCCGACCACCCCCACCCCCACCCCCATCGCGCACACGCCAACGCCAAACCCACATCAAGTGAGATCACGCAACCCGCCAAGACTGACCAGCCACCGCGTGCGACGCCTCCTCAGCACCCGCCCGACGCTCCCTCAGCACCCGATCTCAAACGCCTCGACAAAGTCGGCGTAGTCGAAGAAGTCGACGAACCCGTCTTGGTTGAAGTCCGCGACCAGCCCGCCTCCTGCCTCAAAGGCAATGACAAAATCGTTGTAGTCAAAGAAATCAAGAAACCCATCCCCGTTGAAATCCGCAGCACAACACGCCTGGCCGCTCAGAATCGTCAGCGTCGCCCCCACACTGGTCACGCTCCCGCACGCGCCGCTCACCACGCAGTCGTACACCCCCGCATCGGCGTCCCCAACTCCCGCAAGTATCAACGTCGCCGTCGCCGCCGACGGGTTCGCCGCCCAGTCGATCGTTTCCGCGTTCTTCCGCCACTGGTAGGCCAGCGGTCCGCGCCCCGATGCCAACGCTTCAAAGCTCACGTCCCCGCCCGCGCACACCGTCACTCCGCGAGGTTGCGTCACAAACCCCGGCGCGCCCCCCGGCGAGAAGCACGCCACCGCACCCGCAGCAACGCCGCCCGCCATCTCGAAGTTCCCACCCACATACACATCCCCGCTGGGATGCACCGCGAGCGCACGCACCGGCCCGTTGGTCCCCGCGCCCACCGACTGCCACCCGGCGGTGTTCGGATTCACCCGCGCCACATACGACGCCGAAAGCCCGCCCGCCATGACGAAGTTCCCACCGACGATAAGGTCCCCACCCGGCAGCATCGCGAACGTGTTCGGATACGTCAGCGGCGAAGGCCCACTCACCCCTAGACCCATCGTCCGCCACACGCCCGTGCCCAGGTCATACCTCGCCATCCCCGCGCACCCGGTCACGCCCCCCGCCGAGCCGAACCGGCCGCCCACAACCAGCATCGTCGGCGACGCCATCACCAGACACTCAACCTCTCCTTCCGTCCCCGTCCCAAGCCCCGACCAAAGCCCCGTCGCCCGCGTGAACCGCGCGACATGATTGCGCCCAGGCTGTCCCCCCGCGCCCGTAAAGCTCCCCCCGACAATCACATCCACACTCCCACCTTCTCCCGCCACCCACACCCCCTCGTTCACCGGTGCACCCGTCCCCGATCCCAGCGCGGACCACACCCGCGTCACCGGATTCAGCCGGGCCACACGCCCGGCGGAGATCCCACCCGCGTTGCCAAACGCCCCCATCACCAGCACATCCCCGTCCGGTAGCAGCGTGAGCCCGTAGACCGCGCTCGTGGGCCCGGTCCCCAGCGACGACCACACACCCGTCGCCGGGTTGTACCGCGCAATCCGCTGCGTCGCCGCGACGCCTCCCGCTGACGTGAAGTTGCCCCCCACGATCAGATCCCCGTCCGGCAAGACCACCAACGCACTGACAATCCGGTTCGCCCCCGCGCCCATCGCCGACCACACACCCGTCCGCGGGTTGTACCTCGCAATGTTGCTCGCCGCATTCCCGCCCGCTGTGGTAAACGTCCCCCCGACGACCACATCACCCCCCGGCAACACCGCGAGCGCGTCCACCGTGCCATTCACCCCCGGCGACCCAATCCCCGAAACCCAGACTGGCCCGCACTGCGCAGCCGCGACCCCCACCCCCACCCCCGTCGAAAGCCCGAGCGAAAGCACGCAGACACCAACCCCGGCGCGAATCGGTCCCAACACGGTGGTCTTGCTCATGCTCAAAGTCTAACCGATGGCCCCCCACCCACCAACCCCCTCGTGCCACCCGCCGCTACACTGCCCTTCGTTGACCCCCACGCCCCCAATCTCCCGCTGGCGTCGCCTCGCCCGGCGCGTGGTGTCGATCCACCCGCCGTGGTGGGCGAGCGTCTGGTTCATCCTTCTTGTCGCGGTGGTTTGGTTTTTCCTTTTCGTCCACCAAACGAACAAGCCATCTCGACGCGGTCCCGTGATCGAACTCACGCTCGAACAACTGCCCGACGGGACATGGCACGCCGCCTCGGGAGCCGAGACCCAACCGGTGGCGTACTGGCAAGCATTTGTTTTTGTCTCGCGCGGCCTCGTCTGGACCAGGGTCTCGCTCAGGTCGACCGTGTCAATCGCGACCTCGCCCCAATCGCCCGGTCCACCAGTTCCGCCGATGCCGACCGAACAGCAGGCGGCCGCCGCTTGGCTCGTTGCCGACGATCAGGGGCGTGCCACCGACAATCTCCAAGGCCGAGCCCTCCCCGACCCCCTCACGCTGCGTGCAGCGGCCCTTTTCTTGGCCGCGGGCAAACACACGATCTACGACCACCGCTGGGCCTACGAGATCGGCGAGTACACCTGGTGGCTCCCTTTCGCTTCGATCCCCGTCGCCGCCCTCCTCATCGTCGTGCGCCTCCGCCGCAAGCTCTTCCTCGAGAACATCGTGATGACCGTCCCCGCAGAGCACTGCTTCCGCTGCGGCTACAGCCTCCAAGGCCTGACCACCCTCCCCGTCTGCCCCGAATGCGGCACCGACAACCAAGCCCTCCGCCAAGAAGCCCTCGCCGAACTCGACCCGCCCGGCACACGCGCCCCTCACGACGCCGTCGCGAATCCGAAAACGCCGGGCTCCTGACCGCCCACGATACACTGCCGCATCGTGACCCCCACGCCCCCAATCTCGCGCTGGCGACGCCTCGCCACACTTCATCCGCCGTGGTGGGGCCGAAGCTGGTTTCTCGTGCTCATCGCCTGGATCTGGTACGCGATCTGTACTTCCTACCGGACCGGCGCACGCTCGCTTTGGATCCCCCCGACGCTGCTCCTGCTCGCCCTTCTCCTGTACATCATCCGGAGCCGCCGCAAAAGAAGCCTCGAAGTCACCATCCACGAAATCGACTCCGGCCGCTGCATCCGCTGCTCCTACGACCTCAAAGGCCTCGAAGGCTCGCTCCGCTGCCCCGAATGCGGCACCGACAACCAAGCCCTCCGCCAAGAAGCCCTCGCCGAACTCGACCCCCTCCCACGCTGAGCCCCACTCGACCCAATGACGCGCCCACCGCCGCGCCCTCTTCATTTGGCCATTTGGCCATTTGGCCATTTGGAGATTTGGCCATTTCCGAAGCCCGCCTATTCTCTCGCCATGCCAAGCAACCCCAAGCCGCACGCCTCCGCCGCCGCCGCCTTCGCCGACCTCAAAGACCGCGGCATCATCTTCGACGGCATGACCGTCATGGTCGGAGGCTTTGGCCTCTGCGGCATCCCCGAACAGCTCATCGTCGCCCTCCGCGACACCGGCGTCCAGGGGCTCACCTGCATCAGCAACAACGCGGGCGTCGACATGCCCACGCCTTGGGGCCTGGGCCTCCTCCTCGAAACGCGCCAGATCAAGAAGATGATCTCCTCCTACGTCGGCGAGAACGCCACCTTCGAAAAGCAGTTCCTCGGCGGCGAACTCGAGATCGAGTTCAACCCGCAGGGCACACTCGCCGAACGCATCCGCGCCGGCGGCGCGGGCATCCCCGCCTTCTTCACCGCCACAGGCGTCGGCACCGTCGTCGCCGAAGGCAAGGAAACCAAGCAGTTCTACAGGCCCTACGACGACACCAAGAACCACAACCGCAAGCCCGGCTCCGCTCCCGCCGCCACCACCCGCGAATACGTCATGGAAACCGGCCTCTACGCCGACCTCGCACTCGTCAAAGCCGCCAAAGCCGACGAATTCGGCAACCTCGTCTACAACAAAACCGCCCGCAACTTCAACGCCATGATGGCCACCGCCGCCAAATTCGTCATCGCCGAAGTCGAAGACATCC
>CALROI020000016.1:0-96357 GCA_943369765.1 Phycisphaera mikurensis NBRC 102666 | reverse complement strand
TCGATCTCAGGCACCGCCGACATCGTGGTGGCCGCACGCTTCGCCCACGCCCGACCGTCGACGGTCTTGGTCTCGGGTTTCCACGAGGCCAAGTGCGTCGCGACATAGTTTTCAAAGTCGAGCGACCCCTCGCCCGCGCCGAGATAGACGCCGATCTCTTCCGCGTTGACGCGGCCGTCCTTGGTCGCGACGTCAAGCCCCGCCTGTTTCCACGCTTTGGTCGCAGCGGCGAGGGCGTACTGCGTGCTCATCCCCGCTCGACGAAAAGACCCGTTCGAGTCCTCGACGTGGTCGCTCAGGCGAAAGTTCTTGACCTCCGCCGCAAAGTTGGTGGGAAAGGTCGAGCCCGCGAAGCGCGTGACAGGGCCGATGCCCGAGTCGCCCGCCAGCAGCCGCGCCCAGACGGCGTCGAGGTCGGTGCCGAGAGGCGTGACCCAGCCCATACCCGTGATGACGACGCGACGAGAAGACATGCATAGCTCCGAAATCGTTCAGGTGCGTTCGTCGAAGTCGACGCCGCCCGCGTCGTGGCCGCCATCATGCGCATCGTCGTTGAAATCCTCGCCGCGTTCGGCCCGGATCTTGTCGACATTGAGCACACGGACGAGCCCGTCGGTGAGGCGGCGACCCGCGAAGTTGGTGATGAGCCCGAGGGTGAGGTCCGAGGCTTTGAGCTGCGCACGGAGCGAGGCCCGGTCGCCGCTGGAGACATCGCGGAACTCGCACATGACCTCGAGGACGAACTTGCCGTCGATGATGAAGTCCGCGATGATCTGCCCGACCGCCGCGTCCTTGTAACGGACGGTGAAGGTCTTGGCGACCTCGAAGGGGATGCCCTGGGCGGTGAACTCGTGCTTGAGAGCTTCGATGTAGACGCTTTCGGCGTAGCCGGGCCCGAGGTTCATGTGAACGTCGCGGGCGCACCCGATGACCTTGTGCGAGACCGCGGTGAGCGCGGGATCCAGGTCGGAAAGGGGAATGCCGCGACGCTCGCCGCGCCCGCCCCCATCGCCTCCACGCCCTCCGCCGTCACCGCGTCCGCCGCCACCCCCACCGTAACCGCCGCCGCCTTGGCCTCCGCCGTAGCCACGGCCCCCGCCGCCTCCACCTTGACCGCCACCGCCACCCCCGCCTTGGTATCCGCCGCGTCCGCGTCCGTATCCGCCTTGGTAATCGCCGCTCATGGGTGGCTCCTCTGAAGATCGCGTGTGAGGTCGAAGTGTGAACGACCGAGACTAAACCAGTGAATCAGACCGACTTGAGAACCAGGGCGGCGTTCTGCCCGCCCAGTGACGTTGAACAGACAAGCACATGCCGAAGATTCGCCCTGGACGCCGCCGCCGCGCCCGCCAGCAGGCCTTCGCCCGGACGCCCCTCGTGGATCCGCGCCGGCAGCGTCTGCGTCGAGAGGATCTTCGCCGCCACCGCCGCCGCGATGCCCCCCGAGCCCGCCCACGAGTTGCCGATGTTCGGCGTGAGCGTGACGAGCGGGATGCGGGCGAGCCGCTCGCCGAAGATCAGGCACAGTGCCTGCGATTCCCCGTCGTCCTCGACCTTGGATCCCGGCGCCTGCGGGACAATCGCGTCGATGTCCGCTGGCGTGATCCCCGCGTCACGCAAAGCCCGCTCGATGGCGAGTTTCAGACCCCGGTTCGTCCCAGCGATCAGTCCGACACGTTCGTCAGCGGTGGAGTACGGCGGCCAGCCCCCCTGGGCCGCGCCAAACCCGACGATCTGGGCGTACACCTTGGCTCCGCGCGCTTTCGCGAGGTCCATCGCTTCGAGAATCAGGATCCCACCCGCTTCGCCGGGAACGCCCACCGACCCAGCGTCGTACGGCTTGACGACCGAAGGCCCGTCCGTCGCCTCGCCGGTCGCGCCGACCTTGCCGGACATCTCCGCCCGCATGAGTCCCATGACATTGACCTTGCTCTCCGCCCCGCCCGAGAAGCACAGGTCCGCCGCCCCGCGCTCGATCACGCGGCAACTCTCGCCGAGCGATAAAAGGCCGCTCGCCTCGCCGCAGGTGATCGTGTTGCTGGGCCCTTCCGCCCCGTGCAGGATCGTGACATGGCACGCCAGCATGTTCGGCAGATACTTGAGCATCCACAGCGGGGGCAGATTGATCAGCCCGCCCGACCCCCAACGTTCCAGCGAGAAGACCTCCGTGCCATCCCCACCCGCCACCGTCGACGTCGCCAAGGCACCCGTCAGCTCCTCCGCCTCCGCCGAGATCAGCCCCGCGCCGATCTGGCACCCCATGCGGTCCGACGCGTACGTCGTCGCGGGGGCTTCCTCTTCATCACCCGACTGGGCCCGCGTCACAAGGCCCGCGTCCTCAACCGCCAACTTCGCCGCAGCCACCGCCAGCTCCGTGTCCCGGGCCATCACTTTGACCGCTTTGCGGTAGTGCTTGGGGACATGGTCCTTGGCTGAAAACTGTGCCACCTCGCCCGCCAGCTTGCACGAGAATGCCGAAGCGTCAAACCGCGTGATCGGGCGGACAGCCGAGGTGCCCGCGACCAGCCCCGCCCACAGAGCCTCAGCTCCAAGCCCAAAAGGGGAGACCACGCCAAGCCCGGTGATGCCGATGGGTCGATTCATCCGGGGTGATCCTATTCACCCCCCATCCCCCACACCCCCACACCCCATCCCCCATACCCCCGCGCCCCCTTCGGAGCGGTTTTCTGCACCCCGCCTCTCTCCCGCACCGATACACTCGCGTGGTGACCCCATCCGCCCCCATCTCGACCAGCCCAACCCACACCCTCACCGCGCCGACCCGCCGTCCTGTCGCCTTCGACCCCGGCTGGCTCTTCCTCGTCGCCGGGCTCGCCCTGCTCTCCGCCACGTTGCTGATCCCCGCCGTCGATAGCCTCAACGAAGCCCGCTGGCTCCGCGACCGCGCCCGCGTCTTCGAAGAGCACCGCCTCCAGCGCATCACCCGCCACGACGAGTTCTGGGCTGCCCTCCGCGAAGGGGACCCGACCCTTGCCCTGGCTCTGGCCGCCAGCCAGCTCAACCAGATCACCGCCGACCGCGCCCCCCTCGAAGGCGACCAGCTCGAACAGACCGCCGGCGGCGCGTCCGTCTTCCCCGCCCTCGAGCCCGACCCCATCGCCCTGCCTCCCAAGCCCGTGATGGACTCAACCCTGCACCGCCTGGTCACCGGCGAGAAGAGCCGCAGTTGGATACTCGCCATCGCCGGCGTCATGATCCTCATCGGCCTGCTCCCCGCGAGCGTGAACCCGGTGCGGCGCGTGGGAGCGCCGAACTAGACGCCCCAAGGAGCCACGAGCGTGAGAGTTCGATGCTCAACGAAACGAGCGAACCCGTTCCCAAGCCCCGCAACCAAATGTTCGTGAGGTGCGCGACGGTTGTGATTGTTGTCGCAACCCTCGCGTGCTGGCTTCGATCCCCGCTTCCCAACGTCTCTGGACCGGGGCGGCCCTTGACAGCGTCATCCCCGGGAATCGGCACGGTCCCTGTGCTGGCGTACCGGTCTTTCAGCGGCCAAACATCCACGGAGCCAGTGGTCATCTGCTATTACCAGTGGCGAGATTTCAAGAGCGGAAAGTCGTCCGACCCGCCCTTGCCCGAAGGCGCGGCGTACGTGCCTTGGCCGTCAGCCGAGACGCCCGTTCAAACTCAGATTTCCCATCTCCAAGAACCGACCGCGTCAGGACGTCTTCAGTCAGGCAACAACATGCTCCAGGCGATCCGAGAGCTCGCACCCGCGCGGGATGAGGACGCCCGTATTGAGCTGCTGTTCGATAACGGCAACACTCGAGCAAGGACTCTCTACGCGGTCAAGGGCGATGAGATCGTTCCACTCGAGCATGCAACCATGAACGAGCAGACAGCGTTCTACCGATATCTTTCCTTCAACGTTCTCGCGACGAGCGTGGCCACCATTCTCGTGATCAGCATCCGCCGATCGCACGCGTGGCCGGTGAACGGCAGCCCGTGAAGCTGCACCCGACGCCCCTTGAATAACATCCCCTGTGCCCCCCCTCGCGGACAACCCCAATCCTCCATCCCTCCGCTTCTCCACGCGCCACAAACTCACCCACGCCCGCGAGTTCGCGGCGGTCTTTGCCGCTCGCATGCGTAAAGCCACCGGGCCCCTCGCCGTCTTCCTGCTGCCCTCCGATCGTCCCACCCACCGCCTGGGCCTCTCGATCGGCCGGGTCGTCGGTAACGCGGTCGTCCGCAACCGCCTCAAACGCATGATCCGCGAAGCCTTCCGCCTCCGCCAGCACGAGATCCCACGCCTCACCGAAGCCGCTGGCTACGACATCGTCGTCTCCGCCAAGCCCCACGCGCCGCTCAGCCTCGATCAGTACGAAGCCCTCCTCATGAACGGCATCGCCGCTGCGGACCGCGACCTGCGCCGCCGCCGCGAACGGGCCGAGCGTCCTGAGGACGCCCGCCCCGAGCCCAAGGACGGGCCATGACCCCCACCCCTCCCACCAAGCCCCCCCTCCCCCTCTGGGCCCGCGTCGGCAACTTCCCCTTCATCGTCATCATCAAGATCTACCAGTTCACCCTCAGCCCCATCATCGGCCGCCAGTGCCGCCACACGCCCACCTGCTCGTGGTACGGCCTGGAAGCCTACCGAACCCACGGCCCCTTCAAAGGCACCTGGCTCACCGCCAGCCGCATCGTCCGCTGCAACCCCTTCAACGCCGGCGGCTACGACCCGGTGCCGCCGAGGGACGCCGGGCCTCCACAAGCAACGCCCAGGTGAGCATCCACTAGCTACCCCTTCGGCCAGCCCTAGAATGGGCCGATGTCCCGCCTCCCCGCCGCACAACGCCGTGAACAGTTGCTGGACCGCGCCGCCGAACTCTTCGCGCAGCACGGCTATGCCCGCGCGACCACCGCCGAGCTCGCCAAGTCCGCCGGCATCACCGAGCCCATCATCTACCGGCACTTCGCCAGCAAGCGCGACCTCTTCATCGCCCTCATCGACCGCTCCGCCGACCGCACGCTCAAGATGTGGGAGGAGCACCTCGCCGGCGCGACCGACCCGGCTGAGCGTCTCCGCAGGCTCGTCGGCGATAACCCGATGGTCGGCGACGCCACCCGCGATTCCTACCGCGTGCTGCTGCAAGCCATCACCGAGGTCAACGACGAACAGATCCACCACGCGGCAAGCCGCCACCTGGGCAACCTGCACGCGTTCCTCCGCCGCGAACTCGAGATGGCCCAGAGCGAGCACAAGGTCAACCCGCGCGTCTCCGCCGACCTCATCGGCTGGCTGCTGATCTACGTCGGCATGGGCTACGGCGTGCTCCACGCCCTGAATATCCCCGGGCACGGCACCGACACCGCGGGCAACCACGTCCAAGACCTCATCAACAAGTTGCTGATCGCCAGGCCGGGCCGCCCGCTCTCTGATCAGATCGACTGAGCCCTCCCGCTCAGCACCCCGTTTCGAACGCGAGCACAAAGCCGTCGTAGTCGAAGAAATCGAGGAACCCGTCCCCGTTGAAGTCGGTGGCGGGGTCTCCCCGCTCGAACGCCTCGACGTACTCGTCGTAGTCGAAGAAATCGAGGAACCCGTCCCCGTTGAAATCCGGCGGGCACGATGCACACGAGGGGTACGACCCGGTCAGCACCGCGCGGACCGAGCCCGGCGCGAGCATCTCCGCAAGCCCGAGCGCGCCGATGGCGACATCGGGCAGCCCCGCCGAGTCGGGCGTGTACGAAGGGGTGACGCTCGAGCGTCGATAGAGGATCGACGCGCCGCCGAGGAACGATTGGCGTGCCCCGGCCCGATACGCCTGGTACGCCGCGTACGCCTCGGGGAGTCGGACGCCTCCCGCAGTGCCGTCGCCGCTTACGGTCGCGAGAAGCGAGGTGAACGTCGCCACGTCGCCCGGGTGGTCGCTGAGGCTGTCCGCGTGATATCCGCCCCACTGCGCCGCAGTCGTGCCCGCGGAAAAGACCGTGTTCCACAGCGGCCCCCGGTCGTCGGTCCATGCCGCGTGCGAGTCGCGGAAGTTCGTCATGTTGGTCCGCCAGCCGGGATCGCTCCGGAAAGCATCGATCAGCAGCCACGGATAAAGGGTGATGAACCCCGGCAGAAATTGCCCCGACGCCTGCCCGGTGACGGGCTTGCCCGAGACAAGGGTTGCCGTGGGCCAGAAGTTGCGAGCCATCCAGAGGCCGGAGATCGCCTGCCCGAACGCCCCGCCGTACGTGCCAGCCTGATCGGTGAAGAGGATGCCCTCGTGAAACCCGCTCGACGCGGAAGCGAGCACCGGCCCGCCGCCTTGGTTCGCGAGAAGGTACATCTGCCCGGACGGGCTGAAGTAGGAATCCCAGTTGGTGACGCCGCAGATGATCGCGTCCGCCGACGCACGGATCTCGGCGTCGTCGGGGTAATACGCGCGCGCCCTCGCCGCTGCCAGCACGATCTTCATCGTGCTCATGGTGGCAAACCCGTCGCCCCATCCAGCCTTCGCACCGCCCGTCGCGGGGTCCAGCCAGTGCCAGTAAATGCCGTCCGCCGACCGCAGCGGGACGATCCCGTCGGTCGCCCGCCCCGCGTACCGACGAAGGATCGTGCGGACGGTGCCTTGGGCGGTCGGGTCGCCGTTCACACGGTCGTTCATCATCAGCAGCAGGACCGTCCACGCCGCCCCGTCCGGCGACGCGGGGTGATAGCGCGTGTTGCCCGTCGCGACATCCGCGTCGATCACCCATCCCGCCGGGCCGCCGCCTGCGCCGGGGGCGGTGGTCATGAGGGAACGCCCAAAGGCGACAACCTGCGCGAACTCGTTGGCAGCCCACGCGTCAAACCCCAGACGCGCGTCGTTGGTATCTCGGACAGCGATCGCGTCCTCGTCGGTGGCGATCAGCAGCCTGCCGTCAGCGGTCGCTGCGATATCGTGCGCGACCGTCCCGCCCGCGACATAAATCGAGGGCGACAACGCCTGCTGCCCCCGGGCCTGTCCGGGCGTCACCCTCCAAACGCGGTGCAGCGCGGGCGCGGTCGAATCGAGCACGTAGAGGCCCGCGTCCGCCGCGTTCCCGTAGTGCTCCGCGTACGCCAGCCCGACCGGCGCAGCGGGCAACGTGCCGACGAGTGTCGGCACCAACGTGTCCGCAGCCGTCGCTCGAAACAGCTGATCGCCCACCGACCAGAAAAGAAGCCTCGATGTGCGGTCGACCGCGAGCCCGTTGACAACCTGCCCGCCGCTCGTTGCAGCCGAAGAGAGCAACGAACCGGTCGTGTCGTTCGCACGCGCGCGATACACGCGGAGGCTCCCCGCCGCTCCGACAAACAACCGCCCCGCGTGGTGCGTCAGTGACTCATGAGGCCACGCCGCGTCATTCGAGCCGAACTCCACCCGTGCAAAGACCGAGAGAGCCCCCGTGCCCGTGTCATACCTCAGCACCGCGTCGCTCGGCTGCCCATCACTCGCAGGGTTCGCATCGTGCACCGCGATGAACAAAAGCCTCCCCGAATCCGAGAACGCCACCGCCCCGACGCCGTCCGTCGACCCGTCCAAGACCATCCAAGGCACCAGGGACGAGATCTGTTCCTTGGTGATGGTCGCGCGCAGCGAGCCGTCGGGTTGGCGAACCTCAACGCGGTCCTCGAAACTATCCGCCAAGGCGTACCACCCCGACAGAGCCGCCGCCGCCACGCCCGACGTGTCGTCCGGGCCCCCGACCGTCCAAGTCGAGGTCTGAGGCCCGGCCACCGCGACAGACGCTATCAAAATCGCAGGCAAACTCGCGGCCAACGCGGCAACGCTCGGCAAGCCCCGAGGCGACCGGCGGATCTTGGGCAGTCTGACGTTCACAGCGCACTCCAGTGTACAGGCAGCCCCGACAATCGCCGCCAAAAAAAGCGAGGGGCGTCGCGTAAGAGACGCCCCTCGGGCATTCCATCCGTAGATTCGTCGCCCGGCAGGTCCGAGATTCCTCGAAACGCCCGGCCCGATTCAGCAGCCCGTTTCGAACGCAGAAACGAACGCGTCGTAATCGAAGAAGTCCACGAACTCGTCCCCGTTGAAGTCCGCGTTCTTCCCCGGCGGGCACGTCCCCGTCTCGAAGCAGTTCACATAGTCGTCGTAGTCGAAGAAATCGAGGAATCCGTCGCCGTTGAAGTCCGGCGGGCACGCGGGCGTCGGGGGGACGATTGAATACTCGATGTCGTCCCAGAAAATCGTCCCGCTGCTCGGCGCATTGTCGAACCCGAAACGGCCGATGGTGATCTTCATGTGATTCGGGTACGCGCCGGGCCCCAGACACGGGCTAAAGCACCCGCCGCAAGGCTCGCCCGTCCCGCCGCACCCGAACCGGTCGAGGAAGTCAGCCTCCGCCTGAATGTCCGCGAGGTTCCAGCGAACCTCGAACCGAACCCACTCGTTGTTCGTGTGGCCAGAGATCGTCGCCACTTCGCCGCCCCACGGGTCGTGCACGCCGAAATCCTGATTCCCGCGCTTGACGTTCAACTTGATCGAGCACGAGTCGCCGACGATGGGGTTGTCCGTCGCGATGTAGTACCACCCCGACACCACCAAATCGCCAGCGTCGGGCCCTTCCCACTGCCAGAGCGGGTCATAGTACGGGAACCCCGGCTCGAAGAAGTTGAGCGTGTCCGTCGTGAACCCGCGGAAATCCGAGCTCCCGGGCGTGCGGATCTCGATGCACCGCTCGCCCGAGCGCGGCGTCGGCATGAATCCCTGGCCGTCACCCACACGCCGATGCTTCGCGAATGTCGGGTTCGAGAGATTGTGCCATCCCTCGGGCTCAAGCGGGCTGAGTCGGCTCCCGTTCTCAAAGTTCCCGTTCGTCAGCGGGAGCGGGGTCTGTCCCATCGCCGCCCCACCCGAAATCGCCGCCAAAGCCAACGCCGACATTGCACCAATCGTCTTCATGCATCATCTCCGTTTCTCGCCCACCAACCATCCCGATCAAGCCTCGAACTCAGAGGCCGAAAGCGTTTTCATTGTCCTCGAAACTCATCCCTCTGTCAAGATGAATCTTCCTCGATCCATCCATACTTCTCGGCCTTACTTCTTCGACGAGCCCGCGTTCCCGTTCCCGCCCGCGCTCGACTGGGCCGCCGCCATTCGCTTCATCGCGTTGAGCTTCTCGACCGTCTTGGCCCAATCGTCCTTGTTCAAGATCACCCCCGACGCCACCTGCGTCTTGGGGTTCACGATCCCCTGGGCCGGGTCCACCGGGCCCGCACGCTCCAATAACTTCATCTCCAGTTCGCCCCGCCTCATCACCACTTCCTCGTTGGTGTCGGTGAACAGCACCGTGACCTTATCGGTCAGCACCGACCCCTCGTTCTTGTTCC
This sequence comes from Phycisphaera mikurensis NBRC 102666, assembly GCA_943369765.1. Lineage (GTDB taxonomy): Bacteria > Planctomycetota > Phycisphaerae > Phycisphaerales > UBA1924 > UBA2396. The sequence continues at coordinate 87,029 of CALROI020000016.1, read as the reverse complement.
CAAAGAACGCGTACCCGACGGCGGCCACCGCCAGCACCGCCGCCAAGGCCCACCCGATCATCGGGTTCTTATTCAATGACTCTCGGATGTTCAAACGTCGGCTCCCAGTCGTTGGTTTCGTTCGTCATCGATCACACTCACCCAGTCCCTGCAGCCTCGCGCTTCACACTCGGGCCGATCATTGATCGGGGTAGAAATGCCCCCAGTTATAAAACGGTCCGGGCGCACCGTACCGATCCCTCGCTTCCTGCGGACGGTACTCAAATCGCCGCAGAATCTTGACGCTTTGGTCCCCGAAAAGAAAGTTGTTCGCCAGGTTGTCGAAGAACGCCCCGTCGATCTGCAGCGCGGAACCCTGAGGCTTCTTTGTCGAGTGCCTCGGGAACTCGTCGAGCGCGTCCGTCGCCCAGACGACCTGCTCGGGGTGTTTGATCACGCGGAAGCGTTGCCCGGACACACCGTTGGGCACGCCCTGACGCTGGCCCTTCGCCGAGTCATTGAACCAGTACTCGCTGAACGTTGTCGGCTCAACGCCGTCGACAATGACTTGCGGCCACGGCAACGAGAAAATTCTCTGCCCGAGATATCGTGCCATTTCTGTTGTGCGGACGCTCGTGTCGCCCTCCGCCGACGGACAGGTGAAAGGCTTGTTGCTCTCCGTTCCGCCCAGATACGGACGAAGCGCGAACACCGCGCTGATCTGCCACAAGAAAGGCAGGTTGTCCGGGATGCCAAGACCCGGAGGCGGAGAATTCAGATTCATGAAGACCGGATCCTTCTGGTCATCCAAATAGTTCTGAATCGCGATCCCGAACTGCCTCAGATTGCTCTGGCAGATCACGTTCCGCGCCGCTTTCCGCGCGTTCCCCAGCGCGGGCAGCAACAGGCTGATCAACAGCGCGATGATCGCGATCACGACCAATAACTCGATCAGCGTGAACGCACGGCCACTCGTCCGATTCTTGTTTTTCATCAGCCAACCCTCCCGGGTTGTGTCAGTTTCGCCTCGGTAAAGCCCTGAGCGAGCACGCCCCACTTCACCTCGACCGAAATCTCGCCACCTGTCCCCGACACCAGTGTCGAAGGCAGCACGCACCCCACCAGCGGCTTCCCGTCCACAACGAGCCTCGCCGTTCCGCCCCCGCCAGTTCCCTCAGCCCCGCCCGCCACAAACTCTCGCGCGTCAAACGTCACCCGCACCGCGCGCCCGCGCCACATCCGCTTCACCGACACCTTGCCCAATTCCGCAGGCGGGCACGGATCAATCGAGAGCCCCTCGCCCTCGCTCGTCCACACCGGGCGGATCCCCAAGATCCACTCCTGGCTCACGCGATTCAGCCACGCGGCTGAACCCGTGTACCACGTCCAACCCGCACGACCCGGCGTGTCCGACAGCGGACCATCAACGTTGCCGGGCGTGACGTAAGGCTCCGCGAAGTACCCCTCCGCGTCCTGCCCGCGCAGCGCGGGGGACACGCTCTTCCAGATCTTCGACGCCGCCGCCACGTCCTTCATCTTGCACGCCGCGGCCAACGCCCACGTCGCCGCGTGCATGTAGACCCCGCCGTTCTCGCGGCTGCCGGGCGAATACCGCGTGATGTACCCGATGTCCGGATCGGGCGTCGTGTACGCCGGCGACAGGAGCAACGGGCCATAGTTCGTGACCAAGCGGTCCTTGACGGCTGACCAGGCGGAGGCAGCGCGCTCGGGGGAAGCGACCCCGGTCAGGATCGACCACGTCTGCGGGTTGAGGTGGATCTTGCCCTCGTGCGATTGTTCAGCACCGAGCCACTCGCCATTGTCCTTGGTCGCGCAGCGGTACCACGCGCCGTCCCACGCGTGCGTGTTGATCGCGTGCGCGTAGGCGGTGCGGTGCTTCTCATACTTCTTGGAGACGTCCGCGTGGCCGGCGCGGGTCAGGATGATCTCCCAGTCGGCGAGCACCTGGCAAAGGAACAGGCCGAGCCACACGCTCTCCCCCTTGCCTTCAAGCCCAAGGGCCGAGAGCCCGTCGTTCCAGTCGCAGCTGCCGATGAGCGGGATGCCGCGCGGGCTGGTGCGTGCGAAGCTCCTGGCGATCGCCCGCTGGCAGTGATCGAGGATCGTGCCGCCTTTGGGGTCGTCCATGAAGGGCGCGGTCCTGGCCAGGATGCCTGTGTCGCCGGTTTCCTTGAGATAGTTCGCGACCAAGAACGGCAGCCACAGATAGTCGTCGCTGCACGCTGTGTGATTGCCGAAGTCCGCCAGCGCGTGCCACCAGTGGTTGACGCTCCCGTCGACGAACTGCCGCGTGGCGTGCAGCATGATCTGGTCGCGCGTCTTGGTCGGGTCGATCGGCAGCCACACCTGGCTGTCCTGCAACTGGTCGCGGAACCCGCGAGCGCCGGACTGCTGGTAGTAGCCGGTGCGGGCCCACATGCGGCCGCTGATCGCCTGGTACGGCAGCCAATGGTTGTTGAGCAGGTCAAAGTCCTCGCGCTCGGACGTCACCTTCGACGCGCCGAGCAATTTGTCCCACATCTCGCCGGCTCGCTTGAGCGCAGCGGACGCCGCGCTCGGGTCGCGGTACTTGTCCACCAGCGACAGCGTCTCCGCCTCGGTGGGGGCGACCGCGAGGATGTAGTGCAACGTGACGGTGCCACGCGCGGGGATCGTGACCTCTCCGCCCAGGGCGGCAACCGGATCGGAGAACCGACCGAACCCGGTCATCACCGGGCCGTCCGTGGTCCGCGTCAATGCCGCGGGGGAAGCGGTCGAGCCGTACCGGCCCAGGAACGCGGTCTTGTCGCCGATGGCGTGCGGATTCTCGAAGACGACGCCCGCGACCGCGTGGGCCGCGACGTAAGGCCACGCGCGATTCCAGTGGTCCTTCTCGGTCTTGTTGGGGATGTCCCACATGTTCTTGGTCGCCACCACCGCGTGCCTAGCCGCGTCGTGCTTGGTCGTGAAGAACAGCTTGTGGAACTCGCGCTTCGTGTCCGGCGCGACGCCGCAACACCATTCCATGTACGACGACAGACGGATGCGCCGCGGGCGGTCGGACTTGTTGGTCAATTTGACCAGCCACAGTTCTACCGCGTCCTCTGGGGCGACCGTCAGCGTCCACGACGAGCGGATGCCCGCGTGCTCCGAGACAAACTCGGTGGACCCCATCGTGTGCGAGCACTCGTAGTGGGAGTACTCAGCCCGGCAGGGCGCGGGGGCGAGCGACCACGTGGTGCCTTCGTCGGCGTCGTGGGCGTACAGGAACTTGCCGTAGCAGTCACGGACCAGGTCCATCTCCCACCGCGTCAGCACGTTGTGCTGAGCATCGTCGTAGAACGAGAACCCGCCGCCGTTCTGGCTGATCGTGACCCCGAAACGCCCGTTGGAGATGACATTGACCCAAGGCATCGGGGTGTTGGGGTCCGTGATCCGGAACACCTTGCCCGTCGCATCAAACTCGCCGTATCGATTGCCCAGCATCGCACATCCTGACGAAAGCCGCGTGCCCGCGTGGCCCGCGGAGCCCATCCCCGAAGGCGGGAGTGAACCATTCCGAAAGATCGAATTGAATCCGCCCAAACTCAAACCCCAAACTGAACCCGACAAGCCCGCGCGCCGGGGTTTCCCGACGCGCGGAGGAAAGACAAGCTCCGCCCACCACCCTGTACGCCCCCGACCCGACCGCTGATCCCAAGACAAAGAACTGCGGCGGGTCGTGGCAGAGAACTTAGCGGCGACGACGCGTCGCGACAAGACCGGCCAGACCGACCAACGCCATCGCGCCGGGGGCGGGGATGATCTGGATGTTGCTGTAGTTGATGTCCGAAGAATCGGCGATCAGCGGGTTGCGCTGATTCTGCGCGACGAGAGCGACCTTCGTGCCGTAGTTGTAACCGGCGGTGCCGTCACCCTCGACACCCCAGATCTTGAGGCCCGTGGTGTGCACGCCCGTCACCGCGTCGGTGAAGGTCAGGCGGTACGCGCCAAGCACGTCGACCGCACCGGGGGCGAAGAACTCAAACTTGAGGTGGGCCGTTGTGTTGAGCGTGTAGATGTTGCCGAGCCCGGAGAAAGGCATCGCCGCGCCGAACACCGCGACTTCGCCGTCGGACGCAACCAAGACCAGACCCTCGTCCGTGAAGCCGGGGCGGGGGTTCTCAAAGCGGATGCCGGCTTCCTTGCGGGGCGCGCCGCCGGGAGCGCTGATCGAGACGTTCATCTCGATCGACCAGGACTGCACATGGCTCAGACCCAGAGCCGAAGCGCCGCCGTCGGTCGAGAGGTACGCGAGGTGCTTGTTGGCGAAGTTGCCCTGCTCGAACGCAGAGAACTGCTCCTGGAACCGCATCGAGCCCGAGCCCGCCGTCGCGAACGTGTTCGAAACGCCCGGGGTGGCCTCGGGGTTGCCGTTCACCAACAGGCTGGTCCCCGCGAAATCGTTGAACACGCGGGTCTGGGTGTAGTACCCGTTCACCTGCGAAATGTCCTGCGCCATCGCGCCGGCCGCCAAGCCACAAACCGCTGCCATCGTCATCATCAACTTCATCACAAATCTCCTTCTCATCCGCACGAACGCGGATCTGGACAGTCTCTCCCGCTTTCCGGCACGTCGCTGAAAGCGTTTTCAGTCTAAAGACTTTTTTCGCTGTGTCAAGCGCCATTTTGGCCTGAACTGGAACATTCTTGCAGCGTTACCGGAGCTTCGAGGGCTCGCCAGCCTTCGGCCAACCCAAACGTTTCCCTGCCAATGCCGCCCACGGGTGCGCGGAGAACAGATTCCAGCTCAGTCCGGTCCGGGCATTTTCGATCATGATCAGCATGGGGCCGTGGTCGATCGAAAGGTGATCTTCCGCCACCCACCCGCGCGGGACGTGGTAGGCGTCGGCAAAGCCGAAGCCCCCGCGCGACGGATCGTCCCAGACGGGGCGCGCCGCGCGGGGGATGTTCAGCGATTTCATGTGGCGCGCCGCCGCGAGTGCCTTGGTCGGCTCAAAAGCAATGGAAGAGACGGCCCCGTAAGGACTTATGGTCCCGTCCGCGAAGTCGTCCTTGGGCTCGTACTTCGGGTGGTCCCAATCCGCACGCTCTTCAGTCAGCCGCAGCGGCGTTGGAAAGACCCCCGGAACGCAGTACCCCGTCGGGCAGTCGCTGGCGGTCAGGCCCCAAGAGTCCGGGCCGAGGTTGGGGAAACGGGAAGCGGCCGCGATGGCTTTGTCGCGGTGGAGGTTCGTCTGGCGACGGCTGTTCTCCCACCAGTCCACGCGGGCTCGGTTGGTCTGGCCGAACTTGGCGGGGTCGTCCGGGGGCAAGGCGGCGTAGTTGATCCAGCAGTGGGCGAAGAAGTTGACAAAGTGTGCGCCCGACCAGGGGAGATAGACCATCGGCTGGCCGTCGTGCGTCCCGAGAGGGCGACGGAGGCGGTAGTACATCTTGGGGTCGACACGGAAGGCTTCGTTGGGAGCACCGACGGCGAAAAACGTCACGAGGCGGTGCTCGTCACCGGAGTCGACCCAGCCGTAAGGCTTGAGTTTTCCTGGGCCTGTGGGGTTCTTGGGGTCGGTGGGGGTCCAGGCAAGAGCGATGACGTCGCGTTCGTAGTCGGGGATGCCGTCGCGCAAGACGAAGGCGTTCCAGTTCGCCTGGGCGACGAGGTTGTCGCCGAGGGTCTTGACCTCACCGCCGAAGTACTGCCCGGCGGTGAGCAGTCCGGCGAAGAGGAGGGCGGAATCGATGGTGCTGACAGCGTCTTCGGGGGTGCCGATCGGGAAACCACCGGTGGCACCATCGATGAAGTGGTAGAACATCCCGTCTTTGCGGTTGTTGGTCTGGGCGGTCAAGGCGCGGATGATGCGCAAAGCGCGGGTCTCGGCTTGTTGTTTGGTGACCCAGCCGCGTTCGGCACCGATGCAGAACGCGGTGAGTTGAAACCCAACCCCTGCAACAGACACGAGTTGTGGCTTGCTGGAGCGGTCGGGGACCATGCCCGTCGCGTTGACCTCCTTCCAGAGGAAGTTGAACGAGCCACGGGCAATCTCGTCCAAGAGTTGATCGTCCTTGGCGGCGAACTGGAAGGGCGGCCGCGGCGTCCCGGGCGCGGACTCGATGGTCGGCCAAGGCGACGGGGCCGAGGCAACCTGAGTCGCGCAACCTTGAAGCGTGGCGAGGGTGAAACATGCGGCAAACGCACGGAGTGGGGCTGGCATGGTGAATCCCGTGAAAGGGGGAATGTGAACTGAAAGCCTTTACATTATACTGGGTGCGGCGGCCAGAGGAGTGACAGGACCATGGGACGTACCAGCCTTGGGATGTACGATGTCGGGGTGGATGCGAAACCTCGGAAAGCCAGTTCGGTCCGGACGGCGGTGTCGATTCAGGACGTGGCCGACCGCGCGGGGGTGTCGATCGCGACGGTGAGTCGGGTGCTGAACACGCCGGGGCTTGTGGCGGCGGAGACGGCTGAGCGTGTGCGGGGGGTCGTGGCTGAGCTTGGGTACGTGCCGAATGTGTCGGCTCAGAGCCTGGTGACGCGGTCGAGCCGGTTGCTCGCGATGGCGCTGCCCGACATTCACGGCGAGTTCTATTCCGCGTTGCTTCGCGGCGCGGATGCGGAAGCGAAGAAACTCGGGTACCACCTGCTGGTCTCGTCGGGGCAGGGGCGGGCGATGGAGAACGATCTGGGGCTTGGGCCCTTGTTCGGTCTGGTTGATGGTGTGGCGGTGATGATCACCGAGCCCAACGAGGCGCTGATCAAACGCGTGACGACGGCGGGGATGCCGATGGTGGTGCTCGACGCGGCGCTGGCGGGTCCCAACCTGGACTCGATTGAGATCGACAACGAGGCGGGGGCGACGGCGGCGACGCAGCACCTCTTGACGATGGTGCCTCCGGAGCGGTGCCACTTTATCGGCGGGTCCAAGGACAACTTTGACACGAAAGAAAGAGCGGCGGCGTTTGTGCGGACGGTTGTGGGAGCGGCACGCATGCACGGCTCGCCGGTGAGCGCGTCGGTGGCGTATGGCGACTACTCGTTTGACTGGGGGAAGCAGCGGGCTGAGCAGATGATCGCGGACGGGACCCTCAGCGCGGAGGGCCCCGTGATGGGTGTGCTGGCGGGGAACGACGAGATCGCGTACGGCGTGGTGCACGCAGCACGCGAGGCGGGGATCAGGGTGCCGGGGCAACTTGCGGTGGTGGGGTTTGACGACACGAGGCTGGCGTCCCTGGTGAGGCCGACGCTGAGCACGGTGCGCGTGCCGCTTTCGGAGGTTGGGGCGACGGCGGTGCAGCTCTTGGTCCGGCGGATCAAGGACTCCGGGGCGGCGTCGATGCATGTGCGGCTCACGCCCACGCTGGTGGTGCGGCAGACGACGCGGGGGTAGGGGAGAGGCGTGCTGCGTGCCTCGTGCTGCGGGAAAGCAATTCAACTTGGAGATTTTCGCATGTTGATGCGTTTGGTTGGGCGGGTGTGGTTTGTGGTGGCGGCGGTGTGTCTGGTGTCTGTCGCGCGGGGGCAGGTGCTGGATGACTTTGAGGGGGAGATGAAGTGGAAGGCGATTCCGAGCGACGGCGTCGTGGCGACGGTGACGTCGGAGAAGGCGGGTGAAAGCCACGTGATGCGGATTGACTACGACTTCACGAAGGGGATGGGGTTCGTCGTGGTTCGGCGTGAGATGCCTGTGGAGGTTCCGGCGGACTATCGCTTCGGGTTTCGCGTGCGGGGGGAGGGGCTTGCGAACAACTTTGAGTTCAAGTTGGTGGACGCGAAAGCGGATGGAACCGCTGGTGACAACGTGTGGTGGGTGAACAAGGCGGCGTACGAGTGGCCGGGTGAGTGGCGGCGCGTGGCGTATCGGAATCGGCACGTGACGTTCGCGTGGGGACCGGGCGGGGGGAAGGAGCCGCTTCGGAAGGTGGCGGCGGTGGAGTTCGCGATCGCGGCGAGCAAGGGCGGGAAGGGGACGGTGTGGATTGATGATCTGAGGGTGGACGCGGTGGCGGCGGTGAGCGACGCGGGGCCTGTGGTGACGGCATCGTCGGAGACGCGCACGGTGGCCAAGGCATTCGGGGGTGCGGAGATTTGCGACGGCGTCGATGCCGCGGTGGCGCCGGGGGGCGGCGTGGAGTTGATGTTCGCGGAGACTCGTGAGATCGGGGCCTTGACGATCGAACTTGAGAGTGCCAGCGAGGTGAGTATCGCGACGACCCCGGATGGCGTGGCATGGGAGGCCATCAAGAGCGAGGTCAACGCTGCTCAGGGTCTCTCGTGGATTCGGACACCCGGTGCGGAGGCGAAGGGTGTGCGTGTGACGTTTGCCGGCGGCGCAGCGGTGAATCGTGCGGTGGTTCGGCTGCTTGGGGCTTCGGTGGGCGACGACATGAACGCGATGCTGCGTTTGATGGCCAAGCGTGCGCCGCGCGGGATGTATCCGAGATATCTGCATGATAAAGCGACATCGTGGACGGTGATCGGGACGGCGAACGGCGAGCACGAGGCGTTGCTGTCGGCGGACGGGCAGGTGGAATTGAGCAAGGGCGGGTTTGCGATCGAGCCGTTCGTGCAGGTGGAGGAGGGTGGAGTGATGCGGCTGCTGTCATGGGCGGACGCGACGGTTCTGCACCAGTTGAACGGCCGCGTGATGCCGATGGTGGATCTTGTGTGGGCGGGGGAGAAGAGCCGTGCGCAACTCAGTATTGTGCCGAGGGAGGCGGGAACGGAAGGGATGCCCGCGGTTGAGTCGAGTTACCGTCTCGAGGCGGACTCCGGGCGGGCGCGAATCGTGCTGGCGGTGCGGCCGATGCAGTCGTTGCCGCCTTCGCAGTGGCTCAACGTGACGGGAGGATTCACGCCGATTCGGTCGATCGAGGTGAGGCCTGATTCCGCGGCGGCTGCGATGGTGGTGAACGACGCGTACGCGTTGATGCCGTTCGGTGCTTCGGGGACTGGGATGATCGTGGGCGATGGTCTGGCGGGGGAGTTTGGGGGCTCGGCCACGCGAGCGCTTGCCGGCGTAGCGGATCTCGACATGAAGGCGACGCGGGCGGTGGACGCGGATGGGTTGGCGTGGGGTGTCATCGCTTCGCCTTGGAAGACGATGACGGGAAATGGGGGTATTCAGCTCAGTGTGGCTGCGAATCTCCGGCCGATGGAGAAGGGTGAGACGCTCCAAGCGTGGAAAGAGGCCGCACTCGGGAGCGATGATCCGCTGCGTACTTGGCGGGACGCGGTGGGGCGTGTGCCTTTGATCGTGCCACCTTCAGCCAAGGCGATCGAGGAGACGTGGCGTTCGCAGCAGCGGATGATCATGGTCAACACGGACGGGCCGGCGTATCAGCCTGGGAGCAGGACGTACGAGCGGGCGTGGATTCGTGACGGGGCGAGTATCGGGACGGCGATGTGCTTTACGGGGCATGTGGAGTCGATGCGGGAGTTTGTGGATTGGTATGGGGCGTATCAGTATGAGAGCGGGAAAGTCCCTTGCGTGGTGGACCAGCGCGGGCCTGATCCGGTGCCCGAGCACGACAGCCATGGGGAGTTCATTCACTGCGTGGCGACGGTGTATCGGTTCACGGGGGACAAAGCGTTTGTGGAGAAGCACTGGGCGGGCGTGGTGAAGGCTGTGGGTTACCTGGATTCGATCATCGCGGAGCGGTCGACGGAGGCTTACAAGGGGGATGCGGTGGGTTCCGAAGAGCGTGGGTTCAAGGTGCCTAAGAAGGCGTTCTTCGGGCTCGTGCCCGAGTCGATCAGCCACGAGGGGTATTCAGCCAAGCCGATGCATAGCCATTGGGATGGGTTCTGGACTGTGCGCGGGTTCAAGGATGCAGCGTTCTTGGCGGGAGTGTTGGGAAAGAGCGAGAAGGCGGGGTTTGAAGCACGGGCGGCGGCGTATCGGGCGAACATGGCGTCGTCGGTCAAGATCGCGGGGGCGGTGACGGGGGCGGCGTGGGTGCCGGGGTGTGTGGAGCTTGGCGACTTTGACGCGACGAGCACCGCGGTGGCGGTGTGGCCTTGCGAGGAGTGGGATCGGGCGGCGGGGATACCGACGGCGTTGTTTGAGGCGACGTTCGAAAAGTACTGGGCGTATTTTGAGGCGCGGCGCGACGGGAACGTGGAGTGGAAGGATTACACGCCTTATGAGGTGCGGGTGATCGGGGCGATGCTGAGGCTTGCGGAGCGGGACGCGAAGTGGCTGGGGCGGGCGCATGCGCTGAACGAGTGGTTCTTGGCGGATCAGAGGCCTGCGGGTTGGCGGCAGTGGGGCGAGGTGGTGTTTCGGGACAAGAACTTCGCGGGGTTCATCGGCGACTATCCGCACACGTGGGTCGGGGCGGACTACTTGAACTCGGTGCGGGCGATGTTCCTCGATGAGACGGCGGGGGATGATGGGGTGGAGCGTCTCGTGCTGGGGCGCGGGATCACACGGGAGTGGTTATTGGAGGCTGGGACGACGGGCGTTGGGATCGGGGATGCGGAGAAGGGTGCACCGACGTGGTTTGGCGAGGTGTCGTTTGTCGCGAGGGCGATCGAGGGCGGGATGGAGTGGGAGATCAGACCGAAGTTTCGCGCGGGGCGAGAGGGGACGCCGATCGTGCTGAGGTGCCCGATGGGGGTCATGGGTGCGGAGGCGGAGGGGTGCACGGTGGTGCGGGCGGGAGGTGTTGATTCGGGTGGTGTTTCGGGCGGGGTGGTGGAGTTGAAGGGGCCCTATGTCGGTGATGTGGTCCGGGTGCGGGTGCGGTAGAGGTGGGACAGAATCGTGACCAACGAAAAGACCCCTGCCGGAGCAGGGGTCTTTTTCTTGAATGGAGCGGACGTGAGTCGAACACGCGACCTCGTCATTGCGAACGACGCGCTCTACCAACTGAGCTACCGCCCCGGTTCGGTCTTGATGGTAGGCGGGCATCTTTGGGGGAGTCACGCGGGGGACCGTGAAGTGGCCTGGGGGCGGTTGAGAGGGCCAGATTTGGGTACCATTCGGGCATGGATCTGAACCTGAGCGGCAAACGGGCGTTGGTGTGCGGGGCGTCGGCGGGGATCGGGCGGGCGTGCGCCTTCGAGTTGGCTGGCCTGGGGGCGTCGGTGGTGGTGGCGGCACGGTCGGCGGGGAAGTTGGCGGAATTGGTCGGGCTGCTGCCGAGGGTGCATCCGGGGCAGAAGCATGAGGCGTGGGTGGTGGATCTGGGGCGGGCGGACGCGGCGGGGGAGGGAGCGGCGGGGTTGGTGCGGGAGGGGGGCGTGGTGCATGTGCTGGTGAACAACAACGGGGGGCCGCCGGCGGGGCGGGCGGCGGACTTGCCGGTGGAGGCGTTTCGGGCGGGGTTTGAGAGTCTGCTGGCGACGCCTCACGCGATTGCGCGGGCGGTTTTGCCGGGGATGCGCGAGGCGGGGTACGGGCGGATCATCAACATCGCGAGCACGAGCGTGAAGCAGCCGATTGCGAATCTTGCGGTGTCGAACGCGATCCGGGCGGCGACGGCCAATTGGGCCAAGACGTTGTCGCAGGAAGTGGCGGGGTGGGGCGTGACGGTGAACAACGTGCTGCCGGGGTATACGGATACGGAGCGGTTGGCGGAGATCTTTGAGATGCGGGCGAAGAAAGCGGGGGTTTCGCTCGAGCAGGCGCGGGCGGGGGTGGTGGCGGATATTCCGGCGGGGCGACTGGGGCGGGCAGAAGAGATTGCGGCGGCGGTGGGATTTTTGGCGAGTCCGGCGGCGGGGTATGTGAACGGGATCAACCTGCCGGTGGATGGTGGGCGGCTTGGGACGCTTTGAAGCGATTGTGTGGTGATTGGATTCATGACGACCGCACGGGAGAAATCCAGCATTCACGCTCAAGAGTCCATCGAACTTCGGACGCCTTTGGCGCTCGTTCCAGGCATTGCACGGGCGACGGCGGAGGCGTTGTCGGTCGGGCTTGGGGTTTCCAACGTGGGGCGGTTGGTGGCCCATCTGCCTTCGCGGCATGAGCTGCAGGAGGCGGAGGCGACGGTGCCGGAGATTGTGCCGGGTCGGATTGTCTCGGTGCGGGGGGAGGTGACGGCGACGAGCGTTTGGCCTCGGGGGGCGCGGCCTCGGATCGAGGCGGTGCTGCATGATGGGTTCGGGCGTCTTGAACTGATGTGGTTCAACATGCTGTACCTGCGGGAGAAGATCAAGCCGGGGGTGAGGCTTTGGGTGCAGGGGAAAGCGGTCAAGCGCGGGTCGGGGATCCAGATTGTCAATCCCAGGCACATGGTCTTGGACCCCGAGCAGGACGAGCCGGGGCTGAGGTCGGCGCGGGTAAGGCCGGTGTATCCGGCGAGCGAGCAGGTGAAGAGTTGGCAGATCGAGAAGGTGATGGGGTTGGTGCTGCCGGCGGCGTTGCCGTTGATCGAGGACCATCTGACGGCTGAATACCGGTCGGCGCGGGGGCTGCCTCTGCTGGCGGACGCGTACCGGATGATGCACCAGCCTTCGGGCGAGGATGAGGTGCTCGTGGGTCGGCGGCGGCTGGCGTATGACGAGTTTCTGCTGCTGCAACTGGGCGTCCACATGAAGCGGGTGCACCTGCGGGACACGATGCGGGCGCCGGCCCTCGCGTGGAACGAGGGGATCGATCGCGAGATTCGCGGGCGGTTCCCCTTCACGTTGACAGCCTCACAGGACAAGGTGGTGGCGGAGCTCTCGGCGGATCTGGCGAAGGCGACGCCGACGAATCGGCTCATCCAAGGGGATGTCGGCAGCGGCAAGACGATTGTCGCGCTGTACGCGATGCTGATGGCGGTGGCGTCGGGGAAGCAGGCGGCGCTGATGGCTCCGACGGAGCTGCTGGCGGAGCAGCATCATGCGAACATCTCGCGGCTTCTCAAGAACAGCGGCATCAGGGTGGAGCTTTTGACTGGGGCGATGGACCCGCTGGACCGCGAGCGGGTGGTGTCGGGGTTGGCGGATGGGCGGGTGCATCTGGCGATCGGGACGCACGCGCTGATCACCGAGAGCGTGAAGTTTCAGAGTCTCGCGGTGGCGATCATCGACGAGCAGCACCGGTTCGGCGTGCATCAGCGGGCGGAGCTGCGTGCGAAGGGGACGGGGACGGGGTTCATGGCAGTGACGCCGCACGTGGTGGTGATGACGGCGACACCGATCCCGCGGACGATGGCGATCACGCTCTTCGGTGATCTGGACATCTCGATCATCGAGGGGTTACCGCCCGGACGCAAGCCTGTGAAGACGAAGGTGGTGGCGTCGGAGAAACGGGCGGACGTGTACGCCGCGCTCATGAAGCGTCTAGAGAAAGGTGAGCGGGCGTATGTGGTGGTGCCGACGATCGGGGATGAGGAGTCGGTTGGCGCGACGAGCTACGAGGATGGGGAGCTGCTGAGTGTGCGGTCGGTGGTGCGGGAGCTTGAAGCGGGGCCACTGAAGGGCAAGCGGATTGCAGCGTTGCACGGGCGGCTGAGACGGCAGACACGGGACGCGGTGATGGAGCGGTTTCGGGCGGGGCTGATTGATGTGCTGGTGGCGACGACGGTGATCGAGGTTGGCGTGGATGTGGCGGAAGCGACGGTGATGGTGGTGGAGCACGCGGACCGGTTCGGGCTCGCTCAGTTGCACCAGTTGCGCGGGCGTGTCGGGCGCGGGAGCAAGGAATCCGCGTGCTACCTGATCGGGGACGCGACGACCGAGGGGGCGATCGCGCGGCTTCAGGTGATGGAGAAGAGCAACGACGGGTTTGTGCTGGCGGAGAAGGACTTTGAGATTCGTGGGCCTGGGGAGTTGTTTGGGACGAAGCAGTCGGGCTTGCCTCCATTCAAGGTGGCGGACCTCATTCGCGACCGCGAGCTGCTCGGGATGGCACGGCGTGACGCGGCGGAGTGGGTGGCGAAGTCGCCGACGCTGAGCCGGCCTGAGGAGGCGCTCGTCAAGCGGAGACTCTTGAAGGCGTATGGGGAGTCACTTGGGCTTGTGGATGTGGGGTAGATCATCGGAGGTCTCATGTTTGACCGCGACACTTGGGAGATGCTGAGCTACATCGTGACGGTCTTCGGACTGCCGCTTGCGATCGTCGTGTTCATCTACGAGCAGCGGCGTGAGCGGGCGAACGAGGAGGAGGAGATTTATCAGCGTCTGAGCGATGAGTACACCAGCTTCATGAAGCTGGTGCTGGAGAACGCGGACCTGAGGCTCTTCAGCGTGGAGAAGGTGGAGCTGACAGCGGAGCAGAAGGAGCGCAAGTGGACGATGTTCAACATCTTGGTTGCGCTGTTTGAGCGGGCGTACATCCTGGTGTACGAGGAGAAGATGAGCCCGCACACGAGGCGTCTGTGGCTGTCGTGGGAGGATTACATGCGGGAGTGGTGCCGACGGGAGGACTTCCGGTCGGCGTTGCCGGAGCTGTTACGGGGGGAGGATGAGGACTTTGCAGCGACGATCACGCGGATTGCTGAAAAAGAGCGCGGGCGGCGGGGGCAGATTCCTGTACAATCCGGAACGTGAATGGGCTTGTGGACTGGGTGCGGGATCGGGAAATGTTCGGTCAAGCGGCCACGAATGTGGCGGGAGCAGCACAGATGATGAATCGTCGCGAAGCGGTGAAGGCGGGCGTGGTCGGGGCGTTTGGGCTGATGGTTGGGGGCGGTGCGATGGCGCGGGTGCCGTCGCTGATGGGGGATGGTCGCGACGCGACGGCGGCGAAGAAGCTTGGGTTTGAGCTTGGGACGCAGGCGTGGACGTTCCGCGATCGGTCGGCGTTTGAGACGCTTGAGATTGCCAAGACTCTTGGGCTTGGGTACGTGGAGTTTTACTCCGGGCAGGTGCTGTCGCCCAAGGCGAAGGATGCGAAGGTTGGGTACGACCTTTCGGCGGCGCAGCGGGCGGACTTGCTGGGGGCGGCGAAGGCGGCGGGGATCACGCCACGGGCGTACGGGGTCATCAGCCCGAGCAAGGACGAGGCGGACGCGCGGCGTCACTTTGAGTTTGCGAAGGAGATGCAGATCGGTGTGATCACGTGCGAGCCGACGCCCGACGCGTGGGACCTGGTGGAGAAGCTGGCGAAGGAGTACTCGATCAAGGCGGCGTGCCACAACCATCCGAAGGATTCGCGGTATTGGAACCCAGACACGGTGCTGGCGTCGGTGAAGGATCGATCGTCGAGCGTGGGGGCGTGCGCGGATATCGGGCACTGGACGCGGTCGGGGCTTGACGCGGTGGAGTGTTTGAAGAAGTACGAGGGGCGGTTGATCTCGCTGCATCTGAAGGACGTGAAGGAAGTCAAGGGGCAGAAGATCGATCAGCCTTGGGGGACCGGGGCGACGGGGATGGCGGCGGTGCTGCGGGAGCTGCGTCGGCAGAAGTTTGCGGGGTACATGTCGGTGGAGTACGAGCACGGGGCGGGGAAGGAACTGGAAGAGAACGTGAAGAAGTCGATCGCGTTCTTTGACGCGACGTGCGCGGCGATTGTGGCTGAGGAGGCCAAGGCGGCCAAGCCGGCGAAGGAAGGGACGAAGTGATGAAGCGGTCGTCGTTGCCGGGGGCGTGGCGTGTGGCGTGCGGGGCGGGGGTGGTGGCGTTGATGTCGTTGGCGGGGACGTCGCACGCGCAGTACAGCACGCCGAAGAAGACGGTATCGGCGCCGGAGGCACCGGCGACGGAGGCGACGGCGAAAGCGGCGGAGAAGATCCTGATCGATCTGGGAGAGCGCGGGGACATCGGGCAGGCGCGTCGCGAGTCGGATGCGTTGTTGAAGAAGGTCGCCACGGAGAACGGGACGGCGGGCGATCTCGTTGTCGCGGCACGGGTTCGTCGGATCGTGAACCTGCTGGAAGCCGGGATGAAGGGTGGGTCGAGTTCGAACGCGAAGCCTGGTGCGGGCGCGGGAGCTTCATCCGAGATCAAGGGACGAACGGCGTACCTGATTGCTTCGCCGAAGTTCGCGGACTCGCTCGCGTGGAGCTTTGACGCCAAGCGAGACTCCGGCTCGGGGGTTTTCAAGGTGGTCGGCGATTTCGTGACCGCGAAGGTCGCGGTAGAGAGCTATGCGGACCTGGCGGCGGCGGTCGCGGTTGTTCACGATCAGCCCAATCCGCGGAAGCAGGAGTGGTCTCTCGATCACCTTGCGATGATGGCGTACTTCTCCAGGGGCGGGTTCAAGCCGTTCTCGACGACGAAGATGCCCGTGTGCCTGCTGGTGCATGTGGTGGACATGGTGATCGGCGGGGGCGAGACGGACTGGGTGAAGCGGCAGCTGGGGCCTCAGAATCTGGTGGGCAAGCGGTACTTTGATGTGCGGTACGACAACATGTTCTTCAAGCACGGGCAGAAGAAGCAGATCGAGGGGCACCCGTACACGCTTGAGAACATCCGCAAGCACGGCGGGGTATGCGTGGAGCAGGCGTACTACGCGGAGCAGGTGGGCAAGTCGTGCGGGATCCCGTCGGTGACGGTGACGGCCAAGGGAGATGATGTCGGTCACGCGTGGGTCGGGTATCTGAAGACGACCGGGAAGGGGTTTGCGTGGGACATGACGGAGGGGCGGTACAAGGAATACAAGGGCGAGGCGGCGTCGGTGCGCGAGCCGCAGACGGGCGAGTCGATCAGCGATGGGGAGCTGTCGATGGTGGCTGAGCGGGCGATGTGGAATCAGGACGCGGTGCGGCTTTGCCTGGCGCTGTCGGACGCGGCGATGCTCGCGGACGAGCCTGCGGCGGCGATGGACTTGTGCGAGCGAGCGGTCAACGCGTGCCCGTTTGTGCCTGCGGCGTGGGAGCGTGCGGCGGAGCTTGTGAAGAAGCAGGGTTTCAAGCAGGCGGATCTGGAGAAGTGGGGCGGGGCGATCGTGACGATGTGCGGGACGACGTACCCCGACTTTGCGATGAAGATCCTGACGCCTCTGGTGGCGACGATTGAGAAGCCTCTGGATCGTGCGCCCGCGTGGGCGTGGATCCGGGCTCGGCTCGTAGATTCGCAGCGGAATCGCACGGTGTTTCGGTACGACCTGGCGGTGAAGTTGCTGATGCTCGAGGCGGATGCGCTTCGCGACGGGGAGAACCTTGCGGGCGCGTGGGGGATGTACCGGGCGAGCATTGAGAAGTACGGGAAGGAGACGCCGGCGGTGCAAGAAGCGGCGATCCGATGCGAGAGGATGTTGACGGACGCGGGCAAGGGCCCGCGCGATGTGGCGGAGTTCTGGAAGTGGGCGTGGGGGAAGACCGATGAGCCCGACGACATGTCGGCGGAGTTCGCGATGGGGAGCAACTGGTCGGTCTTCGGGCTTCGGTACGCGTCGGCGCTCGAGCGGTCGGGGGACAAGAACGGGGCGGAAGGTGTTCGCAAGAAGATCCTGCCGAAGAGGAAGTAGGATCCGCGTGCGGGGTTGAAGCTACGATGGCGTGTGCCGGGCCGCCTCCATCTTGCCACGCCGCCGACGCTCCTTGGTGAGCGGTACGGGGTGATCACCATGGATCCGTCGCTGCGTCTGTGGACGCCGCGGTACGCGATTGCGCCGGGTCAAGAGACGCTGATCGTGCGCGGGATCGAGGGTGTGACGAACTCGGCGCCGGTGCCTCGCGGGATGGTGGGCAAGCCGTTGGCGGGGCTGGCGTGCGAACTGACGACGGCGCGGTGGGGGCTGGTGAGTTCGTGGGCTTCGGCGCCGGACGTCGGGGTCTCTGTGACGGAGGCGTCGGTGGAGACGCTCGAGCGCCGACCGGTTTTGTGGTCGCTTCTTTCGCGGCGGCGGTGTGTGGTGCCGGTGGATGGTTACTACGAATGGCGTGAGGTAGGGAAGGGTGTGCGTGAGCCGACGTGGGTAGGGGTGGTTGATTCGTCAACGCGTTCGACGGGGCCGTTCCTTCTCGGGGGCGTGTGGGATCGGTGGGAGACCGAGCCCGGGGAGAGCGGCGGCGGATTGAAGGGTGCCGGCGGCGTGGACACGTTCTCGATCTTGACGGTGGAGGCGACGGGTCCCGTGGGTGATGTACACCCGCGTCGGCCGATGATTCTCGGGGCTGATCGGCTGGCGGAGTGGCTCGGCTCGTCGGGGGATGCTCCGGAAAAGAACGACGCCGAGCGTGTGCGCTCGGCGTGTGTGGGTCAGAAGACTCCGGAGATGACCTGGTACGCGGTGAGCCAGTTGGTCAACAGCCCGCGTCACGACGACCCTCGGTGCCTTGAGCCCGCGGCGCGATTGGCGCTGCCGGGCTTTGGGGAATGAGAGAGCCGAGGCGGTTTAGAGGTGCTTGTCGGCGATGTTAAGCGAGCGGCCGGCGGCGCGCTTGCGATTCATCATTTTGCGACCGTCGGTGGTCTTCATGCGGGCGCGGAACCCGATGGAGCGCTTGCGTTTGATGCGGCTGGTGCGGTGTGGATAATGCATGACTGCTTCCCAAAGAGGCGGACCCGCCAGCACGCCGATGCTCGGCATCGTTCCGGACGGGCCTAGACACTAGGCAGACACCCGGGCACGGGCAACCGACGCGCGAACGATGTTTGGCAAATGAACGGTACTTTGGGGTGAAACTTCGGTCTTGGATGCGAGAAGGAACGCCGATACAGTGGGGATGACGGGAGACGGCGAAGGCCGTGGCTTGTTCAGGGTTCGCTGCCGCTCGTGGGCCGTTGGTGTGTGACCGACGACCCGGGAGCGTCCGCGGCCCCCGCTTGGACGGGAAGCAGCATGGACGCGACGGTTCGGGCCTCGGTGGAGGCCTCTCTTGGGTACACGTTTGTGGACGAAGCGCTTCTTGAGCGCGCGCTGACGCACGCCTCGCTGACGGAGGAGCGGAGCGAGTCCAACGAGCGGATGGAGTTTCTCGGGGACGCGGTGCTCGGGCTGATCGTGTGCGAGAGCGTGTACGAGCGGTACCCGAAGATGCTCGAAGGGGACATGACGAAGATCAAGAGTTTGGTCGTTTCGCGGCAGGTGTGCGCGGATCTGGCCAAGTCGCTCGGGCTCGACAAGGCGCTTTCGATGGGGAAGGGGATGACCTCGCCGGGCGTGCTGGAGATTCCGATGTCGCTGGCGGCGGCGTCGGTGGAGTCGGTGGTGGCGGCGATGTATCTCGACGGCGGGTATGCGCCCGTGAAGGCGCTCCTCAAGTCGAAACTGGACCCGCAGATCGACGCGGCGGCGCAGAGTCGGCATCAGCAGAACTTCAAGTCCTTCCTTCAGCAGCACGCGCAGCAGAATCGTCTGGCGACGCCTCAGTATCGCGTGCTGGACGAGCAGGGACCGGACCACGCGAAGTGCTTTAAGATCGCGGTAGAGATCGGGGACCAGCGATTTACGCCGAGTTGGGGGCAGGCGAAGAAGCGCGCGGAGCAGGAGGCGGCGCTGAACGCGCTGCGTGAGCTTGGCGTCCTCGATCAGGTCGAGGGGACGTAAAGAGGACCAATCGCGAAAACGCGAGCGGGCCGTCCCTCCGGACGGCCCGCTCGCTGTTCGAGAGAGCAAGACTGTTTAGCGGCGGCGGCGGGTGGCGACGAGGCCGCCCAAGCCGAGCAGGGCAAGGGATGCGGGGGCGGGGACGACGGTCATGGCGGTGAGGATCGCGCCGCCGCCGACTTCGCCGATCATCGTCGCCTGGCCGGTGGCGAGATTGATGGTCCAGAAGGTGGATCTGGCGAGGTTGGCGTCGCGGACGGACATGTAGGCGATGCCGGTGGAGCCGGAGATATCAAAGCCGGCCATGTCGGTGATGTCGGTGCCGAGGAACCCGACGGTGATGAGCCCGCCGGCGTTGGGGGGGCTCTGGATGACGAGGGCGTCGCGGAGGCTGTCGATGTTGTAGAGGGTGGTGGTGAGTGCGCCGGCGACGTTGTTGGTGTAGGCGGAGGCGACGATGTTGGGGTTGATGCCAAAGCCCGAGTCGCCGACGTTGTAGTTGAGGTTGGTGTCGACGGCGGCGACGGCACCGGTGATGGGGTTGAGGCGGATGTTCTGGTCGGCGTCGGAGGTGACGCGGATGCGGTCGACGGTGGGGTTGAAGTCAAAGCCGAACTGTGAGCCGTTGAGGGCGGTGGAGAAGGTCCCGCCGACCTGGGTGGCGACGCCGGTGGCGGCGTTGATCTTGTAGAGGCGGCTGAAGCTACCCATGGCGTAGAGCTCTTGGGTGGCGGGGCGGATGTCGATCCCTCGGATGACCTCGTTGGCGGCGAGCCCGGAGATGGCGACGCCGCTGAGGAGGGTGCCGGTAGCGTTGGAATCGAAGGTGACGAGGGTTTGTTCGAGGGTGACGCCGTAGATGATTTCGGCGTTTGCCGCGGCGGCGAAGAGGGCGGGGACAGCGCAGACGAGCAGGCGGGTGGACATGAGAACCTCCAAATAAGGCCGAGCGACCACCGCCCGGGGCGTAGGCACACACCGGGACCGCGACAGGCGGAGGACGAACTGGCTCCCGGGCTTTCGGGGAGGGGAGCTTGCTGGTTTTTCGTGGTTGACAAATTCTCAGAAATCCGGTCGGGGGGGGTTGTCCGAAGGGCTGAGGGGTACGATGCTTCTGGGTCGAATCCTTGATCGGAGATTCAAAGGCGTTGGCGGAGACCTACCTCAATCGAATCGCATCCGGCGACGCTTCGGCGGTTCGCGGTTGTCTCGATGAGTATGGCGGGATGGTGTGGGGTCTCGCGCGGCGTTATCTCAGCGCGATCGGGGATGACGCTGAGGACGCGGTGCAGGAGATCTTTGTCGAGGTCTGGCGGTGTGCCGGGCGTTTTGATCCCGCGAAGGGGTCCGAGGCGGGGTTTATCGCGACCATCGCGCATCGGCGATTGACGGACCGTCAGCGTCGTGCGGCAGTGCGCCGCGGGGGCGAGTTGCCCGACGACCGGGTTCTGTCCGGCGCCGAAGCGGTTCCTTCGATCGAAACGAAAGAAACGGCGGGTCGTGCGATGGCGGCGATGGGGCAGTTGTCCCCCGAGGAGCGGCAGGTGCTTTGGTGTTCGCTGTATCACGGGCTGAGCCATGAGCGAATCGCGGGGATGACCTCGCAGCCGGTGGGCACGGTCAAGACGCGGATTCGGCGCGGGCTGGCGCGGTTGAGGGAGATATTGACGACGGGCGGCACTGAGAGCGGCACTGGAAGCAGTTCCGGGCTGCGGGAGGTGGCACGATGAGCCTCCAACCCATGAACAATTCGGCAGAACTCGCGCGGGCGAAGGAGCTGATGGGCGCGGCGATTCTCGGGACGCTCGCGGACGCCGAGCGGGCTGAGTTGCTCGAATTGCAGTCGAAACTGGCGTCGCAGGGCGTGAGCGTGGCTGCGCTGGCGGAGGATGCCGAGCTGGCGATCGGCGAGGCGATCGCGGCGATGGGTCGCGGTGATGCTGAAGCGATGCCGACGGCGGCGCGGGACCGGCTCGAAACGATGGGTCGCGGGATGGTTTCTCGCGGGTCTCCTGCTGTTGCCGGGCGCGTGCTGCCGTCGAAATCAACGTCGAGCGGGCTTGGTGGGTGGATGGTGGCGGCGGTGGCGGCGATTGTCGCGGCGGTGGGGTGGCTCAAGCCGCCGACGCCCGAGCCGAAGCCCACGGCGATGCAACTGCGAACCGAACTGCTGGCTCAGGCGGGCTCGCAGGTGGTGAGTTGGTCCGCTGGGAATGATCCCTCCGGCAAGCAGGTCGAGGGGGACATCGTCTGGAACACGCAGTTGCAGAAGGGGTTCCTGCGGTTTAAGGGAGCGGCCAGGAATGACCCGTCGCGCGAGCAGTATCAGCTGTGGATCTTCGACAAGGCCCGGAAGGAATTCGCGGTCGACGGCGGCGTGTTCAACGTCGCGGACAACCGCGTGGACCAGGGCACCGGGGACATCATCATCCCGGTGGACGCGAAGCTGAAGGTCTTTGACCCCGAGCTGTTCGCGGTGACGCTCGAACGCCCCGACGGGGTGGTCGTGACGGACAAGGGGCGGATCGTGGTGACGGCGGCGCCGACGAAGAAGTAACGCGAGCGGGTGTGCGGATGTCGCGTGCGCGTCGTGCGATGACGAACGAAAAAACCCCACGCTTGCGCGTGGGGCTCGTTTTTTGGCGGATGATTCGAGCGCTTACGCCAACGCGGCTGCACCCGAGATGATCTCGGTGAGCTCGGTGGTGATCTGGGCCTGGCGGGCACGGTTGAACTTGCGGGTGTAGAGCTTGCCCATCTTGCCGGCGGCGTCGGTGGCGGCTTTCATCGCGACCATGCGGCCGATGTGCTCGCTGACCACGGCGTCGTTGAACGCTTGGAAGAGGACGGCGCGGACGGCGGCGGGGAGCAGGTCGTCGAGCAGGGCTTTGGCGCTGGGAGAGAACTCGTAGGAGACCTTCGCGCCGGGGGTTGGGGTCGGGTCGTCGCCCTTCTTCTGATTACGGGCGAGTTCAGCGGCGGCGGTGGGGCTGAAGGGGAGGAGTTGGAGGACGGCGGGGGCCTGACGGCCGGCGGAGATAAACCGCATGTAGATGACGTTGACGGCGGAGATCTCGCCCTTGGAGAAGCGCTCGATGTACTCGTTGGCGAGCTTCTGGACGGCCTCGTAGGAGGGCTTGTCGCCGAAGACGTGCTGCTTGGCGACGGGGACGTTGTTGAAGCGGAGGAAGGCGACGCCCTTCTTGCCGACCAGGTCGACCTGGCCGCTGCGAGCGGCGGGGTTGGCCTTGAGGAAGTTCATGGCGGTGCGGAGGACGCTGCTGTTGTAGGAGCCGCAGAGGCCGCGCTCGGTGGTGAGGACGAGGGTGAGGGGCGGGGCGACCTCGCCCTTGTCTTGCGTGCCGCCGAAGAGCGGGTGGGAGACGTCCTCGACGGACCCTGCGAGATCGGCGACGAGTCCGAAGAGGGCCTCGGTGTAGGGCTTGCCGGCGGTGGCGCGCTGCTGTGCGGCGGCGAACTTGGCGGTGGCGATCATCTGCATCGTTTTGGTGATGCGGCGGATGTTGCCGACGGCCTTGATGCGCTTCTTGATCTCGCGGGTCTTTGCCATAGGGAGGCAAGGATAGCCCCCATCCCCCCCCACAGGCCGGAAAGGCGGGGGGTTTGGTGTCGGAGTCGGGGTGATTTGAGGCGACGATTAGGACTTTGATCGGACGTTCTTCGACGTGCGGCCCACGGGGAGCGGCGGTGGCGTTGGTTCCGGGGGGATGGGGGGCGGGACGAGGGGCCAGAGTGCGCCGCACTCGGGGCAGTGGCGGGGGCCGAGGTTGATGCCGAGGGTTTGGGGGTCAAGGGGGGGTTGGGGGTGGCTGGCAGAGAGGTCGTAGTTGCAGTCGGGGCAGTGGCGATGAAGGAAGCGGTTCACCGTGCGGCGGAGGCGGCTTTGGTTGCGGTGGCCGACGAGGGCGGCGAGGGCCGTGACAGCGAGCACCCAGAAGACCGGATTGCCGATCGGATCGCCCCCGTACAGGAGGACCGTGTAGAGCAGCGCGGCTTGAAGGAGCCAGTACGGGAACGCGAGCCACTCGAGCCATGAGAGCCTGATGGGGCGCATACTCGACCGACGGTGGATGATGTCTCGTGAAAGGGCCGCTCGGTCGAAGGGGGAATGGAAGATCGCGGTTCGCTCTCGCGCGAAGGGCAGGTACTCGTGCTCGCGCACCGGCGCGATGCGCGATGGGGTCCGCACGAGGACCATGAAGATGTCCCATGCGGCATGGTCCTTGGCGGGCATGGTGGGAGTGTACGGGAACGGCAGAAGCCCGCAGCGCGGGCTGCGGGCTTCTGGGGCGGGTTAGCCCGCTTCTGCGAAGGGTGCCGGCTGCGCACCCCCTTGCTTGCGCTGCGGGCTCTGAAGGGTGCACTCAGCAGCCACGTTCGAAGGCGGCGACGTACGCGTCGTAGTCGAAGAAGTCGACGAAGCCGTCGCCGTTGAAGTCGGCGTTCTGGCCGGGGGGGCAGATGTTGTTCTCGAAGCAGTTGACGTAGTCGTCGTAGTCGAAGAAGTCGAGGAAGCCGTCCTCGTTGAAGTCGGCGGGGCAGGGGTTGCACACCACCAGCTCCACCCACTGCGTGGGGAGGCTGGTGATCGAGTACGGCACGGGCGTGATCGCCGTGCGGTTCATTTGGAAAGACGTGTTGGCGACCTGGGGATTATCGTTGGGCGGGAGCGACTCGGGTCTTTCGCAGTCGTCGCGACCGAGCGGGTCGGTGCGGGCGGTGTAGCACGGTGCGAAGAAGTTGTTGCTGAAGGAGGCGGAATAGCCGACGGCGATGATGCCATCAGGACGGGTGAGAAGGCCGTTGAACGCGTCGTCGCGAGCGCCGCCGTACCGCTTGGCCCAAACGAGCTGGCTCGGGGCGGCGCCCAAGTTCACCAGCATGCCGTCGGTCCTGTCGATGTCGATGTAGAAACCTGCCAAGGTGGTCTGGCCGACGACGGTCGGGGAGTGAGCGATGGCGTTGTGGGAGACGAAGAAGAAGGGGAGTAAGGCGCCCTGACTTATCGGGACAAGGTTCGTGCCGATGTCCCAGACGATGGTGGAGTTGAAGCTGGATCCGCCGACCATGCCCGTCAGCCGAACGGACTGCGCGTCGAGTTGGAGCAGGCCGTTGGCGAAGCTGTTCTCGGCTGCGCTGAAGAACGTGTAGTCCCGGGCGAGCGTGATGACGCCGTCGGCGGGATTGATGAGGGCCGCGATCGCGTGGGAGGTTGGGTTCGGCACGGGACGCGGGAGGTTGTAGCCGACGGCCAGGAAGCTCCGCTGGCCGGCGCCGTCAGTGACCTCGCGGATGTCGGTGAAGCCTGTGGAGGTGATGTCAGGGCGCGGGTCTGTGTACCGACACGACCACATGAGAGTGCCGTCGGGCGCGAACTGCGTCGCGGTCGCGAATGAGGTTGCAAGGTCGGCCGCCCGCGTGCGGCCGGCGAGGATGTACGTGCCCGCCGAGGTCTCGCGAAGTCCGCTCGAGATGGGGGAGGCGTCGAACGCGACCGCCGGGATGGCTTTGGCCCAGAGGACGTTGCCATTCCCGTCGGTCTTGATGATCGTCGAATACCCGCGGCTGGGGCTGAGGCTGTCGGTCTCGCCTGCGATGACGAACCCGTGGTCGCTGGTCGCGATGACGCTGTACCCGAGATTATTGCCCGCGCCAAAGAGGCTGCGTTGCCAGACCACGCTCCCGCCGAGGGTGTGCCGGGTCAGGACGATGGTCCGGTTTCCGCCGATGATCGAGCCGGTGCCGACCGTGACGTATCCGGTGGGGAGTTCTGCGATCCCGATCGCGCCGGCTCCCACCATGTTGGTCGGCACGATGACGCGTTCAACCTGCGCGGAGGCTGAGTCGGTCAGGACGGATAGGCTGGCGAGCACCGCCATGGCGGACGAAAGGGTCGAGCTTTTCACGGTTGTTCCTCCATTCGGTCGCGGTGCACGCACACTGCACCGCAGCATCGTCACAGCATATATGAAAAGTGCGGTTTGTGGAAGGGCAATTTCTTTGCGGCTGCATGAAATATCAGTTTGCGGGCAGTCGGCCCGTGCCTCTCGGGCACGGGCTCGGAAAGCCCCCCGCGGCGTCTCCATCGAGGGGGGGTGGGGGCGGACATGCGATCAGCAGCCGCGCTCGAAGGCGGCGACGTACGCGTCGTAGTCGAAGAAATCGACGAAGCCGTCGCCGTTGAAGTCGGCGTTCTGGCCGGGGGGGCAGACGTTGTTCTCGAAGCAGTTGACGTAATCGTCGTAGTCGAAGAAGTCGAGGAAGCCGTCCTCGTTGAAGTCAGCGGGGCAGCGGTTGCAGACGATGCGCTCGAACCACTCGGTGCGCGGGTCGGCCATCTCGTAGTTGCGGACGGGGATGATGACGCGGGGCATCTCGAAGGCGACCTCGCGGGGCTGGGGCGTGCGGGGGTCGAGGTTGAGGCGGGTCTCGCACGACGTGCGGCCGAGCGGGTCGGTGCGGGCGGTGTAGATCCAGCGCGGGGCGGCGGCGAAGGAGTCGGTGCCGCCGACGGCGATGATGCTGTCGGGGCGGGTGAAGAGGGCGCGGAACGCGTCGGGGCGTGCCCGGCCGAAGAGGTTGGCCCAGACGAGGGCGGGCGGGGAACTGCTGAGGGTCATGAGGAGGGCATCTTCGTCGCCGTTGTCGAAGATGAAGTGACCCGCGTGCGTTGTGACGCCGACGGCGGTGAAGGAAGGAGCGATCGCGGCGTGTCCGAGGCGAACGCCGGGATAGATCGCGGCGACGGTGACGGGGCGGAGGAGGGCGTCGACATCCCAGATGATCGCTTCGTCGTCAAAGCCGTTGGCGGCGTCGGTGATGCGTCCGGCGATGCGGATTTGATCACGGGCGATGGGGAGGACGGCGTTGGCGTGGTGCGTGTCGGTGTTGCCGAGGAAGGAGTAGTCACGTGTGAGGGTGTTGAAGCCGTCGGCGGGGCGGAGGTAGAGGGCCATCGCGTGGCCGGTGGTCTGGGGGTCGCGGCCGGTGTGCCCGACGACGACGAAGACGGGTTCGCCCGCGGGGCCGACGGTCTCGCGGACGTCCTCGAAGGCGGTGAAGGGAGTGTCGGTGCGCGGGTCGCGGTACGCGCCGGACCAGATCACGCCACCGGCGGGGTTGAGAAGGGCGGCTGCGCCGAACTCAGCGGGATTGCCGGCGGTGCGGGTGCCGGCGACGACGATGTAGTTGCCGTTGCGGTCTTCGCGCAGGCCGACCTCGATGGGACGCGTGGCGTAGTCGGTGGCGGGGATGGCGCGGGCCCAGAGGATGTTGCCCACGCCGTTGGTCTTGATGACGGTGGTGTAGGCCTGGTTGGGGTCGACCGAGTCGGTCTCGCCGGCGATGACGAAGCCGCCGTCGCGGGTGGCTTCGATGCAGAAGGCGCGGTCGTTGCGCGTGCCGATGAGGTGACGCTGCCAGAGGACCGCGCCGCCGAGGGTGTGGCGTGTGAGGACCAGGACGTCTTGCCCGCCGAGGACGGCGTTGGCGATGGTGGCGTATCCGTCGGGCAGTTGCGCGACGCCGTAGGCGTCGGCGTCGGACTGGACGGGCCTGACGATGCGTTCGACCTGCGCGAGCGAGGTGCCCACACCGGCGAAGCCGATGGTGCCGAGGGCGGCGAGTGTGGCGAGAGTGATAGCCGAGTATGCACGATCCGTTCTCATGGCGAAACCTCCAGAACTCGTCGGGTGGTCCGGCACACGCCGGAAGATCGAGACGAGCATGCCTGCAGAAAGGAACAAGAGACGCGGGCTTGCGCGGGAAATTTCATTTTGCGGTGCAATTTCTCGGAACATGGGCCGTTCTTCGGGGGACTGAATGTAAAGGTTGTTGCGTGCGCAAAGCTTGCTGAACGATGGCGCACGCGTTGATTGCGGGCATCTGTTGGTGGTAGGGAAAGCTACCTGCGCGCACAGAAAGCGTGATGCACGCGGGGTTGCGTCTGCGCTGAGCTCTCTTGCTTAGAGCAATTCGAACGTCGGAAGCGGGCCCACGAGCGGGCGGGCGTAGTCGAGGAAGGACTTCGACACGTCGTTGGTGCCGTCGAGATACTCAGCCGGGAGGTGGCGGGTCTTGGCGGCCACGGCGGTGAGGGGGACGAGCACGCAGTCGCATGTGTAGGGCGTGTTCGACGTTCGCTTGAGTGTGATGGAGCCGCTCTCGTGGCCCGCGAGGGCGAGGGCGGCGGCGGCTTGACCGGAGCGGCGTGCTTCGGCGGCGTCGACGGGGGAGGCGTCGGGCCAGCAACGCTGGGCGTAGCCGAGCGTGTCGGCGCGAACGCGCGGGGGCTTGCCGCCTGCGGGAGTGAGTTTCTCTTTGAGGTAGTCGGAGAGCTGGTCGCCGAGGGCGCCCGAGCCTGAGAGCTGGACGTTGCCGTGGGCGTCGACCTGGGCGTTCTTGATGAGTTTCGCGCCGATGGCGACGTGGTCCTTGTCCTGGATGCCCTCGGAGACGGCGATCTGGCAGCGGCCGAGTTTGGCGTAGACGCGGGCGACGTCGGCGGCGAAGGTGTCGAGGTCGAACGCGACCTCGGGGACGTAGATCAGGTGCGGGCCGTCGCCTTCGTAGCGGCGGGCGAGGGCGGCGGCGGCGGTGAGGAAGCCGGCGTGGCGGCCCATGATGACGTTGATCTTGATCCCCGGGAGCGAGCGGTTGTCCATGCTGTCGGCCATGAAGTGCATCGCGACGTAGCGGGCTGCGCTGGGGAAGCCTGGGGTGTGGTCGTTCTCCATGAGGTCGTTGTCGACGGTCTTGGGGACGTGGAAGCAGCGCATGTCGTAGTTGGTGGCGGCGGCCATCTCGGCGACGATGCGGCAGGTGTCGGAGCTGTCGTTGCCGCCGATGTAGAAGTAGTAGCGGATGTCGTGCTTCTTGCAGGCTTCGAGGATCTTCTCGCAGTAGGCACGGTCGGGCTTGTCGCGGGTGGAGCCAAGCCCGGCGGAGGGCGTGGCGGCGAGTCGGTCGAGGCGGTCCTGGTGGATGGTGGTGAGGTCGACCAGGTCGCCCTTCACGAAGCCTTTGACGCCGTGCCGCATGCCGTAAATCATCTTGACGATGCCGGCGGCGTGGAGCCCTTGGCGGAGTCCTTCGACGACGCCGACGAGGGACTGGTTGATGACGGCGGTGGGGCCGCCCGACTGGCCGATGACGGCGTTGCCGCGGATGAGGTCGTTATTCATGGCGCGATGGTAGTAGGGGGCCGGGGCTCTGTGCGGTGCGGGAGTGCTCGCTCGGGATGAAACAAAGCCTTGTGTTTCACGAAGGCCGCCGGTATGCTGCGAAGGAGCGTGCTTGGCACGGACTCTGAGGGCTTGCTGCGAGGAGACGACGATGCGGACGACGAAGAGCGTGATCAACTGGTGCGGGGTGTTGGCGATGGCGGCGGGTGGATCGGCGGCGTTGGCGCAGACTTGGACCGTTACGCGGCTGATGCCAGGCGGTGTAAATCAGGCCAATTCCGAGTGCGTGGGGGGGGATACGCAGGCAGGAGGGGAGGTAAGGGACGGGGGGTTCCGCGCAGGGTTGTGGCGGGGCACGGCGGGATCGTGGACGGACCTGCACCCCTGGTGGACGGAAGCGTCGATCGTGCGTGGCACAGACCAAGGCAGGCAGGCGGGATACTGCACTGTGATTGAAGACGGGGCGCAGGTCGATCAGGCCGCGATGTGGAGCGGGGCGAAGACATCGTTTGTTTCGCTGCACCCGCTGGGTGCGACGGCTTCGCGGGTGTACGGGATGCACGGGAGTCAGCAGGGCGGGCAGGTGGTCGTGGGAGAGTTTGGGCGGGCCGCGCTCTGGACGGGGTCGGCCGCGGGGTGGGTCGATCTGATGCCGCCGGGCTTGACAAGCGGGTATGTCACGGGGGTTGAGGACGGCTGGCAGGCGGGCTCGGTGTTCACGGAGGGGGACACGACTCGGGCGACGCTGTGGGCGGGGACGGCGGCGTCGCGGATCGACCTTCATCCGGCGACGGCGACGCTCTCGGTGGTGCTGGGAATGGGCGGTGGTCAGCAGGTCGGCACTGCGAGGGAGTTGAGCAATGTGACGCAGGCCAGTGTGTGGACCGGGTCTGCTGCCTCGTGGGTAAGCCTACACCCTGCAGGATCAATCGGGTCGGCCGCGTACGCCGCCGCGGCGGGCAAGCAGGTGGGGAGCGCGAATTTCGGTGGTGGAGATGTTCGGGCGAGTCTGTGGAACGGGAGCGCCGCGTCCTGGGAGGATCTCGGCGCCGCGCTGGGCCCTGACTGGCGGAGGAGTGAGGCCAAAGGTGTGCAGGTGGAAGGGCCGATCACACGCGTGGTGGGCTACGCGAGCAACCGGATCACCAATCGGCAGGAGCCGATTGTGTGGAGTCGGTCTGAGTGCGTTCGTATCTACCTGCAGCCTTCGCCGCGGGTGGTCAACCTGGGCGTTCCTAACGTTTTCGTCATCGGGGTTTCGGAGCTTGAGCCCGTGTCGTACCAGTGGTTCAAGGACGGGGTGGCGATCGATCCAATGGCGAATCCAACGGCGACCACCTCGGAACTGGTCCTTCCGCCGGCGACGACGGCGGACGCGGGTTCTTATGAATGTCGGGTGACCAAGGCCTGCGGATCGATGCGGTCCACGGCGGTTGATCTTGATGTGCTCTGCTACGATGAGGTTGAGCTTGAGCTGCGCGCCGGGGTCGAGGACGACTACTCGCAGGCCAACAGCGCGGAGAACTCCTTCCCGAGCGTGCGGCTTGCGGCGGCCGTCTCGTCAGCGTTGCAACGGCCACACTCAGGATTTGATGTCCCTCCGATGTCGGGCGGGTCCGGGCGGCGGAACTTCGCCCACACGTTCACGGGAATCCCGGCGGATATCGTGGGAGCGACGCTCGCGATTCGATTGCGGGCGGGCGACGTGCAGGGTGCGTCCCAACCCTTTGACGACACGATCCGCATCGGAGCGGCGAATGCCGCGGTCGGGGGCGGGCTCAACGACTCGGCGGGACCGTTCTGGAGGAGCACGCTGGGGCCCCTGAGCGGTGGCGCGTGGGAGTTTCCAAGGGTGATGCACCCGCTCACGCTGGATCTTGCCACGCGGAACGCGGGCGATGGGACAAACCTCCTGACGATGATGCGAGCAGGAGGGGCGCTCGACGTTGTCGTCGAGAACGGGACCGAGATTGACTCGGCTGTGTTGACGTATCGCCGCCCCGTCAGCCCACTGGTTCACTGGTTCAGCGTGCAACCCGCGGACCAGATTGCCTGCGGGGGCGAAGCGATGTTCTCGGTGCGGATGAACGATCGCGCGACGGGCCTCAGCTATGCATGGCGTCGCAACGGCGTTCCGATCAGCCCGGCCCAAAACCCCTCGGCGGCGACGGCGAGGCTTGAGTTATCGGGGTTGGAGTCCGGCGACGTCGGCGCGTACGACTGCGTGGTCAGCGGCCCGTGCGGGGCCAAGACCTCGCGCATCGCGATGTTGACGGTGTGCGCGCCGGATTTCAACTGCGACGGGTTTGTCGACTTCTTCGATTACGACGGGTACGTGCAGGCGTTCTCGGAAGGCGTCCCGTTCGCGGACTTCAACGGCGACGGCTTCTTGGACTTCTTTGACTACGACGAATACGTCCTGTCTTTCGAGACCGGTTGCTGAGCAAACGGTTGCTCGTCACTGTCGGCGGATCGGGGGCTCGTTGCTCTGGCCGACCATCGCGACGCCCTCGTCGACGGGGAGATCGTCGAACTCGTCGATGGGTTTGGCTTTCATGCTGGCGAGGCGGTGCTGGGTGTAGAGCATGATGCACGCACCGGTGAGGGCGAGCGTGCCGGTGATCCACTGGGGGCCCGAGAGGTGCTGGTTGGTGTCGCTTGGGAAGACGAAGATCGCGCCGAGGGAGACGGTGACGGGCTGGAGTTGAACGACGCCGGCGGAGACAGCCAGGCCCAGACGCTGGATGGAGTGGAAGTAGAGGGTGTGGCCCAGGCCGATGCCGACGACGGCGAAGACCAGGAGCATGGCGAATTCGAGGCCGAAGAGGCCGCCGGGGAGGCGGAGGGCGTTGAGGCCTCGGATGGCGTCGGGAACGCCGGCAGCATCATGCCCTCGGTTGCCGAGGAAGAACATGAGGGTGACGAGGGCGAGGCCGGTGTATTGGCTGACCGCGGCGAAGGCGAGCAGCGGGGGCATGCCGTGCATCCACCTGCGCACAGCGAGGGCGTAGGCAGCGTAAAGCAGGGCCGAGCCGAAGGAGACCAGAACGCCAAAGCCTGTGGAGCCGCCGAGGCCGCCGTGCTGGAAGAGGACGGTGAGGATGGTGCCGACGAGGAGCGTCGTGATGCCGATGAGGAAGCCGGTGGACTTGATGATGCGACGTTCAGCGACGAAGAAGACCGCGGCCCCGATGGTGACAAAGACGATGTTGAGGCGGAGGCTGAAGGTCATCAGGCCCGGCGAGACGAAGTAGGGGGCGATGCCGAAGCAGACCTGGGCCGCGGCGTTGAAGAGGCTCGGGAGCAGGGCGGCGCGCCAGAGGCCTTTGGGCATCTTGCGCGACCACCAGGCGACGAGCAGCGGGGGGATCCAGAGGATGGTGGAGAAGCCGTACCGCCAGCCGTTGGCGGTCCAGGGGTCGACGAGGGGCGGGAGGTTGCCGTGAGCGTCGGGAAGGGCGGAAGGGTCGAGGATGCCTTTGAGATGGCTGAGGTAGAGGGGGATGGTGGTCCAGCAGGCCAGTGTGAGGACGATGAGGAAGATCCCGACGAGGCGGGAGGGTGGTTTGGGGCTGATGTCGGGCAATCGAGGCTCCGTGTGAACGGCGATGGTAGGGTTGTCGTCGGGACGTTCGTCGATGGTTGAGAGTTCGTCGCAATTGGCTTGTTTATGAGCGAAATATGTGGATGGGAGGTCGGGTACGATGTCGCCATGGCCAAGAAACCCACCCAGAAATCTCCGAAGAAAGCAACCCAGGCCCCTCGCGGGATCACCGAGCCTTTGGTGCACCTTGACCGGTGGATCAGGGCGAACAAGAAGAACCTGACGCCGCCGGTGAGCAACAAGCAGTTGTTCGCGACCAGCAAGGACATGGTGCTATTCGTCAGCGGCGGGCCCAACACGCGGAACGACTACCACGTCAACCCGACGGAGGAGCTGTTCTATCAGGTGAAGGGGAACATCGCGGTGCGGATCAGGCCTTTGGATGGGTCTAAGCCGCACGATGTCGTGATCAAAGAGGGTGAGCTGTTTCTGCTGGACCGGTGGGTGCCGCACCGTCCGCAGCGGCCGAAGGGGACTGCGGGGCTCATCGTGGAGTTTCCGCGCGGCGTGGACGCGCAAGGGAAGCCTCAGGAGGATGCACTGCGGTGGTACTGCCCCGAGTGCGACACGCTGGTGCACGAAGCCCGGTGGGTGCTGCGGAAGATCGACGAGGACCTGAAGATCATCATGCACGACTTCTGGGGCGGGCCCACGGAGCGAAGGACGTGCAAGGGGTGCGGGTACGTGATCCAGCAGGCGGGGGCGATTGAGCTGAAGGGGAAGAAGGTGTCGGCGGTGAAGAAGAAGGCAAAGACGTTGAAACACAGAGAGCACGGAGGGGCACAGAGGAAGGCACGAAACTAGGGAGAGGGTGGCGTTTGGAAAGCGATACGCATGATTTCCTGCACGGCGATGTGACAGAAGCGATCATTGGCGCGGCGGTACAGGTTCATCGAGTGATGGGCCCGGGTTTGCTCGAGTCCGTGTACGAGGCGTGCCTCGCTCACGAGTTGACGAAACGCGGGGTTGCCGTACAGCGACAAGTTGAAGTTGCTGTTGAGTATGACGGAATCAGGCTCGATTGCGGGTTTCGGATCGATCTTCTAGTAGCCTCAAAGGTGATCGTCGAACTGAAAGCGGTAGAGAAGTTGGTGCCGATCCACGAGACACAGTTGATGACGTATTTGCGACTCTCACGAGTTCGGGTTGGGCTGCTTGTGAATTTCAACTGCCAAGTCCTCGTCCAGAACATCAAGAGGAGAGTCGTCTAGCATTGAGACTCTGAGACGAACTCTCTCATGTTTTTTGCATTCCTCTGTGCCCCTCCGTGCTCTCAGTGTTTCAATGCCTTGAATTTCATGAAAATCGACCTTCATACCCACATTCTCCCCGAGCATTGGCCCGATTGGACCAAGCGGTCGGGCTATTCGGGCTGGATCGAGCTCGAGCACTCGGGCCCGGGCTGCGCTCGCATGTGTAAGACGCTTCCGAGCGGCGGGAAGCAGTTCTTTCGTGATGTCGAAGCCAATTTGTGGGATCCGGCGGTGCGGCAGCGGGAGATGGCGGCGACGGGGGTCACGACGCAGGTGCTCAGCACAGTGCCGGTGATGTTCAGCCATTGGGGGAAGGCGCAGGATGCGTACGACCTGCATCGGTTGCTGAATGACCACCTTGCCGTGGTACAGGCCTCTGGCCTGTACCAGGATGCGTCGGGTACACGCCAGAGGCCTGTACCACGGTTCCTGGGCTTGGGAGTTTTGCCGCTCCAGGATCCCGATCTGGCGTGCCGGGAGCTCGAACGGTGCATGGGCGAACTGAAATTGTCGGGCGTGCAGATCGGGACGCATGTCAACGGGCTCAATCTTGACGATCCGATGCTTCGCCCGGTGTTGAGGCGAGCGGCGGAGCTCGGGGCTGCGGTCTTTGTGCATCCGTGGGACATGCTCGGGGGCGAGCGTCTCAGCAAGTACTGGATGCCTTGGCTCGTGGGGATGCCCACGGAGACGACCATCGCGATGATGTCGGTGCTGTTCGGCGGCGTGCTGGACGAACTGCCGAATTTGCGGATCTGCTTCGCCCATGGCGGAGGGTCGTTCCCCGGGACACTCGGACGGATTGCGCACGGGTTTGAGTGTCGTCGGGACTTGTTCCCGGCGACCGCGAAGAACCCGCTCGAATATCTCGCGTCAGGTGGGCGGGCGGCGAAGTTTTGGGTGGACTCGCTGGTCCATGATGCGGACACGCTGTCGCACCTCGTGAAGCTCATGGGGGCGTCGCGGGTCGCGCTCGGGAGCGACTACCCGTTCCCGCTCGGCGAGGAGCATCCGGGGCGGATCATCGGGTCGCTCGCGGGGATTTCCGAGGCTGAGCGCGGGCTTTTGCTCGCGGGGGCGGCGGCGGAGTTCCTTGGCGTGCGATTGCCGTAAACTGGTGACATGCCCGAGCCCACGTTCCGTGCCGATGAAGCCTTTGCCCATGCGATGGACGCAGCGGACCCGTTGCGTGCGTTCCGCGAGGAGTTCGCGATCCCGACGCTTGGCGGGGTCGGGGCCAGGCCGACAGCGGACACCCGCGGCTCGTCGCCTGCGGTGTACCTGACGGGGAACTCGCTGGGGGCGATGCCCAAGCGTGTGCCTGAGCTGCTGGCGGGCGAGCTTGAGGATTGGGCGAGGCGTGGCGTCGAAGGGCATGTGCACGGGCGAGACCCGTGGCTGCCGTACCACGAGCAGTTTCGCGGGCCTCTGGGGAGGTTGGTCGGCGGCCTCGATCACGAAGTGGTCGCGATGAACACGCTGACGGTGAATCTGCACCTCTTGATGGTGTCGTTCTATCGCCCGACGGCGGAGCGGTTCAAGATCGTGATCGAGGACTCGGCGTTCCCGAGCGATTCGTACGCGGTGGCGAGCCAGGCGGCCTTCCACGGGCACGATCCCAAAGCGGCGATCGTGAGGCTCAAGCCGCGCGAAGGAGAAACGTCGCTTCGCACCGAGGACATTGTCGCGACCATCGGCCGTGAAAAGCCCGCGCTCGTCATGCTCGGGGCGGTGAACTATCTGACCGGCCAGTGGTTCGATATGGCCGCCATTACCAAAGCGGGCCACGATTCGGGGGCTGTGGTCGGGTGGGACCTGGCGCATGCGGCGGGGAACGTGCCGATGCGTCTGCACGATTGGAACATCGATTTCGCGGCGTGGTGCTCGTACAAGTACCTGAATTCCGGCCCCGGCGCGGTCGCCGGTGCGTTCGTGCACGAGCGGCACGTAGCTCGGGCTTCCGGCCCGAGTGGCTTGCCCCGATTCGCCGGCTGGTGGGGGCACGAGCCTGCGACGCGGTTCAAGATGGGGCCCGAGTTCGTGCCCACGCCGAGCGCGGACGCGTGGTCGCTGTCGAACCCGCCGATTTTCTCGCTGACGCCGCTCAAGGCTTCACTTGAGTTGTTCGAACGGGCGACGATGGCCCAGCTTCGAGAGAAGTCACTCAAGCTGACCGGCTACATGGGGGCTCTGCTCGGGGCGAGCGCGAACCGGAGTGTCTCGTGTCTGACGCCGACGGATGTGGCGCAGCGTGGGTGCCAGTGGTCGCTGGTGGTGCCGGGCTCGTCGAAAGCGGTGCAGCAGGCGTTGCTCGAACGCGGCGTGGTGTGCGATTTCCGCGAGCCCAACGTGATCCGGGCGGCCCCGGCACCGTTGTACAACTCGTTCCATGATGTGTGGCGATTTACGAACGAACTCGATGCGGTTTTGAAGACAATTTCATGACGACTCCACACCAACCCCACGCCATCATCGTCGGCAACGGCCTCGCCGGAGCGTTTCTCGCGGTCATGCTCGCCGACGCGGGGTGGCGTGTGTCGCTGTTCGAACGCCGCGGTGATCCGCGGGCCAAGGGATATCAGGGGGGGCGGTCGATCAATCTCGCGTTGTCTGCTCGCGGGCTCGCGGGTCTTGACGCGGCCGGACTCGGCCAGCGTGTGCGCGAGCGCGACCTGATCGCGATGCCGGGGCGGATGATCCATCCGGTGGCAGGGCCGACGGTCTTTCAGCCGTACAGCCACGACGCGAAGGATGCGATCAATTCGGTCTCGCGCGGCGGGCTCAATCTCACGCTCATGACGGCAGCGGGCGAACACCCCAACGTCGCGATGCACTTTGACCATGTGTGCGTCGATGTCGACTTCGCCGCGACGACTGCCACGTTCCAGAAGCCCGACGGTTCGCGTGTTGCGGCGTCCGCTGACCTGATCATCGGGGCGGACGGGGCGTTCTCAGCGGTTCGCGGCGTGATGCAGAAGACGGATCGGTTCGAGTACTCGCAAACGTACCTTGGGCACGGGTACAAGGAGTTGCACATTCCGCCAGCATCCCATGCTGGCGCGTGGGGCTCGTACGCGCTCGACCCTGCTGCGTTGCACATCTGGCCGCGTGGGGGATCGATGATGATCGCACTCCCGAACCGCGACGGGTCGTTCACCTGCACGCTGTTCTGGCCTTTCGAGGGCGAGCATTCCTTCGCGAATCTCAAGACGTCCGCGGAGGTCGAGCGGTTCTTCGCGGAGCACTACCCGGACACGCTCGCGGTGATGCCGACGCTGGCGCACGACTACCTCGCCAACCCGACGAGTTCGCTGGTGACGGTGCGGTGCTGGCCCTGGGTGCGGGGGAATGTGGTGCTCGTCGGCGATGCAGCCCACGCGATCGTGCCGTTTTATGGCCAGGGGATCAACTGCGGCTTTGAGGATTGCGTGGAACTGGTACGGTGCCTTTCCGGTGGCCCGGTTCTCCGAACCGGGCTTTCAGCGGCTTTGGACGCCTACCAGCACGCCCGCAAGCCCAACGCCGACGCGATCGCGGACATGGCCCTTGAGAACTTTGTCGAGATGCGCGACAAGGTCGGCCGCCCCGAGTTCCTGTATCGCAAGAAGATCGAGCAAACGCTGCACGCCGCGTTCCCCGATCGGTGTCAGCCGCAGTACAACCTCGTGTCGTTCTCGACCGTGCCGTACACCGAGGCGCAGCGGCGCGGGGCGGCTCTCTCGATGGTGATCGATGTGGTGGCACGCTCGCTCCCCATCGGGTCGCGAGAATCGCTCGGTGAATCGGTGTGGGCCGAGCGGGTTCGGTCGATCGGCACATCCATCGTGCACGCCGAGGCTGATTCCGCAAAGCCTCGGATGGCGGAACTCATCGACATCTCGCCGACGATCTCGCCCGCGATGAACGTGTGGCCCGGGGACACGCCGTACACACGCGAGGTCCTGCTCGACACCGAGAAGGGCGCGAACATCACGCTCAGCAATATCCGCTCGACGGTGCACTTGGGCAGCCATGCAGACGGCTCCAACCACTACAGCACCGCAGCCGAGGGTGGCGTCGGGATCGACGAGATGCCCCTTGATCATTACATCGGCCCGTGTACCGTGATACAGACCTCTGGTCCGTGCCACGGCAAGCGCATCACGCCCGCTGATCTCGCTGGGTTTGACGCCATCCGCACGCCCCGCGTGCTCATCAAGTCCGGCACGTTCCCCGACTTCACGGCGTGGAACTCGGACTTCGCGGGGCTTTCCGTTGAATTGGTCGAGGCTCTCGCGGCTAAGGGCGTGAGGACCATCGGGGTCGACACGCCGAGCGTGGACCTACAGGACTCCAAGGACCTCCCGGCTCATCGAGCGATCCTGAAGCATCGCATCGCGATCCTGGAGGGGCTCGCGCTCCGCGATGTCGAGCCCGGCGAGTATGAGTTGCTCGCCCAGCCGCTCAAGATCAAGGACGCGGATGGGAGCCCGGTACGGGCGGTTCTTAGGCGCTCGCTGACAGCCAATATCCGATTGTCGCTGACATGAAGAACGCGGTCCAAACGGAGGTCAGCGAAATCGCCGCATAGAGCAGGAATCGGATAATCGCCGATCCTTTGCGCCAACCGGGCAGGTCGCGCGCGGTCCATACCGTGAGCGTCCCGGCGAACAAGAGAGCAGCGATGTTGGCGATGAGCATCAGACAGGGGATGGTCGCGATGCCGAAAGTCGATCGCGGCGTGGAAAGCCAAGGAGCGAGAGCCGCCGCGACAACACAGATCGCAGTTGACCATCTTAAGAAACCCCGCTCGGTCCCCGAAATCTCGTAAGGCTCAGAAGGTGGCGGCCACTTCGCCGTCACCGCGTCGCATTCCGGACACCGCCATGGTGGCCCCGCCAGTCCTGACAGGTCGTAGCCGCACTGGCAGATGGGATTTCCGCGTGTCGCTTCCATTGCGCACCATTCTATGGAAAGGGCCCGACGCATCCGCGCCGGGCCCTGGTCAGAATCTCATGATGGTCGATCGACTTACCGGCCGGCCTTCGCGGGCTTGGCTGCCTTCTTCGGGGCTGTCGAGTAATCCGGCACGCCCGCGCCCTTCTCGAAGAGTTCCGCGAACTTGAAGCCCTTGCGGCCCTTCCACGCGCCGCGGTGGTACGCGTCGCTGGCGAGGATGGGGAACAGAGCGGAGAGTTCGCCGAAAACCATCTGTTCGTGGACGACATCGACCTTGCCCCACGAGCAGGCTTCGCGGAGGGTCGAGCCCGAGAGGGCCCCGTCGCGGCTGTCGGCGACGGTCATCTGGATGGCGTACTTGTGCATACCGACGTCGCCGCGGGCTTTGCCACCCTTGCGCTCGTTGAGCAGTTCCGCAGCCACGACGATGTCCTGGGCGAAGTTCTTGGGCACGCCGCCGCCGAGCATGAGGAGGCCCGTGTCTTTGCACGCGAGCTTGATGTCGGTGAGTTCGCGGAAGTCCTTGCCGGAGTCGAAGGCGACCTGCCCGCGGCCTTCTTCGATGGCTTCGGTCTGCTGGAGGACGATGCCGAACCCAGCCGAGCAATCCGAGAACGCGGGGACGAAGATCGGCACCTTCTTGAGGAAGGCGGTCTTGACCAGCGACTCGTTCTTCGCGTGGTGCTTGGCGAGGTAGCTGCCCATCGCGTAGATGAACTCGCGGCTGGAGTACGCCCCGGGCTCGAAGGCGTTGAAGATCTCGTGCGTCTTGGCGTCGCAGGCGCGGAGGTCGTCCTCGTCGATGTAGGTGTCGTAGATCCGGTCGATCATCCAGTTGCGGAGGGTCATGTCGTCCACGGGCGGGGCTTCGGGGCTGCCGGGGGCGATGTAGTGCTTGAATCCGAGCCCTTCGAAGAAGTCCTGGTCGACGATGTTCGCCCCGGTGGAGACGATCGCGTCGATCATGTTGTTCTCGAGCATCGTGACGATGGCTTTCTTCAGGCCCGCGGAGATCAGCGACCCGGCGAGGGTCAGGATCACCGCGCACTCCTTGTCCTTGAGCATCATCGAGTAGATGTCCGCAGCGTTGGCGAGCGTGCGGCTCGAGTACGCCATGTCGCGGTAGCTCTTGACAATCGGGCGGGCGTCAAACTTGGTGACGTCGATGTGCTCGATCGGCCTGCTGAGCAGTTCTTCCTTCGTCCAGGTGCTTTTCGGGGTCGCCATGGTTCAATCACTCCAAGGCACAGGCCATCGGCCCATGCGGGATTCTTAGCCAAGCCCCCCTGGCTGTGTTCAGGATTTGTGAGCCCCCGGGGGTGACGGGGACCCTAAATCGTATGCAGGCTGTAGAATCACCATCGGAGCCTGGGCTTGTACTTCCGCTGGCGCACGAACGGATGGAACCGGGCTCGCGGGCCCGCGAATGGAAGGGACCGCTTCGCTTCGTGGGTGATGCGGGTTGGAGGCGGGGCTCAGGGTGTTGCGGGAACTTAGCGAAAAAGGACACACGTCATGTCGACTCGTACTGCGATGCTTGTGGGTGGTTGTGCATTCGCAGTGACGGCTTTCGCGTGTGGACAAACGGCGGAGTTGATTGTCCTTCCGCGCACCCCCGGGAATCGAGTTCCGGTGATTCGGAACGTCAGTGGGGACGGGCAGGTGGTCATCGGAATGGCGGGCGGGTCCGGCGGGACGCCGTTTCGCTGGACGGAAGAGTCGGGATACCACATGTTTCCCAGCGGGTCCGGATATCCGCGCCCCATCATCTACTCGTGCAGCGATGACGGGAGCGTGGTCGCGGGGTATGGAAATCACACCACCCTCGGCGCGGTCGCATTCCTCTGGTACGCGAATGACTCCATTGTAATCCTGAGGGACCAGGCTGGCAACGCTCTTCGCACGGCTTACAAAATCAGCGGGGACGGGCTGACCATCTCGGGTGAGATCGCAGCCACTCCGAATCAGGCGGCATA
Organism: Phycisphaera mikurensis NBRC 102666; assembly: GCA_943369765.1. Taxonomy (GTDB): domain Bacteria; phylum Planctomycetota; class Phycisphaerae; order Phycisphaerales; family UBA1924; genus UBA2396. The sequence continues at coordinate 46,709 of CALROI020000016.1, read as the reverse complement.
CTGGAGGGTTGGAGTTGGACTCACCGTCATTGGAAACTCACCGTTCAATCCAGACACTGCAACCGGGCTGCTCGCGGTCAATGACGACGGCACCGTCTTCGGAGGTGTCGCGTCCGGGGGTGGTCAGCAAGCGTTTCAATGGAGCGCCTCGGGTGGCTACACCATGATCGGAGATCTCGGGGGCTCGCTCGGCGGAGCCTTCGTCAACGATATGACCTCCATGGGCGATGTTCTGGTGGGTGACGCTTCGGCACCGGCTGGCCGCGTCGCGTACATGTGGAGAGAGGGCTTTGGGATTCAGCCTATCCCCGTGATCCCCGGCGATACTCGCCCGAAAGCCAACGCCGTCAGCGCCGACGGACGGGTGGTCGTGGGGACGAGCGGTAGCAGTTTGGTCAGCCGCGGCGTCCTCTACTACACCGAAGGCGTGGGTTCGGTTTACCTCGAGGAACATCTTAATTCGAATTTCGGGCTTTCGCTGGCTCCGGCGGCTCTCTACGCGGGGCTCGGCGTTTCCAACGATGGTCGCACGATCGTTGGTGGTGGGAATGACTTGGGCTATTGGGTCGTCAGACTTCCTCAGGCGACGTTGGCCGACTTCAATGTCGACGAGTTCGCTGATTTCCACGACTTGATCGCCTTCCTCGATTGTTACGAGGGCAATTCTATCCTGCCAGTATCTTCTGCCGATGTGAACCGCGACGGCTTCACCGATTTCTTCGACCTCATCGAGTTCCTCGACAATTTCTAGCCTCGGGCCGCAGTCCGCCTACGTTCCCCGATGCCCACCGAACTCGACAAGATGATCGCTGGCGATCTCTACCGCGCGGATGACCCCGAACTGGTCGCCGCCCGTCTCGCCGCTCGCAAGCTCGTTCGACGTTTCAACCAGTCCGACGACGACGACCTCCCCGGCCGGTGTGACGTGCTCAAGGAACTGCTGGGAGCGGTGGGAGAGGGCAGCTTCATCGAGCCGACGTTCCGCTGCGACTACGGATTCAACATCCGCGTGGGGCGGAAGTTCTACGCCAACTTCGACTGCGTCTTTCTCGACTGCGCCCCCATCACCATCGGCGACGAGGTGATGCTCGCCCCGGGCGTCCACCTCTACACCGCGACGCACCCGATGGACCACGAGATGCGAGCGTCGGGGCTGGAACTGGCCAACCCCATCACCATCGGCAGCCGGGTGTGGATCGGCGGGCGGGCGGTGATCCTTCCGGGCGTCACCATCGGCGACCGCGCGGTGATCGCTGCGGGGGCGGTGGTTTCCCGCGATGTGCCCGCGGGGGCGGTCGTCCGGGGCGTCCCGGCCCGCTGACTCCACGCCGGCGGTCTTCGGCCCCACCATCGGGCTCTTGCCGCCCCTAACGTTCCCCAATGTCCGCACTTACCAAGGCTCTCAGGTCCGCCCGTGTCGCTCTTGATCCGCGCCTCCGCACCGTCAAGGTCGCCCTGGCCAACAGCCTCGCCACGCCGCGGCGGCTCATCGGCCTCCGCGCCGTCGCCAACGCCGCCGCCGCTCGCAAAATCCCCGGCGTCTTCGTCGAGTGCGGGACGTTCCGGGGTGGTTCGGCCGCAGTCATCGCGGAGCGCCTCGTCCGCACCAATCCTGAGCTGCACGCCCACCTCTTCGACGTCTTCACCGGCATGCCCAAGCCCGGCGACAACGACCCGCGCGAAGCATGGGACGACGTGGGCAAGTTCGTCGCCAGCCCGGAGCTCGTCCGCCAAACGTTCCACGCGGCCAAGGTCCCGCTCGTTCGCGACAACCTGCACATCCACCAGGGACTCTTCGAGGACACGCTGCCGACCTTCGCCACGCCGCCGCAGGGCGTGTCGTTCCTGCACGTCGACTGCGATTGGCACGACCCGGTCAAGATGGTCGTCGACAAGTTTTACGACGCGGTGAACCCGGGCGGCACGATCGTCTTCGACGACTACGGCCACTGGTCCGGCTGCCGCAAAGCGGTCGACGCGTTCCTCGCCGCCCGGAATCTCAAAGTCACCCTCGTGCCGATCGACCGCACCAGTCATTACTTCATCAAGCCGTGAGCGACACTACCGAGAACCATGCTTTGGGCGAGCGTCCGCACCTGGACGAACGTCCCACCTACGAGCCTCGGGCCCGACAGGAATGGTTCATCGTCACGCGCCTCGCCGAGGCGATTCCCAAGGCAATTAACGCTCACACGCGAGGCGGCAAAGTTCTCGACGTCGGCTGCGGGCGTCAACCCTTCCGGACGCTCCTCGAATCACGAGGCCTGCGGTACGTCGGCCTCGACACGCAGCAGAACATCGATAACACCGTCGCCCACGTCTGCCCCATCGATGGCGAGCTTCCTGCGACGCTGCTGGCCGACGGGCCGTTCGATTTCATCCTTTGCACCGAGGTGATGGAGCACGTCGCGGATTGGCAGTCAGCCTTCGCCAACTTCCACCGGCTGCTCGCGCCGGGCGGGCGCCTCCTCATCACCTGCCCGCACTTTTATCCCCTGCACGAAGAGCCTTACGACTTCTGGCGGCCCACGCCCTACGCCCTGCGCTACTTCGCCGCGAGATTCGGTCTCACGGTTGTCGTCCAGCAACAGGTCGGCGACGGGCTCGACGTCCTCGGCACCACGCTCGCCGCTACCAAGTTCCGGGTTCCGGACCGGTCATGGAACCCGCTCGCCCATCTCGTGGTGTTTGCGCTCCAGGTCAAGAAAGTCGCGTGGGTCTGGTTCTGCAAGCAACGGTTCGCCCGCTCGCTCGTGAAGCCGCAGACCAAGCTCTACCTCTCCAACCTCGTCGTTCTCGAACGCCCCGCATGAACCTCCTCTTCTTCTCCAGCATGGGCGGCGGTCCGTGGGGCGGGAGCGAGGAACTCTGGCACTGGGCCGCCCTCGCCGCTCTCGACGCCGGGCACAACGTCGCCGTCAGCGTCTTCGACTTCGACTCGTCCGTCCGGCAGATCGAAGCTCTGCGAGCGAAGGGCGCCACGATCATCAGCAGGCCACGCCGCCCGTCGCGCCTCGCGGAGCTCTTCGGCCACCGTCCCTGGCTCGCCGCGATCGACGCGTTCAAACCCGACGCGGTGTGTCTCTCGCAGGGTTCCGCATACGAGTGCGTCGGCCGCCGCTCGACCCGCCCTTTGCTGGCCTGGCTGAATCGCACGAAGACGCCCTTCGTGAACGTCGTGCAGTTCAACGAGCCCAAGAGCGATCTGAGGCCATGGGCGATCGCCGCCTCGCGCAGGCTGTGCGAACTCGCCTCCACGAACGCCTTCGTCGCCGCCCGGAACATCGCCGAAGCCGCTGAAGCGCTCGGCATGCCGATCCCGCGATCGCGCGTGGTCCGCAACCCGGTGAATCTCGCGGACACTTCGCCGTTGCCACCCCCAGCCACGATGAGCCCGTTCCGGTTCGCCACCGTCGCGAGGCTTCATGTCGACGCCAAGGGTCAGGACATGCTGCTCGACGCCCTCGCATCGCGCCCGTGGCGCGATGAAGCGTGGTCGTTGTCACTCTTCGGCACCGGTCAAGACGAACAGCGACTCAGCGACCAGGCTGCCCGCCTCGGGCTCTTGGACAGGGTCCATTTCAAAGGCCAGACCGACGACATCCGCCGCGTGTGGGCGGAACACCACATGCTGGTGCTGCCCTCGCGGGCTGAGGGGACGCCGCTGGCGATGGTGGAGGCGATGCTCCTCGCACGCCCGTGCCTCGTCACGGATGTCGGTGGGTGCGCCGATTGGATCACCGAAAGCGCCAACGGCTACCTCGCCACGCCGACGACTCGTGGCATCGGAGAAGCACTCGATCGCGCGTGGGCATCGCGCGGAGAATGGACCAAGCTCGCAGCAGCGGCGCGTGCCACCGCTGAGCGTTTGCACGATTCACAGCCGGGACGAACGGTTCTGACGCTCCTCACGTCGTCGAGTTCGCTCACCAAGAGTTAGCTCTGACCTCGACTTGTAAACGCGCCAAGGCCGAGCTGTCCGAGTGCACGAACTCCGTTGACAGCCCGGGCGACCTCCCCCCACATGGCCGGAGAGACGTCGGCGGGCACGCCACGAACGACATCGGCGAGACACTCATCGGGCGTTCGTCCGCTGACCAGTGCGATCGCCCCCGCCGCAATGCTCGGCGATCGAGACAAGCCCATGCTGCAGTAAACCACGGTCGGAACTCGGGCTTGAACGAGTCCTGCCAGAGCCGTAATGGCCGAGGTGACAACGCCCGGCGGATTTCCTCCACCATCAACCAGCGGGAATCGGCACGACAACGTCTCGCGCCCGTACAACCGGGGCGCCTCATCCATTGCGACATCGACGACCGCAGCGATGCCTCGAGTTCGAAGGCCCAACCCGTCCGGAACGGATCGTGCGTGACCGATCCAGAGTTCATACCCCTCGATCTTTCGCATCGCGCACGCTCCGCCGCTGCTAGCACCCGGTCTCAAACGCATCGAGGAAATCAGAGAAGTCAAAGAAGTCGATGAACCCGTTCCCGTCAAAGTCCGCGCCCGGCGTGCCAGCCTCGTACGCAATGACGAACGCGAAGAAGTCCAGAAAGTCAATAAACCCGTCGCACGCATAGTCGACGTTGCAGTACTCGAAGGTCGCCGCGTCCGATGTGGCGGTGTCGCCGCACCCGGTGGTGATCAGCAAGCGGTAGTTCTTCACGTCGCCGGGGCCGAACCCGACGATCTTCAGGGTGGAGGTCTTCCCGTCCGTCGAGGTCTGGAAAATCACGGACGAAAGCCCGCTCGCGCCCAGCCCGCCGCTGGTCAGGCTGTTCCATGTCGCCGCGGGATTCTCGTACTGCCAGGTGAAGGTGAAAGGCCCAGTCCCGCCCACGCGGCACGACATCTCAGCGTTCTCGCCGGGGCACGCAACACCGTCCTCCGGCTGGGTCCGCACACGCACGCAGATCGGTGAACCCGTCAGCGTGACCTCGTCGACGTTCAGCTGCCCCGGGCCCGCGACATGCTGGAGGCGAATCGTGATCGGCCTGCCGACCGCGGTGTCGCCCGCGAAGACGTCCCACGTCAGCGAATCGGCGCGAAAGGTGCCGCGCGCCGGCATGGTGCTGAACGACTTGGAGCCCAGCACGGTGTTCCCGTTGGAGCCGACGAACCGGTACTGCGTGAGTGTCAGCGTGTCGTCCAATCGAACGCCGCTCTGGGCTGCAAGCGTGTACATCGTGTCGGCGGTGTACGTTGTGGCCAGCGTCTGGCTCAGGTTGCCCGCGCTGGGGAACGGCCCGGTGCAGCACGTGAGAAAGCCCACGTTGCTCCCCGCGGGCGCCTCCCCGGGATACGCCGCGGTGCTCGGATTGAACACCCCGGCGGCCCCCTGCCTCACCCACCCGGGAGCGCCCCAGACAAACCCGTTGTCACCCAGCACAGGCGACTCAAACCCGGCGTTGGTCAGCGCGATCACCTGCCCGAGGCTGTTGCTCGCTGCGAACCCCGCCGCCGCCCAAATCGCCGCTGTGCCAACCCGCGTCCAGTGCCCGTGTGCCATGTTCACTCCGTGTGCAAATGTTTGATCGAGTCGAACGCTATCGGCCGCCTTGCGTCGCAGACAGGAATACGAGCTCACGCCCCGGAAGGGTCCGAAAATCAGGACGTTCTCCCTCCTATCAAAGTACAAACATCACGGCGTCCCATCGCGTTCCGACGTGGCATCGAGTTGTTCGAGCAGCCGTGCGAGGTATCGCCATTGGTTCAGGATCGTTCGAATCTCTTTGAGCGGCACGATGGGAGCACGGAACCTCTCGCCAAGCGCAGCGCAATGCTCCGACGCCCGTTCGTTCGCCCAGGCTCGCCAACGCGTCCTGGCTTCGGCCGCATCCGCCAGCAGATCCGCTTCGACACTCTCGCGGATCTCCATCATCTCCATCAGGAATCCCGGGGGGAGCGACTTGTCCTCGCCTTTGCCAGGCCCGCCCAGCACCGCCAGGAGCGACTCGGCACGTTGCTCATCATCGAGCAGGGTTGCCTTGGCGTCGTTCAGCGCAGCCGCCAGACGGTCCTGGTCTCCTGTCTCGCCGCCTGCGTCAGCAAGATCCGGGTGAAGCGCGGCGATGCGGGAGAGGTACGCCCGCTCGATGGTCGTTGAGGCGAGTTCAAACCGGGCGGGCAGACCAAGGGTTTCAAACGGGTTGGGCACCTTGGACTGTACCGCACGATCCTCACTCGCGTGGGGGTTGACCCGGCCCGGCGCGTTCCAGACACTTGTCCCAAGGAGCCCTCGCGTGACGACCCGGCATATCGGCATCATCGGCGCCAGCCCCGAGGGGGCGTCCATCTTCTTTCGCCAAGTCGCTCGCCACGCCGGGAAACTCCTCCCGCCCGAGCAGCACCCGGTGATCACCTTGCACAACGAGCGCCTCGCCGACTACATCGCGGCGATCCACCAGCATGACTGGATGGCGGTCGGGAAGTTGCTCCGGCGTTCGGCCGATGTTCTCGCCAAGTCGGGCGCGCAGTTCGGCGTCACCCCTGACCAGGTCGTGATCCACGCGCTCCCCCTCGCTCAGGCTGGGTCGCCGATCCCGCTGGTCAACCCCGCGACACTCGTCGCCCAGACCGTCCAGAACGCCGGGCAGAAGCACGTCGGGCTTATCGGCACCAAGATGGTGATGCAGGGTGCGGCCTATCAGACGCTGCTGGGGCTGCGCGGGATCCGCGTGGAGATCCCTTCGGAGTTCGAGTGCGACACGCTCGAGAACATCATCTTCGAGGAGTTGATCTACGGCACGTTCAAACCCTCATCCCAGACCGCGGTGCTCAACATCGTCAACGCCCTCGCCAAGCGCGGGTGCGAGGGTGTCATCCTCGGATGTTCCGAAGCGCCGATGGTGGTGACAGCGGAAAACTGCCCGATCCGCATCTACGACGCGGTCGATATCCTCGCGGAACAGACCGTGCGTATGGCGATGAGCGACGAGCCCATCCCCGTCGGCGGGATGTGACCGGACTAGCGGGGGATGCCGGTGGGAATGCCTGCCGGCTGCGGCTGCTGAATCGGGGGCAGCGATGTCGACGGCGAGATGTTGACCCCTTTGGGGCCCGAGGCAGGTTCGGCTTCGATGAGCGGATAGCCCGCCGCACGCCAGAATTTCATCCCGCCTTGGAACCACATCACCTTCGCGCTGGAGAAATCCATCAGGCGTTTGGCAGCCTGCTTGGCCGAACCGCTCGCCGGATCCGCTCCGTAGACCAAGATCGTGTCGAACTCACCGATCTGCGTCAGCATCGGGCTCTCCGCCCGAAGTTGATCCGCGCGGATATTGCGAGACCCTTCGATGTGAGCAGACTTGTACTCGTCCGGGCTTCGCGCGTCGATGATCAGAATCTCGTTGGGTTTGGTCTTGGATTCTTCCACGTAAGCTCGAAACTGAGTGATCTTGACCGTCTTGATGTCGCTGTCGGAAGAGCCGGCGGCGCAACCGCCGAGCCCCAGACCGGCTCCGACCAGGCCAAGAACGCCCAGCAAGACCGAGAAACGAAAGCCGAACCGGGTCGGGAACATCGTGCGGCGGTGTGCATCTACCATGAGAGTAGTGTTCGCACGTCGTCGCCCCAAGGCTAGTAGTTTGGTCGCCGTCCCGGCCAACGCAGGAAATACACCATGCTCGCAGCACTCACCCTCGTCCTCGCCTCGTTCGCTTCCGGACTCATGCTCCCGGGCGACCGCGAAGGGCCGAGTCACACCCGGGTCTCGCTCGTGGCGGAGAAAGCGGCGGTCGAACCGGGGGGGACGATCACATTCGCAGCGGTTTTCGACATCGACAAGGACTGGCACATCTACTGGGATGGCCAGAATAACACCGGACAACCCCCCAAATTCGACATGGAGAATCTCCCCAAGGGAGTGAAACTCGGAGAGATCGGGTGGCCGATCCCACATCGCCACGTGCTGCCTGGGGACATCGTCGATCACATCTACGAGAAGCGGGCGGTGGTGCTCTTGCCGATGAAAGTAGCATCCGACGCCAAACCCGGGGCCGTCTCCTTCGAGGTTCCCGTCGAATGGATGGAATGCGCCAACGTTTGCCAATTCGGGTCCGGAACCGTCAAGTTCGAATTCCGCGTGGTGGAGAAAGTCGCTGATGCCAAGCCCGGAGCCGGTGCCGCGGTCATCGCGGCTGCCCGCAAGGCCATGCCGCTCCCGCTGGCCAAGGACAGCCCCGTCACCGTTGAAGTCAACGCCTCGACGTTGCTCATCACCGCGAAAGGCGCGGACAGCGTGACGTTCATGCCCCACCGATCGTCCACCGAGTTGGCTGATCTGGTCGGCGGGGGTGAAGCCAAGGGCGAGGTGCTCAAAGCGTCGCTCAAAGTCGAGAAAGATAAGCCGGCCGGAAATTTACCTATAATGGGGATGTTGTCTATCCAGACGGGAAAGAACGTGGTTACCTATTGGGTCGATACGGCCGCAAAACCGGAAAAAAAGGAAGAACCAGACCGGAAACCCAAATCGGATGCGGTGTCCGAGGGAACTTCACCGGGGCGGTGAGCGTCGTATCGTTTGTGCTGACAAACCTAGAACGTCGGCGGATTTTGCGGCGTGTGGCCGGGTCTGCCAGAGCGTTCAGAATCACGGAGCATCATCCATGTCCAAGGGCAAGACCCTCCTCGCACTGTTCGCCATCGGCGCCATCGCCACGTCCGCGTTCGTCCTCCCCGGCTTCGCGCAGCCGGGCGACAAGAAGGGCGTTGCTGTGGGCGACGCTGCACCCGCGTTCACCCTGAAGGACACCGACGGCAAGGACGTCTCGCTCGACGCTCTCCGCAAAGACGGGAAAATCGTCATCGCCTTCTGGTTCAACCCCGAGTGCCCGTTTGTCGTGAAACACTTCGAAAAGGGCGGGAACACCTTCAACGACATGGCCGCGGCGTACAAGGACAAGAAAGTCTCGATCGTTGCGATCAACAGCAACGCCGCCGGCGAGCAGGGGTCGGGCAAGGACACCAACGCCAAGGCGAAGAAGGACTGGAAGATCGACTTCCCGATCGCTTTGGACGAGACCGGCGAGACGGGCAAGGCCTACGGCGCGACGACGACCCCGCACTGCTTTGTGATCGGGACCGACGGCAAGATCGCTTACATGGGCGCAATCGACGATGATTCGGGCGCCAAGGTCGGCAAGACCAACTATGTCAGCAAGGCCGTCGACGAGCTCCTCGCGGGCAAGGCCGTCACGACCTCGTCTACCAAGGCCTACGGGTGCGGCGTGAAGTACGGCAAGAAGAAGTAAGAAATCAGATCCGCAGGGACACTTGCGGAAGAGTCTGTTGCGAATAAAGCCGGGCCGGGGAGTCGTCCCCAGCCCGGTTTTTTGATGGAACCTCGGGCTCGTTGCCGGGAGATCGGCTTGGCGTCACTTCGCCGGGTCCCGACGACCGATAGCATCACCCATGGATTCGATTCTGGGCATCATCGTCACGCTGAAGAACTTCCTGCTGGTCGTGGCGGGGTTCAGCGCGATCATCTTCCTGCACGAACTCGGGCACTTTGTCGCGGCACGCTGGGCTGGCATTAGGGTGCTGGCGTTCGCCATCGGCTTCGGCCCCGCAGTCGTGTCCTACCGCCCCGGGCTCGGATGGCGACGGGGCTCGAGCGAACGGGAGGCTCTCGCCCGCCAAACGGTTGGACAGAACGTCAAACCGACCGAGTACCGGCTCAATTGGTTGCCCCTGGGTGGGTATGTGCGCATGCTCGGGCAGGACGACGCGGACCCCACCGCCATCAGCAGCGAGTCCGATAGCTACCAGCGGTGCGTTCCTTGGAAGCGCATGGTGGTGATCTCCGCGGGCGTGGTGGTCAACATCATCACCGCGGCGATTCTCTTTGTCATCGTCTTCGGTGCCGGGCTTCCGGTGGCGCCCGCCTCGATCGGCAACATCGAGCCGGGCCGGCCCGCTGCCAACGTGGTCGCGTCCAACGCGGCGGAGCTCGGGCTGACTCCGGATGAGGCCCACCTCAGGCCCGGCGACTCGATCGCGCTCATCGACGGGGAACGTCCAAACTCGTTCAGTGATGTCCAACTCGCGGCGTCGATGTCGAGGCGCGGTGTCCCGCTCTCGATGGTCGTCGAGCGTGACGGGCTCAAGGCTCCCATGCGGTTCTCGATCGTCCCCGAGGCGGATCGGCTTTCGGGCCTCCTCGGCCTCGGACTGGAGTCCCCGCGTTCGGGCCTGATCGGCAAGACCGACAACCCGAAGGAGGACGAGAACTTTGCGGCGGAGTTGAGCAAAGCGGGGCTCGTCGGCGTCAAGCCCGGCATGCGACTGATCAAAGCGGGCCCGTTCGAGCTCCCCTCGGGAGCGTCCGAGAGTTCGGCACTCCCCGGGGCTCGTTACGCGGAGGCCTTCCGAGCTTCAGGAGGTCAGCCGATCCGCCTCACCTTCGCGGACGCGGGTGGGTCTCGTGTGGAGGTCACAGCCAAGCCCATGGCAAGGCTCCAAGACGATCTCGTTCGAGGTCGTCTTGACACGCCGACGGCTGTGCAGCACCTCCTCGGGTTGATGCCCGTCATGACCGTGGCGTTCATTGACGACAAGAACTCCGAGCGCGTGGGCTTGAAGAAGGGCGACATTTTCGCACGCCTCGGCGCGGTTGAGTTCCCGAACATCGCTCAGGGCATGGCTGAGATTCAGGGGCATCTCTCCAAGCGGGAAATCGCGGTGACCGTGCTCCGAACGGATGAGGCCGGTGTTCAGCAGTCGGTGGATCTCGTGGCCCCCGTGAACAGCGAGGGGCGCATCGGATTCGCCCCCGGCACCACCGAGAATCAATCGACCCTGGTGGCGTCGCCTCCCGAGGGGTTCGTGAGCCTGCGTGATCCGAAGGTCGGGCCGGCCCCCGCCGCTCGAACCCTCGATCTACGCCCGGGCTCCAGGATCGTCGCGGTCGCGGGCGAGCCGGTCTCCAACTTCGCGGACATTCGGGCGGCACTCATGAAGGCGACACCGGCCGAGCCGTCGGGGCCCACGATGGTGACGCTGTCGGTCGAGTGGCCCGCTCCCGGGAGCCCGCGTCGAGACGTCTCGTGGCTCATCCCCGCGAACGATGTGGTCAGGCTGCATCGGCTTGGTTGGAGAGCCCCGACCGGGCTGAGCATCTTCGAGGTCGAAGAGGTGATGCTCAAGGCTTCATCCCCCGCCGACGCCCTCAGGCTCGGGATCCGCGAGACACGCCGCGTGATGCTCCAGACCTATGTGACCTTCGCGCGGCTCTTTGAGGGCACGGTCAAGGTCGAGCACCTCCAAGGCCCCGTCGGGATCGCCCACGTGGGGACCTTGATCGCCGCCCGGGGCGTGCCTTGGCTCTTGTTCTTCCTCGCGCTGATCTCGGTGAATCTGGCGGTCGTCAACTTCCTCCCCCTCCCGATCGTGGACGGCGGACAGTTCCTCATGATCCTCTATGAGCAGATCCGCGGCAAGCCTCTCCCGCTCAAGGTCCAGGAGATGGTCTCGATCGCCGGGCTTGTGTTCCTGGGTGCGATGTTCCTCTTGGTCACGTTTAACGACGTCAAACGCCTTGTCGGGCTCTGACGCGACCCGCACGCGCTCGCAGCGTTCGCGGTGCGGAGATTGCTACGCTCGGTCGTGCTCGGACTCGCCACACTCCTCTTGACAGGTCTTGCGCTCGCGGGCGTTCTGGGCGTGCGCGTGACGGTGCGCACGCTGACTCGCCCGCCGCGGCGGACGTATTCGTGGGCGGTTGCACGCGGCAAGCCGGGTGATCCGGGTGAACTTCAGATTCCCCGACCGTTTCGGGCATGGTCCTTCGTCTCCCGGGGGCTGACGCTCCCGGCTTGGGATATGAAGGGCGACGATCCGACAGCACCCATCGTGGTGGTCACGCATGGATGGGGCGACTCCCGCGTCACCATGCTGGGCCGTGCCGAGGTCCTCGCCAAGTTCGCCTCGCGCGTGGTGCTCTGGGATCTTCCCGGGCACGGCGACGCACCGGGCCGATGCACTCTCGGGGCCAAGGAGCCCGAGGATCTCCGGGCCTTGCTCGCCACGTTGCAGGGTGAGGGACCGGTGGACGTGCCGCTGGTGTTGTACGGGTTCTCGCTCGGGGCTGGCGTGTCCATTGTCGCTGCGGGTGGGCCAGAGGGGCTTGGTGTCGCGGGCGTGATCGCCGAGGCTCCGTACCGCGTCCCGGCGACGCCGGCACGGGCGGTGCTGCGACAGGCGGGCATGCCGTATCGCTGGAACCTCCCGCTGGCGTTGTGGTGGGTGTGGCTGCGTCTTGCGGGCGGGCTTCGGGATGGTACCTTCGACCGGACGTTTCATGCAGTTCGCGTAGCGACGCCGCTCCTTGTGCTCCATGGGGAGTCAGACGAGATCTGCCCCGTTCAGGACGGGGAGTCGATCGCCGCTGCAGCACCGAAGGGCCGGGCGGTCCGAATCGCGGGCGGGGACCACCTCGGCCTGTGGAGCAACCCGTCGACCGCCACCGTCGCTGCTGAAGCGTGCGGGTTGTTTCTCCAGCAGATCCCTCGTGGAACGCCCGCATGAGCGCGGCAGGCTTGTGGCCCCCCCGCAGCGGAAGGGGCTCGTAGAATCGCCCATGTTCAGCAGCCCCACCGTTGATCCTGTCATGGCCGCCGAAAGGGCTGCTTCGTTCACGAAGCGGTCGATCAAGGCGTCCGCCAAGCTCTCCGGGCTGCGGCTGGCGCTCTCCATGGTCGATCTAACGACCTTGGAGGGAAAGGACTCGCCCGAGAAGGCGCGGGCCTTGTGCCGCAAGGCTCTCTCGCCCGACCCCGACGACCGCACCTTGCCAGCGGTCGCGGCGGTGTGCGTCTATCCCAATCTCGTCGCGGTCTGTCGCGAAGAACTCACGGGCTCGGGCGTCAAGGTGGCCTCGGTGGCGACGGGGTTCCCCAGTGGGCAGTATCCCATCGAGGTTCGACTCGAAGATGTTCGGCGTGCCGTGGCCGACGGGGCCGATGAGATCGACATGGTCATCAACCGAGGGGCGTTCCTCGCCGGGCGATACGACGAGGTGGCTGAGGAGATCCGTCAGATCAAGATCGCCTGCGGGCAGGCCCACCTCAAGGTCATTCTGGAGACCGGCGAACTCGAGACGCTCGATCAGGTCCGTCGGGCGAGCGATCTGGCCATCCGGGCGATGAGCGAGGTCGGCATCCGTCACGAGCACGGGGCGGATTTCATCAAGACAAGCACCGGCAAGGTTCAGCCGGCCGCGACGATGCCCGTCACGCTCGTCATGCTCGAAGCCATCCGGGATTGGCACGAAGAGACCGGACACAAGGTCGGGATGAAACCCGCGGGGGGGATCCGGACGGCCAAGCAGGCGCTGCACTACCTCGTGATGGTCAAGGAAACCCTCGGCGACGCGTGGCTTACGCCGGACCTCTTTCGCTTCGGGGCCAGCACGTTATGCAACGACATCGTGAGGCAGTTGCGGTGGCTCCGCACGGGCGCGTACGCCGCCCAGTACGACACAACGGAGTCCTGAAGGCGTACCCTCGATCATGCTCACAATCTCAGTCCGATACGCCGGCGGCAAGAAATGCGACCTCGCGCATCCCGAGGGGCCGACCCTCCGAACCGACGCTCCCAAAGACATCGGGGGGGACGCGTCGGCGTTCAGCCCGACAGACCTCGTGGCGTCCGGGCTGGCGTCGTGCATCCTGACCACGATGGCGATGTACGCGGAACGGAACGGGTTTGATCTGGTCGGTGCGACCGCCACCGTCGAGAAGCACATGAGCCAGCCGCCCGCGCCCAGACGGATCGCACGGCTTCCGGTTGTGGTGACGCTCCCGGGCACGGTGCCACACGACATGAGAGAGCGACTCGAGCGTGTCGGGCTCTCATGCCCGGTTCACGCGAGTCTCCACCCGGAGGTTGACGCTCCGATCGAGTATCGGTACGTGTGAGCCGCGATCAGCTCGCGCCGATGATCGGCTTCTGCGGATGCCCGTCGGGCAATTCGAGCTTTTTCTTTCGGTCGTCCATCCGCTTCTGAGCTTCCGGAGTGACGGGGTCGCCCGTGGGGCTGACGATCTTGCCGTTGACGGCGGGCTTTGAGTCAAAGACGCCGAAGTTGTACGCGATACCGGCACCTCCGACGAGGAAACAGCCGACGATCAGCGCGATCTTGGTCGGGGGGATCGATTCGCCACCACCGGCCTTGCCGCCCTTTTTCTTGTCGTCCTTGCCATCGGGGACATCGATCCCCCGCATCAGCGACTTGCGTTCCATGGTCTGAACTCCTTGCCCGCTCGGGGCTTGCGCACTGCTCGGGTCATTGTATCCGGCCCGTTTAGCCGACGTCACGCTTCTGGAAAAGGACCACCGCGAGGGAAAGAAACGCCCCGATCTGGAGGCACGCATAGAGGGCGGCCGTGCCAAGGTACCCGACCGGAACGGGTTGGTTCTGGCTGACCGCGTCGAGCAACCAGAAATAGTGCATGTTGGGAAGTACGGACCAAGGAACGATCGCCGCGAGATTGTGCCGGGTCGGCCTGATGAACGCGTAGTCGCGCGGTTGCGGCGGCCTCGAAAGCGGGACGCCATCGGCCCCGATGTTCCGGATGGTCAGGCTCTTTCCGTTCGCCGACGTGATGATCACGGCGGCGGGTGCGTTCGGCCCCAGGATGTCCTCGGACTTGGTCGGATCCCCTGAGAACTCCTGATAAGCAGGCCAGACGAGATCGAACCCGTTGGCGTTGATGCCGAAATAGAACGGCGTGCCCGGCTTGAGCGTCTCGTTGGCGGGACGGATCAGATCGATCGTGTACGTATCACCGGATTGATCGAAGGTCTTGCGGGTCAGGTCCGTCGAAGCTGCGGCCGCGACGATCCCGATGGGAGCGTTGTGAAAGGCGTACCGGCCGAGCAGGTGGTTGGTGAGCAACGACGCCACAAAGACGCCCAGGCACAGGAAGACGGTCATGATCTGACTCAGACGTGTCGACGCCGCCACCGCGATACTCGTCAGCACCATTACCGCGAGCGTGAGGGCCCCCGCCGCCACGGTGACCTGCGGCTTGAAGTCATGCAGAAGGCTCTGCGAGGTCCATTTCTTGTCAAACCCCATGACCAAGAAGAAAGCCACCACCAGCAGCGGGAAGAGCAGCGAGACGGCGGTCTGCGGGAAGTTCCACCCGTAGAAGAAATTGAGCCAACCGGCGGAAATCAGCGCCAAAAACACCGCCGCCAGCGGGAAGAGAATCGCGGGTTGATCGACCTGATCCGAAGCGTTGGACATCACGCCGTGTCGCACCGAGACGAGCAGGAAGATGATCATCGAGCCCAGCGCGATCAGAAGCGCGAGCGACACGCCGAAGTACTTTCCGACAATGACGGTGGGGCGGTTGACCGGCTTGCTGACCACAGTTAGAGCTGTCTTGTTCTCGATCTCGCGGGAAAGAGTCGTGGTGGCAATGAAGGCCGCGAGGATCGTGGCGCAGACGAACACCGACGAGAGTCCGATGTCGAATTGGAGTTTGTTATCCCCCTCGAGTTCGCCGGATTCCTCCTGCCCCATCGCGAACCCCGTCATCCACGGGATCAGCACCTGGAGCACGCCCGAACCCAAGACAAGAAACAGCATGGCCGGTTGGCGCAGGCTCTCGACGAAGGCGTTGCGGGCGATGGTGAGGGATTGCGAGATCATAGTGAGGCGGGGGATACAGGTGAGGAAGGCGTGCGCCCGAGAGGGCACCGGGCTGAAATCAATGAACGACCCATGCGAACGCCGGGTCGTCCAAGGGAGGAAGCATACCCGCCCCCACCGGCTCGGGGGGCGACGGGACGCTCGTGTCAAGATTCTTCGTTTCCCGGCGAACCAAAGTTCGTCCGGAACGTAACACCAAGAGCGTTTGTTTGTCGGGGGGGGACCGGGTGCCGTTCTGGCGCGCGGAGTTTGAGAGAGAATTTTACGTGGGGAGGGATCCGTGCGGGTGTACCGCGCGGGTGGCACGCCCCCGGTTCGCGGAGTTCTCACCGCCTCGGGTGGACAGGAGGCATGGGATACGGCACAATACCGGCCCCGCACCGGGCAGCCGATGCGGCGGGTGGGCCGGACAATCGTTTGGGGCGGGGCGGGCATGGCGTTCTGTGGCGTGCCCGTGAGAAGGGAAGACCTGAAGTTTGACCGACGTCCTGACGTCGAGTCCAGAGATGGAGCCGCGATGAAGGCGGACTATGTGACCTATCAGAAGGCGACGGCTCGGTGCTTTATCGGCGCCATCGTTCATGCCGTCCTCGGAGTGGCCCTCCTCGTTTACGGGGCAAAATTCTCCGACCACACCGCCGTCACGGCGGCCTGGTTCATCACCCTCGGGGTCTTCATCTGGCTCGGGCTGGCCATCGTCCACGACCAGCAACGGCGCGAGCGGATCGAGGCCTTGGAGCAGGAGTCCCTGTCGTCCGATCAGGGCGGATCCGTCTTTGAGTCCACGGGTGACTTCCGCGTCGCCGGCAAACGCCTTGAGTTTGTGGAAAAGTGGATCCTGCCGATTCTCAGCCTCCTGTTCGGGGCTGCCCTCATCGCTTTGGGGCTTTGGCGGTTCAATCAAGCTCGCACCATCCTTGATGAGACGACGTTCCAGGGTGTCTTCGGACGCGGTTGGGCGATCGCCCTTTGGGCCATCGCCGCCGCGGTCGGGTTTCCGTTCGCAAGGTACGTGGCCGGCATGGCCAAACAGCCGGCGTGGGCCAAGCTCCGCGCGGGCGCGGGCATTTCTGTCGCGATGGCTCTGATGGGGCTCGCGTCACTCGTCGCCCACCTGGTGGACATCTGGGGCCCCGACGCCCCGCTGCGTTGGATGCAGACCATCGTGCCCATCGTGATCGTTATTCTCGGCGTCGAGGTCTTTGTCAACTTCCTGCTCGACCTCTACCGCCCGCGGAAGGCCGGCGAGGTGCGCTCGATCGCGGCTGATTCTCGCCTCATGAGCTTTGCCGCCGCTCCCGACCGCATCGCCGAATCGGCGAGCGAGGCGATCAATTACCAATTCGGGTACAACGTCACTTCGACGTGGCTCTACCAGCTTCTCAGCCGCTCGGTCGCGAATCTCGTGATCGTCGGGCTGCTTATCGGCTGGCTTCTCTCGTGCGCCACGGTGATCCTCCCGCACCAGCGTGGGCTTGTCCTTCGGTTCGGCGACTTTGCGAGAGAGATCGGGCCCGGGCTGCATCTCAAGCTGCCGTGGCCGATGGAGAGGGTTTCGATTCCGAGCTATTTCGAACGCGACGAGAAGGGTCGCGTGGTCGAGAAGGGCGAGACGACCACGGGCGTGCGCACGCTCCAGTTGGCCAAGCCCCCCCAGTCCAAGGATCGCCAGGAGGCGGTGCTCTGGACCAACGAGCACGGCGCGGGTGAGGTTTTCTTCATCGTCAGGCCGAGCCCGCTGCAAGTGTCCAAGTCCAGCAATCAGACCCCCGACTCGGCATGGCTCAGCGATATGGCGCTGATGGCCTTTGAGATCCCCATGCAGTACGCCGTGAAGGACGCCAAGGCCTTCGAGAGCCTGGGCGAGCCGATGCAGCGCGAGGCGATCCTCAAGGCGACCGCGCAGCGTGCGGTCATGCGCGTCTTGAAGGGCTACTCCGTCGATGACATCCTCGGGCCCGGTCGCGTTCAGATCGCGCCCAAAATCAAGGAAGCGATCAACGCGGCGTTCGCGGTCCTGAACCCGCCTTCCGCGGGCAAGACAGGCGGCGGGCAGGGCGCGGGAGTCGAGGTGCTCTCGGTCAGCGTCATCGGCGTGCACCCGGCGAAGTCCGTGGCGCCCGCGTTTGAAAAGGTCGTTCAGGCCGAACAGGGTGCCGAGGGGCTTCTTGAAGCCACCAACGCTTCGGCCGCCGAGACGTTGATCAGGACGACCGGTTCCAAAGAGCTGGCCCGGAAGTTGGTCGACGCGATTGAGCTGAAGGACAAGATGACGGCGGAGAAGGCTCCGGCCGACAAGGTTCGGTCGCACGAGGCGATGATCTCCTCGCTTCTCGCGGAGTGCCAGGGGCAGGTCGCCAGGACCCTCTCCGAGGCCAAGGCCGAGCGGTGGGAGAAGAACCTGGGCATGCGTGAGCGGTCCCTGCGGTACTCCGGCCAGGTCGCGTCCTTCGAGGCCAACGAGTCGCTCTTCAGAGCGCACATGTACTACGACGCGCTGCTCGCCTCGATGAGGAGGACGCGTCTGGTTGTGACCGACGACACGCGTGA
Organism: Phycisphaera mikurensis NBRC 102666; assembly: GCA_943369765.1. GTDB lineage: Bacteria > Planctomycetota > Phycisphaerae > Phycisphaerales > UBA1924 > UBA2396. The sequence goes on along the minus strand of CALROI020000016.1, from coordinate 28,501 downwards.
CATGGGCTTCCGGATCGACTTGCAGGACAAATCGACCGACGGCGGGTTCAGCGTGCTCGACAGCGAGGTTTCCACCCCACCCCCGTGATCGCGATGCGGAAGGGTCAGTGACGGACGGATGAACGCGGTGCGGATTGCAATGACACAAAGCGGCTCGGAACACCGGGCGATGAAGATTGGAGCAGGTTGTGAGAAAGTTCGGACTTTACTTGATGGCTCTGGTGGTGGCGGTCTTTCTGCTCGCCTACACGATGACCTACACCATCCGTTTCACCGAGGCGGGCGTCAAGACGCGCTTCGGCGCGGCGAGCCAGGAAACCGTGTACGACAAGCCCGGGCTCCGGTTCAAGGTCCCGCTCATGGACTCGGTCACGACCTACGACACGCGCCCCCGCATCAGCCAAGTCAGGCTTGAGACCCAGCAGACCAAGGACGGGCGTCAGATCATCGTCGAGTCCTTCTGCGTCTGGCGCGTCAGCAATCCGCTGGCGTTCTTCCAGCGTTTCAGCAGCGCGGGCGGGGCTGCCAGCGAGCACTACCGCACCGCCGACGAGACCGTGAAGTCCAACCTCCGCAACGCCATGGGAGCGGTCAGCAAGTTCGAGCTCAACCGGCTTTTCAACGCCGACCAGAACGTTGACGGGCTCGGCGAGCTCGAGCGCGATGTGCTCGGCAATCTCTCCGCGAAGGGATCCAAGACCGTCGAGGGGAGCGCCACCGGCACGACCAGCGGTTCCGCCGCGGATATCACCCTGGACACGATGGGCATCGAGGTGGTCGACGTGGGCATCAGCCAGATCGCTCTCCCCCAGGAGACGACCACCAAGGTTTTCGAGCGCATGGCCGAGACCCAGAACGCCAAGGCCAAGAGCATCACCGCGACGGCCGAGTCCAAGGCCGACGGAATTCGCACCGGTGCCGAATCGGACTCGCGGCGGATCGAGAGCTTCGCGAGGCAGCTCGCGGCGGAGATTCGGGCGAAGGGTGACAAGGAAGCGGAACAGTACTACGCGATGCAGCAGAAGAACCCGGCCCTTGCGCAGTTCCTCGTCGAGGTGCAGCTCCTCAAGGACGTCTACGGCCGGAAGGAAACGACCTTGGTGCTCCCGCTCTCGACTCCCATCCTCCGCGTGATCAAGCCCGACTTTGTCGACCAGATGACGCGCGACATCAAGGCGTCCGGGGCCGAGAAGAAGCCGGCGGGGGGTGAGAAGTGAGCGACCTGTTCCGCATTCTTCGGGCGACCGACGGGCCGACGAGCGGCGGTGGGGGAGGCTCTCGCCCGGGACGCAGCCGCCCCGGCAGCGTCACGCTCCGTTCCGGACCGACGTCCGGATCCGGCAACGACGCCGATCTGCTCGATCCCGCGAACCAATCCCTGGCCGACGCGCTGCGCATCACGCTCCGGCTGATCCAGGGCGGCATGCTCGTGCTGGCCGGCTTGTTCGTCGTGAGCGGCTCGCAATCGGTGCAGGAAACCGAGCGCGGCATCCGTCTCATCTTCGGCGCGATTCAGAACTCCGATGTTGAGCCAGGCCCTTCGTTCAGCCCTCCGTACCCCATCGGCGAGCTTGTCCGTGTGGATATCGGGCAGGCGGAACTCAAGCTCGACCGCGAGTTCTGGATGTTCGCCGCCAGCGAGTCGGATCTCACCAAGCCGATCGACCAACTTACCAAGCTTCCGAACCTGACGCCCGGACAGGGCGGGTCAAACCTGACCGCCGACGGCAATCTGGCCCACTCTCAGTGGAAGATCCTGTACTCACGCGACAACGCGGCTCAGTGGGCCCAGAACGTCCTCCCCGAGACCGAACGTGACCTGGTCAAGTCGGCGGTCAAACGCGGCATCGTCCAGGCCTGCGCCAAGGTCAACATCGACGAACTTCTCCGGCAGACCGGCGGCGATTTCGGCAGCGTGGCGTCCAAGGCCAAGTCGATCGCTCAGGGGCAGCTCGACCGCATGAAGTCCGGAATCCGGCTTCAGAAGCTCCTTCTCGAGAACGTGACACCCCCGCTCTGGGTTCGCGAAAGGTTCAACGCCGTTCAGGGTTCGGTGTCGGACGCGACCAAGAAAATGGCCCAGACGGAGTCCGAGGCCCAGACCATGCTCACCAGCATGGCCGGAGACAGCGTCGAGTCTCTGAGGATCCTCCTGGATGAATACGAAGGGGCGATCGAGGGGCGCGGCACGCGGAAGCCCGAGGACATTCTCCTGCAGATCAACGCCATGATGTCGGGCGAGTCCGTCGAGATCGCGGGAAAGGCCGTCCCGGGGATCCGCAGCGGGATGGTGGCCTCCATCATCGCCGACGCGAAGCAGTATCGCTCCGAGGTCACGACCAAGCGCCGATCGGAGTACGAGCGCTACGCCCAGAAGCTGGCGCAGTTCGAAGTCAACCCGAGATTGACGATCGCGTCGGAGGTTTCCGAAGCAGTCCGCAACTTCCTTTTCCGGAGCGACGTGCAGGTCATGCTGTTGCCAGAGGGGACCAAGGCGATCGACCTGACGCTCAACCGCGATCCGGACATCATGCGGGACATCATGAAGACGATCAAGGAGCGACAGGGCCAGCAGGCCGCCGAGGATCGGATGAAGACACTGATGACCGAGCGGCACCGCCCCAAGGACAAGGCAGTCTCCGAGCAGTAATCCGGCATCTGTGACGGCGCGAACACAGCATTGATGGAGCCCGATGGTGAATCAGACACAGCCCGTGGTCGTGTGCCAGCAGCTGACGCGGACTTTCCGCGATTTCTGGATGCGAGCCCGCGCTCGTGCCGTCGAGAACCTCACGTTCCAGATCGACCGCGGCGAGGTCTTCGGCCTGCTCGGGCCCAACGGTTCGGGCAAGAGCACGACCATCAAGATGATCCTCGGGCTGCTCCGCCCCTCTTCCGGGCGCGTCGCCGTCTTCGGCAAGCCGCCGAGCGATGTCGAGACCAAGCGTCGGATCGGCTATCTCCCGGAGGAGTCGTACCTCTATCAGTTCCTCAACGCCCGCGAGACCCTCGAGTACTACGCCAAGTTGTTCGAGCTCGACCGCCGAACCCGTGAGAAGCGGATCGACGAATTGCTCGACATGGTCGGGCTCACCGGGGCCCAGTTCCGTCCCGTGCGCGAGTATTCCAAGGGGATGCAGCGACGCATCGGGCTCGCGCAGGCGCTGATCAACGATCCCGAGTTCCTTCTTCTGGACGAGCCGACCACGGGCCTGGACCCGCTCGGAACGCGTCAGGTCAAGGACCTCATCATCGAGCTCGGACGCCGCGGAAAGACCATCTTGCTTTCGAGCCATCTCCTCGCCGATGTGGAGGATTGCGTGAGCCGGATGATCGTGCTCTACGGCGGGCAGAAACGCGAAGAAGGCACGTGCGAGTCGCTGCTCGAGAGCCGCGAGCGCGTCAACATCGAAGCCGAGCCTCTGGACGACGCCACGATCGCGGAGATCGACGAGGTGATCCGTCGTCGCACGTCGGGCCGCAAGTCGATCCTCAGCGTGACACGCCCGAGGCAGAAGCTCGAAGAGCTGTTCCTCAGCATCGTTGAACGCGCCCGCGCTCAGCACGTCCAGACTTCCGGGGCGACAGCGGGCGGTGAGACCGCCGCGTTTCTTCGCGCCGACGACGCGTCGTCGGGATTGGTGGATCGGCTGGTTCAGGCCTCGAAAGAGCCGGCGTACGTTGCCGCATCATCCGCGGCACCGGCCGTGGCTTCGGCTCCGAGCGGCCCCGATGCCAACGTGCTCGATTCGCTTCTCAAGCCCGCGGAAGAGATCCGACCCGTGCGGCCCGTGCAGCCCGTTGCCCCTTCCAAGGACGTCAATCGGTCGGTCATTGACTCGCTGCTGGGCGGGCACGGCGAGAGCCACGATCAGGGGTCGAAGGGCGGCCCGGCATGATCGGCGAGTGGATCAGCAGAATCGATCGTGTCCAAAAGTCGCGTGGATTCATGATCCTCGCGACCGCGGTCTTGGTGCTGCTCGGGATCGCCGCCTTTGTCACGGTCTGGACCTACCGGCCCGTCTCGGACGGGGTCAATCCGCTCGCCATCGGGATTTCGCCGGACATCAAGGTCGGCGGGCCTCAGAACATCACCGACGAAGACATGGCCGCGATGAAGAGCGAGGTTGAGAAGTTCAACAAATCGCTCGAAGTCTTTACCGCCGCTCAGGGCGACCTCACGAGTGTTGCCGTCGGGATCACCGCCGCGACCGCGGTTCTGGTCGCTGCGGTGTGGCTCGGGATCGGGCTTTCGATTCTCGGGCTTGGCATCGTGGGAGCTCTCGTCGTGCTGCCGCTCTCGCAATGGCCGGCCACGAGGGACTGGGGGCGACTGCTCGGCGGGGTTCTCTCGCTCACGGTCGCGTTCACCGTCATCATGCGGGGCGTATCGATCCTGCTGTCTCTTCCCGGCGCGATGTTCGCCGTTGCCAAGAACGTGATCGCCGAGGCCACGAGGCTCAAACTCTCAATCCTCTTTATCGCGGTTCTTCTCTTCGGGCTCGCCGCCCTCCCGAGCATGCTCGATCCGGAAACTCCCCTCCGATATCGGGTGCAGAGTTTCCTGCAGTATTCCACCGGCGGCACGTTCTGGATCGTGGCGCTGCTCATCGTTCTCTTTTCCGTTTCCACCGTCGCCACCGAGCAGCGCGACAAGGTCATCTGGCAGACCATGACCAAGCCGATCGCTTCGTGGCAGTACATCCTGGGCAAGTGGCTCGGGATCGTCACGCTCTCGGCCGCTCTCCTTACCGTGTCCGGCGTCGGGATCTTCCTCTTCGTCGAGTTCCTCCGCAACCAGCCCGCCGAGGGAGAGGTCGGCCCCTTCAAGGCGGCCAAAGGAGGCATGTCCTCGGACCGCCAGTGGCTCGAGGCCCAGATCCTGACCTCCCGTGTCATGATCGAGAACGTCCCGCAGAACCTTTTCAAGACCGACCCGCAAGAGTTCGAGGCCATCCTCGACAACTACCTCGAAGAGATCAAAAAGACAAACTCCGCGTTCGACACGCAGAATCCGGTCAATCGCAAGAGCGTCGCCGAAAGCCTCCTCAAGACCGTCGAGAATCTCTACCGACAGCTCGAGCCCGGCCCCGTCTGGCGCGACTACACGTTCCAAGGTTTGGACGTCCCCCGAGCCAAGAACCTCCCGATGATTTTCCGTTTCCGGGTCGATTCGGGATCCAACTCCCCCGACAAGGTTTTCAAAGTCACGTTCGGGATCGAGAACTTCGGTCTCTTCGTGAAGGACGCTCCGCTCGGCCAATACCAGACGCACATCCTCCCTCCGACAGTCATCAGGGAGGACGGTTCGCTCGTCCTCCGCGTCTTCAACGGCGCGCTCGACGCCTCCGGACAGCGCGGACGCGTCAATCCCGAGACGATCTCCTTCCCCAAGCAGGGGCTCGTGATCTCGTACTCCGTCGGAAGCTACCGGATCAATTTCATCCGGGTCATGGTCGCCCTCTGGGTCAAACTGGCGTTCCTCGCGATGGCCGGGATCTTCGCCGGAACCTTCCTTTCGTTCCCCGTGGCGACACTGGTCTCCTTCGGGATCTTCTTCATGGCGGAGATGGCGGATTCCATCGGAAAGGCCCTCGAGGTCTTCGACGACCGAGACAACGCCAACCAGATCGTCATCTGGAAGTGGGTCGTCGTACGCATCGCCGAGGGGACGTCGACGCTCTTCAAGTCCTACGGCGACCTCCAGCCCACCAAACGCCTCGTCGACGGGCTCCTCCTCTCTTGGAGCGAGGTGGCCACAGGAATGACGATTCTGGCCATTCTCACCGTCATCCTCTTCACTTTGGCGACCGCGATTTTCCGTCAGCGCGAACTCGCCATCTACTCCGGTCAGTAAGTAGCTCCGGGCAACCATCGATCCGCCCATACCTGAAGGCCAATCCATGCGGTACGACACCAAAGTACAACTCGCCGCCCTGACCGTGATGGCGGGCTGCCTCGCCGGCTCGGGTGTCCTCGCGGTCGATCTCTCCGCACAGCAGTCACGGTACAAGCTCGTCTACACCACCGACGCCTCCGAAGGCCAGCCCCCGCAGGTCGCCCTCGGCATCGCGATGGGCGCGTTCCGAGGCGTCTTCGTCAACTGGCTCTGGATGCGGGCCAACGAGCTCAAAGAGGCCGGCCGTCACCACGAGTCCGTCGAACTCGCCAAGGCGATCACCACGCTCCAGCCTCGGTTTCCTCGCGCCTGGGTCTTTCACGCGTGGAACCTCGCGTACAACATCTCCGTCACCACCCAGACCGGCACCGAAAGGTGGAACTGGGTCCGCCAGGGGATCGAGCTGCTCCGGGGCGATGCGCTCAAGAACAACCCCTCCGATCTCCTGATCTCCAAAGAGCTTGCGTGGATTTTCCTCCACAAGATCCAGGGCATCACCGACGACGCCAACATCTACTACAAGAAGATGCACGCCAAGGAGTGGCAGGTCGTCCTGGGAATCCCGCCGCGCTACGACCCCGCCATCCGCACCAGAGCGGCCGCCGTCAGCAGGTTCGTCGAGTGGCTCCGTCCCCTCGCCGAAGCCCCCGAGACGTTCGACAGCCTCTTCGCCGGACCGGAAGGCGAGTCGATCCGAGAGCTCGTGGACAAGATCCGCGCCAACGGGCTCCGGACCGAGTTTAACTACGAGACCGTCGCCCAGTACGAGATCGATCGCGCGATGTCCGCCTGGGGTCTCCGCGCGACGTTCGAAGCGGCCAACCCGCCCGGACCCAAGAGCGTCGGGTTCCGCGCGCTGATCGAGGACCCCGCCTACGCCAAGGCCTGGCCCCGCCTCCTCTCTTTCATGCGATCCAGACTCGTCCGCGAGAAGTACCACATGGACCCCGCGGTCATGATCCGGTACACCGAGAAATACGGGCCTATCGACTGGCGCAACCCCGCCGCCCACGCGCTCTATTGGGCCGCCATCGGCGTCGAGGCCGCCATCCCTCGCGCCGATGCACGCACCGCGCAGGACTTTGACTTCGTCAACACCGACCGCATCGTCATCCAATCCGTCCAGGAGCTCTTCCGCACCGGCACGATCTACATCGACTACCTCAACATGGAACTCGACCCCCGGGCCACCGGGTACTACCTGGCCATCATCGAGCCCAACTTCGTTGATACCTACGGACAGATCCTGGAAGAGCTGCGCTCTAGATCCAAGGTGGATGATCTTTTCGAGCGCGGGTATTCGTACTACTCCGCGGGCTACGAAAACTTCATCAAGGACGCGATCCGCTATTTCTATCGCAGGGGTGACAAGGCCCGAGCGCAGAAGTACCTCGACGATCTACTGGTGTTCGAAGGCCAGAACCTCAACGACCCGGAACGGTTCAAGATTCTCTCGCTTCCCCTCGATGAGTTCGTGATCAAGGAACTCTGGGACCGCCAGACCTCACCAAGCGTGGCGATCTCGGAAGTCTCGGGCGCGGTCCAGGGTGCCGTCCTCTCGCTGCTCGATCAGGACGCCGACGGGTTCAACGCGCAGATTTCCTACGCACGCCAATACCTCGCGTACTTCAAGTCCAAGCAGGAGCGGCTCACCGCCATCACCACCGATAGCCGCATGGGCATTCTGGGTGACACGTTCGAGAACTTCTCCGGCACTGTCTTCTCCATCACACTGGGGACCCTGCCCGCCGAGCAGGCGCAGACCGTCTATTCCCAAGCCCCCGACTGGCTCCGTCAGTACGCGTTTGACTTTCTCCGGCAAGGGCTGACCGAGATCATGGCTCAAGGCGAAAAGAGTGGTGGCAAGACCTTTGCGCAGTTGTTCCCCGAGCCCGCGGGCATGCCCGCCTTCCGCGCTCGCAGAGAGCGCGAATTGAAGGAGCAGGACGCCGCCCGGGTTCGCACCAACACCGATCTGAAGTAAGCACGACGCGGCTGAGCCAGCCAGATCAGCCAGCCAGAACAACCAGCCAGATCAGCCACCCAGATCAGCCAGCGAGATCAGCCCGCCGGACCGCTTCGCAAAACTTCGCGATCAGCGCGTGATCCTTCACACCCTTGGATCGTTCCACGCCGCTCGACACATCCACGCCGTAAGGCCTCACGATCCGGATCGCCTCAGCGACGTTCTCAGGTGTCAGCCCGCCCGCCAGAAAGACCGGAATCTCCACGTCTTCCAACAGCGGGGGCAACATGTCCCACTTGAACGCGATCCCCTCTCCCGGCTCGGGCCCGTCGATCAGCAACGCCTCGACGTCCTCGCACGTGCTCCAACGCTTGAGGTCCGCCGCGATCGTCGCCTCGCCGTATCGGATGGCCTTGATCGCCGGGCCGCACCGCTGCACCAGCTTCTCGTCCTCGTTCCCGTGCAACTGCGTGTGCGTCGTCGGGCACCGCTCCTCGATGTCGATGAACGCGTCGGGCGAGTGGTTCATGAAGACGCCCACCGAGGCCACCATCGGCGGCAGCGCGAACATGATGTCCTGCGCGTCGTCGGGATCGATAAACCGCGGGCTGTTGCGGGCGAAGATGAACCCCACCGCGTCCGCCCCCTCCGCCGCCGCCAAGAGCGCGGTCTCAGTGTCCTTGATCCCGCAGATCTTGATTCGTGTTCGTGCCATGCATCGCCTTTCCGGTTTCCCCCGCCGACCCACCGCTCAAATCCCGGCGCAGGTCCGCCAGGATGGCCTGATCATCCGCCTGCGCGAGCGTCTTCTCAAGCCCCGCGAGCAATTCCAGCGCATCGGATCGTCTTTCCACGTCCCGGACATAGATCACCGCGAGGATCAGCCTGACATGCGGCGACTCGCCATCCGCTGGAAAGTCCTCCAGAAACCGCGCGTACATCTCTCCCGCCTCGGCACGCCGCCCCCGCCCAAAGAGCGTGTTCGCCGCGTCCAGATGCGTGCGACGATTGAGCGCTGCCCTCGGCTTCTCCCCCGTTGCCGCCACAAACCGCCGAAACGCCCCGACGATTCCCTCGAGATCGCCCGCCGCGAGCCGCTCGGCCAGCTCCGTCCGTGCCGCAGCCGCCTCGCCCGTGGGGACCGGATCCGGCACAAACCCCGCCGCTCGCCGCATCTTCTCGGTCTGCCGCTGGTCCACGGTCCGTGACGCCGATCGGATCTCCGCCAGCCGCCGCTTCTGCTTGATCAGGTGGAAGAGATCAAAGTTCTGTTTGGGCACGATCCTGCAAACCACGAGCAGCACACTCACCACAGCGCCGACCGCCAGACCCGCCCCCGAGCCCACAAGGGTCTGGTTCATCCCGCTCGGCGCGAGCCACAGATCCTTCACCACCGCCGCCGCGATAAACCACGAGGCGGGAATCTCGTACACCGCGAAAACCGGGAACATCACGAGCATGCGGATCAGCGACCCGGGCGCGAAAACCAGAAACGCGCCGGTGATCGCCGCCGCTGCCCCGAACGGGCCATGAATCGGAGAAAAGCCATTGCCGCCCTCGCTCCCTCCAAGGCCCCCCGCAAACGCCCACTCGGCGACGCCCGACGCCGCCCCTCCCACGAGGTACAGAAGGAGGAATCCAAGCGGTCCGAGCCGCTCCTCGACCGCAAGCCCGATCGCCGCCAGAAAGAACCCGTTGATGATCAGGGAATAGAACCCGAGATTGATCCAGTGGTGCGTCAGCAGCCCCATCGGCTTGTCAAACCCGACAAACCCCCAGGCGCCGAGCATCTCGAACAGCGTGTCCGGGTCGCGCCCGCCCCGCGACATCATGAGCGCGTACACGATGCACTGCACCGCAAGGACCGCAGGGACCGCCAGCGGCATCCGTCGAGCAGGTTTGCCGATTTCTCGGGTTGTTCCAAGCGGAATGAACACGGCAGCAGTGTAACAGTCCCCCGCCGCATGTTCCCCCGCCGCTACGATCCGCCATGAGCGTAACGCCCACCCCAGAACCCGGTTCGGCCCCCTTCACCATCGCGGGCCGAACCTTCACAAGCCGCCTTTTCGTCGGCACCGGCAAGTACAAGACCCCCGAACTCATGCGCGACAGCCTCGACGCCTCAGGCTCGCAGGTTGTCACCGTCGCCGTCCGCCGCGAACGCCTCTTCAACGAGCAAGGCAAGAGCCTCCTGGAGTTCATCGACCTCTCGCGGTACACCATCCTTCCGAACACCGCGGGCTGCTTCTCCGCCGAGGACGCCATCCGCGTCTCACTCCTTGGCCGAGATCTGCTCGAACAACTCGGCAATCCCGGTGCCTCCTGGGTCAAACTCGAAGTGCTCGGCGACAAGAAGACCCTCCTCCCCGACCCCGCCGGCACCATCGAGGCCACCCGCACGCTCGTGAAAGAAGGCTTCCAGGTCCTCGCATACTCCAGCGACGACCCCATCGCCGCCCTGCGCATCAAAGAGGCCGGTGCCACGAGCGTCATGCCCGCTGGCAGCCCCATCGGCAGCGGCCAGGGTGTGCTCAACCGCTGCAATATCATCCTGTGCCTCGAATTGCTCAAACAAGGCGACCCGACCTACCCCGTCATCGTCGACGCGGGCGTCGGTTCCGCGAGCGACGTTTCGATCGCGATGGAACTCGGGGCCGAGGGTGTTCTGCTGAATACCGCGATCGCGCACGCGAAAGACCCCGTGATGATGGCGCACGCCATGCGCCACGCGTGCACCGCTGGCCGGCAGAGTTATCTTGCAGGCCGCATCCCCAAGAAGTTGTACGCGACCGCGAGCAGCCCTTGGGAAGGGACTATCTCCTACATCCCCGGCGAGTGAATGAGCCTTGCGTGCGATGACTCCGCGTGGTCCGTCAGTCGACCACGGGTTCTTCCGGCTCCGCAGCCTTCACAGGCGTCGCGATTCCGGGCGTTCTCACCGCGGTGGGCTTCCCAGCGACCTTCGGCGTTCCCGCCGGCACCGCACGCACAACCCGCGGCACCCCTTCCTTGATCGTCCGAGCCAGCACCTGACCGGCTGAGTCCGCCAGTTGGTCCACACCCTCGCCAATCGTCGGCGTCGAAACATCAACGGCTCCGCTGCCGCCTGTCCTCGACGCCAGCATCCCCGCCGCCGCGCCCGCGACGACCGCGGCGCAGCCCGCAAGACCGAACACCCACACCAGCCCCAGCCCACCCACCGATGCCATAAGCACCCCGCGCTTCGCATGGTGACGCACAGTCTTGCGACTCGGGCGGCGTGCGGAGGTCGGCGTTTGGGTGCGGGCTTTGCGTGCCATCGAGGGAGTCCTTCCGGTGTGAGTCAATCAGGTGGGGGCTCGGCCCCTCACCAAAGACAATCCCGTGGGCACGCGTTTCTTTCGCCGACTTTCATCTTTCTTCCCATTTCCTCGCATTTGCACAAGATATCCTCCACCCTGATGCCAACCAACCTCAACCCGTCCATGTCCCTGGCAATCGGCCAGATCGTGCTTGCCGTGCTTTGCGGCATCGCCACCGCCTACCAACCCGGGATCAACGCCCGCTTCGCCGAGCACGCCGGGTCCAAAATCCATGGCGGCGTCCTCAACTTCGCCGTCGGGCTCCTCGCCATGATCGTCGTCGCGATCGTCCTTCGGGCGGGGATCCCTGATCCTCAGAAGCTCGTCCAAGGCCCCTGGTGGATGTGGCTGGGCGGGCTCTGCGGGGCGTTCTTCGTCACCCTCTCGCTGATCCTCGTCCCCAGAATGGGCGCGACCAGTTACCTCGCCGCCATGCTGGCCGGTCAGTTTGTCGCCTCCCTCCTCATCGACCACTTCGGGCACGTCGGGCTCCCCGTGCACGCCGTCTCCCCGGGCAAGATCGTCGGGATCCTGCTGATCTTCGGCGGGGTCGTCTGCGTCCGCTGGCTGTGATTTCACATGCTTTGTGGCGTCCGTTTCGTGGTATGCTGTTTCAAACCGAGGAGCCTCCCATGAACCGTCGCCATTTCTTCGCCGCCGCCGCTGCCGCCGGGGTCACCGTGTCCTCACCGGGCCTTGCCAGCACGCCTTCACGACCCATCAAGGGCAATCTGAAGCAGTCGGTCTGTCGCTGGTGCTTCGGCGGGACCAAACTCGAGGACCTCGCCGCCGCCGCCAAGGGCATGGGGTATCAGTCGATCGAGTTGCTCGACCCGAGCGATTGGCCTGTCGTCGCCTCCGCAGGCCTCACATGCGCCGTCGCCAACTCGGTCAAGAGCAACCCCATCTCGAAAGGGCTCAACCGCATCGAGAACCACGACGCGATCGTGAAAGAACTCGAAGAGCGTCTCCCGCTCGTGAAAGCCGCGGGCGTCCCCAACCAGATCTGCTTCTCCGGCAATCGCAAGGGCCTGGATGACAAAGAGGGGATGAAGAACTGCGCGATCGGGCTCAAGCGCATCACGCCGCTCGCGGAGAAGCTCGGCGTCACCATCATCATGGAACTGCTCAACTCCAAGCGCGACCACGGCGACTACCAGTGCGACCGCACGCCATGGGGCGTTGACCTCGTCAACGAGGTCGCGTCCGACCGCTTCCGCCTGCTCTATGACATTTACCACATGCAGATCATGGAGGGCGATGTGATCGCCACGATCCAGAAGCACCACAAAGCCATCGGGCACTACCACACCGCGGGCAACCCGGGCCGCAACGAGTTCGACGACACGCAGGAACTCAACTACAAGGGGATCTGTGCCGCGATCGTGGCCACCGGCTACAAGGGGTTCCTCGGCCAGGAGTTCATGCCCAAGCGCGAGGCCATGGCGTCACTCCGCGAGGCATTCGCGATCTGTGATGTCTAAGTGTGGTGCCGAAGTGTGGTGCCGAAGTGTGGTGCCGACGTGTGATGTCGAAGGGTGTTCAGCCACAAGCGTGCCGAACAAAACCAGAATGACCCCGATGGGATTCGAACACGCGCCAGATTCCACGGGAAATCACGTTATCCGTGAGACGCCCGGTGCAGAATCCGGTGCAGTTGTCCAGAAGTGGCTCGATTCCTGTCCGGTCGAGCTCAGTTCGGACCAGTTCCGGGCGCTCTTGAATGTGTTTCGTCGCGGACGCTCACGCGAGACTATGTGATTGTCGATGGCGTCCCCCAGTGCTAACATCTTCCTAATGCCAGCGACGGCATCATGGACCCTTGGTAGCCATCCTGGCGGGGCGTTCCGAGACACGGGGAAACGATGACGTACTTTCGCGACAACTACGAACATGTGCGTCTGCCATTTGCAGATGGCGTGAACGGTCTACGCAACGCCCAGATTGGCGCAGTACATGCATTGGCAGCACACTTTGCGAGCCGGAAAGATGCCGCGATTGTGACAATGCCCACAGGAACTGGCAAGACTGCTGTACTGATGCTTGCGCCGTATTTTGCCAGGGCTCTGCGTGTCCTCGTTGTTACCCCCAGCCGTCCTGTTCGAGGTCAGATCGCCGAGAGCTTCGAGAATCAGGAACTTCTTCGACGTCTTCGGTGCCTTCCGGCGATCGGAAACCCACCCAGGGTGCACGAAGTCGAGAATCGACTATCGGATCAGCAGGCTTGGGAAGACTTGCGACGGTTCGACATTGTCGTCGCGACCCCATTCACCACGAGTCCAGAAGCCCACAATGTGGCTCAACCACCGGGTGATCTCTTTGACCTGCTGCTCATTGATGAAGCGCACCACAGTGCTGCGACAACTTGGAGCGGGATATTCGCCGCCTTTCCCAATGCCCATCGGGCACTATTCACCGCGACCCCATTTAGAGAGGATCGACGGGAGATCAAGGGTCGCTTTGTCTACACCTACACGGTTAAGCAGGCGAAAGCGGACGGCGTGTTCGGCGATATCCGCTTCATCGCAGTTGAACCGCAGGACGGACAGAGCCATGACGAAGCAGTCGCGGTTCGTACCGCAGAGCAGTTTCGCCAGGATAGGGAGAACGGCTTTCAGCACTATGTGATGGTGCGAACCGACTCCAAGGCAAGAGCGACAGAACTGCAAGAGGTGTACGCCACCAAGACGACACTGCGCACAGCGGTAGTTCACAGTGACCACACGTACTCTCGCATCAAGTCCGTCATCGCCGATCTTCGTCGAGGCGTACTGGACGGGATCATTTGTGTGGACATGTTCGGCGAGGGCTTCGACTTTCCAAACCTGAAGATCGCCGCCATTCACGCTCCGCACCGCTCGCTGGCAGTGACGCTGCAGTTCATTGGCAGATTTGCCCGGGTTGCGGGGCAGAATCTCGGCACTGCGACATTTGTCGCCGTGCCGATGGACATTGAAGTCGAGCGGCAACGCCTCTACAACGACCCAGCAGGATGGCAAGAGCTGGTGCTGAATCTCGGTGCAGGCCGCGTTCAGCAGGAAGAGCAGATTCGGGAAGCTCTTGACACCTTTGAAGAAATGCACACTACCGAAGAGGACGTACAAGGCGTGTCCATTTTCGCACTTGAGCCCAAACGACATGTGAAGATCTACCGATGCGAAGGCATCACACTAGATTCGGCGATAACTCTGCCGGTTCCATTCAGCCTGATTCGCGAGGACTTCAGTCATGAACTGACAACTCGTGTCCTCCTGATGCGCACGACAATGAAGCCCCAGTGGATCACGTCCACTGGCTTCGAAACGGAGGAGCACGATCTGGCGGTGGTGCATCACCACGCTGATAGCGGGCTGCTCTTTATTGGATCATCCAAGCGCAACGACACGCTGTATGAGACGATCGCGAGCCAGCTTGCGACGTCGTACCGGCCTCTAGCCCTGCCGGAGGTCAACCGAGTACTTGCTGGTGTTCAGCGCTCAGAGTTTTTCAATATTGGCATGCGATCAAACGCTGATGGCGCACTCAAGGAGTCGTATCGAATCCTGACGGGTCCAAACCCGCAAGATGTAGTCACCGAGCTCGATGGCCAGCTCTATCACCGTGGACATCTATTCGGACGCTGCGTGTTTAACGGCGAGGACTCGTTGCTCGGGTTCAGCAGTTCAGGCAAAGTATGGAGCCCTGGCCAATGCCGAATTCCAGAGTTCATTGATTGGTGCGGTGTACTGGCGACTCGGATCGCAGGCACCACGCCAGTGACTACAGGCTCAAAGTTGGACCTGCTCAGCGCTGGAGAGTTGGTAACGCGAGTCCCCAATCGCGTCATTGGTATTGACTGGCCGATGTCGGTATACGACGGTACACACGAGATCATCATGACCGATGGGCAGGGCCGCAGGGTGCATCGGCCTCTGCTTGACTGTGACCTTGCACCGCGATATCGGCCAGATGGGACGCTTGAAGTTGTGCTGGCTCTGGACGAGCACACCGTTGTCGCCCTGTTTGATCCAGCACGCACCCCAGCGTTCGAGACGGTCGGCAATTGGAACGAAACAGTCCTGATTGAAAAGGCCCGCGAACGCACGAGATACATCGACTGGCTGAACGCGAATGGCTTGCCGATGATTCTTCAAGATGGAAGTACGCTGCGGGGTCGTCACTACGTCCCGCGTCGCGGTCAAGCCATTCTGTTTGACATGACGCGCGTTGTGGTTCCCGACTGGACTGCGACTCGCGTAGACATCAAGAACGAATGCGGCCCATCGACTGGCGCTCTTCGATCAATCCAAGAAGGTCTGCGCGACATCATCAGTCAGCTTGCCCCGATCGCGGCGGTCTGCGACCACGGAACTGGCGAGGTTGCTGATTTTGTTGTCCTGCTCGATTCACCAACGCACTTGATTGTGAGGGTCTATCACTGCAAGGCGCTCGCTCGCAATTCGACAGGGCCCGGCGGTCGTGTTGAGGATCTCTATGAGGTGTGTGGCCAGGCGATGAAGGGCATTCGCTGGCTCAAAAATCCGGAGCTGTTGTGTGAACGAATCAGAGCCCGCGTGCAGACTCAAGGACATCGTCAGTTCTTCGTGGCCACTTTCAGAGCGTTCGACGATTCTATCCGAAATCGACAAAAGCCGATCCAGATGGAGGTTGCCATTGTACAACCCGGCCTTTCACGACAGACCGGTGAAGAGGGCGTGCGACTGCTCCTTGCTTCAGTCGATGACTACATAAAGCGTGCGGTAGGAGCACCGCTCGCTGTACTCGGATCGAACTAGCACGCGTCGGTTCTACGCGAAGGACGGTCGCAAGTCTCGCTCAAGCGAATCGAGGCGCTTTCTTTGTGACCAAGGCGAGGAAAAGTGCTGAGAGGGCGGCCACCGCCACGACTGTGACTTGACCGCTTTCCCACTCGCCCGTGACGCACCAGTTGGCGAAGTGCTCGCAGTTCCGCGAGATCAAGTTGAAGCCGCCCATGCCGAGCCGACACTTGGCACGCTCAGCCGCGACCCAGCCGCCGCAACCAACCAGCTCGACATTCGACCCACCCGAGAAGGTCTGCCAATCGACATAGGCGACCACGCCGCCCAGGAAGCCACTGCCGAACTCGATCAGCCAGCCGTTCCCCACATAGATCGCATGATGCGAGTAGAGTCCGCGAGACACTCGAAAGTGATCGCCGGGCTGTGCGATACGTGTGTCGGCTTTGACGTGAGGTGCTGTGGCGAGGCGGAACGGACTGGGATAGGACTGAAAACCCGAACTCATTGCTGCTGCTCCTTTCGATGAAACTCCAAGATTCTCGACCCAAGGCAGGGAAACGATTCCCGATTGTCGCGACCAATGATCTAGCATATGCTAGAACTGACATGGAGTCCAAATGAGCCTGACTGGAGATGACATCCGCAAGATCCGAACAGCCTTCGGCTGGTCTTTGGACCAGTTCGCGAGGGTGCTGAGCGTGCACCCGGTCACTTTGAACCGCTGGGAACTGGCGGGGCCAAAGGTGCCGCCGATTGAGGGGATGGCGTATCCCGTCCTGCTCGGACTTCAGCGTCGTGTGCTCCAATCAGAGGAAGGCCAAAAGGCCGCCCGCGCGAAGGCCAAAGAGACCGCTGCGGAAATCGACAAGATTCTGGTCATCGGCGGCGTCCTACTTGCCCTGGGTGCGTTGATCGCCTTCGCAAACAACGGCAAGCGGTAGTTCAACGGTTCAGAGCCATCGCCTCGGCGTTGGCGATCGCCGCGCCGCCCCGCCAGTTGGCCGTGACTGCCGTATCGAGATAGGTGCGAGTGATCGGCTTGGACCGCGACGGCGTTTTCAGTCATGAGAGCGTCGGATATGAAGCCGATCGATCGGATTCTCAGTGACGTTGAGGGCGTGTTGAACGCCTCCAAGTACGCCAAGCTCGCTAAGTGCTCGAACGACACCGCGCTGCAAGACATCCAAGACCTGCTCGATCGGATGATTCTCGTGCGGAACGAGGGCGGAGGCCGCAGCACCAGTTACCGTCTGAACGATCCGGACCAGATTCCTCGCTAGACCTTTCTTGAAGAACGCTCTGGAGGCCGTGGGGAACGCGTGACCCTTGCGGGTTGACGTGTGCGTTGGTCTTGATCTCGGATGCTCGCCCGTCAAGCGGCCGTCCATCTTCCGCGGCTTCGCCTTGTGCAGACGGCAGACCACGGCGGGTGCACCCGCTCGTGGCGGCGTGCGCGTGACTGGCTTGCGCTCCTCGATCGCCTGTGGCCGACCAACGTCAACCACAACAAGGGAGCACTTCATGTCACCTACACAGCCAGCCAAACGCTTCAAGCTCGGGTCCATTCAATTAAATGTCTGGTCAAGCAACGATCGAGCCGGTAGACCTTTCCACCTCGCAACCTTCTCCAAGCTCCACCGTGATCCCCGCGGTCGCTGGTCCGAGACCCAGACCTTTCGTCACTCCGACTTGCCCGTTCTCCGCACGCTGGCGGAGCGGGCCGTCACTTGGATGGACTCCACGAAGGAGGTCACCATGCCGGAGGCGTCAACTCATGAATCCGAATCCGGCGCTCGGCTTCTGTATCTCCTCGCTGCCCTCGAACGCCAACTTGGGCGATAGCGGGCGGGCCGCGAGCCGGGCGTACTGAGTCGGTTTCCTTTGGATGCCGCCTCGCGCCCGTCCCCTCCTGACAGACAAAATCCCCTGTGGGTCAAGCGTCCGGTCAGCAACGATCGGAGAGTGATGCGTTGGTCAGCTCCGTTCCGCATCGCCCGGAGCGTCACGTTGCGAATCCTGACGTCGCCGTGCTGGTTCGTTCGCAGGCGGACACACGCCGGTCTGACAGCCTTGACGGATCTTGACGTCTGGTGTATCGAATCACCATGAAACGACGTGTGGGCAACGTGTCAACCGCATCCGAGGCGCGACTCACAGAGTATCGGGCGCTTTACGACCTTGCCGTGTTTCGCATGCAGTCGCTCGATCGACGGGTACCCCTGAGTGCTGCCACACTGGCGGGCCTGCTTGCCACGTTCGACACGTTGACCGAGCCTGCGCAGGTCATCCTGCTCTTTACGCTTCCACTTGCTGGCCTATGGCTGGTGCGAACAACCATCGCACACGCCCGGTCGTTTGAGGATGTGCTTCGCCGCATCGAGGCCATTGAGGTCGCTGTGAACGAGGACCATCGTCAGCAGCTCATGGCCTTCCAGTCGTCGCATCCAAGCCGCATGCTCTACCCAGGCGGCCGCACCGGCATGGAGGCCGTGTCCTCGACACTCGTCACCGCCGCTCTCGGCTTGCTGGCAACCCTCGTCCTCGGCGTTGTCTGGCCCGATTCGAACGCCGCAGATCACAAAGACGCCCTCGTGCGGGCCGGTCTTGCCCTCTACATCGCGGTCATCGCAACTGGACTCATTCGCCATGCGTGGCGTTGGCGCCGCTATCGGTACCGCGCGAAGCCCGTTCGACGTTCTCGTTTCGCCGATCGTTCTAAACCCCCGGTATGAACGGAGCAGGTTGGGGCCATCGTCTTGAACGCGACGAATCTTTCAGTCATTGGTGTTGACGGTCCGGCTTGAGCCTATCGACGTACTCACGCCCGTCAAGGGGGCACCTCCTCTTCCTCGGGCAGAGCCCTTCGTGCAGAGGATCCTCCTCCCTTGTCTGTCGCTGCGTGCGTCCAATCCGGACACGCATCGTCAACACACAACTGAAAGGAGTTCGTATGACGAAAACCAACCAACCAGCACGTATCGTTCGATTGGGGGCCATGAGGGCCGCCATCTGGCGAAACACCTCCGAGAAGGGCACACGCTTCAGCGTTACGCTGGAGCGCGTGTATCGCACCGACCAAGGCGAATGGCAGTACACGTCCAGTTTCGGACGCGATGAACTGCTTCTGGCCGCAAAGGTGCTTGACCTTGCCCACTCGGCCATCTTCGAGCTGATCGCCGAGGATCGGGCCAGCGAGGCGAACGCCGAACAGGATGCCGCCACCGAAAGCGAGGTGGCCGTCGCTGCCTAGGAGGCGGGCGGTGGTGCCTAAGGGCGCTGCCGCCCATCTTCATCCGCCAAATCCACGATGGTGATTGAGGAGACGACAGTCGCACTCTCGGGCATTCGGTCCATCTCGCCAACCGAGGTGATGCGGACGATCACATGACGCGTTGCGAACTCGTACAACCGTTGAAGGTTGCGCCCCTTGACCGACACCCGCTTGGTCCCGAAGTGTAATTCTACTGTCCCCTCGCCGGTGAACGCCACTTCCGTCAAGTACGAGTACGGAAACGCGTGCCGCACGCCGTGTCGGAGCACAACATCAAGCATGTGGGGTGGCAAGTCTTCGGTGCCCTGAACCTCAAGGCCCAACCGGTTGCCAGCCGTATCCGCAGCCGGAGGCGGTGGGACAGGCGCCTTTGCCGTGCCAGGCGGTGGGGGGGTAGGGCCACTTTCACGAGCGGCCGGTTGAGGCGGTCGGGGCTGAGGACGCCCGAGGTTGTCAAGAGGACTACCGGCCATCGCGTTCAAGTCTCCTTTCCCTTATGCGGGAGCCAAGTACGGACGGCATGCCCATTGTTCGGCGTTGAGGCTCTTGGGCCTGGACGTGGCCTTTGGATTGTCGGGTAAATCGCGCCAACGTTCGGTCACGCCAGTACGCCAGGCGGGTCATGGTTCTGAAATGCTCCCGGTGCCTCTCGGCCACGCCCCAATGGGACGGCCGCTTGATCGCGCCCTCTTTGGCAAGCGCTGTGGCACTTGGGCGCTGAACATGTTGCCGGATGGCGATAAGCAGTTCGGGGGCGTTGTCGGTGTACACCGTCAGCGACTCCTTGGCCCGACTGCAACTCACGTAAAACTGCTCGGGTGACGATGCCGCAAAACTCTCCGAACTCTGGGCCACAAGCACCCGGTCCGCCGATTTGCCTTGGACAGCGTGGCTTGTCTGGCAATAGCCATGAGCCACATGCCCAAAATCGCGATCGATCACCCAGCCATTGGAGAGTTCGAGCGATCCATCCGGCAGAACCCGACGAACGCCATAAAGCGACCCGTTCATCAGCCGATGCTCGGCCTCTCGTCCGGAGGATGCCAACGTTCGGCTGCCCGCCGTTCCATTGCGTGTGATCCGAATGCGATCGCCTTCGGCCAGTTCGAGTGACCGTTGGACACACACCGCAAACCTGTCGGCACGGTTTAGCGGCAGAGTCTGTTCCTTGCCCTCGCTGCTGCGGACATGCACACGCCCGTGTTCGCGGTCCACAGACGCGACCTCCCAGCGCCCTCCACGCGCAAAGCCTGTGACATGGTTGGTAAACTGGACGACCATTCCGGGCTCGTATCGATCGGCCAAGCCCCTCTGGGTCTTGGTCCAGCCAAGGTCGATGAGTTGGCGGTAGGTCTTTTCCTCGCCCTTGATCTTTCCAGATTCGCGAAGCTTGTCTCGGATCGCTGCGGTCACCTCGTTTCCCTCGGCATGGGTCGGCGCGATCGCGAGGACGGACTTTCCGGATCGAAGGGCATCGGCGTAGTCGGCGGCAAGCTTCTGCAGGCGGATGTCAGGATCGTGGGTGGTCTGGATGCACCCCAGTGCGTCCAGAAGCGAGAACCCATCGGCGATCTCTCCCCGGCTCAAGTGTTCAATGGCTTTCTTGAGCTCACCACGTTGCCGGCGGATGGTCGTGACCTGCGCTGGAACGATGCCCGCTTCGGTCTCCAAGGCCCGTAGGGCGTCGCCCCGGTCAACGGCTGCGTGCTGGCGGGTGTCGCCCGAGAGGATCAATCGCAGGTCCAACTGGTCGACGAGATCAAACATGCGGTTCATCTTGGTCACGCCCACCAGGCTCGCTTCATCCAGAATGACCACGCTCCCCTTGATCTGCGACTGCAGCTTGCGATCGACGAGCAGTCGATCCAGCGTGTCCGCGTCTTCAAACCCGGAATCCCGCAACACACCGCGCGATGCTTCTGCGGTGGGAGCGAACGCATGCACACGCCGTCCCACCTCTTCGAGGCGTGACTTAAGCTGGGTCAGGAGCGTCGTCTTGCCCGTGCCAGCAGCCCCCCGGATGGCCATGATCCGATCCGTGCACGACAGCACATGATCAAGCGCACGCTGCTGATCGTCGGCAAGGGTGAGGCGGGGCGCTGCCGGGGAGTTTGAACGGGGGTCTGATCGAACAGCCTCGGGCGGACTCTGGACGAGCGGGCGACATGTTCCCTTGCCATTCCGGGCAAACGCCAGCATTCGTTCCTCTTCGGCCAGTACCTCTGAGGTGGTGGTCATTCCAATGCCGCCCATCGTACGGTTGATGAAGCCGCCGCGGTGGATGCCCTTGATGATCGCTTCGGCATCGCAACGACCCACACCATGGGCGATGGCTTCTGCCAAGAGCCGGCGCGTCTGGACCACAGATTGTCGTTCAAACAAATGAGTCGTTGCGTAGGCGAGACAATCGTCTGCAGTTCGAGGCGTTCCCACAAAGACGCCGGGAGATCGCTTGCTTCCTCCGGCATGAATGAGATGGTGGAGCATCTCGCGTCGCTCACCGTCCAGAAGCTGGGCATCCCAGGCTCGATGAAGCTCCGAATCGCTGAGGTCATACGATTTGGTTCGACGGGTGCGGGCACCGAGCGCGGCTTTCTCGGCCGCACGGGTGATGCCCTTCTCACGCGCGAGTGTGTCAATTTGTTGGGTACGCTTCGAGAATCGCGAAACAACACTCTCCGGTACGTGCGCAAGCTCCCAACTCTTGGCCGTTGCACGCAGGCTGTAGCCCGCCGCCCGCAAGCCGTCCGCCAGCCTGGCATGGAAGATGGATTGCCAATAAGGCATGTCGCGTTGCATTTCGCGAAACTGTCCCGCTTTCCAACGGCCCTCGATTGGGTCGTAGACGGCATTCATCACATAGGTATGGAGGTGCAAGTGAGGGTCGGCGGGATAGCGTCGAACCGGGCGGGAGGTCGTGTGCAAGAACTCCGCCCACAGGAGGTTGCCGACGCGTCGGTTGCTATCTTGTCCACCGACGCGAACCCGCGTCAGCATTTCTGATTCCATCTCCGCCATGGTCGCTCGCACGGCGGCGCGAAGGGCTTCTGGAATCGCTGGATCGTTGGTGAGGGCATAGGCAACCGAGACGGACTTGGGCGGGTGCCACGAGATGTCGTAGCCCACGGTCCGGCGGTCCCGTGTCCGGGGGGTTAACGTTTCGGGAGTGAAACGGTCGTCATACTTGCGTGTCCCCCTCTTGGAGAGACCCTCTTCAACGGATGCAGGCGTCCGAATGCGGTGGGCATTCTCGGGGTAGGTGTTGTCCACCAATGCGGCAAAGCTCTCGCGGTCCACGTGCTCCGCCAAGCCAAGCAGGCGGGCGCCTTCACCGAGCCAGTGCCCCAGCACAGAGTCCCCTTGGGTGTAGTAGTCCTCGCGCGCGAGCCCCTGCGTGTAGTACGCCTTGGCATCCGGCGCTGAAGTTGATTGATGCATCCGAATCATCGCCTCTCCCGCAGGACGTCCTGGACGGAGGTCCATCCGAGCCCCACAACCACCGAAATTCGCCCTCCCGCCTGCCGAGATCTTGCGAGAATTTGTGTCTTGGGCTCCCAAGGAAACCCTCATGAGCACAGAACTGTGCAGGAGCTGAAGTCCATTCCACAGCCCTGCCTGCGATCCGGCTTGTGTCGGCCCCCTGAGCGGCCAGTGGACCTCCACCCAGCCCCGTTCAATGCCGGCAAACATGCCCGATGTCATGGTCCCCGCCTGCGGGTTGTGCCCAGGTTGGGCATGGGAAATGAAATCAGCCCCGCGGCCGGCCCGGCGCGGCAGCGAAACTCCGGTTGCTGTTTCTGGGTGTCCGATCGTTGGGCAGGCAGAGCGATAAGCCGTTCATCCGGCAGAACGGTTGAAGCCGCGGCAAAATGGCTGCGAGGCTCGGGCGGGTTTCCCATCGGGTGAGTGCGGCTGGATGCCGAGGATGCCGATCGTCCACCCGAACTCAAGCTCAGCTGCGACCGAACTCTTTGCTGCACAGCCCTACCTGAATCCAAATCCGATGCGCTCCGGTCTGGCAGAAATGTGCCTGGCTGCGACCGTTCTCGTGGTCCTGACAGTCCGAATCTCGCCCACTCGGAGGTCAGAAATGTGGCTAGAAGAAGTCTCAGAATAATCGCTCAGACGTCTTCCCTATGCGGTGCTTAAGGACAACAGCAAAGCGGCTGATCTCACGTCTCGTCCTTTGGCAATGTCACTAAACAGGTCGCTCCCATCCACTAGCAGAAAACGAACGTCACTCATGAGCATTAAATGTTGAACGTCTAGCCAGAAAAGTTTTTGGAGAATTTTCGCTCCACCCTGAAAAAACTGATATACTGCTTTCCCCAAGTGAAGCCTGTCGTGAAAGGACCACGGTCGAACCATGGTTGGGCACGACAAAGAGCGAAGAAGGATTCTGGAAAGGTTGCGCAATGGAAGGTTCAGAGCAGAAGATCATTTCGCGAATGCCCCCTCAGTTCAGAGAGTGGATGGATCGAGCCGACGCACGAGCCGGATACTCGCCGCGAGGAAAGAAATCGGTTGCCTTCCACGCACTTCGCCTTTGCACCCCGTACCAAAAGGCAGATGTATGCGATTGGTCGACGGAAGCAAACTGGTCGTCGACCACTCGGCAGGCACGTGCAGACGTGCGCCCGAGGTTGCCGGTCAAACGATTCCTGCCGTCCGGCATGAACGGCATGTACGCCGAACTGGCGCGATCGCTTGAAGTCGATCCGCAGTTGGCCAAAGAGCACGCCATTGCCCAGTACATGGTCGACATGGACGAGAAAGTGTGGCAAACGGGTCTTGCTCAGGAGATCCGTGCGGCAGCTCCAAAGAGGTGGTCAATGAACAATTGCTTTCGCGAACAAGCGGATGAACTTGCGCAGTGGATCGGAAATCCGCCGCCCGTTGTTTCACATGCTCTCGTCAATCTCGCGGCTCCGAGTTTCCAGGATCAGGTCCGTCACCCTGCTTTCTCGTCGATCCTCCGCGAATCGTTCGTGAGCATTTGCAACGAAATGCGAAAGACCAAGTTGCCGAGCATCTTGTACCGAGAAGCCAGGATTGTCGCGGGCGCCAACGCGGACCAGATGAAGATTGACGAATTGGTTTTTGGACTGTGCCTCGCAACCCAGTACGAACAGCTTGTGAGAGAAGTTATCAGCCGGCTTCCACGCGGCAAATGACGAAAGCAGTACCTATCGCTCCAAGCTCTTGAACGCTCGTACTAGATTTGGATCGAGCTTGTGGAGCTTTCCGGCCTGTCGCATCTGGAAACACAAACCAATCAGCATCGCGGTCGCGTGATAAGGCATGCGCGCCAGAAATTCAACTGGATCTCTCTTCCACAGCTCTTTCGCTTCCTCATCAGACATCTTGGAGAATCCCTCGATGTTGAGTGCACTGGGCGTCCAGCCTGGAGGAGGTGTAATCTGCCTTTTGGCTGCGTCAAGGAGCTTTTGCACATCAAAGCCCTCGATGCCTGGATCAACGATCCTCGGGTGGCCACCCCTTGTTGTGGCGGTCCTGCGCCAATTCCCCGTTGCGATTCGCATAAACCCTCCTTGGTAAACTACGCACGCCGTCTTAGTGTGTTCTGAATAATGAATCGGGCCCCAACGTGGGGTCCTTCGTCTCTGCGTCGCGCTGCACCCAAAGATTGGCGGCACGCTCCAGCAGACTCGGAATGGTCGTGCCATCCCTTGCGGCCAATGGTGCCAATAACTCTCGACATTTCAGATATTCGGCTACCATTTGGCTCACAGCCGCCGAGCGACTTCGATCGCCGAGCTCCTTTTGGACCTCTGCAATTCCAGACGCTAACGAGCGTCGAACTCGCACGGGAACGTCTGTGTCGCCTCCTTTCGGAGCCTTGAACTTCTGACGTTTTGCTCTTTTCTTTGCCATGCTCCACCATAACTGTAACTTTCCGGTCGCTTCATTTTGTCGCACGATGAGGCAGTGTAATGCAATCTGACGCAAAATGCAACAGGATGATGCGCGCTGCATCATGAGACCATCTATCGACCGTTTCGCCTCGATTTCTTCGAGGTGTTTATGTGAGCGATGGTGCGACCATGGCATGTCACGGCTGTGAGACGGTGTTCACCGTGGTTGCACCACCGCAAGATGAGGAATCGCAAATGAGAAGACACGCGCAGACTCGACTTGTCCCCAAAGCGAGCCCAGACTCTCTCAAGCTCGAAGGCACCGGCCGGCTGATATCCGACCGGAACCTGAGACGAGCAAATTCCCGGCTTTGGAGAATCGGCCCGTTCACACAACTCGATTCTACAGCAAGGCGTGTTGCCGTGCTGCCCCCCTGAGCGGGGGGCAAGGCGTGCCAGGTAGAACAGGACCCATGACCATGAAACTCATCGCGTCACGAACTGCAGAAATTTGGAAACTTGTCGGAAGAGCCACGTCTGTTCCTCTGCGGCCGGCTCACATCGAGGCGAACGCCGTCATCGACCATCGCGCCATCGCGATTGTGGATGGGCACCTGCTCGAGATGGTGAACATCGAGCGTCTCGGGCAGGGGCAGCAGCCCACGAACATTCGGCAGTTCACCGAGTCAATTGAGCGGGAGGGTGCTAACTTCAAAGTCATCATGCCGGGTACGGCCGGCACGATCGATGCGGAGGAGCTCAGGCAGAATGGATGGACGATTCGTCGGGCCTGGGGGGCGGTTGAGAGGTCTGCCACGAGCCACATTGACAGCGTTCGCGAGCTGGTCGAGGCGAAGATCTCGCAATCACTGCTTTTGAAGGTCGATCGACTGATCTTCGCGGGCGAAAGCCCTTCCTATCGTTCGGTACTGATGGATGTTCTCGATCGAGAGCTGAAGCTCACCTTGGTGGGTCGACAGGGCCTTATGCCGCACTCGCTGATGGCGTTGATGCGTCACCCTCTCGCACGCTTCGTTGATATCCGCGGGCTTTGAAGTCTGAGCTGTCTCAGCAGGATCGATGCTAAAGCGCGGCCCATTGGGTCGCGTTTTCTTGCGTCGTCAGATGGCGTTGCACGTTCATCAAGTAGTGCCTTGCCCAATCAAACTCGTCTGAGAAAAGATGCGTGCACAAGCCATAATGGCACGCGAGTTCCGGTTCGCCGAGTTGTGGCCTATTCTCGTAGTGGTAGATCAGTCGGCAGCCTTGCCCCGGTTCTTCGTACAGAGGCACCGCGACGCTGCGAGAGCCAGATGGGGATGTCTTGAGCACGACGGTGATGCGCGACCACGACTTCCGAAACATGATCGTGGTGCTCCAGCATACGCATCTAAGGTCATGAAACGCAGCCGACGCCATTGATCCAGATGCCAGTGAAAATGCTGGGCCAAAGTGGGAAAGCTCCGCTTGGGGCTGCAGCCGCCCCGTGGACGCGCGCATGCTCTCGACGCCGCCCGGAGTGCGAGACTGGCCTAGCTGGTCAGCAGCTCTTTCAAGGCATTCGCTTGGGCCTCGAACTTCTTTGGTTGAGCGGTCTTGAGCTTCTCCAGATTGATCAGCTTCCAGCGAAGAGCCGGTAATTGGGCGGCATGCGGGCACTTGAGGAGTGTCCAGTCGGGCTCAGTGCGGACGAAGCCGATGAGGAAACGACGGTGAGCTTCAGTCAGGCGGACAGGCACTTCCTTGAACAAGCGCGCCCGCGCATTAAGGAGTGTGTCCAAGCTCACGGGCTCGGTGGTCATTCCGACAAAGGTCGCCTGGTACTCTCGGGCAACATCCTTGGGCTTGGCAAAGAGGACTTCGTGTGTGGGCCGGTGATGGCCGGCGAGATAGGTCACGAAGCACTCGATCGTGCCGTCGCTGATTCCGCCGTGTTCATAGAGCTGCCAGACGTCAAACAGATCCCGCGGATGCTGACGATCAAGGGCGGCAACCAGCTTTCCGCCATACAGCTCGTCGGGGGCAAGCACGGGGAGTTCGAGTTCAACGCTGAACTGCTTGGCTGTCTCCGCCACGAGCATCCGCCGCTCCACGTCCAAGACCGTGCCGCGAAAAACCGGATTGACCTCGACTTTGACCTGACTCGTCTTGTTCTCGATCACGAGCTTTATGTCGTCTGGGCCGTCGCTGTTTACTGCCCGGACGCTCAAGCCGCGTCTGGTGAGACGCGAGGCGATGGCAGCGAGCTCGTTCGTGATGGCTTTGAGGGCTTCGGTCCGGGCAGGAGCCAACGGTACATACACGAGGTCAAGATCAACCGACAAGCGCGGCATGTCTCGGACAAACAGATTGATCGCCGTTCCGCCCTTGAGCGCGAAGATGTCGCTCGCGAACACGTCAGGTGCCACGGCGAGAAGCAGTCGGACGGTATCGGCGTAACGCTTATCCATAGGGTTTGAGCGTGAGAAGGGTTCCGTCCGAAAGTCGGCTCATCCAGCGAGCATCGCTTCCAACGCGAAGCGGATACCGCGTCCGAAGAGCATCGACGTCAAGAAGGCCGGTTGCGCGCGACCAGGTCAGGAACAACCGTACGGCTTTGACGCTCGTGCAGCACGAGAGCAGTTGGCCCGCAACGTCTTTTCGCATGTTGCGTAGTCCCTCAAACAGATTTCTCGCTTCTTCAAGGCTTTCGCGTAGGCCCACCTCGCTCAGCAACTCCAGCACCGCCCGTTCTGGTACCGCTACACGCAGGCCCTCGGGTGCTCCAGGAGGAGTCGTGATCGTCTGAGTCGCGGCCTGCCCATCGTTCCACTCAAAGAGCTTGCTCGCGACGAAGCGCGTTGTAGGGAATCGCTCCTCAAACCAGCTCGGAAGTGAGAAGGGTCGATCGCCCCAGAGCACCAGAGCGTCACGTGCCGAGAGGTTGTGCTGGACGCCTTGGAGGGCAAGGGCACTCTTGCCGCCGACATGCAGACTCGGTGCGCCCTCCTGGAGGAACAGGACGGCCGCCTCGCGTGTGAACTCGTCGCCTGGGAAGGCGTACACGCCCTGCTGAAGGCGCCGAAGCCAGCCGTGGCGGACGTACTTGGCCGCCAGTTGGGGCGTGATGCCGAGCCGTCCAAGGCCCGCAAGGTCAAAGGGAGCCCCCCGAGGCATTTCCGCCTGAAGCCGCTTGATTAGACTGTTACGGTTTTTTTCGTCCATAGGGCTAAAAAGTATCGCACGATTCAATCGGCATGTCTAGGGGTGATTGAGAATTACCGCAAAAAATAGCCCTGGAGGCTATAAATTTGGCATTCGTCCAATCAGGCCAGATCCCTCAAACAGGCGGTTTTTTTGCGGAGTGCGATGAGGTATATATACCTCATCGCACTCCGCAAAAAAACCG